>NZ_JALDPT010000014.1 GCF_022695515.1 Phenylobacterium aquaticum
TCCGCAGACCGCAGCCATAGAGCAGGGTGAGCAGCGGCGGCGTCGGCGGCCGGCGCAGCAGCCGGAGCAGCGGCGGCGTCAGCGGCCGGAGCGGCGGCTTCTTCCTTCGGCTTGCTGCAGGCGGCGAGCGACGCGGCGGCGGCCAGGGCGACAACAGTCGTCAGAATGGCGGACTTCTTCATGAGGTTTCTCTCCCGAATGTCCAGCTGAGGAGCCCGACGCCACCACGGAGTCGGAATCACGCGAAGGACTGGGTGAAGCCTAGGCTTGACCATGGGGCGGATCAAGCTTTCGTGAGCAGCCGTCGCGGAACCTTTGGGCGCCGGGCGCCCGCCCGCTAGGCGACAGCCTCGGACCCCGCCATATTGCCCCTCAGTCGCCCCGCCGAGGATTGCTTCCCCCATGCCGCTGATTCGCACCGAGGCGAGGATCGCCGCCCCGCCGCAGGCCGTCTGGGACGTGCTGGCCGACTTCGCCCGCTACGGCGAATGGAACCCGCTCAATCTGGAGGCTCGCGGCGAGGCCCGGCTAGGCGCCCGCATCCCCATGGTGTTCCGCAATCTGGCCCGGCCCACCGGCGTCATCCGCCAGACCGTCACCCTGGTGGCCTGCGAGCGCGGCCGCAGCCTGGCCTGGGCGGGATCCGTCCCGCTGCTGTTCCGCGGCCGCCACCACTTCGAGCTGGAGCCGGACGGGCAAGGGACCCATCTGCGCCATGGCGAGGATCTGCACGGTCTGATCCCGGCCACCTTCTCGGCCGCCCAGATCGCGCGCGATTTCGTCCCGGCCTATGAGGCGGTGAACCGGGCCCTGGCGGAGCGGGTCGCGGCCCTCTAGGGAAGCCCTGGGGACGGCCTGGCCGTCGCGGGACGCGTCCATGATCACCGATCCGTTGTTCTATGCGCTGGCTGTTCCGGCGGTCATCATCCTGGGCCTGGCCAAGGGTGGCTTCGCCGGCATCGGCGTCATCGCCGTGCCGCTGATGGCGCTGGCCGTCTCGCCGGTCACCGCCGCCTCGATCACCCTGCCCATCCTGATCGTCCAGGACGTGGTCAGCGTCTGGGCCTTCCGCCGCACCTGGGACCGCAAGATCCTGATCCTGATGCTGCCCAGCGCCGCGGTCGGGATCTTCGCCGGCTATGCGCTCGCCGCCTTCGTGAAGCCCGGGGCGGTGGAACTGGCGATCGGCGCCATCTCGGTCGTCTTTGCGGTCCAGCGCCTGTGGGTCGAGCGCGGCGGCGCCCAGTTGCCCGAGCCCCGTCCCGAGGGGCTGCCCTGGCGCGGGGTCCTGGCCGGCGCCGCGGCCGGCTTCACCAGCCAGATCAGCCACGCCGGCGGCCCGCCCTTCCAGATGTACGTCCTGCCCAAGCGCCTGCCGCGCGACGTGTTCATCGGCACCAGCGCCCTGTTCTTCGCCGCGGTGAACTGGATGAAGGTGCCGGCCTATCTGGCGCTCGGCCAGTTCACCCGCGCCAGCCTGTCCACCTCGGCGGTGCTGCTGCCGGTGGCCATCGGCTCGACCTGGGCCGGGGTCTGGCTGGTCCGCCGGGTGCCCGCCGAGCGCTTCTACCAGGTCATCTATGTCCTGCTGATCCTGGTCGGCGGCAAACTCGCCTGGGATGGCGCGGCCAGCCTGTTACACTAGGGCCTTGGCCTCGCCGCATTCGACCGCGAAGCTGCGATCCTGCTGACGAGGCCCGCCATGACCCGCATCCCCCTGTTCGCCGCCCTGGCCGCGGCCCTGGCCGCCGCATCGACCGCCGGCGCCCAGGAAGCGATCTCGACCGCGCCGGCCCCGGTGACGGCCGCCGCCAGCGCCGCGCCCGCCCAGACGAGCTCCACGACCACCTCCGCCGACACCGCCGCCCAGATCGACAGCTGGATCAAGAAGGCCCCGCCCGTCGACCTCGATGACGGCGCCCCGGACGGCGTCACCACCTCCCAGGCCCCGCGCAAGGTGCATGGCGAGGTCGGCGTCACGGTCGGCTCCGGCGGCTATCGCAGCGCCTATGCGGTGTCGGTCATGCCGATCGGCGAGACGGGAACCCTGACGCTCGCGGTCAGCGAGGCCAAGGGCGGCCGCCGCGGCGGCTTTGGCTATGGCTATGGCGGCCCGGGCTTTGGCCGCTTCGGCGGCTATGGCGGGGATCACTCGTCCTTCGCCCTCGGCCTGGCCCTGGGCGAGTCGACCCGCCAGGAAAGCCGCTGTCCAGAATATCCGACCGGGCCCCTCGGCTTCGAGGATCACGCCGGTCCGGACCTCTACCGCGCCGAATGCCGGGCCCGCGCCCGGGTGAACAATCAGCCCGACTAGCCGGCCCGCCGCGCGATCAGCGCGTCCGCCAGGGCCAGGAACCCCTCGATCCCCACGGTCTCGGCGCGGATGTCCGAGGCCAGGCCCGCCGCCTCGCACAGCTCGCCGCCGCCCAGCGCCTTCAGGCTGGCCCGCAGCATCTTGCGCCTCTGGCCGAACGCCGCCTGGGTCACGGCCTGCAGGGCGGCCAGCCGGGCGGGGGCAGGGCGGTCCTCGCGGGGGACCAGCCGCACCACGGCCGAATCCACCTTGGGCGGCGGGGTGAAGGCGCGCGCCGGGGCGTCCATCACCAGCCGGGCCCGCGCGCAGGCCTGGGAGATCACCGCCAGCCGTCCATAGGCCTCGGATCCCGGTTCAGCGACGATCCGCTCGGCGACCTCCTTCTGGAACATCAGGGTCATGCTGACCGGGGTGAAGGGGCCGGTCAGCCACTTGATCAGCAGCGGCGTGCCGACATTGTAGGGCAGGTTGGACACGATCGCCGCCGGCTCGCCCCCCGCCAGCTGCGCCTCGTCGACCTTCAGGGCGTCGGCGATCACCAGGGTCAGCCGTCCGTCCGCCGCCGCCGACAGCTCATGGAGCAGGGGCTCGAAGCGCGGATCCATCTCCACCGCCGTCACCCGGGCGCCGGTCTCCAGCAGGGCGCGGGTCAGGCCGCCGGGGCCCGGCCCAACCTCGATCACCCTCTGGCCCTCGCCGACCTCGGCCAGGCGGGCGATCTTGCGGGTGATGTTGAGGTCCAGCAGGAAGTGCTGGCCGAAGCTCTTCTTGGCCAGCAGGTCGTGCGCCGCCAGGGTCTCGCGAAGCGGCGGCAGGTCTTCCAGCGCGCTCATGCGGCCCTGCGACTGACGATGTCCTCGGCCATCCGCAGGGCGGCGACCAGGCTGTCGGCCCGCGCCAGCCCGCGGCCGGCGATGTCGAAGGCGGTCCCGTGATCGGGCGAAGTGCGGACGATCGGCAGGCCAAGCGTCACATTAACACCGCCCCACATATCCAGCATTTTCACAGGGATAAGCGCCTGATCGTGATACATGCACAGGACCGCGTCATAGCGCTCGCGCATCTCGGCGGCGAACAGACTGTCGGCCGGATGCGGGCCGGTGGCGTTGACCCCCAGGTCGCGCAGGGCGCGGATCGCAGGCTCAATGATCTCGCCGTCCTCCCGTCCCAGGCCGCCGCCTTCGCCGGCGTGGGGGTTCAGGCCGGCCACCGCCACCCGCGGCGCGGCGATCCCGAAATCCCGGCGCAGGGCCTGGGCGGTGACGAGGCCGGCATTGACGATCAGCTCCACCGACAACAGGCCCGGCACGCGGGCCAGGGGCTCGTGGACGGTCACCAGGGTGGTGCGCAGGCCCGGCGCGGCCAGCATCATGATCGGCCCGCGCGCGCCGTCATAGCGGGCCGCCTGGGTCAGTTCGCCGAGGAATTCGGTATGGCCGGGAAATTTGAAGCCCGCCTCATAGAGCGGCGCCTTGGCGATCGGAGCCGTCACCAGGCCGGAGACCGCGCCGGATAGGGCGAGGCCCACCGCCGTCTCGATCCACTGGATCACCGAGGGCGCGGCGCTGGGGCTGGGCTGGCCCGCCACCACGGGCGCCTTGAGCGGCATGTCGAGCACCGGCACGGCGTCGGCGAACACGCGGGCCGCCTGGTCCGGGGCGGTGATCCTTTGCACGACCCCGCCGCCGGCCGCCGAGGCGGAGGCCAGGGACTGATAGTCGCCGACCACCAGGAAGCGGGGCCCGGACTCGCGGAGCTGGGCCCAGGCCTTGACCACGATTTCGGGGCCGATCCCGGCGGGATCCCCAAGGGTCAGGGCGAGCGGACCGTTTTTCACCGTACCTCGAGGCTCGAGCGACTCCCTCGAGCTGGCGCTGTTCAGATGTGACTGATCGAAGTTCACAAGAACCAGAAACCTAATCCCGAATAGGGGATCAGCGCGTCTCGATCGTGGCGGAGTTCCTGAGATCACGCATGTAACGCCGCGCAATCATGCTCAGTTGCTGCCCGTATAGACGATTTTCGATCTGATCATGGCTCATGGCTTCCTGGCCACCAGACCTTTTGCCGCAGACGGCCAGCAGGTGAAGACCCGCGGAGGTCCGGATCGGCTGCGACACCTGACCGGCCTGCAGGCTCTGGGCGGCCTCGCGGAACGCCGGCGCCAGGTCCTTGATCTCCGCCTCGCCGAGATCGCCGGCGACCACGCCGCTGACCTTGGCGGCCTTGGCCTCCAGGTCGCCGCAGCCGGTGACCTGGGCGCGCAGGGCGTTCAGCTTGGCCGTGGCGGCCTCGACCTGGTCCGCGGGCGCCCCTTCGGCCAGGGCGACGGCGGCCTGCTTCAGATTGACGACCGTGGCGTCGGACCCCGACCGCTTGTCGCGCAGATAGATGATGTAGACCCCGTCCCGGACCGGGATCGGCTTGGACAGCTGACCCGGGCGCATCTCGGCGACGGCGGCCTCGACCTCGGGGGCCATTTCGCCGCTGGAGATCCAGCCCACATCGCCGCCGCTGGCCGCGGTGGCCGAGGCGGAGAACTGCCGGGCCACGGCCTGGAACGGCGCGCCCTGCTGCATCTGGGTGACCAGCTGATTGGCGCCGTTCACTGCGACTTCCATCCCGCCGACGCGGTTGGCGTCCAGGAACACTTCCGAAATCTGGTACTGGGGCTTGCTGGCGGCGGCGGAGATGCGCTCCAGCTGGGCCTTGATCTGGTCCTCGCCGATGCGCAGGCGCGAACCGTAGCGGCCGCGGATCCAGCGCGACCAGCTGGTCTGGGCGCGGATCTGGGCGCGCAGGGTGTCGATGCCGATGCCCTGGGCGGCGAGCTGGGCCTTGAACTGGTCAAAGCCGAGATTGTTTTCCTTGCCCATGGCCGCGATCTCTTCGTCGACCTCCTGATCGTCGGCGATCAGGCTCATCTTCTGTTCCTTCTCGACGCGGCGCAGCTCGTGCATCTGAAGATGCTCGTCCACCAGGCCGATCAGGGCCTCGCGCTGGAACTGGGGCAGGTTCTGTTCGGTGGGCTGGACGCCCGAGGTCGCGATGACCAGGCGCATGCGCTGCGCCAGGTCATAGGTCGAGATGATCTCATCATTGACGATGGCGGCGACGGATTCCGACAGGCCGGGACGCGGGGCGGGGGCCGCGTCGGCCGGCGGCGCTTCCGCGCCCGCGGGCGCGGCGGTGGCCTGTGCGGCGGCGGGGCCGGGCGCGGCGGTCAACGCCAGGGCGGCCAGAAGGACAGCGCCGCGCGCCGGAAGGCCCGTGACTTTACGCGCGCGCATCATGGAGTGGTGCATTCCTTGGATCGACGTCTGGCGGTCGGGACAGCCGTCCCGGCCGGTGATTTTAGTTGGCATACATCGGTCCGCCCAATGTGGCGAGGGTGAGGCGCACGGCGATGGATTCGGACGGACCCAGCCGGCCGACCACGGTGTCCTCGCGGCGATAGATCACGTCGATGCGGGTGCATTCGTCGCGATAGACCACGCCGATGTCGCGGATGACCCAGGCGTCCTGGACCAGATCGCGGTTGCCATAGGCCGTCAGGCCCCAGTGCTTGGACAGATAGACCTCGCCGCCCATATCCAGGTTCTCGACCTTGGAGCCATTGGCGTCGGCCACATTGCTGAGATAGCGGAAGTAGCCGTTGCCGCGCTTCAGGGTGACGTTCACCCCGGCTTCGGCCCGCTGAACGGTCAGGTCGTCGGCGTCCAGCCGGGCCCGGCCGAAGAAAGACACGCCCTTCATGGGCTGGGCGTCGGTGGCCACGATCCAGTCCGAGGACTTGGTCGCAAGCCCGCTGGTGGAGGAGAACACACTGTTGTTGGTGTCGCGGAAGCTGCGCCCGATCAGCACGCTGGCCCGACGGCCGTCGTCCCAGAAGACCGAGGCCCGCCCGGCGACATTCAGCGCGCGCCATCCTCATAGAGATCGTAACCGGGGAACTTGTTGGCCCGGAACAGATTGGTCTCGTCGAACTCGAAGGCCAGGGTGTCTTCGTCCAGATAGGTCGCCACCCCCGTGCTCGACCGGCTGACCACGATCTGGGTCGCCTTGGGCGAAACGGCGATTTGTGCAACAGGTTCAAGGACTACGGTCGAGGTCTTGAACCGCCGGGCGAAGGGCCAAGTGAAATCGGCGCCGGCCACGGCCAGGCCGCGGCCCTGGGTCTTGGACGAGCTCGACATGCCACTCATGTCGCCGATGCTGAAGCCGTCGGCGCGCACGTCGGCGAAGGGCGAGATGCGGATGCCGCTGGAGAGCGTGTAGTTTGACCGCCAGTCCGCCTCGGCGGTGATCCGCCGGCTGTCGAGACCGGGCAGGGCGGCGTTGGACGGCGACTGGTCGCGGGTGAGCGCGACGGCAGACCCCAACAGGCGCAGGCGGCCGTTCAGCAGGTCGACATTGGGCTCCCACCGGGCTTCGATCAGCGGCCCGACCACCGGGAAGGTGCGATCATTGTCGCTCGTGCGCAGGCCCTGGATCGAGAAGGCCCCGGCCGAGAACCAGGACTTCTCCGACTGGCGGGTCGCATAGAGCTGCGAGATCAGGCGACGGTCGTCGGCCACATAGGGGCCGCGGGCCACATAGACGTCGCCCACCTCGTACTTGTCGAAGATCCGGTCGTCGGAGGCGCGCTCGGCGGTGAAGCCCCACCGCCACTTGTCGTTCAGCGCGAAGGAGCCCGACGCCAGCACATAGCTGCGCGAGGTGTCGTCGCCAAAGGCGTGGCCCTTGCCGTCGAAGTCGGTGTCGTGGGTGTAGCCGACCCGGGCGTCCAGCGCGCCGGAATAGAAGCGCTGCCGGTAATGCGCATTGATGAACGGGTTAACTTTCGTGTTGATCTGGGGACTTACGGTGACATCCGAAGAGTCTGACAGAACCTGCAGATAGGGCTGCTCATAGGACAGGCCCCGGCGGTTCGACTGGCCGAAGCGCGGCTCCAGGAACCCGGACTTGCGCACCGCCTGCGGATCGGGATGCCAGAACACTGGCAGGAACAGCACCGGCGCGCCCATGATCTGGATCACCGCATTGCGGTAATAGACCAGCTGATGGGCGTGGTCCTGCACCACCTTGTCCGCCCGGATCGACCAGGTCGGGGTCTTGGGCGAACCGTCCTTCGCGCAGATGTCGCAGGGCGTATAGATCGCCCGGTTCAGCTCATTGACCTCGCCGTTGCGGCGGATCGCGCTGGCGCCGGCCATCTTGATGTTGCCGGGCATACGCGCCGAGAACCCCTCGGCGGCGCCGGCCTTCATGGCGTCGTCCAGCACGATCTGGTCAGCGAACTCGACGCTGCCGTCGGGATTGAGGATCTGGACCTCGCCCTTGGCGGTCATCACCCCGCGGGCCTCGTCATAGACCAGCTGGTTGGCGCGCAGGGTGCGGCCCTCGTAGCGGACCTCGACCGAGCCCTCGGCCGTCGTGATCTTGGTCTTGTCGTTGCGCGTGACCAGGTCGGCTTCGAGGTAGAGCTCGCCGTCCTTCAGCCCGTCGCTGGCCGCGGCCACGACGGGACGGTTCGGCCGGATGGGGCCCATGCCGGTCTTGGCCGGGTTCGGATGGCCCGCCTGAACGGCGCTCGTCTGGGCCTGCGCCGCGCCGGTCCATGACAGGACCAGCAGGGCGACGCCCGCGAGCAGGCCGCGTTTGACCGAGGCTGTGCGCCTGCCTGAACTCATGGACGTGACGGATCCTTTTCGAGGCCGATACTGCGGATGGATAGCGAGGTGCGCCAGCGATTCAACCGTCTTCGGTGTAGCAGAGCAGCGTCAGTCCCGACAGCAGGGCGACAAGCGGCGGGGCCCAGGCCGCGGCGAACAGCGGAATGATGTCGGCGCCGGCCAGGGCGCCGGAGAATTCGTTGAAGAAGAAAAAGATGAAACCGATCGCCACGCCGGCTCCGACCAGGCCTCCGAGCCCGCCAAGCCGCACCAGGCGCAGGGAAAACGCCGCCGCCAGGATCGACATGGCCGAAAACAACAGGGGGGTCGCCATGAGCTGCTGGAAGCGCAGCTTGTAGCGGTTGGCGGAGAAGCCGGCCTGCTCGGTGATGCGGATCGCCGCAGGCAGGCGCCAGAAGGCGATCGCCTCGGCCGAGGAGAATCGCTCGGCCGCCGACTCGGAATCCAGGCTGGAGCGGATCGACAGCGAATCGGATCGCACAGAGCTCTCGCCGGCGGTGGCCTCCTGCACGTCGGTCAGCTTCCAGAAGCCGGGCAGCAGCCGCGCCTCGGCGGCCTCCAGCCGGCGCTTGAACTGCGGCGCCCCGTCCTTGTTCTTCTGATAGACGAACAGCGAGACCCCGCGCAGCCGCACCGTGCCATCCACCGTGTCGCGCACCTTGGCGTGGATCACGATCTGGTTGCGGTCGTCGCCCTGGCGCAGCCAGACGTCCTTGGGCGTGTCGGTCAGGTAGTTCTCCATCAGCCGGGCGCGCTCGCTCTCGAAGCGGGCGCTGAGCGCCGAGGCCACGGGGTTCAGGAGGGTGATCGAGGTCAGGCCGACCAGGAAGGCCGCCACCGCCGAGGGCAGGATGAAGCGCCAGGCCGAGACGCCCGCCGCCCGCATGGCCACCAGCTCGCTGCGGCGGTTCAGCCCGACATAGGCGCTGATCCCCCCGAACAGGAAGACGAAGGGCAGCAGCAGCAGGATAAGCGCCGGCGCCTTCAAGAGGGTCAGGCCGAACAGCTGGGCGACGGTGACGTCGGCCCGCACGCCCACCGAGCGCGACAGGTCCACGAACTGGATCAGCAGGATCACCGCCGACAGCACGGCGAGCGCCGCGGCGATGCCGACGAAGTTACGGGTCAGGACATAGCGGTCCAGGCGGCCGACGAAGGTCATGCGGCCCCCGCGGGCGCGAGCGGCGGCGCGGCGTGACGGCGCAACAGCGACGGCTTGGCCACCTGCTGGCGGAAGATCCCGGCCAGGGCCCAGGCGCAGGCGGCGACGGGGACCACATATTGCAGCACATTGATCCAGGCCGCGTCCTCGCTGCCCGCCTGGATCACGAAGCCCAGGATTCGGACGGCCGGGGCGCCCCGCCGATCGAGGCGATGCGCCGGCCGTAGCCCAGGCGCGAGAAGCCGCCGCCGATGATGGCCCACAGGGCAAAGGCCATGAAGGTGATGTTGTAGAGCGGGGTCGACAGGCGCGAATGACCCTCGGCCAGCAGCTTGCAATAGTTCTTCTTCTCCCAGTCCTGGGTCAGGTCGGGGAACAGCAGCTCATGCAGATAGCGGTCCGACGGCTTGTAGTGGACCATCTCGTCGCCGGTCAGGAACTGCGACAGGTCGAACACATAGTCGTCGAAGGACAGGAAGTTCAGCACGCCGGTCTTGCTGAACTCCTGGTTCGAGCCGCGGTGCATCAAGAGCACCGGCTTGCCGCCGCGCTTGGCCATCCGGCCCTCGTCGGCGATGTAGGTCGAGGCCCCGCCGTCGCTCTTGGCCTGGTGGATGAACAGGTTGTGGATCAGTCCGCCGGAATCGATGGTCTGGGCGTAGACGGTCAGGTTCGGCGCGGGCTCTGTGAACTCGCCCTCGCGCACCAGGGTGGCGGCCAGATCGGTGCGCACCTGGAACAGGATCTCGCGACTGGCCCGCGCGGCCGCCGGCTGGACCCACAGGTTCAGGACGAGCGCGATCACCGTGACCCCCGCGGCCAGCCACATGGCCGGCGCGATCACCCGCCAGCGGCTCATGCCGCCGGCGAAACAGACCACGATCTCCTGGTCCACATGCAGCCGGTTCAGCGCCACCAGGGCGGCGACCAGCAGCGCGATGGGCAGGATCATGTTGATCAGCTGCGGCATAGCCAGCAGCGTCACTTCCAGGAACACCAGGGCGCTCTGGCGCTGGCTGACGATGATGTCCAGCTGCGACAGGCTCGTCGACAACAGGGCGACCGCGGCCAGGGCGATCGTGGCGAGCACGGTCGGGCCGAGAAGCTGTCGCAGCAGGTAACGGTCGATCAGACGCATGCTGAAGAAAATCGGGATCTCGCCGAGAATTTGGCGCGCCCGGCGGGCGAACCTGCTCTAAACCATGCGTCGCCGCGCCGCACAACCGCCGCAACGGTCGCGTGGGGTAAGGCCTATGTGGGGCGCAGGCCGCGCCAGGTCCAGGATTTTGAGAGATTATGATGGAGATCGAGTTCGTCGTGGCGGACGCGCCGCTTCCTGAAAAGGCGGTTCTGGCCATCGTGGTGTTCGAAGGCGAGGCCGCCGGCCTCGAGGGCGGCGCCTATGCCCGCGCGGTCGGCGCGGCCCGGTTCACCGGCGCCAAGGGCCAGATCCTGGACGTGCTCGCCCCCGAATCCAGCCTCGCCGCCCGCCTGCTGCTGGTCGGCGCGGGCAAGGCCGACGCCTTTGACGAAATGGCCGCCGAGACGGCCGCCGCCGCGGCTTACGGTGCGGTGAAGGCTTCCGGCCTCACCACCCTGCGGGTCAAGCTGCCGGCCGCCTCCGCCGCGCTCAGCGCCCGCGCCGGTCTGGGCGTGCGCCTGGCCGCCTACCGCTTCGACGCCTACCGCACCAAGGAGCCGGCCGAGAAGAAGCCCAGCTTGGTCAAGGCCCAGATCACCGCCGAGACCCCGGACGTGGCGCTCGACGCCTTCGCCCCGCTCGCCGCCCTGGCCGACGCCGTGACCTTCTCCCGCGACCTAGTCTCCGAGCCGCCGAACGTCCTCTATCCCGCCGAGTTCGCCCGCCGGGTAAAGGAGCTCGAACGCCTGGGCCTCGAGGTCGAGGTGCTCGGCGAGCCCGAGATGATGAAGCTCGGCATGGGCTCGCTACTCGGGGTGGGGCAGGGCTCTGTCCGCGAGAGCCAGCTGGCGGTGATCCGCTGGAACGGCGCCAAGGACAAGGACGCCCAGCCCATCGCCTTCGTCGGCAAGGGCGTCTGCTTCGACACCGGCGGCATCAGCCTCAAGCCCGCCGACGGCATGGAGCACATGAAGACCGACATGGGCGGCGCCGCCGCCGTGGCCGGCCTGATGCACGTGCTGGCCGGCCGCAAGGCCAAGGTCAACGCCGTCGGCATCCTGGGCATCGTCGAGAACATGCCCGACGGCAACGCCCAGCGCCCCGGCGACGTGGTCACCTCCATGTCCGGCCAGACCATCGAGATCATCAACACCGACGCCGAGGGCCGCCTCGTCCTGGCCGACGCCATCTGGTACTGCCAGGAGCGCTTCAAGCCCAAGTTCATGGTCGACCTCGCCACCCTGACCGGGGCGATCATCATCGCGCTGGGCGACGACGTGGCCGGCCTGTTCTCCAACAATGACGAGCTGTCGGAGAACCTCCTCGCCGCCTCCAAGACCGAGGCCGAGCCGCTCTGGCGCATGCCGATGCCCGCCCACTACGACAAGAACATCGACAGCGTGATCGCCGACATGAAGAACACCGGCGGCCGGCCCGGCGGGTCGATCACCGCGGCCATGTTCATCCAGCGCTTCGTCAACGGCGTGCCGTGGGCCCATCTCGACATCGCTGGCGCCGCCTGGAAAAAACCGTCTACCGTGCCGACGATTCCCGACGGCGCCACGGGATTCGGCGTCCGGCTGCTCAACCGGATGGTGGCGGAGCACTACGAAGAATAGAGGCGAGATGCGTCTGATCCTCCTGCACAGCCCGCTGATCGGCCCGTCCGCCTGGCTGGCGGTCGCGGCCGAGGCGCATGAGCGCGGGTTCGACATCCAGCTTCCGGCCATTCCCGACCTGAGCCTGGTGCCTCAGCCCTACTACCCGGTCATCGGCAAGGGCGTGGCGCGCCAGATCAACGGCAAGGGGCCGGCGGCTCTGGTGGTCCACTCTAGCGCCGGCGGGCTCGCCCCCTCCGTCGTCGCGGCGGCCGACGGCATGATCGAGCAGGTGGTCTATGCCGACGCCATATTGCCGCACCCCGGGCGGAGCTGGCTCGACACCACGGGCGATCAGTTCGCCGCCGCCTTGCGCGCCACCGCCACGGACGGGCTCGTGCCGCGCTGGGAGGAATGGTTCCCGCCCGACTCCGTCGCCGGCATGATCGACGATCCCACGGCTCGCGCCGTGTTCCGCGACGAGCTGCGCCCGACGCCGCTCGCCTTCCTGGAGGAGGTCGCCCCCGACCTCGACCTGCCCGACGAGGTCGCCTGGAGCTATCTGCGCTTCAGCCGCGCCTATGAGAACGAGGCCGCCCACGCCCGCTCGCTCGGCCGCCCGACCCTGCGGGAGGACCTGAGCCACCTGGCCATGTTCACCCATCCGGAGGAGGTGATGACCGCCATCTCCAACCTGGTCCGCGGATGACCGCCGCCGCCCCCTGCGAGGTCTGGTTCTACCATCTGGAGCGCACCAGCCTTGACCAGGCCCTGCCGGAGCTCCTGGAGAAGACGCTGGCCCGGGGCTGGCGCGCCATTGTCCGCGCCGCCGGCAAGGACCGGGTCGAGCACCTCGACGGCTGGCTCTGGGCCTATCGCGACGACAGCTTCCTGCCCCACGCCCCGGCCGACGAGCCCGGCGCCGCGCGCCAGCCGATCCTGCTGACCGAGGGCCAGGACAATCCCAATTCCGCCGACGCCCTGTTCCTGGTCGACGGCGCCGAGCCGGGCGACGTCACACCCTTCACCCGCTGCGTGGTGATGTTCGACGGCGCCGACGAGGCCGCGCTCGCCCAGGCGCGCCGCCAGTGGAGCGTGTTCCGCAAGTCCGGCCTGCCGGTCAGTTACTGGAAACAGCAGGGCCGCGGCTGGGAGAAACAGGCATGATCCGTCGCATCGCAGGCTCCGCCGCGCTCGCCGCCCTGGCGCTCACCCTGGTCAGCTGCGCCAGCAACCCGCCCGCGCCGGCGCCCCAGCCGCAGCCCGCGCCCCAGCCGCAGCCGCCGCCCCAGAACCCGGCCCCGCAGCCGCACGACATGTGCGGCGCCTATGAAGCCCAGAAGCTGGTCGGCCAGCCGCGCACCGAGATCCCCATCCCGGTCCTGCCGGCCCTGCAGCGCGTCGCCTGCACCACCTGCCCGGTGACCCAGGACTTCAATCCCCGGCGGCTGAATTTCTTCTACGACGCCGAGACCGGCGTCATCAAAGAGGTCCGCTGCGGCTAATGCTGGGCGGGCGTCAGGGCCGCCACGGCGGCCTCCAGGGCGTCCAGGTCATAGGGCTTTCGCAGCATGGGGAAGTCCGACAGGTACTGCAGCCGGTCGCTGTATCCCGTGGTCAACAGGATCGACATGGTCGGATAGGCCTCGCGCACCCGCTTGCCGAGCGCCACCCCGCTCAGGCCGCCCGGCATCATGATGTCGCAGAACAGCAGGTCGAAATCGGGGGCCGCCGCCAGCCGGTCGAGGGCCGCCTGGGCGCTGTGCGCCACCTCGGCCTGGCACCCCAGATGCCCGAGCAGCTGGCTGGCCAGCAGGGCCAGGGCCGGATCGTCGTCGACCACCAGCACATGCGGCCCGCCCGGGCGGGGCGCCATCCGCTGCGGCGTCTCGCCGCCCGCCGTGTAGGCCGGGGCAGGGGGCGCCTCCACCCCGTGCGCCGCCGCGCCCTGGCCCAGCGCCCGCACCGCCTCGACCAGTTCGTCGCCCTGTCGCGCCGCCCGCAGGATCTGCTCGAACAGCAGGGTCGCGCGTTCCGGCTCGCCGGCGCCGCGCAACCCCAGTTCGGCGCCGGCGATGATGACGCTCAGCAGGTTGTTGACGTCGTGGGCTAGGTCCCGTGACCGGCGCTCCAGCCCCGTCGCTTCCGGGACCGTCTCGCCCTCGGCCCGTCGCCGCGCCTCCGCCTCCCGTTGGGCAGTGATGTCGGTCATCACCTGGGCGAACCCGATCCTGCGGCCGGCCGCGTCGGTCACGGCCTCGATCGCCACTCGCACCCAGAAGCTGGTCCCGTCGCGGCGCATCCGCCAGCCCTCGGCTTCATAGAGCCCGTCGCGGCGTGCAATGCGCAGGGCCTCGGCCGGTAGTCCGGTCTTGCGGTCCTCCGGGGTGTAGAAGCGCGCGAAGCTCTCCCCCAGGATCTCGGCCGCCTCGTACTGGGTCTGTCGCGCGCCGCCGGCGTTCCAGCCGATCACAATTCCGGCCTCGTCCAGCATGCAGACCGACCGGTCGCACACGGCGCGGGCGAGTCGGTCGAGCGCCAGGGCCTCAAGCCCCGCGCCGCCAGGCGTCAGTCCGGGGTCATCCATATCGGCCCCCGCCATGGCTCCGGCCGTCCTGCGGGATTGTCGTTCGATTGCAGAAATTCATGCGTCCACCCCCGGCCCCGGCGGGCAGGTGAGCGCCTGTGCGGCGCTCAGTCCGCCGAATCAGCTCGATAGTCGACCATAAGTCTACGCTTTGGGGTTGCCGCTGCGACATCTGCGCGCGCCGGTTAAGTTGCGAGGGGCCGGACGAACCCGCCAAACGGGCGATTTGACCGCCAGGACCGGGGTGCGCCCCGCGTCGGCGCGGCTCATGATGCGGCCATGGCTTCCGACCTCTTCGCCCAGGATCTCTTCGCCCCGGAACCCCCGGTCCGCCGCCAGGAGACCCTTGGCCCCGGGGCATGGTGCTGCGCGGCCGGGCCCATGACCTTGCCTCCGAGCTTGTCGCCGACATCGCCGGGATCGCCGCCGCCGCCCCCTTCCACCATCAGATCACGCCGGGCGGCAAGCCGATGTCGGCGGCCATGACCAATTGCGGGGCCCTGGGCTGGATCACCGACGCACGGGGCTACCGCTATGCGGGGACCGACCCGCAAACGGGCCGATCCTGGCCTCCCATGCCCACCCTGTTCGAGGGCCTGGCGCGGGACGCCGCCGCCGAGGCCGGCTTCCCGGACTTCCGGCCGGACGCCTGCCTGGTCAACCGCTATGTCCCGGGCGCCCGCATGAGCCTGCACCAGGACCGCGACGAGGCCGACTTCACCCAGCCGATCGTCTCGGTCTCGATCGGCTTGCCCGCCATCTTCCTCTGGGGCGGACAGGCCCGCGCCGACCGACCCCGGCGGGTTCCGCTGCTGCACGGCGATGTTGTGGTCTGGGGCGGCCCCGACCGCCTGGTCTTTCACGGCGTCCATCCGCTGGGTGAGGGGACGCACCCGCTCACCGGGGCCGTTCGTTACAACCTGACCTTCCGGCGGGCCGGCTGAGTGGGGAGAACGGGTGTGGGGAAGTCCGGAAACGCGCCCTATTGCGCGGGGGGCGTCACCGCATTCACCACGCCGGCCAGGCCGGGCACGTCCGACAGCACCAGCGGCTCCACGGGGTTGGTCTGGGCCGCCGCCAGGCCGGCGCCGCCGGCGGCGAGGACGAGAGCCAGAGCCAGGGCCCGCTGCGTCTTGGACAATTTCATGGGCGGCGCTCCGCTCGTGTCGGTTTTATGAAGGATAGCCGCCAAAACGGCGAAGGGAAGGCGCGACGAAACGTCTCCGCCCCAATTTAGGGAAACGCACCATGAGCGAGCAGGTTCGGTCCGGGCGCCAGGACGCCATAGACGGGGCCATGGCGTGCCTCGACGCCTTCATGACCGCCTTCAACGCCCGCGACCTCGCCGCCTGGGAGAAGACCTTCAATTTTCCCAGCGTGCGCCTGGCCTCAGGGACCTTGGCGATCATTGAGCCAGGCTATCATCAGCTGGGCATGTTTGAGCGCGGCGCGTTCAGTGAGTGGGACCATTCGGCCTGGGAGCGCCGGGCGGTGATCCATGCGGGCCCCGACAAGGTGCATTTCGACACCCGCTTCAGCCGCTATCGCGCCGACGGCAGCGTGATCGGCGGCTTTGATTCGATCTATGTGGTGACGCTGGAAAACGGCCACTGGGGCGTGAAGGCCCGGTCAAGCTATGCGCCATGAGCGCGGGGGGCGTCTGGTCTCCCAAGCGCTATTCGCTCCACCGTCATCCCCGGGCTTGTCCCGGGGCCCCCTCGCGCCGCCACCGGTGAGATGGACGTGACGTGCTGACCTCTCCGTATCCCGCCTCAGCAAAAGCCGAGAGAGGGGTCCCCGGGACAAGCCCGGGGATGACGGCCGAGGGGAAGCGGCGAGGCGGCCCTTCAGCCTCAACGATATTCGTAGTGGCAGTTGCGCTTGGCGTGCTGCTTGGCGATCTGGTGGCCGGCGACGCCGCCCAGGCCCGCGCCGATCAGGGTGCCGCCCGTCTTGCCGCCGCCCGAGGAGACCGCGTTGCCCACCAGGGCGCCGCCGATCGCGCCGACGATGGTGCCGGTGTTGCCGGCGTGGCGCGGGTTCTCGCAGACCCAGACGCGATGGGTGACGTGGCGATGACGGGCTTCGGCCGCCGTGGCGGGCAGCAGGGTCGCGCCGACGGCGAGGAACATGAGGGCGGGGGCGATGATCTTGGCGCGCATGGTGTGGCTCCGAATGGGAATGTCAGGCCGACATAACCCCCAAGCTTCACCAAGGTTCCGCCCGCACCCCAGCCCGGAGCGTCAGCGCCTATCAAGACCCACGAACCTAACGAACCCCACGGACGCCTCAACGGAGGCCCGCGTGATTAAGCTTGGCTCCGTTCGTGCTTTTCGTGTTTTTCGTGGTCAAAATCCTGGCGGACCCGCCAAGCCTACGGGCCATCAAGACCGGACCACGAAAAACCCGAAAAGCACGAACAGGCTCCCAGGACCCCTGCGGATCGCCTCCCTTGATCAAGAGGCTCCAGGTTCGTGTGGTTCGTGTGGTTCGTGGACAACTCTCTACGGCGTCCCCAAGGACGGGATCAGTGCCCGCCGGACAGGGCGATCTTCAGGCCCTTCTTGGCCAGCACGCCCTTGGCGTTGGGCGTGCCCGTGACGCGGTAGCCGAAATTGCCGCTGCCGCCGCCATTGTCGATCACATCAAAGGTCACGGCGCCGGACTTGGCCACGCTGACCAGCTTACCCATGATGAAGCCGCCATTGTCGGGGCGGTCGAACTCGATCCAGCCCTGGGCGTTGGCCGCCGGGATCTGGGAGACCGGCCGGCAGCCATTGATCTGAATGGGCTCGGCGGAGGGGTCCACCTCCCAGGCCACGGCCTGGAAGCAGGCCGGATCGATCACCGGCTTGGGGGCGGCGCCCGCGCTTCCGGCCTGGACGGCGGTTAGCAGGACGAGCGCGGCGGCGGCGCGGATACGAAGGGACATGGGCGGCTCCTGGTCTTGAGCGTCAACCAGAAGCGCGGACCATCAGTCCGTCAACGCCCGAACGCCCCGTTTCGGTGCGCCGGCCAAGGTCCTCCCCCACTGGGTGAGGGAGTGGACGCGGCCGCGCCGCCGGCCCCTATTTCGCCGCTGGCGCCGGCGAGATGAAATCCCCCGCCGGGCCGGGGAACACGACCGGGCTCTCGTCGCCCGCCGCGCTGACCGCCGAGACCCCGAAGAACCAGTCGTCGATCACCACGCCCTTCAGCGTCACCGGCGAGGTCGCCGCCGCCTGGCTGTGCTCCCACTGGGGCGCGGTCGTGGAGCGCCAATGTATGCGATAGCCGCTCGCCCCGGCGACGGGGCTCCAGCTGACCTTGGTGTCGGGCGAGACGGCGCCCTCGATCTTCACCCCCTCCGGCGGCGCCGGGGCGCGGGCGAGGCTGGCGAGGGCGGCGACGTTCAAACGGGTGACCTGGGCGAGGTAGGGGATATCGACCCCCGAGGCGACGTCGCCATAGGCCCGTCCGTTCTCGGTGCGCACGTCCTGATGCTGGCGGTCGTAGTTCTCCGTGGCCTCGGTGATGCGCACCGCCGGGAAGCCGGCATTGAGCATCTCGGTCTGGTCGCCGCCCCGGCCGAAGCGGTCGGTGCGATAGACCATGACGACGTCCAGGCCCTTCACATAGCGATCAGCCGTCTGGTCCATAAAGCGGGCCATGTTGCGCGAGGGGCTGTCGACCTCGCCGCCGTTATAGCGCCGGGTCTTGGCGTCGGCCGGGCTTTCCAGGGTCTTGGTGCCCTCGGAAAACACCCGCACATGGGTGTCGTCATGGGCGCCGCTGGAGCCGTGGGTGTTGCCGACGATGTCGTTGTTCAGGTCGGCCTCGACGACCCAGCCGTGGTCGCGGGCGTAGGCGGCCAGCACCTTGCCGCCGTTCAGGCCCTGCTCCTCGCCCTCCAGCACGGCGTAGACGATCGTCGCCGGGAACTTGTGCTTCGACAGAACCCGGGCCGCCTCGATCACCGCGGCGGTGCCCGAGCCGTCGTCATTGGCGCCGGGCGCGTCGGAGGTCGCGTTCATCGGGTCGGAGACCCGGCTGTCGATGTGGCCGGAGATCACGATCACCCGGTTGGGATCGCTGGTCCCCTTCTGGATCGCGAGGATTGCGCCGACATCGGTGGGGGTGGGGATGCGCGGGCCGGTGAA
This sequence comes from Phenylobacterium aquaticum, assembly GCF_022695515.1. Classification (GTDB taxonomy): domain Bacteria; phylum Pseudomonadota; class Alphaproteobacteria; order Caulobacterales; family Caulobacteraceae; genus Phenylobacterium; species Phenylobacterium aquaticum. Next base: position 18,638 of record NZ_JALDPT010000014.1, read on the forward strand.
GCTGGTCTTTGGGACCTGCACCTCAAGACAGCCGCCGCAGGCCTTTGACATCTCGGCGAATTCGCCGGCCGCCCAGCGCTCGGCGGCGCCGATGCCGCGGGTGGGCGAGGTCCGATCCGACAGGGTGTGGCGGGTGCCGAAGGCGACGAGCCGGGTGATGGTCGCCTGCAGTCGGGCGGGGCTGACCTCGCCGACGGCGGCGGCGACCTCGGGCTGCTTGGGCGCGGGGCCGGCGGCGATCAGCAGGGGGGCGGCGAACAGCGGAAGAAGGCGACGCATGGGAGCTCCTGGACAGGCCGCCACCATAGCCGGACCGTCTGCGCCCGCTAGCCCTCGCCCTTCACCGCCTCATAGGCCTCGACGGCCTCCAGCCACTCGGCCTCGGCGGCCTCCAGCTTGGCCTGGGCCTCGGTGCGCTGCTTGCCCAGATAGGCGGCCTTGCCGGGGTTCTTGGCGAACACCTCCGGATCGGTGAGCGCCTCGTCCAGTTTGCTCACCGCCTCTGTCGCCCGGGCGAGCGCGGCTTCCGCCTGCTCGGCCCGCCGTCGGGCGGTGCCGGTCGGGACCTTCGTCTTTTGAATCATTGGCTTAGGGGCCGGTGGCGGGGCCTCCTCGCGGACCTGGGTCGGTCCCTTGGCGGCCTGGCGGGCGCGCTCGATGACAAACTTCGAGTAGTCGTCCATGTCGCCGTCAAACGGCGCGATCCCCCCGTCGGCCGCCAGCCACAGGCGGTCGGCGACCAGCTCCATCAGCGACCGGTCGTGGGTGATCAGGATCACGGCCCCCTCGTACTCGTTCAGGGCGTCCAGCAGGGCCCGACGCGAGTCGATGTCCAGGTGGTTGGTCGGCTCGTCGAGGATCAGCAGATGCGGGGCCTCCATGGCCACCAGGTTCAGGAGCAGGCGCGCGCGCTCGCCCCCGGACAGGTTGGCGACCGTGGTCTCGACCTTGTGGGCGCCCAGGCCGAACTGGGCGAGCCGCGAGCGGCGCGAGGCCTCGGTGGATTCGGGCATGGCCCGGCGGATGATCTCCAGCGGGGTGTCCTTGGGATCGAGCGCCTCGATCTGGTGCTGGTGGAACCAGCCCACCTTCATCCGGCGATCCCGGTGCAGTTCCCCGGCCTGGGCCTCGAGCGCGCCCGCGATCAGCTTGGCGAAGGTCGACTTGCCGGCCCCGTTGACGCCCAGCAGACCGATGCGGTCGTCGAGGTCGAGCCGCAGGTTCATGTGGCGCAGGATCGGCTTGGCGTTCTCATAGCCCGTCGCCACGCCCTCCAGCCGGATCAGCGGCGGGGCGAGCGGCCGGGCCGGCGAGGGCAGGGTGAAGGGGGCGACGTGCTCCGCGGCGACGGCCGAGACCGGCGGCAGCTTGGCCAGCATCTTCAGCCGCGACTGGGCCTGGGTCGCCTTGGACGCCTTGGCGCGGAAGCGGTCGACAAAGGCCTGCAGGTGCGCGCGCTGGGCGTCGACCTTGGCGCGGTTGGCTTCCTGCAATCGGGCCCGCTCAGCCCGCTGGTTCTCGAAGCTGTCATAGCCGCCCGTATAGAGGTCGAGCTTGCCGTCGTGCAGATGCAGGATGTGGTCGCAGGAATTGTTCAGGATCTCGCGGTCGTGGCTGATGATGACCGCGGTGTTCGGATACTTCTTAAGCCGGGCCTCAAGCCACAGCGCGCCTTCCAGGTCGAGATAGTTGGTCGGCTCGTCGAGCAGCAGCAGGTCGGGCTCGGCGAACAGGGCGGCGGCCAGCGCCACCCGCATCCGCCAGCCGCCGGAAAACTCCGCCATCGGCCGCGCCAGGTCGCCGTGCGAGAAGCCCAGGCCGGAGAGGATTTCAGCCGCGCGGCTGGGCGCGCGGTCCGCGCCGATCTCGGCCAGCCGCGCATAGATTTCGCCCAGATGCTCGGGGTCGGCGGTGTCCAGCTGACCCATCAGGTCGTGCCGTTCGAGGTCGGCCTCGAGCACGGTGTCCAGCAGGGTCACCGGCGTGGCCGGGTGCTCCTGATCCACGGAAGCGACCCGGGCGGTCTTCGGATAGCCCACCTCGCCGTCGCCCGCGTGAAGCTGTCCGAGGATCAGCTTGAACAGGGTGGACTTTCCCACGCCGTTCCGCCCGACGAGCCCCACCTTGGCGCCCACGGGCAGGCTGACGCTCGCGTGGTCGAAAAACCGGCGGCCCCAGGAGTCGAAGGTGAGATCGTGAATCTGCAGCATGCGGCGCCGCCCTTAGCAGAGCCCGCATGCTGCGTCGCGGCAGGAATGCCCGGGGCTATGCTTGGCGTTGTCACAAGGTGCGGCTATAAGCCCGCACCCTTTGGTGGGATCGCCCGCCGAACTCCTCAAGAAAAAGCTCGCAAGACCATGACCGAACGCACTTTCTCGATCATCAAGCCGGACGCCACCAAGCGCAACCTGACCGGCGCGATCAACGCCGTGATCGAAGGCGCGGGCCTGCGCATCGTCGCCCAGCGTCGCATCCGCATGACCGAAGACCAGGCCAAGAAGTTCTACGAAGTCCACGCCGCCCGCCCGTTCTACGGCGAGCTGGTCGAGACCATGACCTCGGCTCCGGTCGTGGTGCAGGTCTTGGAAGGCGACAACGCCATGGCCAAGTACCGTGAAGTCATGGGCGCGACCAACCCGGAACAGGCCGCCGAAGGCACCATCCGCAAGCTGTTCGCCCTGAACGTCGGCGAGAACTCGGTCCACGGCTCCGACAGCCTCGAGAACGCCAAGATCGAAATCGCCCAGTTCTTCACCGACGCCGACATCGTCGGCTGATCGGGCCGCCCTAATCGGGGCGACCGCTGAGCCAGTTCAAGCCCCTTCCGGCCCCGGCCGGGAGGGGCTTTTTCGTTTCAGATCAGGCCCGTCTCGCGCAGCAGGTCCTCGGTCGCACGCCAGGCTCGCGCGTTGCTGTCGGCCTGATAGGCGAAGCCCGGCATGCCCCAGCTATCCGCCTCCGGATTGGTGAAGCTGTGGCCCGTGCGGCCATAGACCGTCATGCGCCAGTCGACTCCGCCAGCCGTCATGTCCGCCTCGAAGGCGTTGCGCTGGTCCAGGGGGATGACGGGATCGTCACAGCCGATGTGCACCAGGACCTTGGCCTTGATCCTGGACGAGTCCTCTGGACGGGCCGTCCCCAGGCCGGAGTGGAAGCCCACCACGGCGCGCAATTCGGCGCCCTTCCGAGCCAACTCCAGAACCCCGGTGCCGCCGTAGCAGAACCCTATGGCCGCCAGCCGCGTCGCATCCACCCGGGGCTGGGCCTTGAGCGCCTGCAGGGCCGAGCCTAGTCGGGCCTGGATGTGGGCGGGGTCGGCCATGAACCGCACATAGCGCCGCATGGTCTCGTCGCGATCGGTCACGACCTGGCCGCCGCCTTGATAGTCCGTGGCCAGGGCGACAAACCCCAACGCCGCCAGACGCTGCGCCGCGTCCAGGGTGTGTTGGGTGATCCCCGGCGACTCGTGGGCGACCAGCACGCCCGGCGCTGGGCCCGAGCCGGAGGGCAGGAACAGGGTCCCGACGAATTCGATATCCTCGGCCGCGTAGCGGACTTCGATGCCGGTCATTGTGTTTCCCCCTTCTGCCCTGGCGCCCTCGGTGGCGGACATCTTGCTTGATCGACGGGCCGGCCGCCACGCCCTGGATGATCCTGTCGGTTCGGTCGATATTCAGCCGTCCTAGACCCAGACCCCAGATTGAACGGTGAGGTTCCGTGTCCTTCCAAGCCTATCTCGACAACATCCAGGCCAAGACCGGCCGCACTCCAGATGACTTCCGGCGGATCGCCGCGGAGAAGGGGTTCACCGTCGGCGGGGTCCTGCGCAAGGACCTCAAGGCGGGCGTGGTCCTGGCCTGGCTCGCCGAGGACTACGACCTCGGGCGGGGTCACGGCATGGCGATCGTGGCCCTCCTGAAGGGCGACAAGAAGGTTGGAGACGCCTGAAGCGACCGACCAGGGTTCCGTTACGGCTATCCTTCCCGACGGCCGCGGCCTGGGGTAGCCAGGACCGGCCATTCATCCAGGAGCCCCGCCATGTACGACCTCTTGAAAGGCCTTCGCGTGGTCGAGGGCGCGGCCTTCGTCGCCGGCCCGACCTGCGGGCTCTACCTCGCCCAGATGGGCGCCGAGGTCATCCGTTTCGACAACATCGGCGGCGGTCCCGACTTCAAGCGCTGGCCCCTGAGCCACGAGGGCAAGAGCCTCTATTGGGAGGGGCTCAACAAGGCCAAGAAGTCGGTGGCGATCGACCTGTCGAGCCGGCCGGCCGGGAGCTGGCCCAGAGGCTCGCCGCGGCGCCCGGCGAGGACGGCGGCCTGTTCGTCACGAACTTCCCGGTCGACGGCTTCCTGTCCTACGAGAAGCTCAGCGCGATCCGGCCCGACCTGATCTGCGTCCGGGTCATGGGCTGGGCCGATGGCTCACAGGGCATGGACTATACGATCAATTCCGCCCTGGGCCTGCCCCTGATGACCGGACCCGTGGGGGATGAGCGGCCCGTGAACCACGTGCTGGCGGCCTGGGACCTGCTGACCGGCGCCTATTGCGCCTTCACCCTGGTCTCGGCCCTACTGGCGCGGATGCGGGGGCAGGGCGGCCGCGAGATTCGCGCGCCCCTGTCCGATATCGGCGCCGCGACCATGGCCAATCTCGGCTTCACGGCCGAGACCCTGCTGAGCGGCCATCAGCGCCCGCGCATGGGTAATGACATCTTCGGCGCCTTCGGCCGCGACTTCACCACCAAGGACGGGGTGAAGCTGATGCTGCTGGCCATCACGCCCAAGCAGTGGAGCAAGGCGCTGGAGACCCTGGGCATCGCCGCCGAGGTTGCGGCCCTGGAGGCCGAGCTGGGCGTCTCCTTCGCGATCGACGAAGGCCGGAGGTTCACCCACCGCGCGCGCCTCTATCCCCTGTTCGAACGCGCCTTCGCCGCGCGCACGGCGGCCGAGCTGACTCCGGCCTTCGACGCCGGGGGGGTGACCTGGGGCGCGTATCAGACCCTGGAGGCGGCGCTGGAGGATCCCCGGCTGTTCAAGGCCAATCCGCTGTTCCAGGACGTCCGCCACCCGAGCGGCCTGACCTATCCGGCGCCTGGCGCCATGGCGACGATCCCGCAGGACCTGCGCGGCGACGTCGTGGCCGCGCCGGTGTTGGGGCAGCACACCGACGAGGTGCTGGCCGAGGTGCTGAAGATGTCCGGCGGCGAGATCGCCAAGCTGCATGACGCCAAGGTGGTGGCCGGCCCCGACGGGCGCTGAGGGCTGGAAATATTCCCGGTTCCTGATATGTTCCCTCGTAGTTCAGCGAAGGAGTCCGCCCGTGCGCCTCTATTCCGGTCCCCTCAGCATGTTCGGCGCGAAGGCCGAGATCGCCGCCCTGGAGAAGGGCCTGCCGGTCAGGGTCTTCATGGTGCCCTACGACCCGAACGCCGGCTATGAGCCCAAGCATCCGGATGTCTTGAGGATCAATCCCAAGCGCCAGGTGCCGGTGCTGATCGATGACGGGCTGGAGATCTTCGATTCCACCCAGATCTTCGAATATTTCGAGCACCTGAAGCCCGATCCTGCGCTCTGGCCGGACACCCCTCGGGCGCGGGCGGAGGCCAGGCTGATCGAACACAAGGCCGACGAGGTCTATTTCCCCCACATCATCCGGCTGATGGGCCTGGAGGAGACGCCGGGCGATCCGGCGGCGGTGGCGGCGCGCGAGGCCGCGGCGCGGTTCCACGAGGAGCTGGAGCGGCTGCTGGCCGGGCGGGAATTCGTGGCCGGAACCTTCAGCTATGCCGATATCGCCGTCTACATGGCCACCCTGTTCGGGGAGCGGAAGGGCGCGATCCTGTCGGGTTCAACCCCCCGCCTGCTGGCCTGGCGCGATCGGATGAGCGTCCGGCCGGCCGTGCGGCAGGTGGCCGGCGCCATGGCCGCCTATCTGGTCTCGATCGGCCGTTCGGTTCCGCCCTTCATGGCGGATCTGCTTCAGCCGGCCTTCGCCAACTGACCGCAGACAAAGGCGTCCTCGCCGGCGGCGAGCAGTCCTTCCAGCACCGCCGGCGCATCTTCCGGCGCGACGATCAGGATCAGGCCGACGCCGCAGTTGAAGGTGCGGCGCAGTTCGTGGTCGGATACGCCGCCGACCTGCTGCATCCAGGCGAAGACCGGGGGCAGGGGCCAGGCATTCCAGTCGAACTGGGCCTCAAGCCCCTCGGCGATGGCGCGGGGCGGGTTCTCGATCAGGCCGCCGCCGGTGATGTGGGCGCAGCCCTTGATCCGGCCGGCCTTGATCTGCGGCAGCACGCTCTTGATGTAGATGCGGGTGGGCGCCATCAGCGCCTGGGCCAGGGTCTGGCCCTCGGAGAAGGGCGCCGGGGCGTCCCAGGCGAGGCCGGAACGCTCGACGATGCGGCGGATCAGGGAATAGCCGTTGGAATGCGGACCGGACGAGCTGAGCCCGATGATCAGGTCGCCGACCGCCTGGTCGCCCAGCCGCGGCAGGACCGCGCCGCGCTCGACCGCGCCCACCGAGAAGCCGGCGAGGTCATAGTCGCCTTCGCGGTACATGCCGGGCATTTCCGCCGTTTCGCCGCCGACCAGGGCGCAGCCGGCCAGGGTGCAGCCCTGGGCGATGCCGCCCACCACGCGGGCGGCCTCATCGACGTTCAGCTTGCCGGTGGCGAAATAGTCCAGGAACAGGAGCGGCTCGGCGCCCTGGGCAAGCAGGTCGTTGACGCACATGCCGACGAGGTCGATGCCGACCGTGTCGTGCTGGTTGGTTTCGATGGCGACCTTGAGCTTGGTGCCGACCCCGTCCGTGGTCGAGACCAGCAGCGGATCGGCATAGCCGGCCGCCTTCAGATCGAACAGCGCGCCGAAGCCGCCGAGCGAAGCGTCCGCGCCCGGACGGCGGGTCGCCTTGGCCAGCGGCTTAATCTTTTCGATCAGGGCGTTGCCCGCGTCGATATCAACGCCGGCCTGCGCGTAGGTGAGCCCGTTCGGCAGATCGCTCATGGGATGGAAAACCTCAAGAAAATCGCCGCCGGGGTTGCAGACTCGGGTACGCGCGGGGCTATAGCTAATTGATGACGCCGATTACAACCACCGCCGAACTCGCGGCGTTCTGTGACAAGCTTAAGGGCCAGCCGTTCGTCGCCGTGGACACCGAGTTCATGCGCGAGACGACCTACTGGCCGAAGCTGTGCCTGATCCAGGCCGCAGCGCCTAGCGCAGAAGCCGTCATCGACCCCCTCGCGGAGGGGATCGACCTCGAACCCTTCCTCGCGGTCATGCGCGATCCGAGCATCGAAAAGGTGTTCCACGCCGCCCGCCAGGACGTCGAGATCTTCAACAATCTCCGGGCGATGCCCACGCCCCTGTTCGACACCCAGGTCGCGGGCATGGCCGCCGGCTATGGCGAGCAGATCGCCTTTGACGCCCTCGTCCGACAGATGCTCAAGATTGAGTTGGACAAGTCCAGCCGGTTCACCGACTGGGCGCGCCGGCCGCTGACCGACGCCCAGCTGACCTATGCCCTGGCCGACGTGACCCACCTGGCCGAGCTCTATCCGACGCTCAAGGCGCGGCTGGAAAAAGAAGGTCGCCTGGCCTGGGTGACCGACGAGATGAGCAATCTCTGCGATCCGGCCAATTATGACGTCGATCCGGAGAACGCCTGGCGCAGGCTGAAGCCGCGCAAGCACACCGCCAAATATCTGGCCGTCTATCGCGCCGTCGCCGCCTGGCGGGAGCGCACCGCCCAGCTGCGCGACCAGCCTCGCGGCCGGATCCTCAAGGACGAGGCGATCGACGAGGTCGCCACCCAAGCGCCGACCGACGCCGCCCAGCTCGACCGCCTCCGTTCGGTGCCCAAGGGCTTTTCCGGCTCGCGGTTTGGACCCGACCTGCTGACCGCCGTCCGGGATGCGCTGAAGGATCCTGAGGGCTATGCCCCGGTGATCGAGCGCAGCCGTGTGGCGCCTTCGCCGGCCGCCGGCGCGGTCGTGGAGCTGCTCAAGGTGCTGTTGAAGGCGCGCGCCGAGGACGCCGGCGTGGCGTCCAAGCTGATCGCCACGGTTTCGGATCTTGAGCTGATCGCCAATGACGACAACGCCAAGACGCCGGCGCTCAGTGGGTGGCGGCGTGAGGCGTTCGGCGAAGACGCCCTGAAGCTGAAGCGCGGCGAACTGGCCCTAGTGCTGGACGGCACGCGGGTGCGGGTGGTCGAAGTCCGCCGGGCGCCCCGCGCCAGCGCGGCGGAATAGCCCATGCGCCTGCTGCTCAACATCCTCTGGCTCATCCTGGGCGGCTGGATCTCATTCCTGCTGTGGATGCTGTCGGGGGTCCTGCTGGCGATCACCATCGTGGGCCTGCCCTGGGCCTTCTCGGCCTTCCGGATCGCCGGGTTCAGCGCCTGGCCGTTCGGCCGCCAGGTGGTCAGCCGGGCCGAGCTGTCGCACCGGGGCGACCTCGGCACAGGCGCCGTCGGCTTCCTGCTGAACGTGGTGTGGTTTGTCCTGGGCGGCTGGTACCTGGCCCTGCATCACCTGGTGCTGGGCGCGGGCCTCTGCGTGACCATCATCGGCATTCCGTTCGGGATCCAGCACTTCAAGCTGGCCCTGATCTCCCTGGCGCCCGTCGGCAAGGCGATCGTCGAGACCTAGGACGGTTCGCGCGTCCCCAGGGCGGTCACAGGTTCTTCCCAGGCCGCCCCCAGGTCTTCCACAGACTTATCCCCAGGCTCAGAGGCCCACTTCGCTGGGGTGCGCTTCGTTGAGCAGCGGTTCGCCGTTCAGGTAGCGCTTCAGATTGGCGACAAACAGATCGTCGCCTCGGCCGGGCGTGCCCAGGCCGGAGTTGGAGGTGTGGGCGGTGACCCGGATCTTGGGATGCTCCCAGATCCAGCTGTCCTGGGGGAGGGGCTCCACGGCGAAGACGTCCAGAACCGCGTGGGCCGGCTGGTCGGTGTCGAGCCCGACGCGCAAGGCGTCCTCGTCGACCAGACCGCCCCGGCCGATATTGATCAGGATCGATCCGGGCTTCATCGCGGCGAAGAAGCCGGCATTGGCCATGCCGCGGGTCTCGTCGGTCAGCGCACAGGCCAGGACCACGACGTCGGACTGCGGCAGCACCTCCGGCAGGGCGGACATGTCGGTGACGAGGTCGGCCAGATCGTCAGACCCGACATGGCGGCGGACCACCGTCAGATGCGCGCCGAACGACTTGACCCGCTGGGCGATCTCGCGGCCGATCGAACCATAGCCGATCAGGGTCCAGCGCGACTGGCTGACCTCGCGATAGGGCGTGGGCTTCCAGGACTTCTCCGCCTGGAGGGCGCGAGCGCGGTCGATCGGCAGGATCAGGCTGAGCGCGTGGCCGACGACATATTCGGCGATGGCGACGGCCTGGGCGTTGCTCTTGGAGATGCGCACGCCCTTGGCCATGATCGACTTGAAGATCGGCGCGTCGAGCCCGGCGTTGAAGGTCTGCAGCCAGCAGGGCTTGGTCCCCTTGAGGATCGCCCCGATCAGGGCCGGCATCTGGCCGCCGGCATAGGCGTCGAGCGTCGTCCAGACGATGTCGGGATCGACCGAGGCGGCCGGATAGTCCGCGCCGTTGCGCTGGAAGCTGTCCGGCCCGACGGCGGTGATGATGTCGAGGCCCGGCGCGAAGGGCGAGATGCGATCCTTGACCCGTTCAAAGGCGGCGGCGGACATCAACAGCTGCATGGACGTCTCCGGGACGCGCCGGGCCTCAGCCCAGCTGGAGTTTCAGTTTCAGGGCCTGAGCCAGGGTGGTCGCCCGCTTGGTGGTCTGCTCGCCGAGCAGCATGTCCGTCCAGGCCGGATCGGTGGACAAGGTGAGGGTCTCGCCGCTGATGTCCAGGCTCGAATGGGGAAGGAGTGTCGGATTGCGGCCCGCCAGGTCGCAGCCCAGGCGGATGGCCGCGCCCAGGGCCCGGGCGCGCTGGCGTCGCTCCACCGTCAGGACGCGGGCGATGGTCGCGGGATCCGGCGGATTGGGCGCCGAGGAATGGCGCGAAAAGGCCACCGAGGCCAGGAAGGCGCGCTCGGCGTGGCTCATGCCGGCGATCGGCGCCCGCAGGACCTGGTCGAAGGCGAGATCCGCCCGGTGATCGGGGTGCAGACGGGCGCCAAGATCGGCCAGCCGGCAGGCCGCGGCCAGCAGGACGCCGTCCCGTTCGCCGAACATGGCCGGCAGACGCGAGAAAGGCCTAGTGAGCCAGGCCTCCAGGGCCGGTCCGAGGTCGCTCATCAGGCCGCGCAGGGCGGTCAGGGACTCGCAGCCCTCGATCAGCGGATCCTTGGCGCGGTCCTCGGCGCTCATGCCCTCCAGCAGCAGGCCCTCGCGGACGCCGAAGGCGGAGATCACCACCCGCTCGACGCCCAGGCGCTCGATCAGCGCCTCCAGCACGACGGCGGCATGGGGCAGGGTGTCGAAGCGCTTCTTGGACAGCCCCTCGATCCGTTCCAGCGAGCCCTTGGACTGCCGGGCGACAAAGCGGGCGAGGTCGACGGCGTCCGAACGGCCGATCTCGTACTGGTGGGCGACGTGCAGGGGATAGTCGGCCATGGCCATGTGCAGCAGGCCGAGATTGCGCCAGGCCCCGCCGACGGCGTGGAACTCGCGGGTCTGGAAGCGGTCGGCCACGGGCCGCAGGATCTGGTCGACCTTGCGTCGGGTGCGGTCATTGTCGAGGGCGGCCGGCGCGCCGAGCGCGAAGGGGCCGAGCGGCAAGGTGGTGCCGTCCTGGGCGTCGGGCAGGCGAATCAGCTCCAGGCTGGAGCCGCCGAGGTCCCCGACCACCCCTTGGGCGTCGGGATGGCCGGCCAGGACGCCGAGCGCCGCATAGCGGGCCTCTTCCTCGCCGGACAGGACCCGGACCCGAAAGCCAGTCTCATCGTGGATGCGCTGCAGGAAAGCCGGGCCGTCCTGGGCCTCGCGGGCCGCGGCCGTGGCGACGACGGCGATCTCGGAGGCGGGCCATCCGTCCAGCACGGTGCGGAACCGGCGCAGAGCCATCAGGGCCGTGGTCACGCCGTCCGGCGACAGGCGCCCCGTCGAGGTTAGGTCCCGGCCGAGTCCGGCCAGGGCCTTCTCGTTGAAGACCGTCCAGATCGCACGGCCTTCCAGCCGGTAAACCACAAGGCGGACCGAGTTCGAACCGATGTCGATGACGGCGGCCTGCCGGCCCGGGCTATTGTCCGCGCGAGGCCACATGATCAATCGCGCGCGGCATGTCCTTCACCTTCTGCCCCCGGCCGGAGAGGCTCGGGTTGGTCATGAAGTACTCGTGCGCGGAGAAGGCGCCCGGGTGATCCCATGATGGATCGCGGGTATAGCGGCCCTGGGCGTCCAGCGTCCAGCTTTGCGCCTCGTCCTTCAGATTGGCGACCATGATCTGCTGCAGCACCTGCTGGTGCACGGTGGGGTTCTCCACCGGGGTCAGGGCCTCGACGCGCCGGTCCAGGTTCCTGGGCATCCAGTCTGCCGACGAGATGAACACCCGGGCCTCGGCCGAGGGCATGGGCGCGCCGTTGGAGAAGGCGACGATCCGCGCGTGCTCCAGGAACCGCCCGACGATCGACTTGACCCGGATATTGTCCGACAGCCCCGGCACGCCCGGCCTCAGGCAGCAGATGCCGCGGATGACCAGGTCGATGGAGACCCCCGCCTGGCTGGCGGCGTACAGGGCGTCGATGATCACCGGATCGACCAGGGCGTTTAGCTTGGCCCAGATGGCCGCCGGCTTGCCGGCCCGGGCATTGTCCGCCTCGCGCCCGATCAGGTCGAGCAGGTCGTGCTTCATGGTCTCCGGCGAGAAGGAGAGCTTCTCCAGCCGGTCGGGCCGCGCATAGCCGGTGATGTAGTTGAACAGCCGCGCCGAATCCCGACCCAGCGCCGGGTCGGTCGTGAACAGGGACAGGTCGGTGTAGATGCGCGCCGTGACCGGGTGATAGTTGCCGGTGCCGAAGTGGCAGTAGGTGCGCAGCGCATCGCCCTCCTTGCGCACCACCATCGAGAGCTTGGCGTGGGTCTTGTACTCGACGAAGCCGAAGACGACGTGGACGCCGGCGCGCTCCAGATCGCGGGCCCACTTCAGATTGGCCTCCTCGTCGAACCGGGCCTTGATCTCGACCAGGGCGGTGACGTTCTTGCCGTTCTCGGCCGCCTCGATCAGGGCCGCGACGATCGGGCTGTTGGAGGAGGTCCGGTAGAGGGTCTGCTTGATCGCCAGCACATTGGGGTCGCGGGCGGCCTGCCGCAGGAACTGGACCACCACGTCGAAGCTCTCGAAGGGGTGGTGGACGAGGATGTCCTTTTCGCGGATCGCGGCGAAGCAGTCGCCGGCGTGGTCGCGGATCCGCTCGGGGAAGCGGGGCTCGAAGGCCTTGAACTTCAGCTCCGGCCGGTCGGCGGGGATCAGCTGGTTGAGCTCGTCCAGGCCCAGGAGGCCGTCGATCAGGACCACATCCTCGTCCTGGGCGTGGAGGTTCTCGCTGATGAAGACGCGAAGCTCCTTGGGCATGGCCGATTCGATCTCGATCCGGACCACTGAGCCGAGGCGGCGCTGCTTCAGGCGCATCTCGAACTCGCGGACCAGGTCCTCGGCCTCTTCCTCCATCTCCACATCCGAGTCGCGGATCAGGCGGAACACGCCGAGCGAATCGATATCGCAGCCGGGGAACAGCCGGTCGAGAAACAGGGCGACCATGCCTTCCAGGGCGATGAACCTGCGCTCCGTCTTGCGGCGACGGCCGGCCGGGGCCGGCAGTTCCCAGAAGCGGGCGACCTGGGCCGGAATGGGGACCAGGGCGTAGAGCATCCGCCCGTCGCCCGCCCGGCGCAGCTTGAGCACCAGGGAGAAGGCGAGGTTCGGGATGAAGGGGAATGGGTGGGCCGGGTCGATGGCGAGCGGCGTCAGGACCGGGAACACCCGCGACAGGAACACCTCTTCCAGCGCCTGGCGCTCGGTCAGGGTGACCTGGTCGGGGGAGACGACGCGGAGGCCTTCGTCGGCCAGCTCGGCGGCCAGGTTGCGCCAGCGGGTCTGCTGGTCGGCCATCAGCACCGCGGCCTCGGCATTGACCCGTTCGAGCTGCTCAGCCGGGGTCAGGCCTTCCTGGCTCAGCGCGCGCACGCCCTCGCGGACCTGAGCCTTCAGGCCGGCCACGCGCACCATGTAGAATTCATCGAGATTGTTGGCGCAGATCGACAGGAAGCGCAGGCGCTCAAGCAGGGGATGGCGCGGGTTCTTGCTCTCGTCGAGGACGCGCTCGTTGAAGGCCAGCCAGGAGAGTTCGCGGTTGAAGAACCGCGACGGCGACTTCGCCAGGTCCGGATCCAGGACAAGACTAGCGGCGTCGGCGACCGGAGGGGCGATGGGCGCAGCGAGGGGCATGGTCGGTTCTACTCTAAGACGGCCGTTCAGACATCTGTTGGATCAAGTGGTCTTGAACCCGACGGATGACAGCTGCAAGTCAGCCCTGGAAAAGGTCAAGATTCTCCGTATCTCCCTCGAGAATCTGCCGGGCGAGCGCGCGAGAAATGGGCCGCTGTTCGTCATCTGCGGCGTCGTCCAGCCGCTTGACGATCTCACGAGCGGCCGGGATCGACCGTTCCATGCGCCGCAGGAGATAGGGAAAGACCTCCTTGGGCGGACGAATGCTGCGGGCCTTGAAGAACTTGCGCAGCACGCCTTCCAGCACGACATCGTCCGGCTCCTCGATCAGGGCAACGGGCATGGCGTTGAGCCGGGAGCGCAGGTCGGGCAGGGCGGCGGGCCAGGCGACCGGGGCTGTCTTGGCCGTCAGCAGCAGCCCGCCGCCCTCGTGGCCGGCCATGTTGATCAGGTGGAACAGCGCCTCGTCATCGACGCCCAGATCGACATCCTCCAGCAGGACGGGACGGCCCGGCGCGTGGGCGACGGCGGGGGCCAGGCGATCGAGGGTGATGGCGTCGGCGCGGGCGGCCCAATCGCGCGCCAGATGGGTCTTGCCGGAGCCCTCGGGCCCGACGAGGGCCAGGCAACCGGTGTGCCAGCCCGGCCAGGCGTCCAGGGCGGCGAGGGCATGGGCGTTCGAGGGGCCAGTGACGAAGTCGCTGCGCGCATAGGACACCGGTCGCCTGAGTTTCAGGCGCAGCTGGCGGGTCATGCGGGACGTCCGGCGCGGCAGGTCACGATCTGAATTTACCAAGCGGACGGGCGCGGGTCGATGCGGCGGGCGGCGACGTCTGGGGATGAGCGCCGAACGCCTGTTGATGGCGCGCGTCCGAGAGGGGCTTCAGCCCTCGGCGGGCTTGCGATCTCGGGCCGACATCAAGCTCCAGCCCTCGGGACGGAGCAGCTCGATCGGCGAGAAGCGGACCTTGTAGTCCATCTTGTCCGAGCCCCTGACCCAATAGCCCAGATAGACGTAGGGAATGTCGGTCAGGCGGGCCTGGACGATGTGGTCCAGGATCACGAAGGAGCCCAGGCTGCGACGCCCCAAGGTCGGGTCGTAGAAGCTGTACACCAGGGACAGGCCGTCGCTCATCATGTCGACCAGGGCGCAGGCGACCAGATCACCGGGGCCGCCATCCTTGGACTTCAGGCGATATTCGATGATGTGGGTGCGGACCGCGGTGTCCTCGACCATGGCGACATAGTCGGGCCAGGCCATTTCGGCCATGCCGCCGTCGGCATGGCGGGTCAGCAGATAGCGGCGGAGCAGATCGAACTGCTCCATGGTCGCCTCGGCCTCGACGAGGTGGCGCTCCAGGTCGTCATTGCGGGCGAGAACCTTGCGCTCCGAACGCGAGAAGACGTAGTCGCGCGCCGGAATCCGGGCCGAGACGCAGGCCGAGCACGACTCGCAGGCCGGGCGATAGGCGATGTTCTGGGACCGGCGGAAGCCCACTAGGGTCAGGCTGTCATTGACACTGGCGCCGTCGGACAGAGGCAGGTGCGCGAAAACCTTCCGCTCATGGCGGTCAGGCAGGTAGGGACACGGCGAGGGCGCGGTCAGGAAGAACCTGAGCTGTCGCGTCGGGAAATGCTGCGTCACGGACTTGCGATCACCTTGAAAACAGGGCGCCTGAAGGGATTAGGCGTCATGCTGGCGATGCGCGCAAGTCCGCGCTTTGGGGACAATCCCCCGCTGGGCGCGTCAAAGCGTCCATGTCCGCCCGCGATCACGGGCTTGTGCTGGCTTAACCGGACCCTGAGCTGGCGTCGGAGGTCCGCCATCGGATCAGAAGGCGTGGTCTGGCGGCAGCACCGGCGCCTCGCGAAGCAGCACGATGGCCATCCGCCGGTTGCCGGGCAGGGTAGGGTCGTCGGGATAGAGCGGCTCGGAATTGGCCTTGCCCGACACCTGATAGACCCGGTCCGGCGCGACGCCGGCCGATTGCAGCACCTTGCGCGAGGCGTCGGCGCGGGCGGAGGACAGCGCCCAGTCGCCGTCGGCCAGAGCGCCGTTCAGGCTGGCGGAGGTGTGACCCGAAATGGTGATGCGGTTCGGCAGCTGGTTGATGATCTTGGCGACCGCGCGCAGCAGCACCTTGGCCCGGGCGTTCGGCTGGGTCTGGCCCTGGTCGAACAGCGAGCGACCTTCCTGGTCGACCAGCTGGATGCGCAGGCCTTCCGGCGTCTGGTCGACGATGATGTTCTTGGAGAGCTCGGCCAGCTCCGGCATGTCCTGCAGGGCCTGGCGCAGAGATTGGGCGGCCGAGGCGAAGGCCGCTTCCTCCCGCTTCTCCATCGCCTCGCGCATGGAGTCCTGGGAGGGTTGGGCGTCGTTGGCCGACTTGGCGGCGTCCTTGGCCCGGCCATTGTCCGGGTTCTGGGAGTCCGGCGCCATTTCCTGGATCACGGACGACGATCCGGCGTGGGCCGAACCATCCTCGCCCAGGGCGGTGCCGCCCAGGATGCCGCCGGCGCCGGAGGTCGTCTCCGACACGCTGGCGGGCGCGAAATAGTTGGCAATGCCCTTCTTCTGTTCCGGGCTCGTGGTGTTGATCAGCCACATGAGCAGGAAGAAGGCCATCATCGCGGTCACGAAGTCGGCGTAGGCGACCTTCCAGGCGCCGCCGTGGTGGCCGCCGCCGACCACCTTCTTGACCTTCTTGATCATCACCGGCGCTTCGCCGACCGCCATGACTCAACCCCGATCCGACTGACTGAGGGAAGGGTGGCCGACGCGCGTTAAGATGCGGTTTAGGTTACCGGCTAGATCACTTCGAACGCGAACATCGCGCCGATGATCCCCAGGCCGACCAGCCCCAGGATGAACAGCGTGTCCGCGACCAGCTCCAGGCGATGATGCAAGGTGGTGCGCTGGTCCGACCTCAGGGAAAGATAGGCGAAGAGGGCGCTGAGCACGAAGGCGACGGCGGCCCCGCCCGCATATTCATCGACATGGCTGGGCCCCTTGTGAGTCTCGACGATCTTCACCAGCCCGATCAAGGTGGCGCAGGCGCCGATCATGGTCCCGCAATTGTAGATAATGCGCTCTGGCAATTGCCCCGTGGTGGGCCCTGTCGTCGCGGCGGCTTGCTTGGCCATGAAAGAGTCCTCCGGGCGGCGGTCCTCGCCCGGTGGCTGCGGCGGGACTCGACGCGAGACGCTAATCCGGCATTGCTAAGCTAGAAAGATGCGTGGAGCACAGAATGGGGAACCTGATCGAGACGGATCGGCTGGCCCTGCGGGAGCTGCAGGTGGGTCTGGACGAGGCCTTTGTCCTTGAGCTGCTCTCGTCCCGCGGATTCATCGAGAACATCGGGGATCGCGGAGTCCGCGATCTGGAGAGCGCCCGGCGCTACATTCTTGAGGGCCCTGGGGCCAGCTATGCCCAGAACGGGTATGGCCTGTGGCGGGTCGCCCGGCGCGAGGACGATACGCCCGTGGGGATTTGCGGACTGGTCCGGCGTGACGGTCTTGAGGCCCCGGACGTCGGCTACGCCTTCCTGGAGGAGACCTGGGGGCGGGGCTATGCGGTGGAGGCCGCCTCGGCGACCTTGGACTATGCGCGCCGGGTGCTGGGCCTGGGCCTGATCCTGGCGATCACCAAGCCGGGAAATCAGGCGTCCATGCGCGTCCTGGAAAAGATCGGCATGCGGTTCGAGAAGATGATCACCTTGCCGGGCATGACCGAGCCCAGCACCTATTTCACGAGCGCGCCCTGAGCGCCGGCAGGACCCGGGTCTCCAGCAGCGGGGCAAGCCGCACATCCGGCAGCGACCCCGGGATGATCCAGAGCAGTTCCTCGATCTCGGCTCGGGGGGCGATCTCGCCGCTCACGGTCGTCTCGTAGACGCTGGACCGCACCAGGGCGTCAGGCTCGTTGGCCGCGGGCGCCTCGAAGCGACCAAAGGCCGTGGCCTGGTCGAGACGGCAGCCCAGTTCCTCCTCCAGCTCCCGGGCCAGGGCAGGGATTTCCGCCTCGCCCGGCTCGGGCTTGCCGCCCGGAAGCATGAAGGTCACCGTGCCGGCCTTGCGGACCGTCAGCAGCCGGCCCGCGTCTCGCGGATCAGGGCCGCGACGACCTGGATGATCCGGCTCACGCCCCCAGCATGCGCGCCGCCACCGGCGCGAAATAGGTGATGACCCCGGCCGCGCCGGCGCGCTTGAAGGCGCCCAGGCTCTCCATGATGGCCCGGTCCTCGTCCAGCCAGCCATTGCCGGTGGCGGCCTTGATCATGGCGTACTCGCCGGAGACCTGGAAGGCGAAGGTCGGCATCTTGAAGGTCTCGGCCACCCGCTGGACGATGTCGAGATAGGGCATGCCCGGCTTGACCATGACCATGTCAGCGCCCTCGGCGATGTCGAGGGCCACCTCGCGCAGGGCTTCCTCGGTGTTGGCGAAGTCCATCTGATAGGTCTTCTTGTCGCCGGGATTGTCCACTGACCCCGTGCCCAGCTTTCCGGAGCCGATGGCCTCGCGATAGGGGCCGTAGAAGGCCGAGGCGTACTTGGCCGCATAGGACATGATCATCACATCCTGATGGCCGCCGCCTTCCAGCGCCTGGCGCAGCGCGCCGACCCGGCCGTCCATCATGTCGGAGGGGGCGAGAATGTCGGCGCCGGCCTCGGCCTGCATGATCCCCTGGGCGACCAGGCGTTCGATCGTTGGGTCGTTGAGGATGCGGCCGCCTTCGATGATCCCGTCATGGCCGTGGTCGGTGAAGGGATCGAGCGCAACGTCGCACATGATTCCGACTTCCGGCGCGGCGTCCTTCATGGCCTTGACTGCTCGCGCGACGACGCCGTCGGGATCCAGCGCCAGGGTGCCGGCGGCGTCCTTCTTGGCGCCGTCGATATGGGGGAAGACTGCGATCGCCGGGATGCCCAGGCGGCGGGCCTCGACCGCGGCCTTGGCGCATTCCTTCACCGACAGGCGCGACACGCCGGGCATGGAGGCCACGGGGATCTCGCCTTCGCCCTCATGCACCACCATCGACCAGATCAGGTCGGCGGGCGTCAGCACGGTCTCGCGCACCAGGCGGCGCACCCAGTCGGCCTGGCGCAGGCGGCGCAGACGCAGGGCGGGATAGGCGGCGAGGGGGGCGGGGGACATGGTCGGGACTCCGGGGGAACCTAGGCCGCGCTGTCGCCGATCCCCCGCTCGGACGCAAGCCTGATGAAGCCAATGGCCGGGGCGGCGACAAGCCAGAGCCCGGTGAGAATCGACAGGATCACGCCGGCGACCACCAGGCCGATGACCCGACCGTCCAGGCTCATATGGGCCATCTCGATATTGTAGCTGTGGTCCTGGCTCCAGCCATGGACCCCGCCCGCCGCGATGAGTTCGGACAGGCCGCTCACCAGGGCCGTCACGAAGCAGACGCCGGCGGCGAGGGTCAGGGCGAAGGCCACCCAGAAGATGCGGATCTGGAAGGTGTGGTGGCTGCGAATGCGCGCCGGAGCCTCGTCGCGCTGCACATAGGCGATGATCACCGCGATCAGGGCGGGGACGCCGGCGAAGAAGATCGCCGCGAACAGCAGCCCATAATTCACCAGCGCGAGGTTCCGCGCCGTCTCTCCCTGCCGCCAACGGCCGGCGTCGTCGCCCATGGGAATCCTCTCCAGCCGCAGCGTCACGTCGTTGACAGGTTGCGCCAGCGGAGCCAGTTCCTCAACCCAACCATATTGAGGGCGGTTCCCAGGACCATGGACTTCAGTCTCACCGAGGATCAGCGGGCGATCGAGGACGCGGCCCGCGTGTTCGCCGCCGAGGAGCTTGCGCCCCATTCGGCGCGCTGGGACGAGGAACGCCATTTCCCGGTCGATGTGCTGCGCAAGGCCGCCGGCCTGGGCTTCGCCGGCCTCTATGTGGCCGAGGATGTCGGCGGCTCGGCGCTCAGCCGGCTGGACGCCTCCATCGTGTTCGAACAGCTGAGCCATGGCGACGTGGCGACCGCGGCCTTCCTGTCGATCCACAACATGGTCTCGTGGATGATCGACCGGTTCGGATCCGACGATCTGCGCCATAGCTATCTGCCCCGGCTGACGGCCATGGAGCTGATCGCGAGCTATTGTCTCACCGAGCCGGGCTCGGGATCAGACGCCGCGGCGCTCGCCACCACAGCGGTCCGGGACGGCGACCACTATGTGCTGACCGGCTCCAAGGCCTTCATTTCCGGCGCGGGAGTTTCGGACGTCTATTTGGTCATGGCCCGCACTGGCGGGGCCGGCGCCAAGGGCGTCTCGGCCTTCGTGGTCGAGCGCGACTGGCCGGGCGTGTCCTTCGGGGCCAACGAGAAGAAGATGGGCTGGAACGCCCAGCCGACCGCCCAGGTCAATCTCGACGGTGTGCGCGTGCCTGAGGCCAACCGCCTGGGCGGGGAGGGCGAGGGATTCCGCTTCGCCATGGCCGGACTGGACGGCGGGCGGATCAACATCGCCTCCTGCTCGCTGGGCGGCGCTCAGCTCGCCCTGGAGACGGCCCAGGCCTATCTCGACAGTCGCAAGCAGTTCGGTCAGGCGCTCAAGGAGTTCCAGGCCCTGCAGTTCCGGCTGGCCGACATGGCCACCGAGCTCGACGCCGCGCGCCTGATGGTGCGCCGCGCCGCCGACGCGCTCGACAAGAAGGACCCCAAGGCGACCCAGTACTGCGCCATGGCCAAGCGGTTCGCCACCGACGCCGGGTTCGAGGTCGCCAACCAGGCCCTGCAGTTGCACGGCGGCTACGGCTATCTGCGCGACTATCCGCTGGAGCGGATCGTCCGCGACCTGCGCGTCCACCAGATCCTGGAGGGCACCAACGAAATCATGCGGGTGATCATCGCCCGGGAGCTGCTGCGCCAATGACCGCTGACGTCCAGATCCGAGTCGAGGGCCGCGTCGGCCGGCTGACCCTGAACCGCCCCCAGGCGCTGCATGCGCTCAACTCCGCCATGTGCGTGGCGATGACCCAGGCGCTGCTGGCCTGGAAGGACGATCCGGCGGTGGAGCTGGTCCTGCTGGACCATTCCGGGGAGCGCGGCTTCTGCGCCGGCGGCGACATCCGCATGCTGGCCGAGAGCGGCGCGGGCGATGGCAAGGCCGCGCGGGCGTTCTTCTTCACCGAATACCGCCTGAACCACCTGCTGTTCGAATATCCGAAGCCCGTCCTGACGATCATGGACGGGGTGACCATGGGCGGCGGGGTCGGCCTGGCCGCGCCGTCGCGCTATCGGGTCGCGACGGAACGGACCACCTACGCCATGCCGGAGACCGGTATCGGCCTGTTCCCCGACGTCGGAGGCGGCTGGTTCCTGCCGCGCATGCCGGGCCATATCGGCCTTTGGCTGGCGCTGACGGGCGCGCGGGTGAAGGCGGCCGACTGCGAGCTGATCGGAATGGCCACCGACTTCATCGAGTCCGCCAAGATCGAGGCCTTCAAGGCCGCTGTGATCGCCGATCCGGCCGCGGTTGAGACCCTGCTCACCGAATATGAGGGCGACGCCGGGCGCCCGCCGCTGGCGACGCACCAGGACGAGATCGACCGGATCTTCGCCCATGACAGCGTCGAGGCCATCGTTGCGGCCCTGGAGGCGGCCGACACCGATTGGGCCCGCGACCAGCTGAAGGCGCTGGCGACCAAGTCGCCCCAGACCCTGAAGGTCGCCTTCCGCCAGCTCCAGCTGGGCGGTCAGGCCAAGAGCTTCGCCGAAAACATGGAGCTGGAGTACCGCATCGGCGCCCGCGTCGTGCAGCGCCACGACTTCATCGAGGGGGTTCGGGCGGTGATCGTGGAGAAGGACAATGCTCCGAAATGGAACCCCGCGTCCCTTTCCGGTGTCACTGACGCCATGATCAACTCCATCTTCGCGCCCCTGCCTTCCGCAGAGGCCTGGTCGCCCCTAACTGGTCTGTAACGGGACGCCGCCGACCGAACGATGGTATCGGGGCCGCCTGCTCATGGGAGGATGCGATGAAATCTAATCTGTTGCTGGCCGCGGTCGCGGCCATGGCCCTCAGCTCCGCCGGCGCCGCGCTCGCCGCGCCGACCGCCGCCGTCACCGCCGCCGTGGCCGACCAGGGCCGCCCCGCCGAGGACACCGCGCGCGACACCGACCGCAAGCCGGCCGAGATGCTGGACTTCGCCGGCGTGAAGCCCGGCCAGACGGTCGCCGACTTCCTGCCCGGCGGCGGCTACTTCACCCGCATCTTCGCCAAGGCCGTCGGCCCCAAGGGCGCGGTCTATGCGATCATCTCCGAGGCCCAGGCCGCCAACAAGGACAAGCCGCCGGCGGTGGCCGCCATCGCGGCCGATCCCAACTACGGCAACGTCAAGATCGTGGCGGCCAACTTCCAGACCTTCACCCTGCCGACGCCGGCGGACGTGATCTGGACCTCGCAGAACTATCATGACCTGCACCTGACCCGCCTGAACCTGGACGTCGCGGCGGTGAACAAGGCGGTGTTCAACGCCTTGAAGCCGGGCGGCTACTACATCGTCCTCGACCACGCGGCCCCGGCCGGCACGCCGGTGGACGCGGCCAACACCCTGCACCGCATTGACCCGGCCATCGTGAAGACCGAGCTGGAGGCCGCCGGCTTCAAGCTGGTCGGCGAGAGCAAGGTGCTGCGCAACCCGAAGGACGACTACACCAAGAACGTCTTCGATCCGGCCGTCCGCGGCCATACCGACCAGTTCATCTACAAGTTCCAGCGGCCGAAATAAGCCGCGAACGCATCAGGGAAGAGACCACATGACCCGCATCGCCTTCATCGGGCTCGGCAACATGGGCGGCGGCATGGCCGCCAATCAGGCCAAGGCGGGTCATGAGGTCATGGCCTTCGACCTGTCCGCCGCCGCGCTGGACCGCGCGGCGGCGGCGGGATGCCGTCCGGCCCCCTCAGCCGGCGACGCCGTCGAGGGCGCCGACGTGGTGATCACCATGCTGCCGGCCGGCCCGCATGTGCGGGCGGTCTATCGCGACGAGATCGCGCCCCGGGCCAAGGCCGGCGCGCTGTTCATCGACTGCTCCACCATCGACGTGGAAAGCGCTCGCGCGGTCGCCGCCGAGGTGACGGCCCTGGGCTTCCGGTTCGCCGATGCGCCGGTGTCCGGCGGAGCGGCCGGGGCGGAGGCGGGCACGCTCGCCTTCATGGTCGGCTGCGCCGAGGCCGACTTCGCCGCCATCGAGCCCGTGCTGGCCCCCATGGCCAAGGCCGTGATTCGGGCCGGCGACCATGGGGCGGGGCAGGCGGCCAAGATCTGCAACAACATGGTGCTCGGCATCTCGATGATCGGGGTGTGCGAAGCCTTCGCCCTCGCCGAGAAGCTGGGCCTTGATCCCGAGCGATTCTTCGAGATCGCCTCGAAGTCCTCCGGGCAATGCTGGTCTCTCACCACCTATGCCCCGTGGCCGGGCCTGGTGGAGTCCGCCCCCTCGAACCGCGACTATCAGGGCGGATTCGCCACGGCGATGATGCTGAAGGACCTGAAGCTGGCCCAGGAAGCCGCCGCCAAGGCCGGGGCCACGACGCCCCTGGGCGCACAGGCCGAGGCGCTCTACGCCCTGTTCGACCGGCTGGGGGCGGGCGGAAAAGATTTTTCGGCGATCCTGCAACTGTTTCGCGGGGTCGCGCCGTAGGCCAAGCTGGAGCGTCAATCGTCTTGATGCAAATCAAGCCCCAGCGACATCGGCGCTTGTAGACAACGTAAACCGTGGGTGCGAAAAGCCCGTCACAACAAGGGGACCGGCCGTTGCGCGAGATGGTCAAACGCGCGACCGGGTTTCAGCTTCGATGAATTACCAGGACGCCTTCCGCACCGCCGTCGACAAGGTTCGCCAGGAGGGCCGCTACCGGGTCTTCGCCGACCTCAAGCGCCATCGGGGTGAATTCCCCCGCGCCACCTGGACCCAGGATGACGGGAGCCAGGGCGACGTGATCGTCTGGTGCTCGAACGACTATCTCGGCCAGGGCCAGAACCCCGTCGTGCTCGACGCCATGCACAAGGCGATCGAGGAAGCGGCGCCGGCTCCGGCGGCACCCGCAACATCTCGGGCACCACCCACTACCATGTCGAGCTGGAGGCCGAGCTGGCCGATCTGCACGGCAAGGAAGCCGCTCTGCTGTTCACCTCGGGCTATGTGTCCAATGAGGCGTCGCTCTCGACCCTCTACAAGGTGCTGCCGGGCCTGATCATCTATTCCGACGCCCTGAACCATAACTCGATGATCTCGGGCATCCGTTCGGGTCGCGGCGAGCGTCACGTGTTCCGCCACAACGACCTGGCCCATCTCGAGGAGCTTCTGGCCGCCGCCGATCCGGCCGCGCCGAAGCTGATCGCCTTCGAGAGCGTCTATTCGATGGACGGCGACATCGCCGACATCGCCGGCACCATCGCCCTGGCCAAGAAGTACGGCGCGCTCACCTATATCGACGAAGTCCACGCGGTCGGCATGTATGGCCCGCGCGGGGCCGGCGTCGCCGAGCGTGACGGGGTGATGTCGCAGATCGACATCATCGAGGGCACCCTGGGCAAGGCCTTCGGCGTGATGGGCGGCTATATCGCGGCCGATGCGATCATCGTCGACGCCATCCGCAGCTATGCCGACGGCTTCATCTTCACCACCTCGCTGCCGCCGGCCCTGGCCGCGGGCGCGGTGGCGTCGATCCGCTATCTGAAGGAACACAACGAGGTCCGCGTCGCCCACCAGGAGCGCGCCGCCGCCCTGAAGGCCCGCATGGCCAAGGCCGGCCTGCCGGTCATGCCCTCGGTGAGCCACATCGTGCCGGTCGAGGTGGGGGATCCCGTCCACTGCAAGATGATCTCGGACATCCTGCTCAGCGACTACGGCATCTATGTCCAGCCGATCAATTATCCGACCGTGCCGCGGGGCACCGAACGCCTGCGCTTCACCCCTTCGCCGGCCCATACCGACGAGATGATGGACGACCTGGTCCGGGCGCTCGAAAAGCTCTGGACCCGCTGCAACATCAAGCGCGTGGGCGGCTACGCGGCCTGATCCGCAGTCTTCGCGGCAATCGAATAGCGGCCGGCGGACCTGGGGTTCGCCGGCCGTTTTCGTATTCCCGACAGGGCTGCGACGTCAGGGGTTCTTGCGCCGAAGGGCGGGCAGTCGCATAAGTGCCGCCAGGATCACCGGAGACCTTGGCGCTTCACTTCATTTCCCGGACGTCGAGCCCAATTTAGCGGCGCGCTATTTGCCCCGCCGCACACCCAGCCCAAGACCGATCTGCTTGGCGAAGGCGCTGCGCCTCGCCGCATAGGCCGGCGCCACCATCGGATAGTCCGGCGGCAGGCCCCAGCGCTTGCGATAGTCGTCCGGGCTGAGGTCGAAACGCGAGCGCAGATAGCGCTTCAACATCTTCAGCTTCTTCCCGTCCTCCAGGCACACGATGTGGTCCTGTTGGACCGACTTGCTGATCGGCACCGCCGGCTTGGGGCGCTCTTCAAGCGGCGCGGCGATCGCCGGCCCCAGGGTTTTCAGCGCGCCGTGAACGGTCTGCAGGAGATCCGGCAAGGCCTCCGCCGGAATCTTGTTGCGGCTGACATAGGCGGTGACGATGTCCACCCCCAGGCGAAGCAGCTCATTTTCCGAAGTCTCACTGGCTTCGGGTTCCATACTCATTCCACGCCCCTGTTCTGCGCGACGACACAAACGCCGGCGCGCCGCGCATCGGCACGCGCGCCGCCGGTCCCGGCAGAACGTTTCAGCCCGCAAGTTGGTTCCGAAGTTTGTTCCGCGCCCCGATAGCGCTTAAAGAGCGCCCAGCCGAATCCCGAAAGGCCCTGCCATGACCGTCCACGCCGCCAATTCCGTCGACGCCTTCTTCACCAGCCCGGTCGCCGACAGCGACCCCGCGATCTCGAAAGTGCTGCAGGGCGAACTGCGCCGTCAGCAGGACCAGATCGAGCTGATCGCGTCCGAGAACATCGTCTCGCGCGCCGTGCTGGACGCGCAGGGCTCGGTCCTGACCAACAAGTACGCCGAGGGCTATCCGGGCAAGCGCTACTACGGTGGCTGCGAAGTGGTCGACGAGGCCGAGCTGATCGCCATCGAGCGGGCCAAGCAGCTGTTCGGCTGCGAATTCGCCAATGTCCAACCCCACTCCGGCAGCCAGGCGAACCAGGCGGTGTTCATGGTGACCATGAAGCCGGGCGACACCTTCATGGGCATGAACCTGGACCACGGCGGCCACCTGACCCACGGCAAGAGCGTCAATCAGTCGGGCAAGTGGTTCAATCCGGTGGCCTATGGCGTGCGCGCCCAGGACCACCTGATCGACTATGACGAGGCCGCCGAGGTGGCCCGCGCCAACCAGCCCAAGGTGATCATCGCCGGCGGCTCGGCGTATTCGCGGGCCATCGACTTCAAGAAGTTCCGCGAGATCGCCGACGAGGTGGGCGCGATCCTGATGTGCGACGTGGCCCACTATGCGGGCCTGATCGTGGCCGGCGAATATCCGAACCCATTCCCCCACGCCCACATCGTGACCACGACCACGCACAAGACCCTGCGCGGTCCGCGCGGCGGCCTGATCCTGACCAACGACAAGAAGCTGGCCAAGAAGATCGACTCGGCCGTGTTCCCCGGCCTGCAAGGCGGTCCGCTGATGCATGTGATCGCCGCCAAGGCGGTGGCCTTCGGCGAGGCCCAACGGCCGGAGTTCAAGCTCTACGCCCGCCAGGTCATCGACAACGCCCGCGCCCTGGCCGACAGCCTGCAGAGCGTGGGCTTCAAGATCGTCTCCAACGGCACAGACAGCCACCTGATGCTGGTCGACCTGACGCCCAAGAGCGTCAGCGGCGTGGACGCGGAATCGGCCCTTGAACGCGCCGGGATCACCACCAACAAGAACAGCATTCCGGGCGATCCGCTGCCGCCGATGCAGACGTCCGGCCTGCGGGTCGGCACGCCGGCCGGCACCACCCGCGGCTTCGGCGTCGGCGAGTTCCGTCAGATCGGCAAGTGGATCGGCGAGGTTCTCGACGGGGTCGCGGCGGGCGGCGACAATTCCGCCGTGGAGGCTAAGGTGCGCTCGGAAGTGGTGGCGATGACGAAACGCTTCCCCATCTATGGGTAATACCTCTATTTAGGGGGTCGGTAGGCCGGGAAGGGCTACATCATGCGCTGCCCATTCTGCGGCCACGCCGAAAGCCAGGTGAAGGACTCGCGCCCCTCTGAAGACGGGGCCGCGATCCGTCGCCGTCGTCTTTGCCCGGAGTGCGGGGGCCGCTTCACCACCTTCGAGCGGGTGCAGCTGCGCGAGCTGACCATCGTCAAGCGGTCGGGACGGCGCACGCCGTTCGAACGCGACAAACTGGCCCGCTCCATCGCCATCGCCACCCGCAAGCGGCCGATCGAGCCCGAGCGGATCGAGCGGATGATCTCGCTGATCACCCGCCAGCTGGAAAGCATGGGCGAGACCGAACTGCCGTCCTCGGCGGTCGGCGAGATGGTGATGAAGCAGCTCAAGGCGCTCGATGACGTGGCCTATGTCCGCTACGCCTCGGTCTATCGCGACTTCCGCGAGGCCGGCGAGTTCGCCACCTTCCTGGGCGAGGAAGGGCTGAACGAAGGCGCAGAGGATGAACGTTAGGTCCCCGCCGACCCAGCTGAACCTCAACGGCCTTGAAACCGATGTCCTCCAGCTGCTGATCGAGGCCCATCCCGACCAGGCCGAGCTGTTACGGGCTCAGCTGTCGGGCTCGACGGTCACCTCGCGTCGCTGGACCGGCGCCGGCTTCTTCCTGAATTTCCGGGTCACAGCGCCCGAGCGGTTCGAACCTGCGAAGTTCGAACTGAACGACGTCTATGCGGACATCGACGGTCTCGACCATGGCGCCGGCTTCGTGCTGTTCATCCGAAACGGCAAGATCGATTTCCTCGAAGGCCACAGCGTCGGCGACGAGGAATGGCCCAGGACCGAAGGCCGCCATCGGGCCTTCATCATGTCGCCTGTCCGGGGCGTGCTGCACTGATGTTCGTCACCCTGAAGCTGGCGACGTCGCTGGACGGGCGCATCGCCACGTCCGCCGGCGAGAGCCGGTGGATCACCGGCCCGGAGGCGCGGGCCGAGGTGCACCGCCTGCGCGCCGCCCATGACGCGGTCCTCGTGGGCGCAGAGACCGCCCTGGCCGACGATCCCGAGCTGACCGTGCGCCTGCCCGACTATTCCGACCCCCAGCCGACCCGGGTGGTGCTGGACAGCCGCCAGCGCCTGTCCCCGACCTCCAGGCTGGCCCGGACCGCCCGCGCTGTTCCGACCTTGGTTGTGTCCGCGAGCCCGCCGAGCGCGGCTTTGACCGACTTGGGCGTGCGCGTCTTGCAGGTCGCCCCTGGGGCAGGCGGGCGTCCTGACCTGGCCGCGGTCGTGGCCCGCCTTTCGGGCGAGGGCCTCCACCGCCTGTTCGTCGAAGGCGGCGGACAGGTGGCGGCGAGCTTCCTGCGTGCGGGCCTGGTCGACGCCCTGGAGTGGTTCCGCGCGCCCCTGGTGCTCGGGTCGGAAGGCCGCCCCGGGATCGGGGCCATGGAAATCGCCGCACTTTCCCAAGCCCCGCGGCTGAAGCGGGTTGACGTCCGCGAGGTCGGTTCCGACCTGTGGGAACGTTACGAGAGGATCTGAATGTTCACCGGCATTGTCACCGATGTGGGCCGCGTCCGCGCCGTCCGCGACACCAACCGCGACCGCAGGTTCGAGATCGAGACGAAGTTCGATCTCTCGACCGTCGATATCGGCGCCTCGATCAGTCACGCCGGCTGCTGCCTGACCGTGGTCGAAAAGGCGGACGGCTGGTTCGCGGTGGAGGTTTCCGGCGAGACCCTGTCCAAGACCACCCTGTCGGATTGGGTCGAGGGCCATCCCGTCAATCTGGAGCGCGCCGCCCGGGTCGGCGATGAACTCGGCGGACATATCGTCTCAGGCCATGTCGACGGCGTGGGCGAGGTGGTCTTGATCGAGAGCGAAGGCGGTTCGCACCGGGTTCAGGTGCGCGTCCCGCGGCCGCTGCATCGCTATATCGCCCCCAAGGGCTCGATCACCGTCGAGGGCGTGTCCCTGACCGTCAACGAGGTCGAGGACGATGTCTTCGGGGTCAATCTGATCCCCCACACCTGGGACGTGACGACGCTGGGCACGCTGAAAGTCGGCTCCCGGGTCAATCTCGAGATCGACATGCTGGCGCGCTATCTCGCCCGCTGGCGCGAAACGGCCTAAAGGGTCGCTTCGAACAGGAACTGACGCATGCTTGAAGACAAGATCCGCATCCTCGTGGTCGAGGCGCGATTCTATTCCGACCTCGCCGACGAACTGCTGCGCGCGGCCACCGACGTGATCACCGCCCATGGGGCGGAGTTCGACGTGATCAGCGTGCCCGGCGCGCTGGAGATCCCCGCGGCGATCGCTGTGGCGGAGGAGGGCGGCCGCGGTCCGAGCGGCAAGTCCTATGACGGCTATGTCGCGCTGGGCACGGTGATCCGCGGCGAGACCTACCATTTCGAGATCGTCTCCAACGAGAGCGCGCGGGGCCTGATGGACCTGGCTGTGGGCAAGCGTCTGGCGATCGGCAACGGCATCCTGACGGTCGAGGACGAGGAGCAGGCCTGGGCCCGCGCCCGCGCCAGTCAGGGCGACAAGGGCGGCGGCGCGGCGCGTGCGGCGCTGGAAATGATCGCCCTGAAGCGTCAGCTGTCGGGCCAGTCGCGATGAGCAAGCCGAAGCAGGCCCGCTCCGTCGCCCGTCTGGCGGCGGTCCAGGCGCTCTATCAGATGGAGGTCTCCGGCGCCGGCGTCGAGGCGGTGATCCGCGAATTCGCCGAGCATCGGTTCGACCGGGGCATGGAAGGCGACGAGAGCGCGCCGCTGGCCCATGCGGATGAGGCCTTCTTCGCCGATCTGGTGCGCGGCGTGGTCGGGGCCCAGCGCGAGATCGACTCCGCCGTGGTCAAGCGGCTGGCCACCGGCTGGCGGCTGGAGCGGCTGGACGCCACAGTGCGCGCCATCCTGCGGGCTGGCGCCTTTGAGCTGGCCCACCGTGACGACGTGCCGGTCGAGGTGGTGATCGACGAATATGTCGACCTCGCCAAATCCTTCTTCGAGGGCCCGGAGCCGGGCTTCGTGAACGGCGCCCTCGACGGCGTGGCGCAGGATGTCCGGGCCTGAGCCCACCCATCCGGACGAGACGCCCGATGAGTTCGGGCAGATCGCCCGCCTGTTCCGTCCGCTGACGCGGGGCGCGCCTGCGGCCCTGGATCTGCTCGACGACGCCGCGGTGATTCCCCAGCGGCCGGGCTTCGATCTGGTGATCACCAAGGACGCCCTGGTGGCCGGCGTGCATTTCGAACCGGGCGAGCCCCCGGATCGGACGGCCCGGCGGCTTTTGCGGGCCAATCTCTCCGATCTCGCCGCCAAGGCCGCCGAGCCCTTCGGCTATTTCCTGATGACGGCCTGGCCGCCGGACTTCGACTGGCCTCGGCGCCAGGCGTTCGCCGAGGGCCTGCGCGAGGACGGGGCCACCTATGACGTGTCCCTGCTGGGCGGCGACACGGTCTCGACGCCCGGTCCCCTGACGGTCTCCATGACCCTCCTGGGCTGGGTTCCCGCCGGCGGGATGATCCGCCGGGCGGGCGCGCAACCCGGCGACCATGTCCTGGTGAGCGGCCCGATCGGCGACGGCTGGCTGGACTGGGGACCAGGGCAGGGACAGCTGGACCGCCGCTGGCTCGCCGAGCCCTTCCGGCTGCCCACGCCCAGGCTGGACCTGCGTGAGGCTCTGAGGGGCCACGCCCACGCCTGCGCCGACATTTCCGACGGTCTGATCGCCGACGCCGGCCATGTGGCCAAGGCCAGCGGCGTCGGCCTGAGCCTCGACCTCGATCGCATGCCCGTTTCGGCTACGGCGCAGGCCTGGCTGGCCACCCAGGCGGATCGCGCCGCAGGCCTGGTCAGGCTGGCGACCGGCGGGGATGATTACGAGCTTTTGCTCACAGCCAGTCCGGAGGGCGCCGCCCGCCTCGGCCTGCCGGTCATTGGCGAGGTCTGCGCGGGCGAGGGCGTCGAGGTCCGCGCGGGGGGGCGAATTCTGGAGATCAGCGCCGGCGGTTGGCGGCACGGCTGAGCGCCGGGACAGGACGCCGCACGGCGAGCCTCTTAACGAAGTGATCACCACGGCGTCCGATGCTGTGAGCGTCTGAGTCTTTCGATGCTCCGCAAGGGGCGCGAGGGGCGCGGTAGTCCTCAGGATCGGATGAGATGTCGGAAGAAGCCCCCCTCGAAATGATCTCGTTCCTGGTCAACGACCAGGCCTTCTGCCTCGACGTCTCGGTGATCCGCGAAATCCGCGGCTGGACGCCGGCCACCCCCTTGCCGGGAGCGCCGCTGGAAGTCCGGGGCGTCATCAATCTGCGCGGCGTGATTATGCCGGTCGTGGATTTGAAGGCGCGGCTCGACCAGGGCCTGACCGAACCTTCAAGCCGCCACGTCATCATCGTGCTCGAACTGGGTGATCGCCAGGCGGGCCTGTTGGTCGAGGCCGTGCAGGAAACCTTCAAGATCGCCCGCTCGGAGCTGCAGCAGCCGCCGTCCCTCAGCGACCCGGCGGTGATCGGCCTGGTGGGCGCGATCCTGTCGCTCGGCGGCCGCATGGTCAGCATGCTGGTGCCCGAGGCCCTGCTGCCGGAAAGCGCCATGGCGTCCGCCGCCGCCGCGGCCTGAGCCCCATGCGCCGCCTGATCCTTACCGCCGTCGCCGGCCTCGCCCTCGCGGCGGGCCCCGCCATGGCCGGGGAGGGCGGCAAGGACAAGGAAAAGGGCAAGGATCCCGGCCTCTATGTCGACCTGCAGCCTGTGGGCTTGCCGGTCGTGCTGGACGGGCGGCTGATCAACTACGTCTTCGTCTCGATCCGCATCCAGCTGACGCCCCAGGCCAATGTCAGCAAGCTGCGGGCGCAGGAGCCCTATTTCCGCGACGCCCTGGTGAAGCTTGGCCACCGCACGCCCTTCACCAACCCCACGAGCTATTCGACCCTCGACATGCCCCGCCTGAAGGCCAGCTTCGGCCAGGAGGCGGCCCGCATTTCCGGGCCCGGCGCAGTGAAGTCCATCGAGGTGGTCACCGAGACGCCGCAGAAGACCAGCGGCCTGCCGCGTCCCGCCGGCGCCAAACCGGTCAGCATCCAGCCCTGAACCCGCCCAGCTGCGGGGTGAGTCGAAAGCCTTTTCGCGTCGATCGACGACGCGTGTTGCTTCGGCGCATCACTTTTGGCAGGCTCCCAGGTCTCAATTAGGGGCGCACAAAGAGGCGTCCCAGTTCTG
Source organism: Phenylobacterium aquaticum (assembly GCF_022695515.1). GTDB lineage: Bacteria > Pseudomonadota > Alphaproteobacteria > Caulobacterales > Caulobacteraceae > Phenylobacterium > Phenylobacterium aquaticum. The sequence goes on from NZ_JALDPT010000014.1 coordinate 50,409, forward strand.
GGGAAACAAACAGGGGCAGGGAACAAAGCGACCGCGGTGCGTTTCAGCCGTGATCGTCCCCCCTCCGCGCAATCGCAAAGGGGCGCTTTAATCATGAGTCTTACGCTTACGCTGGTGATCGCCGCCGGTGCTTTGGCGGTGCTGTACGGGATCGTACAGACCGCTTCACTGATGCGGGCCTCGCCAGGCAACGCCCGCATGCAGGAGATCGCCGCCGCCATTCAGGAAGGCGCTCAGGCCTATCTGAAGCGGCAATACACCGCCATCGCCATGGTCGGCGTGGTCGTGCTGATCGCGCTCTACCTGCTGATCGGCCCCTATTCGGCCGTCGGCTTCCTGATCGGCGCGGTGCTTTCGGGCGCCGCGGGCTTCGCGGGCATGCTGATCTCGGTGCGGGCCAATGTGCGCACCGCCCAGGCGTCGTCCGAAAGCCTGGCCAAGGGCCTGAAGCTCGCCTTCACCTCCGGCGCCATCACAGGCCTGCTGGTCGCGGGCTTCGCCCTGATCGGGGTCGCGGGCTATTACGCCTACCTCACCGAGGCTCAGGGCCTGGCCGGCTCCGATCGCCATGTGATCGACGGACTGGTCTCGCTGGGCTTCGGCGCCTCGCTGATCTCGATCTTCGCCCGCCTGGGCGGCGGGATCTTCACCAAGGGCGCTGACGTCGGCGGCGACATGGTGGGCAAGGTCGAGGCCGGCATCCCCGAGGATGACCCGCGCAACGCCGCCACCATCGCCGACAATGTGGGCGACAACGTCGGCGACTGCGCCGGCATGGCCGCCGACCTGTTCGAGACCTATGCGGTGACCACGGTCGCCACCATGGTGCTGGCCGCCATCTTCTTCGGCGGTTCGGCCCTGCTGGCCAATGTCATGCTGCTGCCGCTCGCCATCTGCGGCGTCTGCATCATCACCTCGATCCTCGGCACCTTCGCCGTGCGGCTCGGCAAGTCCGGCTCGATCATGGGCGCGCTCTATCAGGGCCTGATCGTCACCGGCGTGCTGTCGGCGATCGCGCTCTGGTTCCTGATCCCCTCGCTGGTCACCGGCGACCTGACGGTCAATGTCGGCACCCCGCTGGAGAAGACCTTCAACGCCATGTCGCTGTTCTACTGCGCCATGGCCGGCCTGGTGATCACGGCTCTGATCGTGATGATCACCGAGTACTACACCGGCACCAACTTCCGCCCGGTGAAGTCGGTGGCTCAGGCGTCCGTCTCCGGACACGGCACCAACGTGATCCAGGGCCTGGCCATGAGCCTTGAGGCCACGGCGGCTCCGGCCATCGTGATCATCGTCGGCATCATCGTGACCTACAACCTGGCGGGCCTGTTCGGCATCGCCATCGCGACGACCGCCATGCTGTCGCTCGCGGGCTTCGTGGTCGCCCTCGACGCCTTCGGCCCCGTCACCGACAATGCCGGCGGCATCGCCGAAATGGCGGGTCTCCCCAAGGAAGTCCGCGTCACGACTGACGCCCTCGACGCCGTCGGCAACACCACCAAGGCGGTCACCAAGGGCTATGCGATCGGTTCCGCCGGTCTCGGCGCCCTGGTGCTGTTCGCGGCCTATACCGAGGACCTGAAGTACTTCGCGGCCAATGCGACCCCCGGCTCGTTCTTCGACGGCCTGGGCGCGGTGGCCTTCGATCTCTCCAACCCCTATGTCGTGGTCGGCCTGCTGTTCGGGGGGCTTCTGCCCTTCCTGTTCGGCGGCATGTCGATGACCGCCGTCGGTCGCGCCGCCCAGTCGGTCGTGGTCGAGGTCCGTCGTCAGTTCCGTGAAAACCCCGGCATCATGACGGGTGAGGTGAAGCCGGAATACGGCCGCGCCGTGGACATCCTGACCAAGGCCGCGATCCGCGAAATGATCGTGCCGTCCCTGCTGCCGGTGGCCAGCCCGATCGTGCTGTTCTTCGCCATCAACGCCATCGCCGGCAAGGTTGACGCCTTCGCCTGCCTCGGCGCGATGCTGATGGGCGTGATCGTCACCGGTCTGTTCGTCGCCATCTCGATGACCTCGGGCGGCGGCGCCTGGGACAACGCCAAGAAGGTGATCGAAGAAGGCTTCACCGACTCCAACGGCGTCCTGCATGGCAAGGGTTCGGAGGCTCACAAGGCCGCCGTCACCGGCGACACCGTCGGCGACCCCTACAAGGACACCTCGGGTCCCGCCGTAAACCCGATGATCAAGATCACCAACATCGTGGCTCTGCTGCTGCTGGCGATCCTGGCCCACGGCGTGATCGGCTAGCCGATCCCCCTGGACGAGAACGACCGACGCCCCGGAGAGCGATCTCCGGGGCGTCTTTTTGTATCAGGCCAGCCAGCGGTAGCCGACCCCGGGTTCGGTCGCGATCAGGGTGGGGACGGCCGGATCCGGTTCGATCTTCTGGCGCAGCTGGGCGATGAACACCCGCAGGTACTGGACGTCCTCGGTATGGGCCGGGCCCCAGACGGCTGTCAGCAGCTGACGGTGGGTGACCACCTTGCCGCCGCCTTCGACGAGCTGGACCAGGAGGTCATATTCCTTGGGCGAAAGGTGGAGCGGCGCGCCGGCCCGGCTGACGAGCCGCTTGATCATGTCGATCTTCAGATCGCCGACCTCGATGATCGGCGCGGCGCCGACCCTCTGCAGGCGGTGGCGCATGGCGACCCGCAGCCGGGCGAGCAGTTCGCCCACCCCGAACGGCTTCTCCACATAGTCATCGGCGCCCAGGTCGAGTGCGTCGATCTTCTCGGTCTCGCGGTCGCGGGCCGACAGGATCAGGATCGGACCGTCATAGAAGGCCCGCGCCTTCTCCAGCGCCTGCTTGCCGTCCATGTCGGGCAGGCCGAGGTCCAGCACCACGGCGTCGGGCGCCTTGCGGGCGATTTCGCGCAGGCCCTCAGTCGCCGTCTCGGCCCGGACGTGCTCATAGCCCGCGGCCTCCAGAGCCGGGCCCAGGAAGCGGTGGATCTGGGGTTCGTCGTCGATCACCAGCACGCGCGGCTTGTGGGCGCTCACAGCAACTGCTCCGGGGTCTGGCGTTCCTTGGGCAGGCTGATCAGGATTCGGGTCCCGCGTCCGTCATGGATCGGGCTGGCGGCGGCGATCCGGCCGCCCATGGCCTCGACGAAGCCCTTGGAGATGGCCAGGCCCAAGCCCGCGCCCTTGCCGCGATCGGTGGACTCCTCCATCCGGCGGAACTTCTCGAACACCTGCTCCAGCTGGGCGGTGGGAATACCGCGGCCCTCGTCCTCGATGGCGATCACCACATTGGCCCGGTCCTCATAGGCCGCCACCTCGATCCGCGAGCCGTCCTGGCTGTAGGCGATGGCGTTCTCCAAGATGTTGACCAGGGCCTGTTCCAGCAGGGAGGGGTCGGCCTTGACCATGGTCAGCTCGGGCGGGAAATCCCGGACCACCTGGCGGGATTCCAGCCGGCGGGTCACCCGGTCCACGGCCGCCCCCAGCACGTCGCGCAGGTCGACCCATTCGCGGCGGGTGACCAGGGCGCCGCCCTCCAGCCGGGTCATGTCGAGCAGGTCGCCGACATAGCGGTTCAGGCGCTCGGCCTCCTCGCGGATGGACAGCATCAGGTCGCGCTGGACCGCCTTGTCCAGGGACTTGCCATAATCGAGCAGGGTGGTGACCGAGCCCAGGACGGTGGAGAGCGGGGTGCGCAGGTCGTGGCTGACCGAATTCAGCAGGGCCGAGCGCAGGCGATCGGAGCGCAGCAGGGCCTGGGCGTCGGCCGCCTGGGCGGCGAACTCGGCGCGCTCCAGGGCCACGGCCCCCTGGTCGAGCAGGGCGCCGACAAAGCGCTCGTCCTCCTCGGCGTGGACCGCATGCGGCTCGACCCCGGCGACCCCGGCGCGGGCCCTGCCGCCCTGTAGCGGCCGGAAGGTCCAGGCGGAATTGGGTAGGGTGCCGGTGCCGGCGCCGGCGGGCTCCCCCTTTTCCCAGGCCCAGCGGGCGGCGGCGAGATCGACCGAGGGAAGGGCCTCAAGGGCCGGCGTAGCGGCGGTGAGGACGATATCGTCGTCGGACGGGGTAAGGACCACGGCGGCGCCGTTGGTCGCCGCGGCCAGCTGTTCGGCCAGGACCTGGGCGGCGGCCTCGTGACCCACGGCGGAGGACAGCCTGCGGCTCGCCGCCAGGAGGGCGGCCACGGCGGCGGCGCGGCGGGAGACCGCCCGACCCTGGTCGCGCACCCGTCCTGTCAGCCATCCGGTGATCAAGGCGGCGACGAAGAACACCGCGAAGGTCAGGACATCGGCGGGATGGCCGATCCAGATGGTCAGGCGCGGGTCGAGAAAGAAGAAATTGTAGACGAAGGCCGACACCGCCGCCGCCGTCAGGGCCGGCCAGAGCCCCAAGGTCAGGCCGCTGGCCAGCACCCCCAGCATGAAGAACATGGCCAGGTTGGCGTCGTCGCTGATCCGATCGGTCAGGAAGGCCACCGCTGTCGAGAGGCCGACTAGGCCCAGAGCGCCGAGCTGTCCGGCCCAGGGCCAGCTCGCCAGACTGCGGCGGGCCGGCCGCGGCGCGACCGCCTCAGCCTCGGCCTGCTCGGTGATCACATGCAGGGCCGCGCCCTTGGAGGCCTCGAGCAGGGAGGTGATCAGGGTCTTGCGGAACGGATTGCGGCGCGGGTGGCTCGACTTGCCGACCACGATCTGGGTGACGTTGTTCAGCCGCGCATAGTCCAGGGTCGAGGTCACCAGATCGTCACCGGTCAAGACCACCGTGGAGCCGCCCAGCTGCTCAGCGAGCTTCAGGGCGTCATTGAGCCGAGCCGAGGCCGTGGGGGAGGGGGCAGGCGCATTGGGACGCTCCACATGGGCCACGACCCAGGGGGCGTCCATCATCATGTCTGACAGCCGCCGTCCGGCCCGCACAAGGGCCCCAGCCATGGCGTCCGGCCCCACCAGCACCAGGATGCGTTCCCCGGCCGCCAGGGGCCCTGGACGCCTGCGCGCTTCATGGCCCCCAGCAGCTGGTCGTCGACCGTCTGAGCCGCCCGGCGCAGGGCGAGCTCGCGCAACGCCGTCAGGTTTTCAGGCTTGAAGAACCGCTCCGCGGCGATGCGGGCGGTGTCGGCCATATAGACCTTGCCCTCGGCCATCCGCTGGCGGAGCTCCGAGGGGGTGATGTCGATCAGCTCGATCTCGTCGGCCCGCGACAGGGCCGAGTCGGGGACGGTCTCGCGCTGGCGCACCCCGGTGATCCGCCAGACCACCTCCTTCAGGCTTTCCAGGTGCTGGACGTTCAGGGTGGTCCAGACGTCGATGCCCGCGCTCAGGATCTCCTCGACGTCCTGCCAGCGCTTCTCATGGCGCGAGCCGGGCGCGTTGCTGTGAGCGTATTCGTCGACCAACAGCAGCTCCGGCCGCCGGGCGATCGCCCCGTCGATGTCGAACTCCAGGAGCGTGCGGCCGCGATAGTCGATCGGCGCGCGGGCCATGACCTCCAGGCCCCGCAAGAGGGATTGGGTCTCGCGCCGGCCATGGGTCTCCACCACGCCCACAACGACGTCGCCGCCCTCGGCCTTTCGGCGTCGGGCGGCGCGCAGCATCTCGTAGGTCTTGCCGACCCCAGGCGCCATGCCCAGGAAGACCTTCAATCGCCCCCGACCGGGACGCGCCGTGGCGGCCAGCAGGGCGTCGGGGTCGGGGCGGAGCGGTTCGTCCGGGCTCATGCGGCCGGAGCGTGCCGCACGGGATAGCGGGCGTCGAGCGCCAGGTTGACCTTCAGCACATTGACGTGCGGCTGACCGAGGATTCCGAGGGTGCGCCCCTCGGTATTGGCGGCGATCACCGCCTCGATCTGGCTCGCCGTCACGCCGCGGGCCAGGGCTAGGCGCGCGACCTGGAAGGCGGCGTATTCGGGCGTGACATGGGGATCGAGCCCGGAGGCCGAGGTGGTCAGGGCGTCGGCCGGGACCGGCACGCCGGGTCGGTCGGCGGCGATCGCCTTGGCGCTGTCGGTCTCGCGCTTGATCAGGTCGGGGTTCAGCGGGCCGAGATTGGAGCCCGACGAGGCCGAGGCGTCATAGCCATTGGTCCCGGCGCGGACGGCCGCGGATGCAGATATTCCGGACGGGCGAAGGCCTGGCCCAGCAGGGCCGACCCCACCACCTGGCCGCCGGAGCGGACCAGGCTGCCGCCGGCCTGCCAGGGGAACAGGACCTGGCCCAGGCCGGTGACCGCCAGGGGATAGGCGACCCCCAGCAGCAGGGTGAAGAAGATCGTCGAGACGATCGCGGGACGAAGGGTGGCGAGCATTGGGGCTCTCCTAGAGGACCGCGCCGAGAATGGCGCAGGTGAAGACGATGGCGAGAAGGCTGGCCGAGACGAGGAGTTCGCGCATGACCGCCTCAGGCCAGGCCAAGGGCGGTGACCAGCAGGTCCACCAGCTTGATGCCGACGAACGGCGCGATCAGTCCGCCCAGGCCATAGATCGCCAAGTTGCGGGACAGAAGCTTGCCGGCGCCGATCGCCCGGTAGGTGACCCCGCGCAGGGCCAGGGGGATCAGCATGACGATGATCACGCGTTGAAGATCACCGCCGAAAGGATCGCGCTCTGGGGGCTGGTCAGGCGCATGATGTTCAAGGCGCCCAGGGCGGGCAGGGAGGTGACGAAGATCGCCGGGATGATGGCGAAGTACTTGGCCACGTCATTGGCCACCGAGAAGGTGGTGAGCGCGCCGCGGGTGATCAGCATCTGCTTGCCGACCTCGACGATCTCAATGAGCTTGGTCGGGTCAGAGTCCAGGTCGACCATGTTGCCAGCCTCGCGGGCGGCCTGGGCCCCGGTCTGCATGGCGACGCCGACGTCGGACTGGGCGAGGGCCGGGGCGTCATTGGCCCCGTCACCGCACATGGCCACCAGCCGACCCTTGGCCTGTTCCTCGCGGATCAGCCGCAGCTTGTCCTCCGGCGTCGCCTCGGCCAGGAAATCGTCCACCCCGGCTTCCGAAGCGATGGCGGCGGCGGTCACCGGGTTGTCGCCGGTGATCATGACGGTGCGCAGACCCATGCGGCGCAGGTCGGCGAACCGCTCCTTCACCCCGGGCTTCACCACGTCCTTCAGGTGGATCACCCCCATCAGGGCGCCGTTCTCGCTGACCGCGAGCGGCGTGCCGCCGGAGCGGGCGATGCGGTCCACCGCGGCCATGAGCTCGGCGGGAACCTGCTTGGGCTCCAGCGACAGCGACTTCAGCACCGCGTCGACCGCGCCCTTGCGCCAGGCGTTTCCGGCGTGCTCCAGGCCCGACTGGCGGGTGGTGGCGCTGAACGGGATGACCGTCGCGCCCTCCGGCGCGGTCAGGGTCAGGCCCTGGTCGCGCGCCAAATCGACGATCGAACGGCCCTCCGGCGTCTCGTCGCCCAGCGAAGCCATCAGAGTGGCGCGCAGTGCGGCCTCCGGGCGGACGCCGGGGGCGGGGATCACCTCGGTCGCCATGCGGTTGCCGAAGGTGATGGTCCCGGTCTTGTCGAGCAGCAGGGTGTCGACGTCGCCGGCCGCCTCGACAGCCCGGCCGGAGGTCGCCAGCACATTGACCTTCAGCAGCCGGTCCATGCCGGCGATGCCGATGGCCGAAAGCAGGCCGCCGATGGTTGTCGGGATCAGGCAGATGAACAGGGCGCCCAGCACCAGGGGATCGAGCTTCACGCCGGAGTATGCGCCCAGGCCCAGCAGGGTGACCGTGGCGATCAGGAAGATCAGGGTCAGGCCGGCCAGCAGCACAGCCAGCGCGATTTCATTGGGAGTCTTTCGGCGTTCCGCGCCCTCGACCATGGCGATCATCCGGTCGAGGAAGGTGTCGCCGGGCGCCGAGGTGATGCGCACCTTGATCCAGTCGGAGACCACGGTCGTGCCGCCGGTCACCGCCGAACGGTCGCCGCCGGATTCCCGGATGACAGGCGCGGATTCGCCGGTAATGGCCGCCTCGTTCACCGAGGCAATTCCCTCGACGATCTCGCCGTCGGCCGGCACGACGTCGCCGGCCTCGACCAGCACGATTTCGCCGATCCCGAGCTTGTGGGCGGGGGTGGGCACGATGGTGCCGGTCTTGGGATCGATGATCAGCTTGGCCTTGGTGGTCACCCGCGAGGCCCGCAGGGAATCGGCGGCGGCCTTGCCGCGGCCTTCGGCGACGCTCTCCGCCAGGTTGGCGAACAGCACCGTCGCCCAGAGCCAGAGCGAGATCTGGACCGCGAAGCCCGCCGCGACGCCGGTGGCGATGGCCACCACGTCCGAGATTGTCGACAGGATGGCGACCACCTCGGTGGCCATGATGACCGGGTTGCCGACCAGCTTGCGCGGGTCGAGCTTGAGGACGGCGGACAGGGCCGCCTGGCCGAGGATCTTCGGCGACAGGCTGTTCGTCAGCGCCGAGGCGCTGCGGCGACGGGCGCCGAGAGGGGAAGCTTGCATGGACATGGTGATGTCTCTCAGTGGCCTGCGACCGCCTGGAGCACCTGGAAGTGCTCGACGATCGGGCCCAGCGCGAGGGCGGGGAAGAACTGCAGGCCGCCCATGATCAGCACCACGCCGATCAAGAGGCCGACGAACAGCGGGCCGTCCGTGGGGAAGGAGCCGCCCGTGGGGGCGAGCTTGGGCTTGGCGGCCAGGGCCCCGGCGATGGCGAGCACCGGCACGGCGTAGGCGAACCGGCCCAGGATCATGGCGACGCCGAGGGTGGTGTCCCAATAGGGCGCGTTGGCGGTCAGGCCGGCGAAGGCCGAGCCGTTGTTCCCCGCGGCCGACGAGTAGGCGTAGACGATCTCGGACAGACCATGAGGGCCATGGTTCAGGAGGCCGGCCAGCGCCGTGGGCAGCACGGCGGCCACCGCCGAGAAGCCCAGTATGGCGGTCGGCAGGATCAGCACCGCCAGCATGGCGAACTTCACCTCGCGAGCCTCGACCTTCTTGCCCAGATATTCCGGTGTGCGGCCGACCATCAGGCCCGCCACGAAGACCGCGATCAGGGCCATGACCACCATGCCGTAGAGGCCGGAACCCACGCCGCCGGGAATGATCTCGCCCAGCTGGATGAGGAACAGGGCCACGCCGCCGCCAAGCGGCATCAGGCTGTCATGCATGGCGTTGACCCCGCCGTCCGAGGCGCCCGTGGTGGCCGCCGTCCAGATGGCGGTCGAGGGTGCGCCGAAGCGGACCTCCTTGCCTTCCATATTGGGGCCAGGCGCGGCGTGGGCGGCGACCTGGGCCGGCGCGGGCTGGACTTCGGCGGCGTAGATCGCCGCGGCGCCCAGGCTGAGCAGGATGGTCATGACGGCCACCAGGGCCCGGGCCTCGGCGTGCGCGAAGGCGACCCGGCCGAAGGCGACGACGCAGCCGAACGACAGGGCGTTCATGATCACGATCTCGATGAGATTGGTGATCGCGTTAGGGTTCTCGAAGGGGTGGGACGAATTGGCGTTGAACACGCCGCCGCCATTGGTGCCGAGCTGCTTGATCGCCTCCTGGCTAGCGGTCGGATAGAGCGAGATGGTCTGCTTGGCGCCCTCCAGGGTCGTCGCATCCACATGGGCGGCGAGCGTCTGGGGCATGCCCAGGCCGACGAAGGCGACCGCGATGACCAGGGAGAGGGGCAGGAGGACGTAGAGGCTGATCCGGGTCAGATCGACCCAGAAATCGCCCAGGGTCTCACCCCGATTGGCGGCGAAGGCGCGGGCCAGGGCGGCGGCGACGGCGATGCCGGCGGCGGCCGACAGGAAGTTGTGCGAGGTCAGGCCGGCCATCTGGGAGAAGGTCGAGACCGTGGTCTCCGGCACATAGGACTGCCAGTTGGTGTTGGTGACAAAGCTGATGGCGGTGTTGAACGCCAGGTGCGGCGTCAGGCCCGCAAATCCCTGCGGGTTGAGCGGCAGCAGGTTCTGGAAACGCAGGATCAGATAGAGCAGCACGAAGCTGGCCGCGCTGAAGGCCAGGAACGCGCCTGTGTAGCCCAGCCAGGTCTGCCCCTTGTCGGGCTTCACCCCGCAGGCCGCATAGATCGCGCCCTCCACCGGCTTCAGCACCGGATCAAGCCACGTGCGGTCGCCGCGCCAGACGCGCGCCAGATAAATGCCGATAGGCCAGCCCAATCCAACGATTAGGGCCAGCGTCAGGGCGATTTCCGCCCATCCTTGCCAGTTCATGGAAATGTGTCCGTCAGAAGCGATCGGGTCGCAGCAGGGCGACGATCATGTAGAGGCCAACGCCGACGGCGCCGGCGGCCCAGAGCAGGCTCACCAGCATGGTCAGACGCGCCTCAGGGCGGCGGCGTAGGCGCCGAGCCCGATGAAGCAGCCCACGCCCAGGGCCAGGAAAAGGAGATCAAGCATGTGCGTTCGCTCGCGTGGATCAGGCGGCGAACCTGCGCTTCAGGCGCGTAAGGTCTCCACGCGCCTTCGATCAGGCGCGCATAAGGACCGTATAAAGATCGGGTCTTGGACTAGCGGCGGTCGCCCGGACGCTGGCCGGGAACGCCCTCATCCTCGGCGTTGGGCAGCATCTGGCCGCGGCCGACCGAACCGATCAGCTGCTCCATGATGGTCAGCTCGCGGCCGCGGGTCGGGGTTTCACGACCGTTGAAGGCGATGACCTTGCCGTCCTTGAGGCTGAGCTGGTTCACCGAGGTCACCACTTCGGAGTCCTTGTCGAACTGGATCGCAGTGATGTCGCGGCGCGTGGTGACCGGCTTGCGGAACGCCACGGTCGCCTTGATCTGGTCGATATAGAACCAGGTGTTCGGGTCGAAGGTGGAGGTTTGGGACGGCGAGCCCAGGCGATTGCGCACGGTGGACTTGGTGTCGGTTCCGACCTTCACGTCCTTGGGATTGGCCTCGATGGCCTGAAAGCCCGAATAGGTGGTGATCGGCGTACACGCGCCCACGGCCAGCAGGCTGGCGGCTATGGCGGCATAGGCGGCGCGTCGAAGCATATCGGACCCGTTCATTTTCCCTGGGCTTTGACCTATCGCTCGCGGCCCCTTACTGCAATGCCGCCCTTAAGCCCGTCTGAGGGCGAAATCGAGGCCAAGATGTTCCTGGATCGTCTGTTCCGTCCCCGGCCCGCCCAAACCGCGGGGCGCGCGCTCTATGCCGCCGTCGTCGCCCAGGCACGCGAGCCCTTGCTGTACAGCGATTGCGGCGCCCCCGACACGGTCGAGGGCCGCTTCGAACTCTATTCGCTACACGTGGTGCTGCTGCTGGATCGCCTGAAGCGTCAGGGCGCGGTCGCCGCCGAGGTTTCCCAGGTGCTGTTCGACACCTATGTGCGGTCCCTGGACGACGCCCTGCGCGAAATGGGCGTCGGCGACCTGTCGGTGGGCAAGAAGATGCGCAAGCTTGGCGAGGCCTTCTATGGCCGGGTGAAGTCCTATGAGGCCGCGTTCGACGCGCTGCCGGACGAGACCGCCTTGCAGGCCCTGCTGGTCCGCACGGTGTTCGACGGCGCCGACGCCGCCGGCGCGCCGCGGCTGAGCGCCTATATCCTGGCCCAGAAGGCGGCGCTTGCGGCCGCGCCGCTCGACGCCCTGGTGGCGGGCACGGTTCCCTGGGCCGCGACCGCCGGAGCCGTCGCATGACCTGGACCCATCCGATTCGCCTGGCCGATCTGGCCCGCGGCCCGGTCCGGCTGAAGCTCGAGGCCGACGAGGCGACGCGCAAGACGCTCGCCAAGTCGCTGGATCTGGTCAGCCTCAAGTCCTTCCAGTGCGACATGACCATCCGGCCCTGGCTGGACGGCGCGGAGATCGACGGGCGGCTGCTGGCCGTGGTCGAGCAGACCTGTGGCGTGACCCTCGACGACTTCGACCAGACGATCGACACCCGCTTCGACCTGCGGGTCGTGCCGGCCGGCAGCCCCAATGCTCCGGCTGAGTCGGAGGGCGGCGAGATCGAACTCGACCCTGAAGCGCCCGATCCGCCGGACGTGCTGGAGGGCGACGTGATCGACGCCGCCGCCTACGCCCTGGAGCATCTCGCCCTGAACCTCGATCCCTTTCCCCGCAAGCCGGGAGCGACCTTCGACTACACGCCCGAGACCCGTGAGGAATCGCCCTTCGCGGCGCTCCTGAAACTGAAGGGCGGCGAGGGGTGAGGGCGCGTTTGTTTGCAAGCGAGACCGCCGGCTGTATCGTCCGGCCGCGCATGAGCACCGGTCCGGACGCCGCCAAGTGAGCCAAACTCAGGTCATTTCAATCGACGCGATGGGCGGAGACTACGGCCCCAGCGAGACCGTGCCCGGCCTCGCCCTGGCCGCCCAGGCCCTGCCGGGCGTGCGATTCCTGCTGCATGGCGACGAGGCGAAGATCGCCCCCGAGCTCGCCCGCCAGGCCGCGCTCAAGGATCGGGTCGAGGTGCGCCACACCGAGAAGGCCGTCGGGTCCGACGAGAAGCCGGCCACGGCGCTACGCCGCGGCAAGGGCTCGTCCATGTGGAACGCCGTCGAGGCGGTGAAGACCGGCGAAGCCCTGGCCGCCGTCTCCAGCGGCAACACCGGCGCCCTTATGGCGATCTCCATGCTGATCCTGCGGATGAGCGTAGACGTCGAGCGGCCCTGCCTGGTCGCCAACTGGCCGGGCGCCAAGGGCCTGACCACGGTGCTGGACGTGGGCGCCAATATCGACTGCGACGCCGAGCGTCTGGTCGAGTTCGCGATCATGGGCGAGGCCTATCACCGGGCGGTTCATGGCGTGGCGCGCCCGACCGTCGGCCTGATCAATATCGGGTCCGAGGACGTAAAGGGCCACGAGGAGGTCCGCCAGGCCCACGCCATGCTGAAGTCCGGCCGGTTCGACCTGGACTATCGCGGCTTCGTCGAGGGCGACGACCTGTCCAAGAACACCGTCGATGTCGCGGTCACCGACGGCTTCAGCGGCAATCTGATGCTGAAGACCGCCGAGGGCACCGGCCGCTATGTCGAGGCGGCGCTCAAGGCCGCCCTGACCAGCTCGCCCCTGTCGATGATGGGCGCCATGCTCGCCCGCAGCGGCCTGCTGGGTTTCCGCGAGAAGCTCAATCCGCCCCGCGCCGCGCCGCTGCTCGGTCTGAACGGCGTGGTGGTGAAGTCCCATGGTGGCGCCAAGGCCCGGGATTTCGGCGACGCCGTCCGAATGGCCGCCGGTTTCCCGCAAGGCGACTTCGCCGCCGAGATCGAACGCAATATGACGCGGCTCAGCGCCGCCCTGGCCGCGAGCCACGAGCCCACCGTCGAGGAGCCGTCCTGAGTGTCCAAGGTTTTGCGTAGCGTCGTCACCGGCGTCGGCGGTTACTTGCCCGACGAGGTGGTGACCAATGACGATCTGGCCAAGATCGTCGACACGACCGACGAGTGGATCCGCGAGCGCACGGGCATCCGCCAGCGTCACCGCGCCGCCCCGGATCAGGCTGTCTCGGACCTCGCCGTCGAAGCAGCCCAGCGCGCCCTGGCGGCCGCGGGTCGCACCGCGGCCGATGTCGACCTGATCATCGTCGGCACGACGACAGCGGACCTGACCTTCCCGGCCGTGGCGACCATCGTCCAGCGCAAGCTGGGCTGCCCGGTCGGCATCGCCTTCGACGTCCAGGCCGTGTGCTCGGGCTTCGTCTACGCCCTGTCGACCGCCGACGGCTTCGTGGCCCGGGGACGCGCCAAGTGCGCCCTGGTCATCGGGGCCGAGACCATGACCCGGCTGATGGACTGGACCGACCGTGGCACCTGCGTGCTGTTCGGCGATGGGGCCGGCGCCGTCGTGCTGGAGCCGGGCGAAGGGGAGGGTGACATCTCCGACCGCGGGCTCCTGGGCTTCGCCCTGCGCGCCGACGGGACCAAGCAGGATCTGCTCTATGTGGATGGCGGGGTCTCGACCAACGGCCAGATCGGCCATCTGCGCATGCAGGGCAACCAGGTGTTCCGCCACGCCGTGGTGAACATCTCCGAGGCCGTGATCGCCGCGGCCAAGGACGCCGGCGTCGCCGTGGCCGATGTCGACTGGTTCATTCCGCACCAGGCCAATAGCCGCATCCTGGAAGGCGTCGCCCGCCGGCTGGGGATCGACGAGAGCAAGGTGATCTCCACGGTGGCCGAGCACGCCAACACCTCGGCCGCCTCGATCCCGCTGGCCATGGCCCAGGGCGTGGCGGACGGGCGCATCAAGCCGGGGCAGCTCCTGCTGCTGGAAGCCATGGGCGGCGGCCTGACCTGGGGCGCCTGCGTCCTGCGGCTTTAGGACTTCCTGCAATCTAGCCCTTGAAGTCTTTGACCTGATGCGACAATCAAGTCATGAGAGGTTTCCGAGGGCGGACTGATCGGGCGACCGATCGAACCCGTCCTGTGTGTGTTTAGCTTGGGGCAGGGGCGAGTATGAAAGGCGCTACGGTAACGCGAGCGGACCTTTGTGAGGCCGTTCACGAGGAAGTCGGACTGACCCGCCAGGATTGTTCCGAGCTGGTCGAGCGGACGCTCGAACTGGTGGCGACCGCTCTCGAAGACGGCGAACAGGTCAAGCTGTCCGGCTTTGGCGTATTCCAGGTCCGCGCCAAGCGCGCCCGCATGGGCCGCAACCCCAAGACCGGCGAACCCGCTGCCATCGAACCGCGCCGCGTGATAGGCTTCCGGGCGTCGCAGGTCATGAAGGCGCGGGTCGACCGCGCCCTGTCGCGGTGAGGTCGCTCTAGTCCGTGAGCAAGGGCCCGGACGCCTTTCGAACCATCTCGGAAGCGGCCGATGAGTTGGACGTGCCTCAGCACGTCTTGAGATTCTGGGAGACGCGGTTCTCCTTCATCCGTCCGATGAAGCGCGCCGGGGGGCGGCGGTTCTACCGGCCCCAGGACATCGCCGTGCTGCGCGGGGTCAAGACCCTGCTGCACGAGGACGGCTACACCATCAAGGGCGTGCAGAAGCTGCACAAGGATGAGGGCCTGAAGCGGGTGCTCGCCGCCGCCGGCCCGCGTCCGATCCGCGCCGGATCCGGCCCCACGCCGTCGCTCGCCAATGTCGATCTGGATGACGCCAGCCGCCTGCGGCTCACTTCCGCCCTCGACGATCTGCTGGCCGCCAAGGCGCGGCTCGACGCCCTGCTGGGGCGCAGCTAGGGCCCGCCGGGGCCTGCATTTGAACATCTTGGAGAAGAGTGGCTCCTCTGGGGGAGGAGCCCTTGGTCGTCCGCCGATGGTCGGGGCGACAGGATTTGAACCTGCGACCCCTTGACCCCCAGTCAAGTGCGCTACCAGGCTGCGCTACGCCCCGACATCGGTGGAGGGGTCTTCTAACGCCTTGCGTCGGCCGGGCAAGCGCAAATTCGCAGCGGCTACTTTCCGCGGTTCATCCACGCCAGCAGCGGCCGGAGCGGAAGTCCCCAGGCGGTCCCGATCACGGCGAAATAGATCAGCTTCACCACCATATTGTCGGGGAGCCGATCGGACACGGCGGTGGCGGCCCAGATGTAGAAGGCCAGGAACACCAGGAGGCCTGCGCCTCCGATGAGTTTGCGTACGCGTGCGGTCATGCACGGCGTGTACAGGCCCGCGGCCGGGCTTGTCACCTGCGGCGCAGCAGGGTCAGGACCGAGAGCAGTAGGATCGCCCCCACGGTCGAGACCGCCAGGCCGCCCAGCACGCCGCCGAACCGGACGTCCAGCAGGTCCGCGATCCAGCCGCCGAGCAGCGCCCCGGCAAGCCCAACGAGCAGATTCGCAAACAGGCCCTGGCGGCGTCCCAGCACCCGGGTGGCGATCCAGCCGGCCACCATGCCGACCAGCACGACCCCAAGAATTCCGATGCCGTGCATGGTCTGGACCGGGGCTCTTGGCTCTGCCGTGGGCGGGAAGGGCGACCATCCCCGGTTCGGGGACCATTCGCAAGCGTGGACGCGGGGCTGCATCTCAGGTAGCGGAGCCCTCAGTTCGTTCTGAAGGAATTGCCGTCACCCCCATGACCTCCTTCCTCCGTTCCGACCGGTCGCGCCCGGTCGCCATCTGGCTGTTCGCCGTCGCCGCCCTGGTCCTGGCCATGGTTGTCGTGGGCGGCGCCACGCGACTTACGGATTCCGGCCTGTCGATCACCCAGTGGAAGCCGGTTTCCGGCGCCCTGCCGCCCCTGTCGGCCCAGGACTGGAACGACGAGTTCGCCCGCTACAAGGAGATCCCCCAGTACGCTCAGCTCAACAAGGGCATGAGCCTGGCGGCCTTCAAGACGATCTATTGGTGGGAATGGAGCCATCGGCTGCTCGGCCGGATCGTCGGCTTCGCCTTTGCCGTTCCCTTCGCCTATTTCCTGATCCGCCGGGAGTTGCCCCGCCGCCTCATCTGGCGCTGCGCCGGCCTGTTCGCCCTGGGCGGGCTGCAGGGCGCGGTCGGCTGGTGGATGGTGGCCAGCGGACTGGCGGGGCGCGTCTCCGTCGCGCCGGAACGATTGGCGACCCACCTGGGTCTCGCCTTCATCCTGCTGAGCGCCATGGTGTGGAGCGCCCTGGACGCCTGGGCCGGGGCGCCGCGAGTCAAGGCCCAGACGCCCTGGATCGGTTACGCCTTCGGCCTCATGGGCCTGATCTTCGCCCAGATCCTGCTCGGCGCGCTGGTGGCCGGCAACGATGCGGGGCTCGTCTATAGCGACTGGCCGATGATGAACGGCGCCTTGTTCCCCAAGGATTATGCGGGCGCCGGCCTCTGGGCGACGCTCGCCCACAGCCAGGCGGCGGTGCAGTTCAATCACCGGATCCTGGCCTACACGGTGTTGGCCGTCGCGATCTTCGCCGCGGTGGCCGCCCGGCGCGCTCGCGAGCTGAGCCCGGAGGCCAAGACCCTGGCCGTCGTCGTGGCCGGCGCCGTGACGCTCCAGGCCTGTCTGGGGGTCGCCACCCTGATGACCCACGTGCCGATCGCGCTCGGCATGGCCCACCAGATCATGGCGGCCATCGTCCTGGCGCTCGCCACCGCCTTCGCCTGGCGGGTGCGACGGGTCTAGGGATCGCGGTATTATAATACCCGATCTCGCAAATCCTTACCGAGCAAGGGTTTGTGCGATTTTCGGCGACACGCCGATTGACAGCATGATCCGGGTGTCGTATCCGCCCGCCCTCTGATCACGGGCGCCTCCCGTGAATACAACGTACGGACCCGTTCCCATGCAGAAGACGACGGCTTCCCTGAAGCCCGCCGACGTCGAGAAGAAGTGGATCGTGATCGACGCTGAGAACGCCGTTGTCGGCCGTCTCGCCTCGTTCATCGCCATGCGTCTTCGCGGCAAGCACCGCCCTGACTACACCCCGCACGTCGATTGCGGCGACTTCGTCGTCGTGGTCAACGCCGACAAGGTGAAGTTCACCGGCAAGAAGCTGACCGACAAGATCTATTACTGGCACACCGGTCACCCGGGCGGCGTCAAGGAACGCACCGCCGGCAAGATCCTCGACGGCAAGTATCCGGAACGGATCCTGGAAAAGGCCGTGGAGCGCATGCTGCCCAAGGAAAGCCCGCTGGCCCGCAAGCAGCTGACGCACCTGCGCATCTACAACAGCGCCGAGCATCCGCACGAGGCCCAGAGCCCCGAGACCATCGCCTTCTCGGCCCTGAACACCAAGAACGTGCGGAGCGCGTAAGCCAGATGTCCGAACCCCAAGGTTTCGAGGCCCTGCAAAGCCTCTCGTCGAACCCGCAACCCGATGCGGCCTCGCGCGAACCCAAGATCGACGCCCAAGGCCGCGCCTATGCGACCGGCAAGCGCAAGAACGCGATCGCCAAGGTCTGGATCAAGCCCGGCAAGGGCAAGATCACGATCAACGGCCGCGATCAGGAAATCTATTTCGCCCGTCCCGTGCTGCGCATGATGATCGCCCAGCCCCTGGAGGTCACCGACCGCCTGGGCCAGTTCGACGTCATCGTCTCGGTCGAAGGCTCCGGCCTGTCCGGCCAGGCCGGCGCGATCCGTCACGGCCTGTCCAAGGCCCTGACCTATTATGAGCCGGGCCTGCGCCCGGTGCTGAAGCCGCACGGCTTCCTGACCCGCGACAGCCGCGTGGTCGAGCGGAAGAAGTACGGCAAGGCCAAGGCTCGACGCAGCTTCCAGTTCTCGAAGCGCTAAACCGCGCGCGACAACTCGCGTTTGGACGGGGCGCTTCGGGAAACCGAGGCGCCCCTTCTGCTATCTGGCATCTGCTTTTCGTACCGGGATCTTCAGCATGACCCACAGCATCTTCATCGACGGCGAGGCCGGCACCACGGGTCTCCAGATCCGCGATCGGCTGGCGGGCCGCGCGGACCTCGAGATCGTCTCGATCGATCCCGCGCGCCGCAAGGACGCGGACGCCCGCGCCGAGCTGCTGAATGGCGTCGATGCGGTGATCCTGTGCCTGCCCGATGACGCGGCCAAGGAAGCCGTCGGCCTGATCACCTCCAACACGGTTCGGGTGATCGACGCCTCCTCGGCGCATCGGACCGCCTCAGGCTGGACCTATGGCTTTCCCGAGATGGACCGCGATCAGCGCGCCGCCATCCGCAAGGCGCGGCTGGTCAGCAATCCCGGCTGCTGGCCGACCGGCTTCACGGCCCTGATGCGGCCCCTGACCCAGGAAAACCTGGTCCCCGCCGACTGGCCGATCACCGTGCATGGCGTGTCCGGCTATTCCGGCGGCGGCAAGGGACTGATCGCTGAATTCGAAGACCACGCCGCCCCGGCCGGCACCGACGACGCTTATCGCCCCTACGGCGTGAACCTGCAGCACAAGCATCTACCGGAAATGAAGACCTTCGGCGGCTTCGATCATCCGCCCCTGTTCACCCCCGCGGTGGGACGTTTCGCCCAGGGGATGATCGTCGAGGTGCCGCTGCCGCTCTGGGCCCTGCCGGGCAAGCCCAAGTCCGCCGACCTGCGCGAGGCCCTGGCCGACACCTATCTCGGCGAGGCCTTCGTCACGGTGGCCAGCGCGGAGGAATGCGTCGCCCTGCAGAAGGCCCGCGCAGGGGCCGCCGGCTATGTCGCCGATCTCGATCCCCAGGCCCTGAACGGCACCAACCGGATGAAGCTGTTCGTCTTCGGCAACGACGATCGCGGCGAGGCCCGGCTGGTCGCCCAGTTGGACAATCTGGGCAAAGGGGCCTCCGGCGCGGCCGTGCAGAACCTCAACATCATGCTGGGCCTGCCCGAGGCGACCGGCCTGTGAGCCTGAGGCGCGCCGATCTGGCCGAAGCCGGCGAGATCGCGCGCCTGCACAGGCATACTGTGCGGACCTCCCTGTCGTTCCTGCCCGACATCTTCACGCCTGAGCAGGACCTGGCCTATTTCCGCGACCAGCTCATGCCCAACACCGAGACCTGGGTCTGGGAGGAGGGCGGGGCGATCTGCGGCTATGTGGCGTTCAAGCCCGGCTGGGTCGAGCATCTGTTCATCCACCCGGACCACCAGGGGCGAGGGCTCGGTCCGGCCCTGCTCGACAAGGCGATGGAGAACGGCGCCGAGCGCCGGCTGTGGACCTTCCAGAAGAACGCGCGCGCCCGGGCCTTCTACGAGAAGCGGGGCTTCGTCATCGAGATCGAGACCGACGGCTCCACCAACATGGAGAAGGAGCCGGACGTGCTCTACGTCTGGCGGCCCTGAAAAACTCGGCGCAGGATGTAACCTTTCCGCGGATCGGGCCGTACATCACATCATGCGCACTCAATTCCCCGACCTCAGCCGCCGCCGCCTGATCTCCTCCGCCTTCGCCCTGGCCGCCGCGGCGCCGGGCCTCGCGCTCGCCGCGGACGCCTATGCCAACTCCCCCTGGCGCAAGGTGGCCCCCGACGAGTGGCGCAAGCGCTTGTCGCCGATGAGCTTCGCGGTCATGCGGGAGGAGGGGACCGAGCGCCCCGGCACGAGCCCGCTGCTCGGCGAGCACCGCAAGGGCGTCTTCGCCTGCCTGGGCTGCAGCCTGCCGCTGTTCAAGTCCGACTGGAAGTTCGAGAGCGGCACCGGCTGGCCCAGCTTCTTCCGGTCCATCCCCGGCGCCTTGGGCACCAAGACCGACACCACCCTGGGCATGCGGCGCACCGAATATCATTGCGCCCAGTGCCTGAGCCACCAGGGCCACGTGTTCAATGACGGCCCGCCGCCGACCGGCCTGCGCTATTGCAACAACGGCGTCGCCTTGAAGTTCGTCGCCGCCTGATCGGCGCACGGTCGATTGCCGCCCGGGGCCCGCGCCTCTAGGGTCGCGCCGAAATCGGGCGGAGGCGGTGACGGTGCGAATGGCGAAGGCGGCGATTCTGGCGGGCTTGGCCCTGATCCTGGCGGGCTGTGAGCGCCTGCAGGCCGAGCCGGACGCCGACCGCATGGGCCGCCGTTTCATCGACGCCATCCAGCGCGACGACTGGACGGTGCTCGACCCGGCGCTGTCGCCGGCGATCGCGAATGATCCGCGGCACAATGCGCGGTTCCAGGCGCTGCGCGCCAAGTTCCCGGCCGATCCGCCGTGGAGCATCAAGCTGATCAGCTCCAGCCGGACCCGCCCGCTCTGGCCGGGCGCCAAGGCGACGAGGGAACAGACCACCCTCAACTACATCTACGGCTTCTCCGGTCGCAGCCTAGCGGTGGACCTGACGGTCGAGCGCACCGGCGAGAAGACCGTCTATGACCGGGGCCTGAAACTTGCGGGCAAGGATCCGTTCAAGACCGTCAAGCTCTACCAGGCCGACGACGTGACCGTGACCCCGATCGGCGCAGATGCGGTCAAGGCCAACGCCTTCTGGGCGCGGGGCAAGGGCCCGGCGCACCTCGCCTTCCTGCTGGCCGTGGCCCTGTCGCCGCTGCTGATGGTGGTGGCCGCGGTCTCGGCCGCCCGCAGCCGCGTGTTGAAGCACAAGTGGTGGTGGGCGTTGGGCGCCTTTGTCGGCCTGGGCTCGGTCTGGATGAACTGGACGACCGGCCAGATCGGGGTCGTGCCCGTCGCCGTCAATCTGCTCGGGTTCGGGGCGACCAAGGGCCTTTCGCCCCTGGCCCCTTGGATCCTGAGGTTCTCCCTGCCGGTGGGCGCTCTGGCCGTATTGATCCGGCTGAAAACCCTGCCAAAGACGCCCGCCTAGGATTTCACCTTCACATAGCTGCCGGGCGCGTCCTCGATCGGCTTCAGCGGGCCCTTCGACGGATCCCGGGCCGGGACCATCTTGCCCGAGCGCGCGGTCAGCCAGGTCTTCCAGTGCGGCCACCAGGAGCCGGGGGTCTCCTTGGCGTCGGCCATCCATTCCTCGACGGTGGCCGGCAGCTCGGGATTGGTCCAGTGCTGGTACTTCTGGGCCACCGGCGCATTGATCACGCCGGCGATGTGGCCGGACCCGGCGAGGGTGAAGGTCACCGGTCCGCCGAACAGCTTGGCCCCGCGATAGACCGACCGCGCCGGGGCGATGTGGTCTTCCTTGGATGACTGCACATAGACGGGCGTCTTCACCTGGCTGAGGTCGATGCGGACATTGTCCATGACCAGCTCGCCCTTGGCCAAGGCGTTCTCGCCGTAGAACTTGCGCAGATAGAACATGTGCAGCGTCTTCGGCATCCGCGTCTGGTCGGAATTCCAGAACAGCAGGTCGAAGGGCTTGGGCTCCTTGCCCATCAGATAGTTGTTCACGAAGAACGACCAGATCAGGTCGTTGGAGCGCAGGGCGTTGAAGGTGTCGGCCATGGATTGGCCCGACAGCACGCCGCCGCCGGCGTCCATCCGCTGCTCCAGGTCCTTCAGCCAGTCCTCGTTGGTGAACAGCAGCAGGTCGCCGGCCTCGGCGAAGTCCTGCTGGGCGGCGAAGAAGGTGGCGGACTTGATCCGCTTGTCGCCGCGGGCCGCCATGTGGCCCAGGGTGGAGGAGAGCAGGGTGCCGCCGATGCAGTAGCCGACGGTGTTCACCTCATCGACGCCCGCCTGCTTCATGGCCGCGGCCGTGCCCTCATAGATGCCCTCGCGCATGTAGTCTTCGAAGGTCTTGGTGGCGAGCGTCTGGTCCGGATTGACCCAGGAGGCGACGAACACCGTGATCCCCTGGTCGGTGAGCCAGCGGATCATCGAGTTCTCGGGGCGCAGGTCCAGGATGTAGAACTTGTTGATCCAGGGTGGGAAGATCACCAGCGGGATCTCGTAGACCTGCTCGGTCGTGGGCGTGAACTGCAGGAGCTGCAGGATGTCGTTCTGGAAGATCACCTTGCCCGGCGCCGTCGCGACGTTCTCGCCGATCTTGAACATGTCGTAGTCGGTCTGGCTGATCGCCAGCTGACCGCCGCCGCGCTCCAGGTCCTCGGCGAAGTTCTCCATGCCGCGCAGCAGCGACTCGCCGTGGGTGGCCATGGCCTCGCGCAGCGCCGCCGGATTGGAGACCAGGAAGTTCGACGGCGAGAAGGCGTCGGTGAGCATCTTCATGAAGAACTCGACCCGTCGCTTGTTCATCGGATCGACGCCAGGCGTGTCCGAGACGAGCGCATTCAGCCAGTTCGAGGTGACCAGATAGGACTGCTTGATCACGTCGAAGACCGGATTGTCGGACCAGTCGGGGTCGGCGAATCGCTTGTCGCCCTTGGCGGGGGTGACGACGGGCTCAGGGGTTTCCCCAGAGGCGCGGCGCGCGGCCGACTGCCACAGCTCCATATAGCGCTGGAACAGATCTGCCTGGGCCCGGACCAGGCGGTCGGGCTGGGCGGCGATGCGGCCCATCACATCGGTGAGGGCAGGGGCCACATGCATGGGGTCCGGCGACAGGGCCGCCGGACGGTCCGCCTGGCGCAGCGCCGCCTCGGCGATGGCGCCTTGGGCGGTCAGGGCGGCCCGCGCCAGATTGGCCGACAGCTTCTCCATCGCCTCGCGCTGCTCGGCGGTGAGGGTCTTGGGATCAAAGCCCGCCGTGGCCGAAACCTGAGGCTGGGGCTTGGGTTGCGGCTGGGGCGACGGCCCAGGGGGCGGCGCAGACTTGGCGGCCTTGGGCGGCTTGGGCGGCTCGGGCGCCTTCGCGGGCTTGGCGGTCGGAGCCTCGGCCGGCTTGGCTTTCGCCTTGGTCTTGACGGCTTCGGCCGCCGCCCCGGACTTGGCGGCGGACTTGCCCTGGGCTTTCGCCTTGGACTTCTCCGCCTTGGCGCCGCGCTTCGACTTGCCGACCATGGGCTCGCTCATCGACGTCTTCTCCCGCGAGGCGCGCTGCTTGGCGTACGCGCTCTTTCGTCAAACGCGATCATGGCATAAGACCAGGGCGGAAATGAACGCATCGCTTCGACTTTTCGTGATCGGCCGACACGCCCTGCGCACAGGCGGCCTGATCGGCTGCCTGGCGGTCGGCGCCGGGCTGGCCGGCTGCGCCAATCCGTTCGCGCCGGCGCCGCTCGACAAGGCCTCGGCCGCGGCCCCCGAGATCACCGCCCTGGCCCACAGCAACAAGCCGTTCCCGACCTTCGCCCAGATCCCCGCGGCGCCGTCCGACGTGCGCGCCGACCGCGCCTGGGGCAAGGCCGCCGCCGAGCTCGAAGCCCAGAGCGCCGAACTCAGCCGCGCGACGGCGCCGGGAACCTGGTCGCTCAACGGCACCTCCAGCTTCGCCCAGAAGGCCCAGGCCGACGCCGGCCCCGGCGTCACCGGACCCGAATCGACCACGGCCGACACCGAGGCCTTCGCCAAGCAAGCGCGGGCGCGAGCTACACCGCCTCCGCCGCCCAAGAAATAAGGGGCCCGCGGAGGCACAATTTACCTCGAACCTGCTTGGCGCGCCCCTTCCCGGGGGCTATCCATGCGCGACTTCAGCTCCCCACCGCCGCCGACACTGCGGCACGAGCTTCAAATGACCCCCGAATTCCATCGTATCAAACGCCTCCCGCCCTACGTTCTCGAAGAGGTCAATCGCCTCAAGGCGGGGCTCCGCGCCAAGGGCGTGGACATCATCGACTTCGGCATGGGCAATCCCGACATGCCGACGCCGCAGCACATCGTCGACAAGCTGATCGAGACCGCCAAGGACCCCAAGGCCGGCCGCTATTCGGCCTCCAAGGGCATCATCGGCCTGCGCCGCGCCATGGCCGGCTATTATGACCGCCGCTTCGGCGTGAGGCTGAACCCGGACACCGAGGTGATCGCCACCCTGGGATCCAAGGAAGGCTTCGCGAACCTGGCTCAGGCGCTGACCGCGCCCGGCGACGTCATCCTCTGCCCGAACCCGGCCTATCCGATCCACGCCTACGGCTTCATCATGGCCGGCGGGGTGATCCGCCATCTGCCGGCCCCGTCGCCCGAGGCCTATCTGTCCGGCGTCAGCGCCGCCATGCGCCAGTCGAGCCCGGCGCCCAGCGTGCTGATCCTGTCCTATCCGTCCAACCCGACCGCCCAGTGCGTGGATCTGGACTTCTACAAGGACGCCGTGGCGCTGGCGAAAAAGCACGACCTGCTGGTCATTTCCGACATCGCCTATTCCGAGATCTATTTCGACGACAACCCGCCGCCGTCGATCCTGCAGGTCGAAGGCGCCAAGGACATCGCCGTCGAGGTCAACTCGCTGTCCAAGACCTACGCCATGGCCGGCTGGCGCGTCGGCATGGTGGTCGGCAATCCGCGCATCTGCTCGGCGCTGGCCCGTGTGAAGTCCTATCTGGACTACGGGGCCTACACCCCGATCCAGGTCGCCGCGGCCACCGCCCTCAACGGCCCGCAGGACTGCGTCGACGAGATCCGCGCCACCTATAAGAGCCGCCGCGACACCCTGGTGGAATCGATGAAGCGGGCCGGTTGGGACATTCCCTCGCCGCCGGCCTCCATGTTCGCCTGGGCCCCGGTGCCCGAGCAGTTCAAGGCCGCCGGCGCCATGCTGTTCTCCAAGCTCCTGATCGAGGAAGCCGGCGTCGCCGTGGCCCCCGGCATCGGGTTCGGCGAATATGGCGAGGGCTTCGTCCGGGTCGGTCTCGTGGAGAACGAGCACCGCATCCGCCAGGCCGCGCGCAATGTGAAGAAGTTCCTGGCCAACGCCGACGAGATCCTCGGCCGGGCCCACAACACCCTGGCGGCGCAATGAGTGGTAAAACCTGGCGTATCGGCGTCGCCGGTCTGGGCACGGTCGGAACCGGCCTGCTGAACTTCCTCTCCGACCGGCCGGGTTTCGCCCCGGCTGGGGGGGTGACGCAGATCACCGGGGTCTCCGCGCGGTCGCGCTCGCGGCCTCGGCCGTTCGACATCTCGAACCTGCCCTGGTTCGACGATCCCGTGGCTCTGGCTTCGTCGCCGGACAATGACCTGTTCGTCGAGCTGATCGGCGGCTCCGACGGCCCGGCCAAGGCCGCCGTCGAGGCGGCGCTCAAGCTGGGCAAGCCGGTCGTCACCGCCAACAAGGCCCTGATCGCCGAGCACGGCGCGGCGCTGGCCGAACTCGCCGAGGCCAATGGCGCGCCCCTGCTGTTCGAGGCCGCGGTCATGGGCGGCGTCCCGGCCGTCAAGATGATGCGCGAGGCCCTGGTCGGCGACGACATCAAGAGCGTCGCCGGCATCCTCAACGGCACCTGCAACTATATCCTGACCGAGATGGAGGCGACCGGGCGCGCCTTCGCCGATGTGCTCGCCGAGGCCCAGCGCCTGGGCTATGCCGAGGCCGACCCGACCATGGACGTCGGCGGGTTCGATGCGGCCCACAAGATCACCATTCTGGCCGCCCTGGCCTTCGGCTGCGCCCCTAACTTCGCCGCCGCCGAGATCGAGGGGATCGACGGCGTCGATCTCATGGACATCAAGCTGGCCCGTGACCTGGGCTACCGGGTGAAGCTGGTGGCCTCGGCCGACCGTTCGCCGGACGGCGTGCTGGTGCGGGTGCACCCCTCTCTGGCCCCGATCAATCATCCGCTGGCCCAGGCTGGCGGAGCGTTGAACGCCCTGTTCATCGAGGGCGAGCGGATCGGACGCATCTTCGTCCAGGGACCCGGGGCCGGATCGGGCCCGACCGCCGCCGCCGTGGCCGCCGACATCGCCGACGCCATGACCGGCGCCGTGCGGCCGGTGTTCCAGCGGCCCGCGGCGACGCTGGCGCCCTTCACCCCTGTCGATCCCTCCAAGTCCATGGGCCGCGCCTATCTGCGGTTCCTGGTCAAGGACGAGCCCGGTGTCATCGCCGCGGTCTCCGAGACCCTGGCCGAGGCCGGGGTGTCGATCGAAAGCTTCCTGCAAAAGCCCGTCGAGAACGCCGAAGGCGTTCCCATCGTGCTGACCACCCATGCCGTGGCGGAATCCGTGCTGACAGCGGCCATCGACCGCATCGCGAATCTGCCATCGGTCCTGGATAGACCCCGGCTCTTGCGCATCGCGCGCATCTGAGAATCTGCAGATAATTCCCGGCTCAGCCGGGATACGGCGGGAGAGTCACGGATGAGTTCTGAAGTTCTGGATCGCGGTCTGGTGATGGACGCGGTCCGGGTCACGGAGATCGCCGCGATCGCCGCCTGGAAGCTGGTCGGACGCGGGGACGAAATCGCCGCCGACCAGGCCGCGGTCGACGCCATGCGCACCGCGCTCAACGACCTGAACATCGACGGCCAGATCGTGATCGGCGAGGGCGAGCGCGACGAGGCGCCCATGCTCTACATCGGCGAGAAGGTCGGGAAGGGCAAAGGCCCGAAGATCGACATCGCGCTCGATCCGCTCGAGGGCACGACGCTGACCGCCAAGGCCATGGCCAACGCGCTGACCGTCATGGCCTGGGCGCCCAAGGGCAGCCTGCTCAACGCGCCCGACACCTATATGGACAAGATCGCCTGCGGGCCGGGCTATCCGGAAGGCGTGATCGACCTTGACAAGTCGCCGGCTGAGAACATCCAGGCGCTCGCCGCCGCCAAGGGTGTTGAGCCCACTGAGATCACCGTCTGTGTGCTCGATCGGCCGCGCCATACCGAGATCATCGCCCAGGTCCGGGCCGTCGGCGCCCGCGTCCACCTGATCACCGACGGCGATGTGGCCGGCGTCATGAACGCCGCCGACCCGACGACCGGTGTCGATCTCTATCTGGGGCAGGGCGGCGCGCCCGAGGGCGTGCTCGCCTGCGCCGCGCTGAAGTGCGTCGGCGGCCAGTTCCAGGGCCGGCTCGTCTTCCGCAGCCACGATGAGAAGGCCCGCGCCGCCCGCGTCGGCATCACCGACTTCGACAAGAAGTATAATCTGCACGAGATGGTGCGCGCCGACGCGATCTTCGCCGCCACAGGGGTGACCAACGGCGCCCTGCTGGACGGCGTGCGGCTGGAGGGCGGCTTCGTCCACACCCACACCCTGGTCATGAACTCGGCCACCCGCACGGTGCGCGAAGTGCGGATGAAGCGGCCGGTCTGACCCCATGGCCGATGGCGGGACCCAAGCGGGCTATCTCGGCGTCTCCCGGTCCCTGACCGGACGGCCCTGGCGGGCGCGGCCGGCTGATCCTGAACTCGTGCGCCGCCACCAGATGGGACTGGGCCTGTCCGAGCCCCTGGCCCGCGCGCTGGCGTCCCGGGGCGTCGCCGCGGAGATGGGCGAGACCTATCTGAACCCGACCCTGCGGGCCCTGTTTCCCGACCCCTCCAGCTTCACCGACATGGACCGCGCCGCCGCGATCCTGGTCGACGCCGTGGTGCGCGACCGCCGGATGGTGGTGTTCGCCGACTATGACGTCGACGGCGCCTCCAGCGCCGCCCAGCTGGTGCGCTGGATGCGGGCCATGGGCAAGGACCTGCCGATCTATGTCCCGGACCGGATCACCGAGGGCTATGGACCGTCCCCCGCCGCCTTCCGGCGTCTGCGGGAGGAGGGGGCCGAGCTGGTGGTCACCGTCGACTGCGGGGCCGCCGCCTATGAGGCGATCGCCGCGGCGGTCGAGGTCGGGCTGGAGGTCGTGGTCATCGACCACCACCTGATGCGTGGCGACGAGCTGCCGGCCGCCGCCGCATTGGTGAACCCCAATCGCCCGGACGACACCTCCGGCCAGGGCATGCTGGCCGCCGCGGGCGTGACCTTCGTCCTGCTCGCCGCCCTGAATCGCGAGGCGCGCCGCCAGGGGCTGTTCGACGGGCGTCAGGAGCCCGACCTGCGGGAATGGCTGGATCTCGCCGCCATGGGCGCCATCTGCGACGTGACCGAGCTTGTGGGCTTCAACAGGGCGCTGACGACCCAGGGCCTGAAGATGATGTCCAACTGGCGCAATCCCGGCCTCAAGGCCCTGCTGGAGGTCGCCAAGTCCCAGGGCCCGGCCACCGTGTTCCACGCCGGCTTCATCCTGGGGCCGCGAATCAATGCCGGCGGCCGGATCGGGCGCTCGGACCTGGGCGCGCGACTGCTGTCCACCGATGACCCCGCCGAGGCCCAGGCCCTCGCGGCCGAGCTCGACGAGCTCAACGCCAATCGCAAGGAGGTCGAGCGCGAGGTGCTGGAGGCCGCCGTTCGGGTGATCGAGCGCGAAAGCAACATGGCCGACGCCCCGATGATCCTGGTCGCCGCCGACGGCTGGCATCCGGGCGTCATCGGCATCGTCGCCGGACGCCTGCGCGAACGCTATCGCAAGCCGGTGATGGTGGTGGGCGTCGATCGCGCCGCCAATATCGGCAAAGGCTCCGGCCGGTCCCAACCGGGTGTGGACCTCGGACGCGCGGTCCAGGCGGCCTATGAGGCGGGCCTGCTGCTGGCCGGGGGCGGCCACGCCATGGCGGCCGGCCTGTCGGTGCGACCCGACGTCATTCCCGAGCTGCGGGCCTTCTTGTGCGAGCACATGGCCGC
This sequence comes from Phenylobacterium aquaticum, assembly GCF_022695515.1. Classification (GTDB taxonomy): domain Bacteria; phylum Pseudomonadota; class Alphaproteobacteria; order Caulobacterales; family Caulobacteraceae; genus Phenylobacterium; species Phenylobacterium aquaticum. Next base: position 79,089 of record NZ_JALDPT010000014.1, read on the forward strand.
GGAGGCCGAGATCGCCGCCGAGGCCGACGCCCTGGAGATCGACGCCCTGGTGACCACGGCCGCCTGCGACCGGGGCCTCTATGCCGGGTTCCAGCGCATGGCGCCCTTCGGCCCCGGCAATCCCGAGCCGATGTTCGCCTGCGCCGATGTCCGGGTGGAGCGGGCCATGGCGCTCAAGGGCGGCCATGTGCGCGTCACCCTGACCGACGCCTCCGGCGGCAAACTCAAGGCCGTCGCCTGGCGCTGCGAGGACACCGAGATCGGCAAACGCCTGCTGCAAGAGGGCGGGGGGCTGCATATCGCCGGCCGTCTGAAGCCGGACGATTGGCAGGGTCGGCAGAGCGTGGAACTGGAGATCGAGGACGTCGCCGATCTTCGCAGACAAATCTCCTGATCGGCCGCTTGCGCAGCCCTCTGAACGCGGATATAGACGCCCTCCTTCGCCGACGCGGTCCCTTCGTCTATCGGTTAGGACGCCAGGTTTTCAACCTGGAGAGAGGGGTTCGACTCCCCTAGGGACTGCCAGGCGAACTGGTCCGGACGCGCTTCCCCCCCAGCGTCGTTTGGCCCCTCCTGGCCGGGTGTCGCCGGCCGCCAGCTGTGTTTCTGAATCCGCACGCCCGGTTCCGCCCCGGGAATAATCGCTTCTGGCTAGAACTTTGCACCCTATGCGTGCGCCAGGCGAAAAACCCCCATTGACGGCTCTCCTAATACGAGAACAGTGTTATAGTTGGCCAAGTCCGAAAGGATCGGGGGAGACCGGGCCAGAGGGGCAAATGTCTGGTTACGAATACGAGGGAGTGGATTCGCACGACGACGCGGTGCGGATCAGCGGTCGCATCAAATGGTTCGACGCCGGTAAGGGCTATGGTTTCATCGTGCCCGACGATCCTGGCCAGACGGACCTTAAGGATGTCTTGCTGCACGTGACATCTCTGCGGAACGCGGGACGCGAAAGCGCCCTGGAAGGCTCCGTGATCGTGTGCGACGTGGTTCGCCGCCCCAAGGGCTGGCAGGTTTCGGAAGTGGTCAATCTCGACGAGACCTCCGCGCCGCCTCCCGGCGAGCGTCGACGCCATGACGAGGCGCACAGCTTCCGCCGCGATCGTGACAGTTATGATCGGCATGGCGGCACCGGCGCGTTCGATCGCCAGACCGGCGGGTTTCAGTCCCGCCCGGTCCGACGCCCCCCCGCCGCGCGCGGTCCGCTGGAGCGGGCCAAGGTCAAGTGGTTCAACCGGGCCAAGGGCTATGGCTTTGTCGTCCGTGACGGCGAACCCGGCGACATCTTCGTCCATATCGAGACCCTGCGCCGCGCCGGCATCGAAGACCTTCAGCCGGGCGACGACGTGATGGTGCGGTTCGCCGAAGGCCCCAAGGGCCTGGTCGTGGCCGAAATCGAGTCCGACGGACTGGGCTGACCCCGCGGCCTTGCATCGGCCGGAAAGCTTCCGCAAAGGTGAGGCCTGTCTTCGTGCGGGAGCCCGCCGCCTTGTTGAGTCACGCCCTCCGCACGTCCGCCGCCCGCCTGGCGCAATGGGCCCTGTCCGTCACCCTGGGCCTGGCGGTCGTCGCGGTTTGCGCCGCCCAGGCGGCCGTGCCGGTCTATGGCTACCGCATCAAGGCGACGTTTCCGCATGACGACCAGGCCTATACCGAGGGCCTGTTCTATCTGAACGGCGACCTGTTCGAGAGCACGGGCCAGGAAGGAAGGTCCTTCCTGCGCAAGGTCCGGCTTAAGGACGGCGCGGTCCTGCAGTCCCAGGCCATCCCGCCGGGGCTGTTCGGCGAGGGCATCGTCAACTGGGGCGACGACATCATCAGCCTGACCTGGCAGGACGGCTTCGGCTTCCGCTGGGACCTGAAGACCTTCGCCCGCAAGGCTGTGTTCCAGTATCCGGGGGAGGGGTGGGCGCTCACCCAGGACGGCAAGTCGCTGATCATGAGCGACGGCACCCCCTATCTGCGCTTCCTCGATCCAGTGACCCTGAAGGAGATCCGGCGCCTGAAGGTCACGGCGGACGGCCAGCCCGTAATGCGCATCAACGAACTGGAGTTCGTGAAGGGCGAGGTCCTGGCCAATATCTGGCTGACCAACCGGATCGCCCGGATTGATCCCAAAAGCGGCAAGGTGACGGGCTGGATCGATCTCACCGGCCTGCCGGAAACCAAGTTGAGCCTCGACGCCGACTCGGTCCTGAACGGCATAGCCTATGACCGCGAGCACGACCGGCTGTTCGTCACCGGCAAGAACTGGCCGCACCTCTACGAAATCGGGCTGACATCGCCCCAGGAGCCTTAGCAGTGACCACGGACGCCGACGCCCCGGGCGAGATCATACCGCCTCCGCCTGCGGGCTTCATCCGCTCCAGCGGGCGCGGCGCCTTCTCGACCCACAACGGGCCCTACTTCCACCGGGAGACCCCGGGCGAGTTCACAGAGCAGGCCTTCTTCGCCCTGCCGCGGCACGCCAACGGTCTGGGCCTGGTACATGGCGGCATGCTGACCGCCTTCATGGACGGGCTGCTGGCGGCCGCCTCCTGGCGCGCGGCGCGCAAGACCGGGGTCACCATCCACCTGTCGGTGGACTTCCTGCACATGGCGCGGGTCGGGGAGTGGGTCATGGGCGAAGCCAAGGCGACGCGGACGACCCGCGATATCGCCTTCGTCGAAGGTCGCGCCTATGTCGGCGGCCACGATGTGGTCCGCGCCTCGGGCGTCTTCAAGCTGATGCACAAACCCGGCTGAAGACGCCCAGGCGATTGCGATAAGATGCAAAGCCTTATATCGCAGGGCCAATCGGCGTGCCTCGGGGCGTAGCGCAGCCTGGTAGCGCATCTGCTTTGGGAGCAGAGGGTCGAAGGTTCAAATCCTTTCGCCCCGACCACGACGATGACGGCGATGGCCGAAGACGGACTTGCCACCTACGGACTTGAAGGAACGAACATGCTCGCGCGCATCTACCGTCCGGCCAAGAACGCCATGCAATCGGGCAAGGCCAAGACCAAGGACTGGCTGCTGGAATTCGCGCCGGCCTCGGCCAGAGCCTCCGATCCGTTGATGGGCTGGACCCAGACCACGGACACCGACGGTCAGGTCCGCCTGGCGTTCGAGACCCGCGACGAGGCCGTGGCCTACGCCCAGAAGCACGGCATCGCCTTCCAGATCACCGAGCCCAAGGCCCCCAAGCGCATCATCAAGGCCTACGCCGACAATTTCGCCTACGGCCGCAAGCAACCCTGGACGCACTGACCGCGGCCCGACTGGGCGCCCTTAGCTCAGCTGGATAGAGCATCCGCCTTCTAAGCGGACGGTCGCAGGTTCGAGTCCTGCAGGGCGCGCCACCCCTCAGGGACCCGGGCGCGGCGCCAGATGCCGGATCAGGGCGATCGCCTCGGCCGGCGGGCGCTGCTCGATCCGCCGATAGTCCCGGCAGTCCTGGGTCCGTGACACCATCTGATAATTGATCAGCTCCCGGCGCAGCAGGGCGTGGTCCCCGAACAGATGGGCGGCCTTGATCAGATCGTTGAACGCGGCCTCGGAGAACACCTGTTCCGCGGGGATGCGGGCCCACAGCGCCCACAGGCAGAGATGCTGGTGGCTGGTCTTGCTGGGCCAGCGGATCAGGCGACCCGCGCCGTCGAAATTGCGCGCCAGCCGTTCGACCAGCACGTGATCGACCGGGTCGGCGGGCGGGGGCTCCCGCTCCAGCCGCGCCTGGGCCTCGGCCTGGGCCCGGAAGTGCTGGAAGTTCTGATAGCCCGCGGAGCGGCTCAGCATGTTCAGCAGCTGAACGTGGCCCGGCTTGCTGTCGCTGGCCTCCAGCTCGCGCCCCAGGGCGCGGGCGAGCGCGGATACATCCTTCGCGACGAAGGGGAAGGCGGTCTTGGACATCACTCATCCTCAAGGGCGTGCCGAGGGAGAACTGTCGATGGTCGCTGGCTTACGACGCGGCACGGGACAAGTGTCTGTCGATGGAAACTCCGGCAGGTTTAGCTCCCCTTGCGGGGCAGCGACGCCTAGGTGAACTGCCGACCTGAAGCACAATCTAGGGCCTCGCCAGGGCGCGGGCAAGCCGGCGGCGCTAGACCGCCCAGCAGCCGCAGCCCAGGGCGCCCCAGAACCCACGGGGATCCGCGCTCGGCGCGGATGCGCCGGCCGCATGGTCGTGGCCATGAACCTGGCAGGCGTTCGCGCAGGCGCAGGCTGAGGTCATAAAGCTGCCGGGCGCGCGCCGTCCCTGATAGCCGCCGAAGGTTCGGACCGGCGCCCAGTCGGGCATGGGCGGGGGCAGGGCCGGGGCCAGGCCGCTGAACCCGCCCTCGCCATGCACGATCCTGCCGCCCAGCAGGGTGAGCACGGAGGACAGGTGCGGGATCTCGTCCTCCGGCACGCTGAAATAGTCGCCCGACAGCACCGCGAGATCGGCCAGCTGTCCGACGGCGATGCGCCCCTTCTTGCCCGCCTCGTTGGAGAACCAGGTGTTGGCCTCGGTCCAGAGCCGCAGAGCGGACTCGCGATCCAGGCGGTTGGCCGGCGGATAGAGCCGCATGCCACCGACGGTCTTTCCCGTCACCAGCCAGTTGAGCGAGACCCAGGGGTTGTAGCTGGCGACCGGGTCGCATCGGTGCCTGCGCCGACCGGCAGGCCGGCGGCCATCATGCGACCGATCGGCGGCGTGACCTCGGCGGCCGTCTCGCCATAGCGGGCGGCGAAATCCTCGCCCTGATAGGCCATCCGATGCTGGATCGCGATCCCGCCGCCCAGGGCGGCGATGCGGTCGATATTGCGCGGGCTGATGGTCTCGGCGTGATCGAAGAACCAGTGGAGCCCGTCGAAGGGCACGTCGCGATTGACGCGTTCGAACACATCGAGCGCCCGGTCGATCGTCTCGTCATAGGTGGCGTGCAGGCGCCAGGGCCAGCGGTTCTCGACCAGCAGGCGGATCACCGGCTCGAGCTCGCTCTCCATGCCCGCTGGCGCCTCGGGGCGCGGCGCCCGGAAATCCTCGAAGTCGGCGGCGCTGTAGACGAGCATCTCGCCGGCCCCGTTGTGCCGGTAGAGATCATCGCCCTGGCCCGGCGTGATCTGCCTGGCCCATCCGGCGAAGTCGGCCAGCTCTTCCTTGGGCTTCTGGGTGAAGAGATTATAGCTGACCCGCACGGTCATCTCGCCCTCGGCATGGAGCTTCTCGATGACCGCATAGTCGTCGGGATAGTTCTGCGCCCCGCCGCCGGCGTCGATCACCCCGGTCACGCCCAGCCGGTTGAGCTCGCGCATGAAGTGGCGGGTCGAGTTGAGCTGATACTCCCGCGGCAGCTTCGGGCCCCGAGACAGGGTCGCATAGAGTATCGTGGCGTTGGGCTGGGCGAGCAGCAGGCCGGTGGGCTCTCCGGCGGCGTCGCGCTGGATCTGGCCGCCCGGCGGGTCGGGGGTGTCGCGGGTGTAGCCGACGGCGCGCAGGGCCGCCCGGTTCAGAAGGGCGCGGTCGTAGAGGTGCAGGATGAAGACCGGCGTCTCGGGCGCCACGGCGTTGAGCTCATCGAGGGTCGGGAGACGCTTCTCGGCGAACTGGTGCTCGCTGAAGCCGCCGACCACCCGCAACCATTGCGGCGGCGGCGTGACCTGGGCCTGAGCCTTCAACATGGCCATGGCGTCGGACAGGCTGGGGACGCCATCCCAGCGCAGCTCCATATTGTAGTTCAGCCCGCCCCGGATGACGTGCATGTGGCTGTCGATCAGGCCGGGAATGACCCGCCGCCCTTCGAGGTCGATGACCTGGACTTCCGCCCCCGCGGCGGCGCGGGCCTCGGCCTCGTCTCCCACCACGGCGAACCGTCCGTCGCGGATCAGGACCGCAGTCGCCGTGGGGCGCGACCGGTCCAGGGTCGTGAACTTGCCATTGACGAGGAGCAGGTCTGGCCCTGGCATGCGCAATCCTTGGGTGCGGCGACGAGCCTATCCCATGGCGTGATTGGATTGCGCTTGGAAGCCCGCGATCGCCGCGCGGGGCGGGTCTGCCCTCGCCGTCGCCGGCGAGGGCAGGGCGAGCCTCAGGCCCGCGCCATATTGATCACATGCAGCTGGGTGAACTCGCTCAGGCCTTCTTCGCCCAGCTCCGTGCCCACGCCCGACAGCTTGGCGCCGCCGAAGGGAATGTTGGGGGCGAGGTCGGCGTGCTTGTTGATCCACACCGTGCCGGTGTCCATCGTCGAGGCGAGGTCCCAGGCCTTGTCGAGGTCCTTGGACCAGATTGAGCCGCCCAGGCCGTAGTCGCTGGAATTGGCGCGGGCCACGGCGTCGACGGCGTCCTTGAACTTGATAACCGGCAGCACCGGACCGAACTGCTCCTCATCGACCAGGCGCGTACCGTCGGTGATGTCGCGCACGATGGTCGGCTGGATGAAGTAGCCCTTCTCGGTGGCGCGGGCGCCGCCGGCGATCACCTTGCCGTCGGCCTTGGCGCTTTCGATGATGCCCAGGACCTTTTCGAACTGGGTCTTGTTCTGCAACGGGCCGAGGGTCACGCCCTGCTGCAGGCCGTCACCGACCACGGCCGCATTGGCCAGCTTGACCAGCTCGTCGCACATGGCGTCGTAGATGCTCTCGTGCACATAGGCGCGCTTGATGGCGATGCAGACCTGGCCCGAGTTCTGGAAGGCGCCCTGGAAGATTTTCGGCGCGGTCTCCTTGGGGTCGGAGCCCTCCAGCACGATGGCGGCGTCATTGCCGCCCAGTTCCAGCGTGACGCGCTTCAGCGCCTCGGCCGCGCCGGCCATGACCTTCTTGCCGGTCTCGGTGGAGCCGGTGAAGGAGACCTTGCGGATATCCGGATGGGCGGTGATGGCGCCGCCCAGGTCGTTGGCGTCGGAGATCACGTTGAGCACGCCCGCCGGCAGCAGGTCCTTGACCAGCTCGGCGATGCGCAGGGTCGAGAGCGGCGTGGTGGCCGCGGGCTTCAGGATCACGGTGTTGCCGGCCAGCAGAGCGGCGGGGACCTTGAAAGCCATCAGGATCAGGGGGAAGTTCCACGGCACGATGGCGCCGACCACGCCCAGCGGGCGGCGACGGGCCTCGACCTTGCCGGCCTCATTGTCCTGGATCACCTTCACCGGCAGATCGAGCGCGGCGAAGTAGCGGAAGAAGGCGGCGCAGCCGAACACCTCGCCCATGGCGTCATTGATCGGCTTGCCCTGTTCCTGGGTCAGGATGCGGGCCAGGTTCGGCAGGTCGGCCTGAATGGCGTCGGCCATGGCGTTGAGCGCGGCCTTGCGCTCGGCGATGGGGCGGGCGGCCCAGGCGGGGAAGGCGGCCTTGGCGGCGGCGACCGCCTTGTCCAGCTGGGCCTTGGAGGCGCGGGGGCATTCCGCCAGCACCTCTTCATTGGCCGGATTGATCACCGACATCGTGGCGTCGCCGTCGACCAGCTGGCCGTCGATGAGCAATTTGAACGGACCCATGCCGCATCTCCCTTATGAACTTGGCGTCCATCTGCTCACGCTGACGTAGCGCGAATCAAGGGCGATGCGGCGGTGGGATCAGGGCATCCGCAGCTTGTGGAGGTGCTCCTTCAGGGTGCGGGCGTCCTCGTGGGTGCGGTCGTGGGAATCGGTCAGTTCGATCCGGTCGTGGGCCTCCGTCTTGAGCGCGCTGCGCAGGACGCCAATGGCCTTGGCCGGGGCGATCAGCACCAGCTTGTCGAAGGCCTTCTTGCGGGCGGCGATGTCGATGTGTCCGGCCAGGTCCTGCAGGAATTCGGCTTCGGCCGCGGCCTTGGGGGAATCGGTCGTGGCGTGCTGGGCGTGGCGGTGGGCGTGCGAGACATCCTCGCCGCCGTGATTTTCGCGCCAGTCGGCCAGTTCGTGCAGGTCCCCGTGCCGTTCGCGCTCCTCGAAGACGCGGGCCTTGCCGCCATCAGCGACGACGATCCAGGTGTGATCTTGGGTGTTCATGGGAATCCTCCGTATCGAGGCCTCACCTACGCGCCGGGCGGGCGCCAGTTCCTTGATCGAGATCAGTCTCCAGACCTCGGGCTGGCGTCTGGCCCTTGTCTTGCGCCGTTCAGCCGATGAAAGTCCGCCTCCCTCGACCGCATGACTTCAGGTTCGCCCATGATCCGCCCGCTCGCCGCAGCCGCCTTCGCCGTCCTCGCCCTGGCCGCCGCCAGCCCGGCCGCCGCCGCCGGATTGAGCGCTCAGGAGCAGAAGCTGGTGGCCGCCGCAGGGGCGGAGGACGCCCGCGAACTCGCCCTGCTTGAGAAGCTGGTCAATGTGAACAGCGGCACCATGAACTTCGCCGGCGTCGAGCAGGTCGGCCAGATGATGCGCGCGGAGCTGGAACCTCTGGGCTTCACCGTGCGCTGGGCGCCCATGGCTGCGGCCGGCCGGGCGGGGCACATCATCGCCACACACAAGGGCACGGGCCGCGGCAAGCGCATGCTACTGATCGGCCACCTCGACACCGTGTTCGAGAAGGACAGCCCCTTCCAGACCTTCGTCCGCAGGGGCGACATCGTCGAAGGCCCGGGCGTCAACGATATGAAGGGCGGGCTGGTGATCATGGTCGGCGCCTTGCGGGCCATGCAATCGGTCGGGACCCTGAAGGGCGCCGACATCACCATCGTGCTGACCGGCGACGAGGAGCGCCAGGGCGCGCCGACCTCCATCGCCCGCAAGGATCTGATCGACGCCGCCGGCCAGAGCGACCTGGCGCTGGAGTTCGAAGGCCTGGCCCAGGAGGGCGGCAAGGACATGGGCTCGATCGCCCGGCGCTCCTCCAATACCTGGACGGTGACGGTAAAGGCCAAGCCCGGCCATTCCTCGGGCGTGTTCAGCGACGCCTCGGGTTATGGCGCGATCTATGAACTCGCCCGGATTCTCGACCAGTTCCGCCGCGAGCTGCGCGAGCCGAACGCCACCTACAATGTCGGCCTGATCCTGGGCGGCGCCTCGGCCGACCTCAACGCCGCCGAGACCGGCGGGACGGCGACGGGCAAGTCCAACATCATCGCCGCAACCGCCATGGCGCGGGGCGACCTGCGCACGCTCTCCAACGACCAGACCCAGCGGATGGTCGCCAAGATGAAGGCGATCGTCGCCCAGAGCCTGACCGGCGCCCATGCCGAGATGACCTTCACCGAGGGCTATCCCGCCATGGCGCCCACCGCCGGCTCGCGGGTGCTGCTGGGGAAGCTCAATGAGGTGAACCGCGACCTTGGCCTCGCGCCCATGGCGGAACTCGATCCCCTGAAGCGCGGCGCGGGCGACATCGCCTTCGTCGCCGACAAGATCGACGGACTGATCGGCCTGGGCGCAGCGGGCGAGGGGGCGCATGCGCCGGGCGAGACCATGGCGATCGACAGCCTGGATCGCCAGACCAAGCGCGCCGCCCTGCTGATGACGCGGCTCTCGCGCCCCTAGGCCGCGGCGTCGAGCGCCGCGAAGCCCTTGGCGAGGTCGGCGGTCAGGTCGGCGGGATCCTCCAGCCCCACATGCAGCCGCATGAGCGGGCCGGGATAGGTCCGCAGGAACTTGCGGGTCTTCAGCTGTTCGTCGCAGGAGATGGCCAGGCTCTCGAAGCCGCCCCAGGAGAAGCCGAGGCCGAAGATCTCCAGGGCGTCGAGGAAGGCTGCCACCGCCGCCTCGGAGGCCGGCTTGAGCAGGAAGCCGAACAGACCGCAGGCGCCGGTATAGTCCCGGGCCCAGAGCTCATGATCTGGACAGCCGGGCAGGGCGGGGTGCAGCACCTGCAGCACCTGGGGCTGGTCGCGCAGCCAGGCTGCGACCTTCAGGCCGCTCTCGCCGTGGCGGGCCATGCGGACGGCCAGCGTCCGAAGGCCGCGCAGCATCTGATAGGCGTCCTCCGGCGCGACCGCCCAGCCGAGGTGCAGGACACCGTCCTCCAACGCTTTCACCAGGGCGGGATCGCGGGCGGCGGCTGAGCCCATGAACACGTCGGAATGGCCGCCGACATATTTGGTCAGGGCCTGGACGCTCAGATCGATCCCGTGGTCCAGAGGCTTGTAGATTAGCCCGGACCCCCAGGTGTTGTCGGCCATGGTTAGGATGCCGCGCGCGCGGGCCAGGCGGGCGATCGCCGCCATATCTTGCATCTCGAAGCTCAGCGAACCCGGGCTCTCCAGCAGGATCAGGCGGGTGGCGTCCGAGGCGCCGCCGACCAGCTCTTCCGGCGACAGGCGCGGGTCATAATAGCGGGTGCTCACCCCGAACCGCTTCAGCACATGATCGCAGAACCGGCGGGTCGGCTTGTAGGTGTTGTCCACGACCAGGATCTCGTCACCGGCCTTCAGGACCGCGAGCAAGGCCCCGCTGATCGCCGCGACCCCCGACGGATAGAGGCAGACCCCCTTGGCGTTCTCCAGCTCGCACAGACCGGCCCGCAGGGCGTCGTGGGCGGCCAGCCCCTGGCGGCCATAGGTGATGAAGTGGTCGTCGTCATAGAGCGCAGCCGCATTGGGCAGCAGCACGGTGGAGCCCTTCTGGATCGGCGGGCTCACAGTCTTGACCAGGGGCTGGTCGCCGGCGCCGGCGTGGATCAGGCGGGTGTCTTCGGCCATGGGGAACTCGATTGGACTGCTCACGGCACTTAGGGCCCAGGCCGCGACCGGATCAAGCCGCCCGTCAGAGCTTGCTGGCCATCGCGCAGCGGTCGGTCAGGCCGCGCCCCGCCTCGGACGCCAGGATGGCGGCAAGCCGGGCAGAGGGCGCCTCAAGGATCTCAAAGCCGAGCCCCCGATAGAACGGCGCGTTCCAGGCGATATTGCGAAAGGTGGTCAGCGTCGCCGCGGCGCAACCCCGCCTTCGCCCGATATCAAGGGCCTGGGCCATGAGCGTCCGCCCTAGTCCGCGCTTTTGCCAGTCGAGGGCGACCGCCAACTCCCAGATGTGGAGGTCGTGATCGAGGACCTCGATCTGAACGAATCCGCGGACGGCGCCGTCGACCTCGCCCACCCAGACCCGTTCGGCCGCCACCAGGGCGGGATAGGCCTCCGCGGGCGTCACCTGATCGTCAGCGATCCAGTCCTGCTCGCCGCCTCGGAAGGCTTGGCCGGCCGACCGCTCGATATCCGGAAGAACCGGGATATCCCCCGGCGTCGCGAGCCGCAGGTTCAGAGGTCGGTCTCCACCGGCGTGTCGGACCGGCCGCCCCATTCGCTCCAGGACCCATCATAGACAGGGGTCTTGTCCAGGCCGAGCCTGGCAAGGCCCAGCGCCAGGACAGAGGCCGTGACCCCCGACCCGCAGGTGGTCACGATCGGCTTGCCGAGATCCACGTCGCAAACCTCGAAAATCGCTTGCAGTTCGGCGGCTGACCTCATCCGACCCTGGCTGTTGATCAGGCTGTCGAAGGGCACGTTCAGGGCCCCCGGCATATGGCCGGACCGCAGGCCTGGGCGTGGCTCCGGCGCCTCGCCGCGGAACCGCGGGCCGCCGCGGGCGTCGACCAGCTGGGCGGCGCGGGAGGAGATCAGCCCCTTCACGGCCTCGACGTCGCGCACCAGCTCCGGTCGGAACTTCGGCGTCACGGTCGTCGGCGCCGGCGTGACCTCGCCCGCCTCGGTCGGACGACCCTCGGCCAGCCAGGCTTTCAGACCGCCGTCCAGGACCCGCACATTGTCGAACCCCATGACCCGCAGGGTCCACCAGACCCGCGCGGCGGCGCGCACGCCCCAGCTGTCATAGATGACGATCGTCCCCTCGCGCGACAGGCCGAGCTTGCCCGCGGCCTCCGCGAAGGCCTCCGGGGTGGGCAGCATATGGGGCAGATCGGTCGAATGGTCGGAGATGGCGTCGATGTCGAAGAACACCGCGCCCTTGATGTGCCGCTGCAGATACTCCGCATGACCGCTGCGGCCCTCGGCCGGCAGGAACCAGCTGGCGTCCAGCAGGCGCAGATCCTTGTCGCCAAGGTGCTCGGCCAGCCAGGCCGTAGAGACGAGGGGATCGGTCATCAGCTCAACCAGGGTGGGGTCGGAAGGCCGCGCTCGGCCAGGAAGGCGGGATTGAAGATCTTGCTCTGGTAGCGCGAGCCCTGATCGCAAAGGATGGTCACGAGGGTGTGGCCGGGCCCTAGGTCCTTCGCCATGCGGATCGCGCCGGCGACATTGACGCCCGTCGAGCCGCCCATCACCAGACCCTCGTGCTCGACGAGGTCATAGATGGCCAGCAGCATTTCCTCGTCACCGATCCGGTAGGGATCATCAACGACCAGACCTTCGAGATTTGCGGTGATCCGGCCCTGGCCGATGCCCTCGCTGATCGAGGTCCCCTCGGACTTCAGCGCGCCGTCCTTGTACCAGCTGTAGAGCGCCGCCCCATGCGGGTCAGCTAGGCCGATGCGAACCTTGGGGTTCCGGGCCCTCAGGGCCTCGGCGACCCCGGCCAGGGTCCCGCCCGACCCGACGGCGCAGATGAAGCCGTCGACCTTGCCGCCGGTCTGAGCCCAGATCTCGGGGCCCGTGGTCTCGACGTGGGCCTGGCGGTTGGCGACATTGTCGAACTGGTTGGCCCAGACTGCGCCGGCCGGCTCCTTGGCCGCGAGCTCCTCGGCCAGACGGCCGGAATAGCGGACATAGTTGTCGGGGTTGGAGTAGGGGACGGCATCCACCTCGACCAGCTCGGCGCCGAGCAGCCGGATCGCGTCCTTCTTTTCCTGGCTCTGGGTCCGCGGAATGACGATCGTGGTCTTGTAGCCCGAGGCCGCGCCGACCATGGCCAGGCCGATGCCGGTATTGCCGGCCGTGCCCTCGACGATCCGGCCGCCGGGCCTTAACAGGCCGCGCCGTTCCGCGTCGCGGACAATGAACAGGGCCGCCCGGTCCTTGACCGACGCGCCGGGGTTCATGAATTCCGCCTTGCCCAGGATCTCGCATCCGGTCGCCTCGCTGGCGCGGCGCAGGCGGATGAGCGGCGTGTTTCCGATGGCGTCCAGGACGCTGGGTGCGACTGTCATGCCCCGCTACTTAAGGGGCGCGAGCGCGTCGGGCCAGGGGCGCCGCTCACGCTTTCACATCAGGCCTTCACCAACCCCAGCTGCACGACATCGGTCCGGCCGGTGCGGAAGCCCGCGTCGCAATAGCTGAGATAGAACCGCCACAGCCGGCGGAACCGCTCGTCGAAGCCCAGATGGCGGATCTCCTCCCAGGCGCCGTCAAAGGCGCGCCGCCAGGCCGCGAGGGTGTCAGCGTAGTTCTGGCCGAAGCGGCCGATGCCGGTCCAGACCAGGCCGGCCCGCTCGGTCTCGGCCTTGAGCCGGGCCTCGGAGGGCAGCATGCCGCCCGGGAAGATGTATTTCTGGATGAAGTCGGCGCGCGCCGATAGCCCTCGAAGATCTGGTCCTGGATGGTGATGATCTGTAGGCCGGCCCGGCCGCCGGGATTGAGCACCTCGCGCACCTTGCCGAAATAGGCGGGCCAGTAGCGCTCGCCCACCGCCTCGAACATCTCGATGGAGGCGACCCGGTCAAAGCGTCCGGCGACGTCGCGATAATCGATCAGCTGGATGTCGACCTTCTCGTTCAGGCCCTGGTCGAACATCCGCTTGGCGGCGAAATCGTACTGTTCCTGGGAGATGGTGATGCCCGTGACCTTGGCGCCGATCTCGCCCGCCGCGAACTCGGCGAAGCCGCCCCAGCCGCAGCCGATCTCCAGCACATGGTGGTCAGGCGAGAGCTCCATCTGTTCGGCCAGCGTCTTGTACTTGTTGCGCTGGGCCTCGTTGAGGGGCTGGTCCGGTCGCTCGAAGCGGGCGGCCGAATAGGTCATGCTCGGGTCCAGCCAGCGCGAATAGAACGCGTTGCCCAGGTCGTAATGGGCATGGATGTTCCGGCGCGAGCCCTCGCGGCTGTTGGCGTTGAAGGCGTGAGAGACCAGGTTGAACAGGCCCACCAGAGGATTGCCCTCGGTCACCCGCTTGAGCTGCTCGAAGTTCAGACTGAAGACGCTCAGCACCGCGGTCAGGTCCGGGGTGTCCCATTCCCCGGCCATGTAGCCCTCGGCGAAACCGATGTCGCCGGCCGCCAGGGCGCGGCGGATGAACCGGTAGTCCTTGATCTGGATAATGGCCTGGGGGCCGGGCGCATCGCCCTTCAGACGCAGGCGGCCGCCGGCCGGGGTGATGAAGGTCAGGTCGCCGGCTCGCCAGTTGCGCGCCATGGTCTTGAAGGCCGCGCGGAAGATCATCGGCGCGCCGGCGAGGTCCGAAGCCTTGTGCGGGTCGGGGAAATCTGCGGCGCGGGCCGGCAGCGTGTCATCGGGCGAAGTCATGATCACAACCCTCGATTACTCAAACAACCTACACTCAAACGTGCGAGGAGGCGACTCGCTTCGAACCGCCCCATGGTTACGCATGAGCCTGCCGGTAGGATGCGTTCGTCGTGGATTTGGACTTGTGGCGGCGACCGGCCCACGCCACTTAGGCGGCGCCCCGACACCTGAGGATCACCCCCTATGGCCGTGCTGACGCTCAACAAATGGAACCTGTCGATCGGCGACGGTCATCCGCTCGTCGTCATCGCCGGCCTGAACGTCCTGGAAGACCTCGATCTGGCCCGCGAGACCGCCCGCCATCTGAAGGCGATCACCAGCGAGCTGGGCCTGCCCTATGTGTTCAAGGCCAGCTTCGACAAGGCCAACCGCTCCTCGATCCATAGCTACCGTGGGCCGGGCCTGGAGAAGGGCCTTGAGATCCTCCGGACCATCAAGGCCGAATTCAATGTGCCGATCGCCACCGACCTGCACGAGATCGACCAGGCCGAGCCGGTCGCCGCCGTCGCCGACATCGTCCAGATCCCGGCCTTCCTCTGCCGCCAGACCGACCTGGTCACCGCCTCGGCGCTCGCCACCCAGAAGGCCGGCGGCCTGCTGCATGTGAAGAAGGGCCAGTTCCTGGCCCCCTGGGACTGCCGCAACATCCTCGACAAGATCTACGAGGCGGTCGGCGAGCACATGACGATCCTGTGCGAGCGCGGCGTGTCCTTCGGCTACAACAACCTGATCGTGGACATGCTGGGCATCGAGGAGATGAAGAATCTCGGCGCGCCGGTGACCATCGACGCGACCCACGCCACCCAGCTGCCCGGCGCGAACCCCAAGTCCAACGGCGCCTCGACCGGCGGCCGGCGCAGCGGGGTTCCGATCCTGGCCAAGGCCGCCGTGGCCGCTGGCGCGGACGGGGTCTTCCTGGAATTCCATCCGGAGCCGGAGAAGGCGCTCTGCGATGGGCCGAGCTGCCTGCCGCTCGACAGCGCCGAAGGCCTGCTGCGGACCCTCAAGGCGATCCATGCGGCGCGCTGACCCGCGCTTGACGCGGACCCCGCGCGCGATCAGAGCCTGAAACCATGGATCTTTCGACCCTTCAGCCCGTGCTCGCCGCCGTCGGTGGCTCCCGCGTCGTCTGCGTCGGCGACGTGATGATCGACCGGTTTGTGTATGGGGACGTGACGCGGGTGTCGCCGGAGGCGCCGATCCCGGTGCTGGCCCGGACCCGCGAGCTGGTCATGCTGGGCGGGGCGGGGAATGTGGCGCGCAATGTCGCCGCGCTTGGCGGGGAGGTCTCGCTGATCGGCCTGGTCGGGGGCGATCCCGAGGGCCATGAGGCCCTGCGCCTTGTCGGCGCCGACGTGGGCGTGGAGGGCTTCCTGATCCGCGATTCGTCGCGGCCCACCACGCTGAAGACCCGCTTCGTCTCGGGCGGCCAGCAGCTGCTGCGCGTCGATCTCGAGGAAAGCCGTCCCGCTGAGGGCGAGGTGGATGAGCGCCTGGCGCGCACGGTGCGCGACGTGGCCAAGGGGGCCGGCGTCATCCTGATCTCCGACTACGGCAAGGGCGTCGTCACCGACGCGGTGATCGCCGCGGCGCGCGACGCCGGCATTCCGGTGATCGTCGATTCCAAGGCCCGCAGCTTCCGCCGCTATGGCGCGGTCGACATCATCAAGCCCAATGCGGCGGAGCTGGCCTACGCCACCGGCATGCCGACCCAGACGAGTGACGAGGTGGCCGCCGCCGTCGACCACGCCCTGTCGCTCTGCGAGGCCAAGGCCATCCTGGTCACCCGGGCGTCCAAGGGCATTTCGCTGGGCGTGCGCGGCGAGCCGGTCCGCCATTTCGCCACCGCGCCCCGCGAGGTCTTCGACGCCTCGGGCGCCGGGGACACCACCATCGCGGCGCTGGGCCTGGCGCTGGCCGCCGGCGCCGCGATCGAAGACACCATCGCCTTCGCCATGCTGGCCTCCGGCGTCGCCGTGACCAAGGCCGGCACGGCGGTCGTGACGCCCGAGGAGATGATGGAAGCCTCCATCTCCGCCCACCTGGCGCCGGCCGAGGCCAAGATCGTCACGCCCCAGCGCATGGCCGACGAGGTCGCCCGCTGGCGGGCCAAGGGCCTGAGGGTCGGCTTCACCAACGGCTGCTTCGACATCCTGCATCGCGGCCACGTGGCCTATCTCAACCAGGCGCGGAACTGGTGCGACCGGCTGATCGTCGGCCTCAACTCCGACCGCTCGGTCAAGGCGCTGAAGGGGGAGGGCCGACCGGTCAATGACCTGGAGAGCCGGGCCCTGGTGCTGGCCGGCCTGGCCTGCGTGGATCTCGTGGCGCCCTTCGACGAGGACACCCCGATGGATCTGATCCGGACGGCGCGGCCCGACGTGCTGATCAAGGGCGCGGACTATTCGGAAGACCAGGTGGTCGGGGCCAAGGAGGTCCGCAGCTGGGGCGGGGAGGTTCGCCTGGCTGAGATCGTCGACGGCTATTCGACCACGGCGGCCATCGCCCGGATGACGGCAAAGGACAGCCAATGACCCGACGCATCATCTTCGTCACCGGCGGGGCCGGCTTCATCGGCTCCAATATCGTCGCCAAGCTGGCCGAGGACCCCAGCCTCGACGTGGTGGTCTGCGACTGGCTGTTCGAGGCCGATCTCGGCAAGTGGCGCAACATCGCCAAGCATCCGATCGGCGACTTCGTCGCGCCCGAGGCCATGTTCGACTGGCTGGAGAAGCGCTGGCGCGACATCGAGTGCGTCGTCCACATGGGCGCGGTCTCCTCGACGACCGAACCGGACGCCGACAAGATCATCCACGCCAACTTCACCTTGAGCCGCGACCTGTTCCGCTGGTGCGCCGATCATCAGCGCCGGCTGATCTACGCCTCCTCGGCGGCCACCTATGGCGACGGCGCCCTGGGCTTCGAGGACAAGGACGACCTGACCTCCCTCGGGGCTCTGCGGCCACTGAACACCTATGGCTGGTCCAAGGCCCTGTTCGACCTGTTCGCCGCCCGCCAGGCGGCCCGCGACTACGCCCCGCCGCAATGGGTCGGTCTGAAGTTCTTCAACGTCTATGGACCCAACGAGGAGCACAAGGACTCCATGAAGTCCGTGGCCTCGCAGATCTGGCCCAAGGTGCGGGACGGTCACGAGATCCAGCTCTTCAAGTCCCACCGCGAGGGCTATGAGGACGGCGGCCAGCTGCGCGACTTCGTCTACGTCCGCGACGTGGCCGACATCGTCGCCTGGCTGGTCAACTCGCCCCAGGTGAGCGGGGTCTACAACCTCGGCTCAGGCAAGGCGCGCAGCTTCGCCGATATGGCTGAGGCGGTGTTCAAGGCGGCCGGCAAGCCCGCCCGCATCGACTACATCCCCATGCCGCCGGCCATCCGCGACAAGTACCAGTACTTTACCGAGGCCCGGATGGGCCGGCTGCAGGCCGCGGGCTACAATCAGCCCATGACCGCGCTGGAGGACGGCATCACCGACTATGTCCAGCGCTACCTCTCCCAGCCAGATCCCTATCGCTAGGCGGACCCTGGCGGCGCGCAGCGGGCTGATATAGGCAAGGGACATGGCGGATCGTCCCATCAGGCGGTGGATCATGTGGGCCCTGGCGGCCGTCGTCACCCTGTTGGCGACCGCGGCCTTCATCTGGCGCGACGACATCCTGCGGACCACGCTCGATCCCAAGGAGCCGTTCCAGATCTACAGCCCGCCGCCGGCGCCGGACTATTCGCAGCGCGCCGCATGGGCCCTGATGCCGGCCAAACCCGAGATCTGGGCGCCGACCGATCCGCCGGCCGACGTCTTCTTCATCAGCCCGACCGCCTTCAATGGCGGGGTGCACTGGAACGCCCCGATCGACGACGTGAAGGTCGACCGCCTGTTTCGCCGGATGATCGCCCCGAACTATGCCGGGCCGTTCCAGCGCGCCGGACGCCTGTTCGCCCCGCGCTACCGCCAGGCCAGCCTCTACACCCTGATGACCCTGCGCGAGGACGCCCGCGAGGCCCGGCGCTTCGCCTATGCAGACGTCGCCGCCGCCTTCCGGCGCTATGTCCAGGCCTATAACAATGGCCGCCCCTTCCTGATTGTCGGGGTGGAGCAGGGGGGCACCTTGGCCGAGCGCCTGCTGGCCGAGGAAGTGGCGACCGATCCCGCGCTCAAGGCCCGCCTGGCCGGCGCCTATATGATCGAGGCGGCCACACCCGCCGACTCCCCGCCCATCACCCCTTGCCGGCAGAGGGCCGAGGCCGGTTGTCTGGCCGCCTGGGTCTCGGCTTTCGACAATGATCCCCAGACCGCCAAGGACGTGGTCGACCGCTCCCTGGTCTGGGCCGACGGCGCTCAGCTGGAGAACCTGCACGGCCGTCTGCCCCTGTGCTTCAATCCGCTCCTGGGGGCCACGACGACGGCCTTCGCCCCAGCCAAGCTGGGAATGGGCGCGGCCAATGCGACGGGGCTGGAGTGGGGCGCGCGCCCGCCGTTCCTGACCCGCCAGGTCAGCGCCCAGTGCCGCAACGGCGTGCTGCGCATCTCGCGCCCCAAGGCCAGCATGTTGAAGCCCCAGGGCGACTGGGCGGACCGGCAGAAGGTGCCCGGCTACAACCTGTTCTATGCCGACCTGGAGACCGACGCGAAGGCGCGGGTCGCCGCCCTGCTGGCCGATCCGACCTTCCACCAGCCGGCCCCGGCCATCACCACCAGCATTCCGCTGAAACCGTCGCCGGTTCACGCCCTGAACGGGCGGATCATCCGGCGTCCTTGAGCGTCGAGGCCGCGCGCCAGTCGAACAGCTCCTGAAGGACCCGCAGCGCCTGGCCCCTAGGACTGGTGAGCTCAGGGTCGCGAGCCAGGATCAGGCGGGCGTCATCGCCCGCGACGGCGATCAGGTCTCGGTGCGCGAAGGGGTCGGCGAAGACATAGGCCGGGAAGCCGGACTGCTTCAGCCCGAGCGCATCTCCGCCACCACGCAGCTCCAGGTCCGTCTCGGCGATCTGGAAGCCGTCGTCGGTGCGCCGCAGGATGTCGAGCCGCTTCTGGGCGTTCTCCGACAGCGGCGGGTCATAGAGCAGGACACAGGAGCTCTCCCGTCGCCCGCGTCCGACCCGACCGCGCAGCTGGTGCAGCTGGGCCAGGCCGAAGCGCTCCGCCTGCTCGATGACCATGATGGTGGCGTTGGGCACATTGACCCCGACCTCGACCACGGTCGTGGCGACCAGCACGCTGATCTTGCCGTCGGCGAAGTCGGCCATGACGGCGTCCTTCTCGGCCCCAGTCATCTTGCCATGCACCAGCCCGACCCCCGGGCCGATCCGTTCGCGCAGCTCCGCCGCCCGCTGTTCGGCGGCCTTCAGGTCGATCAGCTCGGATTCCGAGACCAGGGGGCAGATCCAGAAGGCCTGGGCGCCTTCGGCCACAACGGCCCGCAGCCGGGCCTCGACCTCGCCGACTCGACCCATGGGCACGGCGCGGGTGGCGACCGGGGTGCGGCCTGGCGGCTTCTCATCAATCCGGCTGACATCCAGGTCGCCATAGAGCGTCAGCTCCAGGGTCCGGGGGATGGGCGTCGCCGACATGGCCAGCAGGTGGGTGGCGGCGCCCTTGGCCTGCAGGCGCTGGCGCTCGGCCACCCCGAACCGGTGCTGTTCGTCGATCACCGCGAATTCCAGGCGGTGAAAGGCGACCTCGTCCTGGAACAGGGCGTGGGTGCCGACCGCCACCTGGGCCTCACCGCTGGCCAGGGCGCGCAGCTTCTCGGCCCGCCCGGCGCCCTTGTCGCGGCCGGTCAGCAGAACGGCGGTGATCCCGTGGGCGGCGAGGGGACCTGACAGGGTCTCGAAGTGCTGGCGCGCGAGGATCTCGGTCGGGGCCATCAGGGCGCTCTGACCGCCCGAGGCCGCGACATCAGCCATGGCCAGCATGGCGACCACGGTCTTGCCGGAGCCGACATCGCCCTGGATCAGCCGGCTCATCCGCTCCCCCGCCATCAGGTCGCCGCGGATTTCCGAGAGCGCGCGGATCTGGGCGCCGGTCAGGCGAAAGGGCAGGTCAGCCTCGATGCGGTCAGAGATGGGACCCGCCAGGATCTTCGCGGCCGGCTCGCGCCTTCGGTCGGCCTTGCGCTGGGCCATGGCCAACTGGTGCGCCAGCAGTTCGTCATAGGCCAGCCGGCGCACATGGGGCGCGGTCGGCAAGAGATCGGCCTCGGTGGCGGGGCTGTGCAGCCGGATCAGCGACGCCTTCCAGGCGGGGAAACCTTCCCGCGCCAGCCAGGCGGGGTCCTGCCACTCCGGCAGCTCCGGCGCGCGCTCCAGGGCTTCATGGGCGAACTTGCGGACCGTACGGGGCGGCAGGCCGGCGGTGGCCGGATAGACCGCCTCGAGCTCCGGGATCTCATGGGCCTTGTCCGGCGCGACCATGTAATCGGGATGGGCGAGCTGCAGTTCGGAGCCGTAGCGCTCCACCTTGCCGCTGACGATGCGCTTGGACCCCACCGGATGGCGTGGCTCCAGCTGCGCGCCGAAGCTGCCGAAGAAGGTGAGGGTGAGGAACCCCGTCCCGTCGAAGGTCCGCACCTTCCAGGGCTGGGCGCCGCGGGGCTTCACATAGGCTTCGATCTCGACCTCGAAGGTCTGGACCTCACCCTCCAGGGCGGTCGCCACCGTCGCCGGGCGACGCCGGATCACCGCGTGCGGGGCCAGGAACAGAACATCGCGGACGATCGGCCCGGCCAGCTTCTCAAGCAGCGGCGCAACCCGCGGCCCGACACCCTTCAGGGTCGTGGCCGGCGCGAACAGGGGGAATAGAATCTCGGGCCGCATGGCCGTCACCATAACCCGACAACTGGACGCCCGCCGTCCTCCATGATCATTTCGCGGTCAAGCTTTGGGGGAAACCATGCGTCACCTGTGGACCGCCGCGGCCCTGGCCGCCCTGCTCGCCGGATGTCATCCGCAAGCCGCTTCCAAGCCGCCCGCAACGGCGCCAGCCGCTGCGCCGGCCGTCGCGCCGAAACCTGCGCCGACGCCCGCTCTCTCGGGCTTCAGCCACGCCAAGGGTGAGGACCTGTTCGGCTACTATTCGCCCGACAAGGACGTGAAGGTCGGGGTGATGCAACTCGACCAGATTCACATCGGCTCCGAGGAGGAGTTCGACAAGTGGGAGCGCGGCGAGCGCATTGCGACCTATGCGCCGGTCATGCTCGAGTTCTCGGACCTCTCCAGCGCCAAGAGCCAGGACGAGAACGGCGTGACCGTCTACGCCCACACTATTCGGGTCCTGCCGACGGCCTATAAGGTCGGTGGGGGCCACCTCAGCTTCACCGGCGTTGATCCGGTCCTGGGGCCCATCCAGCTCGACGGTGAGATCGACATGGCGGCGCTGAAGCGGGCCCAGACTGAGTCGGCGAAGGATGACGACATCATCCTGCGCGCCGCCCTGCAGATCGGGACGGCGACCTTCAAGGCCCTGACCTTCGACTGGTTCGGGGGCGACTGACGCCGGAACCGCTGGCGCCGGGGACCCGGCCGCTCTATATGCCCGGTTCCTCATGACCCAAGACGACACCCGACTGCGACGACTGAAGTTCCGGGCCTGGCACCGGGGCTTTCGGGAAGCGGACCTCATTCTGGGGCCGTTCGCGGACAAGTACGCCCACACCCTCACCGCCGCACAGCTCGACGAGATCGAAGCCCTGCTGGAACAGCCCGATCACGACATCTATGAGTGGATCGTCGAGCGGGCGCCCACGCCGCCTGAATTCGACGGCCATATCATGAACATGATCAAGCAGTTCCGCTTCGAAGCTTTCGAAGCCAGGGATCCCGATCATGGCGGCTGACGGGTTCCGGGCGCCGACCCAGGCCGAGACCCGTCGCATCGCCCAGGATCCCGGCCGTCTCGACCTGATCGGCGCGCCCGAAGGGTTCGACGCCCTGGTCATGGCCGATATCGTCAAGTCCCGCGGCGGCCTGACGGTGTTCGTCGCCCGCGACGGCTCGCGGCTTTCGGCCTTCATCGACGCCTTCCGATTCTTCGCGCCAGGCGTGGAGATCCTGCAGTTTCCGTCCTGGGACTGCCTGCCTTACGACCGCATCGGTCCCTCGGCCGGCATAGCCGCGCAGCGGATGACGACCCTGGCCCGCCTGGCCCAGGGCCTGGACGCCAAGAAGCCGGCTGTGCTGGTCACGACCATGCCGGCCATGATCCAGCGCGTTCCGCCCCGCGAGGCGGTCGATGGCGCGACCTATTCGGCCAAGGTCGGCCATGTGGTCGAGATCGCCGTGCTGGAGCGCTATTTCGCGATCAACGGCTATCAGCGCGCCTCCACCGTGTCCGAGCGCGGTGAATTCGCGATCCGTGGCGGGGTGATCGACGTCTTCCCGCCGAGCGCCGAGGAGCCGGTCCGGTTGGACCTGTTCGGCGACACCCTGGAATCGATCCGGGGCTTTGACCCTGAAACCCAGCGCTCCACCCGCCAACTGAAGGAC
The DNA here is from genome assembly GCF_022695515.1 of Phenylobacterium aquaticum. Taxonomy (GTDB): domain Bacteria; phylum Pseudomonadota; class Alphaproteobacteria; order Caulobacterales; family Caulobacteraceae; genus Phenylobacterium; species Phenylobacterium aquaticum. The sequence continues at coordinate 101,869 of NZ_JALDPT010000014.1, forward strand.
GTCACCCTGCTGCCGGTCAGCGAGGTGCTGCTGGACAAGGAGGGCATAGCCCGGTTCCGCCGCGGCTATGTCGAGACCTTCGGCGCCCCTGGCGGCGACCCGCTCTATGAGACCGTCAGCGAAGGCGGCCGCCGGGCCGGCATGGAGCACTGGCTGCCCCTGTTCTATCCGAACATGGCGACTGTCTTCGACTACCTGCCGGACAGCGCCCTGATCGGCGTCGACCACCTAGCCGACCAGGCCCGCGAAGAGCGCATGGCGATGATCGCCGACGCCCACGACGCCCGCGCCCAGGCGGACCGCAAGGTCCACTATCACCCGCTCGATCCCGACAAGCTCTATCTCACGCCTGAGGAATGGCGCGCCCGCCTGGCCGAACGCGCCAGCCGCCGGTTCTCCGCCTTCCAGGAGGCCGAGGGCGAGATGGTCATCGACATGGGCGCCCGGCAGGGCCGCGCCTTCGTCGCCGAACGCCAGCAGGACTCGGTCAATCTGTTCGAGGCGACAGCCGATCACGCCCGGCGGCTGGCTTCGGCCGGCAAGCGGGTGCTGTTCGCCTCCTGGACCGAGGGCTCATCCGAGCGCCTGGGGATCATGCTCAATGACCACGGGCTGAAGGATGTCGCCTTCGCGCCCTATTGGGACGCGGCCAAGGCCGCCGATCCCAAGAAGCCTCAGCGCGTGGTCCTGCCGCTGGAGTCCGGCTTCGAGACCGAGACCCTGGCGGTCATCTCGGAAACCGACATCCTCGGCGACCGTCTGGCCCGGCCGCGCCGCCGCCGGCGGGCCTCGAACTTCCTGGCCGAGGCCTCGTCGCTCACGCCAGGCGACCTGGTCGTGCATATCGATCACGGCATCGGTCGCTATGACGGTCTGAAGACCCTGGACGTTCAGGGCGCGCCGCACGACTGCCTCGAGCTGCAATATGGCGGTGAGGCCAAGCTCTATCTGCCCGTCGAGAACATCGACCTCCTGACCCGCTACGGCGCGGAAGGCGAGGGGGTCATGCTCGACCGCCTGGGCGGCGCGGCCTGGCAGGCCCGCAAGGCCCGCGCCAAGGAGCGGCTGCGAGAGATGGCCGAGGGCCTGATCCGCATCGCCGCCGAGCGCGCCTTGAAATCCACCGATCCCGTCGAGCCGCCGCATGGCGTCTTCGACGAATTCTGCGCCCGCTTCCCCTATGAGGAGACGGACGACCAGCTGGCCGCCATCCACGACATCCTCGAGGACCTTTCGGCCGGACGGCCGATGGACCGCCTGATCTGCGGCGACGTCGGCTTCGGCAAGACCGAGGTCGCCCTGCGCGCCGCCTTCGTGGTGGCCATGACCGGCCAGCAGGTGGCGATCGTCGCGCCCACGACCCTGCTCGCCCGGCAGCACTACAAGACCTTCTCGGAACGCTTCCAGGGCTGGCCGATCAAGGTGCGGCGCCTGTCGCGCCTCGTCCCCGCCAAGGAAGCCGCCGAGACCCGCGAGGGCCTGAACCGCGGCGAGATCGAGGTGGTGGTCGGCACCCATGCGGTGCTGTCCAAGCAGGTCGGGTTCAAGGACCTCGGCCTGGTCATCGTCGACGAGGAGCAGCACTTCGGGGTCAAGCACAAGGAGAAGCTCAAAGAGCTTCGCGCCGACGTGCACATGCTGACCCTGACGGCGACCCCGATTCCGCGCACCCTGCAGATGGCGCTGTCCGGTATCCGCGAGATGTCGATCATCGCCACCCCGCCGGTCGATCGCCTGGCGGTGCGCACCTACATCACGCCCTTCGATCCCGTGGTGATCCGCGAGGCCCTGCTGCGCGAGAAGTACCGCGGCGGCCAAGCCTATTACGTCGCGCCACGCATCTCCGATCTCGCAGAACTGGAGCGGTTCCTGCGCGAGCAGGTGCCGGAGGTCCGCTTCGTGGTGGGTCATGGCCAGATGGCGCCGACCCAGATCGAGGAGGTGATGACCGCCTTCTACGACGGTCAGTACGACGTGCTGCTGTCCACCACGATCGTGGAGAGCGGCCTGGACATCCCGACCGCCAACACGCTTGTCATCCACCGCGCCGACATGTTCGGCCTGGCCCAGCTCTATCAGCTGCGCGGCCGGGTCGGCCGGGCCAAGGCGCGGGCCTACGCCTATATGACCACGCCGTCCGAGAAGCCGATCACGCTCTCGGCCGAGCGGCGGCTGAAGGTGCTGCAATCCCTCGACAGCCTGGGCGCCGGCTTCCAACTGGCTAGCCACGACCTCGACCAGCGCGGCGGCGGCAATCTGCTGGGCGACGAGCAGTCGGGCCACATCCGCGAGATCGGGGTCGAGCTTTATCAGCAGATGCTGGAGGACGCCGTCGCCGAGCTGAAGCTGTCGGCGGGCAAGGACGCGGCCGCCAGCGATCGCGGCTGGTCGCCGCAGATCAACACCGGCGCCGCCGTGCTGATCCCCGAGGAATATGTGCCGGACCTCAATGTCCGCCTGGCCCTCTATCGCCGTCTTTCCGACGCCGAGAAGTCGGGGGAGCGCGAAGCCCTGGCCGCCGAGCTCATCGACCGGTTCGGGCCCCTGCCGCCCGAAGCCGGCCAGCTGCTCAAGGTCGTGGCGATCAAGGGCCTGTGCCGCGAGGCCAATGTCGCAAAGATCGACGTCGGGCCCAAGGGCGCGGTCGTCAGCTTCCGCAATGATCAGTTCAAGAACCCGCTCGCCCTGGTCCAGTTCGTCCAGAAGAATCAGGTCGCCTGGCGCATCCGCCCCGACAACAAGGTGGTGGTGAAGGGCGAATGGGAGACCCCGGAGCAGCGTCTCGGCGCGGCGGAACGGGTGCTGGCCGAACTGTCGAAGCTCGCGGCGGCCTGACCCTCCACCCGAGCCCATTGGACATATTGTCTAATTAGTTCCACCCTGTTGGAAATCTTCGGGGGGAGACCATGAGACTTTCAATCATTGCGACGGCGGCGGCCCGCCTGGCCTTTGCAGCGGCGCCGGCCATCGCCGCCGTGTCCGACGACGCCCGTTGCGTGGTCGCCTATTCGGCCCTGGCGGATAAGGCCACGGACAAGACCGAGGAAGCCCAGGCCGGCGCCATCGCCATGTACTACGCCGGCCGCCTCTCGCTCGAGACCTCCGGCCAGGACCTTGGCGCGCTCCTTCAGGCCGCGGCGCCGCCCTTCACCGAAGAGGGGATAGGGCGCGCAGCCGAGCAGTGCGTTCAGGCGATGGGGCCCCAGATGCACGCGCTCTCCGACGCCACCAAATTCGTCGACAAGGCGATGGGCCAGAACTAGACGGGCCGCCCTAGCAGCCCCGGGCGTCAGCCAGCATCTGGCGCGCCCGGATCCAGACCTCCAGCCGCTGGGCGCAGATCAGGCCGACGGCCAGCAGCAGCATGGCGTCGGTCAGTTCCGGAACCGAGGCGTGGAAGGCGCCGGGGTGGCTCATGGCGAACGACCTCAGGCCGAAGCGCGCCAGAAAGATCACACCGAGCAGCGCCAGTCCCACGGGCGAAACCTTGGAGGTCAAGGTGTGGGTCTGGGGATCGATCGACAGCTGGGTCAGGCTGCCGCGCCACCAGCCGAGCCCTGCGCCGATCAGGACGGCGACGATCTGCAGAACCATGCCGGAGAACGACATGGCGCCCTGGGCGAAGATCAGCAGCGAGGCCATGGTCATGATCAGGGCCGGGGATATCCAAAGCCGCTCAATCACCAGGGTGCGCGGCCGAGCGCCCCGCACCAGCACCAGGGCCAGGACCGCGACCGGCAGGATGTAGGGCAGCGCTCCAAGCCCGGCGGGCGCAGTGGGATTCGACATTCAGGCTCCCCGAACGGAGGCGAGATCAGCTCGCGTGCTGCTGGGCCGCGCGGGCGGCGGCCTGTTCGAGCGCCTTGCCGACGCCCTCGGCGCTGCCAACCTCAGCCACCCCGATGTCGAATTCAACCACGAATGGCGGCTTGCCGTCGCCGTTCTCGAAAGCTGTGCAGCCGATGACCGCTGCGATCCGCTCCCCGGCCGCCCGGGCCGAGGCCTGAGGGGTGGCGGGCAGGGCCAGGGCGAAGACCTCCGGCCCCAGGCGGGCGGCGGTGTCCTCGACCCGCACCAGGCGGCTGATCATGGAGCCGATCTGTGGAATGGCGCGATCCAGCCAGCCGGACTTGCGGGCGAGGGTGACCTCCGGCCGCTCGGCGACCTTGAGCACACAGACCGACAGGGGGCGGTTCCGCTTGCGCGACGCCTGGGCCAGGCGGCCCAGATGGCTGGCGAACAGGTCGCGGGTGAACAGGCCCGTGGCGGCGTCCATCAGGCCCGAGCTTCGGGCCCGTTCCAGGGCGCGGCGGATGGAGGTCTGGCGGCGATGACACCGCGCCAGCTCGATCACCCGCTTGGCCGTCTCGACCTCGGGCGTCTCGGGTGAGGCCACGTCGGAGATGCCCCGATGATAGGCCTCCGACATGGTCACATAGCTCTCCTGGCGCATGTAGAGCAGGGCGGGCGTGTGATAGAGCCGGGTATTGCGGCGCATGCCCGCGGCGATCGACAAGGCCTCCTGGCTGTTATCGCCGGCCCACAGAACCACGGCGTCGAACGGCCGCTCGTGCAGATAGTCGAAGGCCGTGTAGGCGGTGAAGGCGCCGACGACCTCCGCGCCCGACCGGGTCAGGGCGTTGGACAGGGCCAGGAACTGCGGGGCGGGCTCGCCGATCGCCAGGACGTGGAACGGGCTTCCGTCGGGCTCGGGCATGTCGAGGCGGCGACCGCGCTCGGCGAAGGTCTCGAGCCGGAGTTCGAACTCCTCCTCGGCGACCGCCATCCGCACCAGGGTCTCCAGGCGCAGGACCAGCTGGGCCGGGTGAACCGGCGGGGCGAGGGTCAGGTCGAAACCATAGGCGTCGAGTTCGGGGTCCGGATCGCCGATGGCGATGACCGGCAGGCGGCGGGGCGCACAGGCCGCGCGCAGGCGCCGCGCCAGGGTCAGGGCCTCATGGCCGCTGCTCTTCAGGTCGATGATCGCCGCTTCCACGGCCAGGTCGCCCAGGGCCGCGATCGCGGCATAGGGTCCGCGCGCCGTGACCGTGCGCCAGCCAAGACGATCCAGCCCCTCGGCGAGTGGCCCCGCCAGGGCGTCGTCACGCGCCACAATCAGAACTCGCGCATGGACGCCAGTGGCCATTCCCTGCAACCCTTGACTCGACTAGACCCTGCGACCCGAGCCTGGGGGCGGAATCGCGATCCGGCCAGAATATACAGTGGCGCACGCGGGCGCGAGGGATGCCTTGCCCTCGAGACAGGGAGTTGGGGATGGAAAAGGTTCTGAGCGGCCAGACGGCGGTGATCACGGGCGCCTCGGGCGGCCTGGGCGCACACTTTGCACGGGTGCTGGCCGGCGCGGGCGCTGCGGTCGCGGTGACCGCGCGCCGCCTGGACATGGTCGAGGCCCTGGCCGGCGAGATCGCCGCCGAGGGCGGCCGCGCCATGGCCCTGCGGCTGGATGTCGCGGACGCCCACGCCATCGCTCCGGCCTTCGACGAGATCGAGACCGCACTCGGCCCCATTTCGATCCTAGTCAACAACGCCGGGGTCGGCGGGGAGGGGCTGGCGCTCGACCTCAGCATCGAGGACTGGGACCGCACCTTCGACGTCAATGTCCGGGGCGTGTTCTTCGCGGCCCAGGCGGCCGCCAGACTGATGCTCGCCAATGGAACCGCAGCGGCGGGCCAGGCGCGGATCATCAATATCGCCTCGATCGCCAGCTTCACGGTCCTGCCGGGCCTGTCGGCCTACAACGCCTCGAAATCGGCGGCCGCCATGCTGACCAAGAGCCTGGCGCGGGAATGGTCGCGCAAGGGCATCGCGGTCAACGGCATCTGCCCCGGCTATATCGAGACCGACATCAATTCCGCCTGGTTCAAGGAAGAGGGCGGACAGAAGCAAATGAAGGGCTTCCCGCGCCGGCGCCTGATGGAGGCGAGCGATCTCGACGCGCCGCTCCTGATGCTGGCCGGCCCCGCCGCCCGGGCGATCTCGGGCGCGCTGTTCACCATCGACGACGGCCAGTCTCTGCCCGGCGGCGGCTGAGGCTTGGCTGACCACGCGTCAGGGCGGCTAGATCGTCACCAAACCAAGGGAGTTGAGACATGCGCCAGGGACCGCTGACAGGCCTGAAGATCGTGGAGTTCGCGGGGATCGGGCCTGGCCCGTTCTGCGGCATGCTGCTGTCCGACCTCGGCGCCGATGTGATCCGGATCGATCGCAAGGGCCAGGGCCGCGCCTCTCCAGCCGACATCACCGCCCGCGGCCGGCGCTCCATCGGCCTGGACCTGAAGAACCCGGCCGCCATCGAGACCTGCCTGAAGCTGCTGGAGACCGCCGACGTGGTGTTCGAGGGCTTCCGTCCGGGCGTGATGGAACGGCTGGGCCTCGGCCCCGATGTCGCCCTGAAGCGCAATCCGAAGCTGGTCTATGGCCGCATGACGGGCTGGGGCCAGTTCGGGCCCTACGCCAACGCCGCCGGCCACGACATGAACTACATCGCGATCACCGGCGCCCTGCACGCCATCGGCACCAAGGACAAGCCGGTCCCGCCCCTGAACCTGGTGGGCGACTTCGGCGGCGGCGCGCTCTATCTGGCGTTCGGCATCCTGGCGGGCGTGATCCAGGCCCGCGAGACCGGCAAGGGTCAGGTCATCGACTGCGCCATGAGCGACGGCGCGGCCTCGCTGATGGCCATGTTCTACGGCTTCAAGGCCGGCGGCGGCTGGAGCAACGACCGTCGCACCAACCTGCTCGACGGCGGCGCGCACTTCTACGACACCTATCAATGCGCCGACGGCAAGTGGATCTCGATCGGTTCGATCGAACCTCAGTTCTACGCGCTACTGCTTGAAAAGACGGGCATTACTGATCCTGCCTTCGCAGCTCAGATGAACCGGGGCGAGTGGGATAACCTGCGCGCCAAGCTCGCCGAGGTGATCGGTAAAAAGACCCAGGCCGAGTGGTGCGAGATCATGGACGCCACAGATGTCTGCTTCGCCCCGGTCCTCGATCTCGACGAGGCGCCCAAGCACAAGCACAACGTCGCGCGTCAGACCTTTGTCGAGGTGGGCGGGGTCATCCAGCCGGCGCCCGCGCCGCGCTTCTCCGAGACCCCCGGCGCGATCCAGGGCCCGCCGCCAGCGATCGGCGCCCATGACCGGGAGGCCCTGTCTGACTGGGGCTTCAGCGCCGACGCCATCGAGGCGCTCAAGAGCGCCGGCGCGCTGAACGGCTGAACCTAACGGATCTCGTCCCGGGCCCGCGCCCGGGACGAGCCTTCATCCTCAGGACTTCGGGGCCGAGATCGTCGGCAGGGTCTTGGCGATGGCCTTCTGAGCCGCGTGATCTTCCGGCGGCAGCGGGATCAGGCCGCGTTCCTGCAAATAGCCGCCCTTGCCGGTGGCCCCGTCGGACACGAACGCCTCGACGAACTCCCGCAGGCCCGGCGTCACGCCGATATTCGCCTTCTTCACGTAGATGTAGAGCGATCGCGACAGCGGATAGGCGCCGCTGGAAATGGTGGCGAAGGTCGGGGTCACGCCTTCGATCTTGGCGGCTTTCACCTTGTCCATGTTGTTCTCGAGGAACGAGTAACCGAACACGCCCAGGGCGTGAGGCGTCTTCTCGAGTGTCTGGACGATGGCATTATCGTTTTCGCCGGCGTCGACCCAGGCCCCTTCGCCGCGCAGCGTATGGGTCTTGGCCTTGAATTCGTCTTCCTTGGCCGCGTGCAGCGCCTCCATCACCGGCAGCTTGCGGGCGCCCTTCTCCAGGGCGAGCTCCACGAAGGCGTCGCGGGTGCCCGAGGTCGGGGGCGGGCCGTAGACCAGGATCGGTTCCTTCGGCAGGGCGGGATCGACCTCGTTCCAGGTCTTGAACTTGTTCTTCTCGAAAGCGCTTCCGGCCGGCAGCTGGGCGGCGAGGCCGCGATAGACCTGCTCGAGCTTGAAGTCGTAGGCGGCGCCGCCCTTGGCGTTGGAGATGACGATGCCGTCATAGCCGATCTTGATCTCGACGATGTCGGTCACCCCATTGGCGACGCACTTGTCGAACTCCGACTTCTTGATCGGGCGGGAGGCGTCGGCGATGTCCGGATAGCCGCGCCGGGCCCGCCGCAGAACAGCTTGAAGCCGCCCCCGGTGCCAAGCGATTCGACCTTGGCCGGACGGCCGCCGCCCGTGCGGGCCACGTTTTCGGCGACCCGGGTGGCGAAGGGGAACACGGTCGATGATCCTGCGGCCCAGACCTCCTGGCGGCCGCCGCCGGACTTCGCCTTGGCGGGGGCAGGGGCGTTGCTGGCGGAGGGGCCGCAGGCGGCGACGAGCAAGGCGGCGCCGACGGAAAGGCAGATCTTGGATGTCATGGCTGGGTCCCTGGCTGATGGCGTCCCGCGTCACTGCGCGGACGGATCGGCTTAACGGGTCCCCGGATAGCCTGCGCAGCCCGGCATGGAAAGCCGCCACGCCGCCGCCCGGGTCTGAACGGGGCCCGCCAGACCCGTTCAGCTGGGGTTCAGCCCCGATCCGGCAATCTCTTCACAGGTTGGTCGCCGCAATCTCCCGTCCCTCGAGCGACGACCGGCCAGATGGCGAGACACGCCCATCGACGGCGCGTCACCTACCCGGTGACGCGCCGTTTCTCGTCCCAGGCGGCGGGGGTTTGGCCTTGCCATCCCCGCCCAGCTTCACCAACGTCCCCCCATGTCGTTTCAGACGAGCTTGCAGCGCCTGCGCGCGGTGAATTGGGATCCCGTGCACTGGCTGAGGCTGGGGCTGTCGATCTTCGGCAAGGCCCTGACCCGGCTCTGGGGCCGCGACGTCATGCTCTATGTGGGCGGCGTCTCGTTCTTCATAATGCTGGCGGTGTTTCCGGGCCTCGCGATCCTGGTCGGGGTCTACAGCCTGCTGTCCGACCCAAGCTCGGCGGCGCACCAGGCCGAGGTCATGTCGCGGCTGATGCCGGCCGGGGCCCGGGGTCTGTTTCAGGAAGAGCTCGGCCGGCTGGTGCACGCGCCCTTGCGCGCCATCTCGACCCAGTCGGGCGTCGCGGTGATCATCGGCGGCTACGCGGCCCATCGCGGCTTCAAGGCGCTGCTGGCCGGCCTGTCCTTCATCCATGACGAGGAGGCGCCGCGCGGCTTCTTCGGGTTCAATCTCATGGCCCTGCTGGTGTTGATCGCCGCCTTCTTCCTGCTGGGTTTCCTTTCGGTCGCCTTCCTCTATCTGCGCTTCATCGCGGCGGCCTTCGACCTCAAGCCGCTGCAGGGCGTGCCCTGGCTGTACAGCGAATGGACCTGGGCGAGCTTCGGCATCACCCTCGCCATGAGTCTGATCTATCGCTTCGCCATGTCTTCGAAGCCCGTGGCCTGGGCGGCCTCGATCACTGGCGGCGCCTCGGCCGCGGTGCTCAGCATGTTCATGTCCTGGGCCAGCGCCTTCTATGTCGAGCAGATCGCCCACCTGGGCGCGACCTATGGTTCGGTCGCCGCCGTCGTCGTGTTCCTGATCTGGCTGTCCTGGAACGTGAACGCGGTGTTCTTCGGCGGCGCCCTGGCGACCGAGATCGAGCTCGCGGTCGAGGCCGACGCCAAGGCCCGCCTGTCGGCCTAGCTCGGCCGCCCGATCAGGAATTTCAGCACGCCGTCGGCCTCGGACCGGTCGAGAATCACGAAGCCGGCGCCCGCGGCGAAGTGGGGCACGTCGATTCGCGCCAGCGGATCGTCCGCCAACAGCCTGACGGCGACGTCCGCCGGGGCGTCCTCAAGCGCACGGCGCAGGCGCAGGGTCGGCACCGGACAGCGGTGTCCCCGCGCGTCGACCAGGATTTCCTTGATAGGCATGGGCTTCGTCTAGCGCAGGCCGCCGCTGCAGCCTAGCCGCCCCGCGACAGCGTAAACTCCGCCGCAATAACTACGCTTCTAGATTGAAGGTCCACTTGGGGCGTCGGCACGTCGGCATGCGATCTCTGTCTCGCAGATTTCTGATCAGCGTCGGCCTCATGTCGGCGGTCGTGACGATTCTCGGCGCCACGGGCGCCTTCTTCGTGTTCCAGCAGAACCTGACCCATCGGCAGATCGATTTCCTGTCGGACTATGTGCGTGAACGCAGCACCAATATCGATCGCCGCTTCAACAAGCTCAGCAGCCTGCAGGCGGCCGCGGGGCAGGAGCTCGCCCGCCGCATCCACCATCTGACCGACGCCGATGTGGCGCGGCTGAATGACGATTTCTTTCCGCGGAAGCCTGATGGCACGCGACGCAGCCGGCCGGACTATTTCGACGGCCATGCGACGGCTTCCGGCCGTTGGATCTATGGCATGGGCGCCTTCCTGCGCGACGCCGACCGGATGACCGTGGCGGAACAGCGGGTGATGGTCGCCGCCTTTTCCGTGGTGTCCGACTTCGGCCAGGCCGCCCACGTCGACTTCGACAACTTCTACTTCTTCACCCCGGAGACGCGGTTGGTGATGTTCGGTCCGGATCGTCCGGATCACCTGAAGTTCTACCGCCAGACCGCCCCGGCCGACCTCGACATCCGCGGCGAGGAAATGGCCCAGATCACCCTGCCGTCCCACGACCGGCCGGGACGACGCGCTGCACCAATCTGCAGCGGCTGATCCAGAACACCCACGGCGAGCGGCTGGCCACCGGCTGTCTCACCCCGATCTATGTCGACCACCGCTATGTCGGCTCGTTCGGTTCGTCGATCGAACTGACGGGATTCTTCCTTGAAGCGGTGCGGACCACCTTGCCGGGCGCCTCGAACCTGGTGGTGACCGGGAAGGGGGAGCTGATCGCCTATCCCGGCTTCGCGCAGCCTGGAAAGGCGTCGGAAAAGACGATCGCAGACTACGAGCGTCGCCTGGGCCTGAAGACCCTGATCAAGGCGATCCGGGCGGATGGGCGCGAGCACGGCGTGATGACCAGTCCGGACGGCCGGCAGATCGTCGCTTTTGGCCGCCTTGCCGGGCCCGACTGGTATCTGCTGCTCACCTATCCCAAATCGGCCGTGGCCCAGTCCGCCGCGCGCTCCGCCTCATGGGTGCTGATCCTGGGCGGCCTGGCCTCTCTGGCCCAGACCCTGCTGGTGGTCGCCCTGGCCCGCCGCACCATCGTCCAGCCCCTTCAGCGCCTGGCCTCGTCCTGCGAACCTCAATCCTTTGGTCTGCGCGACCGTCCGGCCACCGAAGATGTGGAGACGCGCGACGACGAGATCGGGGTCCTGGCCAAGGCTCTGCGGGCCGAGCGCGACAAGACCGAGGCGGTCCTGGCCTCCCTGGAGGACCGCGTCCATGAGCGGACCGCCGAACTCGAGCGGGCCAATACCGAGAAGTCGCGCTTCCTCGCCAATATGAGCCACGAGCTGCGCACGCCTCTGAATGGCGTGATCGCGATCTCGGAGACCCTGGCCACCCAGCAGCGGACCAGCAAGGGCCAGGAACTCGCCAATCTGATCGTCTCTTCCGGCCGGCTGCTGGAGCAGGTGCTCACCGACATCCTCGACTTCTCCAAGATCGAGACCGGCGAGATCCAGCTGGCCCACGAGCCCTTCCAGATGGAGGTGATCGTCCGACGTATCGCCGAGCTGCATCGCGCCTCGGCCGAGACCAAGGGGTTGACCTTCTCCTGGCGTATCGCCCCCGAGGCCGAGGGCGCCTTCGTCGGCGACGAAGTCCGCCTGACCCAGGTGCTGTCGAACCTGTTGTCCAATGCGATCAAGTTCACCGAGACAGGCTCGGTCCAGCTCGACGTCAGCCTGTTCGAAGGCCAGGTGCGGTTCGCGGTCACAGACACCGGCATCGGCTTCAACGCCGAGGTGAAGGCCCGCCTGTTCCGGCGGTTCGAACAGGCCGACGCCTCCATCCGCCGGCGTTTCGGCGGCACGGGACTGGGCCTGGCCATCAGCCGATCCCTGGTCGAAATGATGGGCGGCGTGATCGACGTCGATTCAACGCCCGGCCAGGGTTCGATCTTCGCGTTCCTGCTGCCGCTGGACCGCGCAGCGCAAGTCGCCGCCCCCGAGGCCGCGCCGGAGGAGGAGAGCTTCGACATCTCCAACTGCCGCGTCCTGCTGGCCGAGGACCATCCGACCAACCAGAAGGTCGTTCAGATCATCCTGCAGTCCGTGGGAATCGATCCGGTCATCGTCGAGAACGGCGCCCTGGCGATCGAGCGCCTGCGGCACGAGCGCTTCGACGTCGTGCTGATGGACATGCAGATGCCGGAACTGGACGGGCTTAGCGCCACGGCCCTCCTGCGCGAGCATGAGCGGGCGCAGGGGCTCGACCGCACCCCGGTCGTCATGCTGACCGCCAACGCCCTGGACGAACATGTCCGGGCCAGCCACGACGCCGGCGCGGACCTGCATCTGTCCAAGCCGATTCGGGCCAGTGCGCTCATCCAGACCCTGGTCGACCTGATCAGCCGCAAGGTCCGCGAGGACGAGCGTCGCCGCGGCGTGGCCTGACCCCCAGGCTCAGGGCTGGGAGAGGCTCTGGATATAGGCGGTGAGATTGCGGATCTGCTCGGTCCCCAGTTGCTGGGGCGGCATTTCGTAGTGGCCGATCTTGGAGATCTGGCCCAGGCGATCCTCAAGGCTCAGTTCGTTATAGCGGTGGGCGATGACCACAAAGCGCGGGGCCCCGGCGTTGCGGCTGTCTTCCCCGGGCCCGATGCCGTGGCAGCGGGCGCAGGTCTGGGACGCATAGGCGCGGCCCTGTTCGACCGCCGTGTCCATGGCGGACGCGGGGGCCGGGGGCGGGGCGGCCTGGGCGCAGGCCGATGCGCCAAGACACGCGACGCTCAGGACGAGGGACGTAAGGCGCATTGAAACCTCCATGGTCGTGTCAGGTTCGCACGCCGCGCCTTGGTCCGGTTTGACCGGGGTCAACGGCGCGGCGTCAGAATATCTCCGAGCCGATCCGGCGCGCCGGCGATCCGCTCCAGGCGCGGATACCTCAGCCCACCCTTCCACGGCAGCTGCAGGGTGCGATAGCGGTCCCCGGCCTTGATGATCAGCTCCACTGGCGGGCCGTCGCCCTTGGCCGCGGTGACGGCGTCCTTCAGGCGATCCGGATCGTAGGCGAGCCCGTTTACGGCGATCACCCTCTGGCCCACTGTCAGCCCGGCCTTGAAGGCGGGCCCCTCCCACTGGACGGCCGTCAGGTCGCCGTCCTTGTTGAGCACCAGGCCCAGCGAATAGGTCAGGTCCGTCGATTTACGCCTGAGCTCCGCGCTCTTGAAGTAACTGGTGGGGGTGTCGGCATAGACCAGCCGGTAGCCGCCCCGCGCGAGGCCGTCCAGCGGCGCGCCGGGGCCGTGGCTGTCCAGGCGTTTGGTCAGGAAGCCCGCCCAGTCATAGGGCTGCACCGCGTTCAACGCCTTCACCACGTCGTCGAACTGATAGGTCAGCTGGCTCCAGTCGCCGTCATTGACCCCGAAGAAGGTCCTGGCGAAGTCGTCGAGGGATGCCTTGCCGCCGGACTGCTCGCGGATCAGCGTATCGGCGTCGAGCCAGATCAGCTGGCCCTCGGAATAATAGTCCTCGCTCCGCTGCCAGCTGGTCCAGGGCAGGGGGCGGCGGTTGGCGATGATCGGATCATTGGTGGTGTCGACCATCTGGCGCCAGGCGCGGCCGACCCGGTTGTCATAGGTCGCCGCCGTCGAGGCGATGGCGTCCAGCGCCTCCTGCTTGGTCAACAGGCCGGAGCGGGCGGCCAGGACGAAGCCCCAGTACTGGGTCTGGCCCTCGTAGACCCACAGGAGGCTGTCGCGCATGGGGGTGTTGAAGTTCGGCGTCCAGAGGTCGGCGGGACGCCGGTACTTGCCATTCCAGGAGTGGGTGTACTCGTGGGGCAAGAGATCGCGGGTGGCGGGCAGGCGATCCCAGTCCGCGAAATAGCGCGGCATGGTCCCGTCCTCGCTGGACCTCTGGTGCTCGAGCCCGATTCCGCCCAACCGGTCGGAGAGCGAGACCAGGAAATCGTAGTGATCATAATGGCGCGCGCCATAGAGCCGGTCGGCCTGAGCGACCAGGGCCCGATGGAGCGCCAGTTGCTGGGGCGAGATTTCCAGCAGGTCCGGCGAGTCGGCCATCACGTTCAGCGTCACGCGCGACCGTCCGCCCGGATCGAGGTCGAGCTTCTTCATCCACCGACCCGCGATCATCGGCGAATCAACCAGGGTGTCGAAGCCGACCGGCTTGAAGGTGACCGCATCGTCCGCGCCGCCAGCGGTCTCCAGGGCGGTGGCGTAGCTCCAGCCCGCGGGCAGGCGGATGGAAGGCTGAATGCGGATCTGGCGGGTGAAGTGGCCGGCCGGATAGAGCGCCATGTTGTTCCACTGGACGCTCATCATCTCTGGCGTGACGACGATCCGGCCCTGATCCGGCGCGGTCGGCGACAGATACTGGAACTCAGCCTGGATCTCGGTGGCGCCCGCCGGGGCCTCGATATGGAAGGCCCCAACCTCAACCGGGTCCCGCGTCCATTCCAGGCGCTGGCCGCCGGCCGTGAAGGTCAGCCCGCCGAGGTTATAGAGTTCGCCGGCCGTCCAGTGCTTGCCCGGCAGCCATCGCGGAAAGAGCAGGGTCACAGGGCCCGGTCCGGCGACGGGAATCGTCTCGCGCACGGAAAAAATTCGCCGATCGACATCCGTGGCGTCGACGCTGAGCCTCAGCATCCCCGGATAGGCGACATCCCGAGGCGGCATAAGGGCTTGAGCCGGCGCCAGGGGCTGAGGGCCGGGTGACTGCGCCCCGGCCGAACCCGCGGTCAGGAATAGAACGAATACCAATGTTGCGCGTTTCAATGGCGATTCCCGCTGGATTGCGGCGCGTTGGCGCGGCAGAAGCATCCTGGGATATCCCGAGGTCTCGACATATGTCGATGCCGCCACACAAATCTGTCGTCTTCCGCCTTGGTCTTGTTGGCGGTTTAAGTTTCCGCGTAGGTTGCCCCAAGAGACTGTGGAGCGATTCATATCGCGTCGCGTTCTGCGGGCTTGGGGCAGGAGAGAACATATGAGTGGGCTTGCCGCCGCCGGCCCGGAGGATTCGGTGCGTCTCCTGGCTCTTGGGGAGCTTCTGGGACGTCCCGCGATCGCCTTCGACGAGTTCCCGGTGCGCAAATTGATTCGGAACCGTCGGATCCTGGTGACAGGGGCCGGGGGCTCTATCGGGGCTGAACTGGTGCGTCAGATCGCGGCCCTTGGGCCCGCGCACGTGACCCTGGTCGAGAATTCCGAATTCAATCTCTACGCCATCGATCAATACCTGCGGGAACATCGCCCTGAGCTGTCGCGCTCGGCCGTGTTCTGCGACATCCGGGATCGGGACGTTCTGTTCGACTGGTTCGCCCGTGAGCAGCCGGATGTGGTGTTCCACGCCGCCGCCCTGAAGCACGTGCCGATGGCCGAGGCTCATCCGCTGGAATCGGTCCGGACCAATCTGCTCGGCGCCTGCAATGTCGCCGACGCCTGTTCGGCCCACCATGTGGGCGTGATGGTGTTCGTCTCCACCGACAAGGCGGTCAATCCGCTCAGCGTCATGGGCGCCGCCAAGCGCGCCGCCGAGGCCTATTGCCAGGCGATGGATGTCGAGGCCGGGCCGACCCGCTTCGTCTCCGTCCGGTTCGGCAATGTCCTTGGCTCGTCGGGATCCGTCGCGCCCCTGTTCCAGCGTCAGATCGCCGAGGGCGGTCCGATCACCCTCACTCACCCCGACGTCAGCCGTTATTTCATGACGCTGGGCGAAGCCGTGTCCCTGCTGCTGCAGGCCGCCACCCTGCGCGACATGCCGTCGGACGTGCGCGGCGGCGTCTATGTCATGGATATCGGCGACCCCATCCGCATCGCCGACTTGGCGCGCCTGATGATCCGCATGGCCGGCCGACGCCCCGAACAGGACATCGAGGTCCGCATCGTCGGCCTGCGCCCCGGCGAGAAGCTGGACGAGGAACTGGTCCATCCCGACGAGAAGCGCATCCTGCGCACCGCCTCGGGCCTCAGCCTGGTCGGCCCCCGCACCCAGCCGCTGGCCGACCTGCGGGCGCAGTTCAGCGAGATCGAGCGCATCGTCCACACCCTGGATCGGGCGGAGACCCTGCGCCTGCTGAAGACCCTGGTTCCGGAATATGATCCGATCGGCTCTACCGAGCCAGCCGTGGCCGTGGGCCGCTAGGCCCGTCCCAGCCGAAGCCTTCTGAAATGGCGCGGGTCTCGGCCCGCGCCATTTTCGCATTCCGACCGGCCTAATCGCCGCGGTTGAGGATGGAGGCGGTGGCCACCAGCTCGCCGAGCAGCGACATGGTCGCCTGGCCGGAGCAGTCGAACGGGTCCAGCTCGACCCGCTTGAAGTATTTCAGCAGCAGGGACGGGTTGAGCTTGGCGATGCTCACCTGGCCCATGGTCCAGCTGCCGAACCGCCGCTCGGTGATTTCCTCGTAGCTGAGGATGCGCACCTGACGGTGGCGGTCGTCGCGGACAATGGCGTTGAACAGCTCGCAGACCTCGTCGCGCCCGCCCTCGATCACCTGGATGAACAGGTTCTCGGACACGCACAGCAGGCCGGTGATGCCCAGAGCGGGATTGTTCTTGCGCGACTGCTCCAGGATCCTGTCGAGGGCGGCGCCTTCGATCGCGGGGTTGGGGCGGCTGGCGTAAAGACAACGAACAAGCATGCGCCGCTCAGCTCCTGTGCTTCAGCAGCGAGAGGAACTCGCTGCGCAGATTGTGGTCCTTCAGGAAGGACCCGCGCATCACGCTGTTGATCATCATGGTCTCGCTGTCCTTCACCCCGCGCCAGTGCATGCAGAAGTGATCGGCCTCCATGACCACGGCCAGGCCATCGGGGCGCACCTTCTCCATCAGGAGCTCCGCCATCTGGGTGATGGCCTCCTCCTGGATCTGGGGCCGCGACATCACCCATTCGGCCAGGCGCGAATATTTCGACAGGCCGATCAGGTTCGAGTGCTCATTGGGCATCAACCCGACCCACAGCCGGCCCATGATCGGGCAGAAATGGTGGCTGCAGGCGCTGCGCACCGTGATCGGCCCGACGATCATCAGCTCGTTCAGGGAGGCGGCGTTGGGGAACTCGGTGACCGGCGGCGCCTCGGCGTAGCGGCCGCGGAAGACCTCGGTCACATACATCTTGGCGACCCGGCGGGCGGTGTCGTGGGTGTTGTGATCGCTCTCGGTGTCGATCACCAGGCTTTCCAGCACGCCCTTGAACTTGCCCTCGACCTCTTCGAGCAGGGCCTCAAGCTCGCCCGGCTGAAGAAAGGCGGAGATGTTGTCATTGGCGTGGAAGCGCTTTTTGGACTTCTTGATACGCGCCCGGATCCTGGCGGAGACGGGTTCCTGGTCGGGGGGAGGCTTCAAAGGGCGGCTCTTCTCATCTGGAGGCGGCTCCACCCTTAGAACAAGCGTGGGAAGGCCGTGAGCCTTATTCGGGCCAATAGGCGCGGCGGATGCGCCCCAAGCCGAGATTCAGCCCCAGGCGGCGTCGCCCAGGGTCTCGATGCTCTGACGGGCGGATTGGGTGAGGGGGGCCGGCAGGTCCTCGCGACTGAACCAGCCTATGGCCTCCAGGGCCTGGGGTTCGCGATTGACCGCGTGGCCGGCAATCACCCGGGCGCGATAGGTCGGCGCCACCCAGTGGGCGCCGGCGTCCAGGTCGATCTGGTCCACAATACAGATCAGCTCGCCGACGGCGATCGTCAGGCCGACCTCTTCGAGGATCTCCCGCGCCGCCGTCTCGACCAGGCGCTCTCCGAAATCCACCTTGCCGCCGGGCAGGCCCCAGCAGCCGGCCTCGGGCGCGCGCAGGCGCTTGACCAGCAGCAGGCGGCCGGCCTCGTCGGTGATGAAGGCGCCGACGCCCACGCGGGGCGCAGAATGTGATGGATTGCTCATGTGTCGGACCACCTGATGATCCGACCAGCGTTACGAGGGTGAGCGGCCTCGACGCAAGCAGAGGTCGCCGGATCGCGCGACCCGGAGGCGGCGCGATCCGGCGAAAGTCTTACTTCGGCGGCGCGTTGGCGGCCTTGGCGGCGTCGGCGGCCTCGGTCGCGGCCTTGGCCGAATCGGCAGCCGAATTGGCCGCGGCCGCGCTGTTCATGGCGGCGGCGTTGGCGTTGGCGGCGTTCTCAGCGGCCGGCGCGGCGGTGGCGGCGCCAGCGGAGTTCGCCGCATTCATCGCCGCCGAATTGGCCGCGTTCGCCGCGGTGTTGGCGGAGGCCGCGGCCGCAGTGGCCGCATCGGCGTTCGCCGCCGTGGTGTCGGCCGGCTTGCTGCAGGCCGCCATGGACAGGGCCGCGATCGCCGCGGTGGCCAGGATGAGTGTGCGTGAAGTTTTCATGATGTTTCCGTCCCTTGTCGTTCGCCTCGCCGCAAAAGCGCAGCGCCAGGCATGGCGCCGGCTTTAAGCTTGGCCCCGAGACCCAACCCTTGGGCGGCCGGAATGTTCCCTGGCCCACCGCCGCGGGCCGTCTGGACAATCAGCGAACCCGATATTCCTGGCTGATCGACTGAAGACCGTAACGCTCCACCACCCAATCGAGGACGAACTCCCGTCTGCATGGTGAAGGTTCGAGTTGAACGCCACCACAGAGTGTGGCCACGCGACTTTCTCCCGCTAACCCACGGGCGAGACCTCAAGTCGCCTGTCCCGGTGCTGCCAAACCGCGTATCGCCAGGGCATGAGCGACACGCCCGGACGCCTGACCTTCACCGATCCCTCGACAGCGCGCCCCGCGCCCTATGCGGGGTGGCTGGCCGAAGTCCTGCGCGGCGTCTGCCTGGCCTATCTCAAGCTCACCGGCTGGAAGATCCAGGGCGACTGGCCGCCCTTCGCCAAGGCTGTGCTGGTCGCCGCCCCGCACACGTCGAACTGGGATGGCGTCAATATGCTGGCGGCCGCCGCCGTCTATCGCGTCAAGCTGCGCTGGATGGGCAAGAAGAGCCTGACCACTGGTCCCTTCGGGGGGATCATCAGGTGGCTCGGCTGCGTGCCGATCGACCGGTCCGCCAGCCATGACGTCGCGCGTGCGATGGCCGAGGCCTTCGCGGCGGAGCCCCGCATGATCCTGGCCATACCGCCGGAAGGCACCCGCAGCCTGACCCGGGACTGGAAGAGCGGCTTCTACCACATCGCCCGGATGGCCGAGGTGCCGATCATCGTCAGCGTGCTGGACTATGGCGCCCGCACGCTGAGCATCCGCGCCGCGATGACGCCAAGCGGCGACTATGACGCCGACCTCGCCCTGATCCAGGGCTGCTATGTCGGCGTCGAGGGCCGTCACCCCGATAAGTTCCGGGCCGAAGCGTGACCCGCCTGCTCAGGCGTGCAGGCGCACCTGCATGTCTGTGTAGCCATTGACGAAATTGGACGCCACACGGGTCGGCTCGCCGACGACCTCGATGTGGCTGAACCGCGCCAAGAGCTCCTCCCACAGGATCTTCAGCTGCAGCTCGGCGACGCGGTTTCCCATGCATCGATGGATGCCAAAGCCGAACGCCATGTGGTGGCGGGGGCGCTCACGGTCGATGATGAACTGGTCGGGATCGGGAATGACCGTCTCGTCGCGATTACCTGAGGCGTACCACATCACCACCCGGTCGCCCTTGCGGATCAGCTTGCCGCCGAACTCGATATCCTGGGTCGCCGTGCGCCGCATGTGGGACAGCGGGGTCTGCCAGCGAATGATCTCGGGCACCAGCGAGGTGACCAGGGAGGGGTCCGCCTTCAGCTTGGCGAACTGGTCGGGGAACTGGTTCAGCGCCAGAACCCCGCCGGTGATGGAATTGCGCGTGGTGTCATTGCCGCCGACGATCAGCAGCATGAGATTGCCCAGCAGCTCCATCGGGTCGTTGATCATGTCCTTCGTCTCCTCGCCGTGCGCCAGCAGGGAGATGAAATCGAACTTCGGAGGGGCGGCTGCGCGCTCGACCCAGAGCCTGGAGAAATAGGCCAGGCACTCGCCCAGCACCCGCTCGCGCTCGGCCATGTCGGCGGCGACGCCGACCGTCTCCGACGTTGTGGTGACATCCGACCAGTAGGGCAGGAGCCGGCGGTCCTCCCACGGGAAGTCGAACAGGGTGGCCAGCATCTGGGTGGTCAGCTCGATCGACACCCGATCGACCCAGTTGAAGGTTTCGCCCACAGGCAGCTCGTCGAGGATGGCGGCCACCCGCTGGCGGATCAGCACCTCCAGCTCCTGCAGCCGATGGGGGGCTACGGCGGGCGAGGCGGTCTTGCGCTGCACGTCATGCCGCGGCGGGTCCATGGCGATGAACATCGGCGGCGCGAAGTTCTCGGGATTGTCGCCGATGACGATGTCGCGGTTGGACGAGAAGACCGCATGATTGGTGTCGACCGCCACGATGTCGTCGAACCGGGTGATCGACCAGAAGGGGCCGAACGGGCTCTCTGCCGTGTAGTGGACCGGGTCCTCCTGGCGCAATCGTCGGAAATAGGCGTGGCTGGCGCCGGTGGCGAACAGCTCGGCGCGGCTGGGATCGAGTTGATCCAGGGGCAGGGTCCAAGGATCCGGAATCGGGGATTCCGCCTGTGACGTGACCAGGTCCACGATAACCTCCCATGACGGCTTGTTATTTTGTCCGCGAGCCTAGGCCCGCAGGGGCCGTCATGGGAAGGCCTCGCGGCGCTATTGCAGATAGGCCGAGATCTGGATCTTGCCGTCCGCCGAGGTTCCGAGCGCCCAGATCTGGCGGGAATTCACCCAGGCATAGGCCGGGGCGGAGGTGTGAAGCCGCACGTTCTCGAACAGATCGGTGACCGCCTCTCCGGCGCGCGGCGTCGTCACCCCGTCTGCGAACAGCGAGATGCGACATCCGTCGTCGGTCTCGATCACGCCGCGGATGTTGAGTTCGCCCCGGCCGTCGGCGCGCATGTGATAGTAGTCTGTCCCGTAAAGCCGCCCCGCGATGCGGCCGGTCGCGCGCCCTTCGAAGGTGAAGTCGAACCGCGCCCCCTGAGGCGGAATGGGCTCGGCGCCGCTCATGATCGCCTCCAGGCTGACCCCGAAATCGGTCAGGCCCGTGATGTCGATGACATAGTCGTAGATCTTCTCGCCGCGCATGACGCCGCCTCCCATTCAGTCTCGGCCGTGAGTCTGGGACAGGGCACGCCGGGGAAGCCAAGCTGATCCTGGTCAATGTCCAGCTCTCCAGCCTGTCGAGCGGCTGGATCGCGGCGGGCCAGGGCGGGGCGCCCGAAGTCCGATGGCGGACGGGGTGGGATTCGAACCCACGGTAGGCTCTCACCTACGGCGGTTTTCAAGACCGCTGCCTTAAACCACTCGGCCACCCGTCCGGGACGCGCGCCTATAGCAGCAGGACGGGCGAGGGGGCGAGAGGGTTTGACAGGCTTAACGAATTAACCACGCCGCTTAACCACGGCTCAAACCTCTTGCGGCACTGTGACGGTTCATGCGGCCGCAACTGGCGGCTTAGGGGAGGGCGCAAGATGGCCCAGGTTCAGTTCGCCCTGCGGGGACGCAGCCTTGCCGTGCTGATGGTCGCCGGCGTCAGTCTCGCCGCCTGCGCCACGCCGCACCCGCATCTGGCCAGCCGCTTCCCGCCCGCCAACCAGCCCACGGGCGCAGGCGGCCGCTACAAGGTCGGCGATCCCTATCAGGTGGCCGGCGTCTGGTACGTGCCCAAGGAACAGCCGAACTACGACCAGACCGGCATCGCCTCCTGGTACGGCGACGAATTCAACATGAAACCGACCGCCAACGGCGAGATCTTCGACATGACCGCCCTGTCGGCGGCCCATACGACCTTGCCGCTGCCCTGCATCGTCGAGGTCACCAATCTGGACAACGGCCGCAAGCTGCAGGTGCGGGTCAATGACCGGGGGCCCTTTGTCGGCGGCCGGCTGATCGACCTGTCTCACGCCGCGGCGCGCGAGCTCGGCTATGATCGCGCGGGCCTCGCCCATGTGCGCGTCCGCTATGTCGGCCCGGCCCAGCTCGGCGGACCTGACACCGGCCTTCGCTACGCCTCCAACCAGGTCCCGACGCCGTCAATCAAGCCCCCAGCGCTGAGGGCCTCCATGCCGACACCGGCCTGGCCCAGCCCGACCATCGCGCCCCTGACCGGCGCCGCCCTGCCGGCCCTGCCCATGGCCACAGCCCTTCCGGCCGCGCCGATCGCCGTGGCTTCGGCCGCCCTGCCGCCCTTGCCCAGCGCCACGCCGGCTGCGGCCTATGCGCCGCCGCCGGTCTCCGCCCGGTCCAGCTCGTCCAGCAGCGCCGCCGCCCGCCAGGCAGCCC
>NZ_JALDPT010000015.1 GCF_022695515.1 Phenylobacterium aquaticum
CCCGCGAGGGCCAGGGCGCGCTCGCCGGCGCCCTTCAGGCCCTGACCCGCGCCTCGGCCCTGGACGGCGGCGCCGCGCTGGCCGCGCGGGCCGCCCGCGAGCGGATGCGCATGAAGCTGAACTGAGCCCCTGGCCTTGCCGCCCCGCGCGGCCTATCTCAGGGGCCGCCTGTCGAACCCGCGAGGAAAAGCCGATGTCGTTGAAGGTCGCCGTCCAGATGGACCCCCTGGAACACATCCGCATCCAGGGTGACACGACCTTCCTGATGATGCTCACCGCCCAGGAACGCGGCCACAGCCTGTTCGTCTACACGCCCGAGCGCATGTCCCTGGAAGAGGGCAAGGTCTTCGCCCGCGGCCGGTCCGTGACGGTGAAGGACATCGAGGGCGACCATGCGAGCTTCGGCCCCTGGGAGCGCCGCGACCTGTCGGAGTTCGACGTCGTCCTGCTGCGCCAGGATCCGCCCTTCGACATGGCCTATATCACCTCGACCCACTTCCTCGACGTGATCCACCCCAAGACCCTGGTGGTGAACAATCCGACCGAGGTGCGCAACGCCCCGGAAAAGCTGTTCGTGACCGCCTTCCCGGGGGTGCAGCCCCCGACCCTGATCACCTCCGACATCGAGGCGATCTATGATTTCCGCGCCCGCCACGGCGACATGGTGCTGAAGCCGCTCTATGGCGGCGGCGGCTCCGGCGTCGCCCGGCTGCTGGCCGACGACCCCAATCTCGACGCCCTGATGGACCTGCACCGGATGATCGGCCGCGAGCCGGTGATCGCCCAGAAGTTCATTCCCGCCGTGGTCAAGGGCGACAAGCGCATCCTGCTGGTCGACGGCGAGCCGGTGGGCGCCATCAACCGCGTGCCCGACAAGGGCCAGATCCGCTCCAACCTGGCGGTCGGCGGGCGCGCCGAGGCGGTGGAGATCACCGAACGCGACCATGAGCTGTGCCGCATCATCGGGCCGGAGCTCAAGGCCCGCGGCCTGATGTTCGTCGGCATCGACGTGATCGGCGACTATCTCACGGAAATCAACGTGACCTCGCCCACCGGCGCCCGCGCCCTGAAGCGGTTCACTGGCATCGACGCCACCGAGATCCTCTGGAATCGCGTGGAGCAGATTCGGGCCACAGCCTAGACTTGTCTGTGAAGAGGCGGCCCTAGGTCACGGAATCGTCTCGTCTTCTTGAAAAGTTCTATATTTGTTCTTGATCCGACCCGCAATGCGTGCTGGGGTTGTGGATAAATCGTGCCCATTTTGAGGGATCACAACCATGGCCGCTCGCGTCGTGACCGTCGCCTTCCAGGGGGTTGAGGCGCGCCGGGTGGACGTCGAGGTTCAGCTCACCGGCAACGAGAGCTTTTTCGTGATTGTCGGCCTGGGCGACAAGGCAGTGGGCGAGAGTCGGGAACGGGTGCGCGCCGCCTTCGCCGGCCTGGGCCTGGCCCTGCCGGCCAAGCGGATCATCTGCAATCTGGCGCCGGCCGACCTGCCCAAGGAGGGCAGCCACTACGACCTGCCCATCGCCTTGGCGATCATGGCCGCCATGGGGATCATTCCGCCTGACGCCCTGTCCGGCTGGGCGGCCATGGGCGAGCTGTCCCTCGACGGGCGCGTGGTTCAGGCGGCGGGCGCCCTGCCCGCCGCGGTGGCCGCAGGCGCCATGGGCCTGGGGCTGATCTGCCCGGAGGCCTGCGGGGCGGAGGCCGCCTGGGCGGGGGACACCGCCATTCTCGCGGCGCCCTCGCTGATCGCCCTGGTCAACCACTTCCGCGGCCAGCAGATGATGTCGCCGCCCCGGCCGGGCCCGCTGATTGAGGGCGCCGCCGTCCCCGACCTGAAGGACGTCAAGGGCCAGGAGAACGCCAAGCGCGCCCTGGAGATCGCCGCGGCGGGGGGACACAACCTCCTGTTCATCGGCCCGCCCGGCTCCGGCAAGTCGATGATGGCCGCCCGCCTGCCCGGCCTCCTGCCGCCCCTGTCGGCGACCGAACTCTTGGAAACCTCCATGGTCCATTCGGTGGCTGGGCTGATCGCCAAGGGGGAGCTGACCCGGGCGCGGCCGTTCCGCACGCCGCACCATTCGGCGACCATGGCGGCGCTGACCGGCGGCGGGGTGCGCATCAAGCCCGGCGAAGTGTCCCTGGCCCATAACGGCGTCCTGTTCCTCGACGAACTGCCGGAGTTCAGCGCCCAGGCCCTGGACAGTCTGCGGCAACCCCTGGAGACCGGGGAGGTCACGGTCGCCCGCGCCAACGCCCATGTGCGCTATCCCGCCCGCTTCCAGCTGATCGCGGCGGAAAACCCCTGTGAGTGCGTTGCCTTTCCAGCATCATTTCCAGGAGGAGTGAAGAGGAGGATGATTTCAACATCCTCCTTTCCGACCACGATGCGGTCGGTGATGGTTTCGACGATCTGTCGGCGTTCAGGGAAAGGAAGGGCTTTCCAGCGGGACGCCAGATCGCGCGCTTCGTTCAAGGTGGTCTCCCGAGACAGGATGCCGATCCGCAGGACATCGACCTCCGCCTGAAGGCGCGGAATCTCCTCTTCGAGCTGCTTGCGCCGTGCCGAGAGCGGCCGGTGCAGCGGGCCGAAGTCCTCCTTGGTGACCCCGTCAGCGAGATAGAGCTGATAGAGCTTGTCTGCCTCGGCCTGCACCTTGCGCAGCTCCGCCTCAGCGGCTCCGACCAGCGCCTCCTTCTCGCGAATGCTCTCGCTCGCCGCCTCCATATGCGCCGCCACCTCGTCAGGCGAGATCAGGAACTCATTGAGCTGCGCGCGGTAGACCTCTTCGAGATCGCCGACAGGGATCTTGTTGCGGCAGACCGAGCACACGTACTTGGGCGAGTTGGACCACACGTACATCTTCGTCCCGCACGTGCAGAAGGCGTAGCCGGCGAAGAGGTGCGCGGTGCCGCGCCCCGGCGGGCGGCTGCGGTTACGGGAGTTGCACCGCTCCCAGAGCTCCTCTGGTACGATCGCCTCGACCTCCTGGTACACCCACTCGCTCTCGGGCTTCATGGTCCAGGCGCGGCGGTTGTCGGTGGTCTGGGTGTAGTTCACCCGCCGCACGCCCTTGGCCGTCGTGTCTTCGAGCAAGCGGCTGACGCTGCTGTCGGTGAACTGTGCGCCCTTCCGGGTCCTGTAGCCGCGCTCGTTCAGAATACGCGCCACGCGCTTGATGCGGCGATGCTGATCGAACAGTTCGTACATGAGGAGGCGCACCGGAGCCTCATCCGGATCCGGCACGAGCTTCTTGTCCTGCCAGCGATACCCGTAGGGAGCTGCGCCGCCTGTCGTCTTGCCGAGTTTCGCGCGGATCGAGACGGACGCCGATACGCGGTCTGCGATCTCCTCGCGTTCCCACTGCGCCATGGCCGCGATCATCGTGAAGAAGAGGCGGCCAGCGGGCGTCGAGGTATCGATGCTCTCGGCCAGGCTCACCATGTCCGCGCCGCACGCCCGGAAGGCGTCCGCGAAATCGAGAAGCTCCTTGGTGTTGCGTGCCAGCCGGGCCAACTTGGAGAACACCAGCGCCGAGATGCGCCCGCTCCGGAGGTCCGCGAGCATGCGCTGCGCCTCCGGATGGCCCAACACGGCCTTGCCGGAGACGGCCTCCAGCCGGTACACCTCGACAACCCGCCAGCCCTTAGCTTCGGCATAGGCGCAGGCCCGCCGCTCGTGGTGCTCGGGGCTCTCCCCCCGCGCCTGGTCTTCGGTGGACACCCTGATCCAGACGCCTACTTCCTTGGTGTCGCGAACCGCTTCATTCCGCATCGCGCGCTCTCCCCGTGAAGAACAAAGAGAATACACCACCGCACGTTCAGAGTGAATCTTGCAAACTGATCAATCGCCCCCCACCTGCCCTTAACAGGCGCTGCAATGAGGGGTGACCCATGGCGACGAACACGAACAACGGCTTCCGCAAAGGCTCGGTCTCCGGCCGCAGCCAGGTGAAGAACCCCAAGACCGGGCTCTTCGTGAAGCGCGACGACAGCACGGGCAAGTTCATGGCCGTGAAGACGAGCGGAGGCGCCTTCAAGGGCGTCGCGAAAGAGCGCGACGGACGCCGCTCCTAAGACGCGAGGGCGCGAAGCGTCGCGTCGAGCGTTGGCGCCGACGCCCCCTGAGAGCACGCATCGACGGTCGTGACGTCGTGGCGCCAGGAACGTCGGCGAGAAGCACAAGCACGCCCGGCGAAACGTTCGCAAGTCCCGACCTCACCCCTTTCACACCCCCATTGTCCCGACGGGCTCCTCCCCTTCGGCTGGATCTCCGCGCGATCCAATCGAAGAGGCACGGCGACGCTTGCGCGATACGCCGTGCTTCCGTGGACTTATGAGGCGTCCATGAGCCCTTCAAAGAGCGTGTTCGCACCGAGCTGATAGTGGGTCTGGACCAGAGCGGCGGCGCTAAACAGCGCCATCCGACGATCTTGTGAGCGCCAGTCACCGCGCGTTCGCGGCAGCTTGTGGGCCAGCACATCGATTTGCCGCGCGACCGCCTCGGCGACCTCCTGGCGAGTCCGAGCGCCGACCGTCGCGTAGCACCTAAGAACATCGTCTCGGGGATAGACCGCGACCTCGATGTTGCGGGCCTGGGCCGCCGCAGCCATCGCCTGATGCAGGCTCTCCATTCGGACGGTGCGCTGGACCTTCGGATTGGTGGCCTCTAGCACCAGGGTCTCTGGCTGGAGGCGGTCGAGCAGGTTCTCGAACGCGCGCATCGAACGCCGATTCTTATCGCCCCGCACAAAGACCAGGCCCCAGTCATAGGCCGCGAAGGGCGCCTCGAAAGCGATCCATCCGAAGCCGCGACCATTGGGGCAGACACCGAGCGTCAAGCTCTTGGACAGCGGGCGCACCGTCATGCGGGTTCAGCGGATATCCCGCGTTTGACCATCGCGCTGAGCAGGCTGAGCTTGCGACGCGAGACCGGGTCAGTCGCGTGTCGCAAGGCCTCGTCGAGCTTGGCCGCGCGCCGCATGACCGCCTCTTCGATCTCATGATGAAGGAACGGAAAGAGCCTGCGTCCGCAGTGCCCGAAGATCACTTCGAGCGCCATCAGGGTGCGGGCGCTGGGCGTCAAATCTCCCCGCTCGTAGCGGGAGATGACGCTGCGCCCGACGCCCGTGAGGGTCGCCAACTCCCGCTGTGAGAACGCCCAGCCTTTGCGGCTTCCGGGCAGTTGATTTTGTTTTCGCATAGGCGCGACAGCTAGGGTGTCGCCCGTGACTAAGGCGGGGCGACTTTCCTATTTTCGCCGGTGCAGACCCTGACCGCCAGAGTGCGCAATGTTCGCGCCAGGAACCTTCAGGCTGTCGCCGCCTGGTCGGTCGGCGGCGTGATGCCGAACCGCGCGGCGAGCGCGCGCACATGCGGGCGAGCTTCGGGGGGCAGGACCGAGACGCCGTGAGACTTCACGGTCTTGAGCTGCAGGCGTGAGCGCAGAAAAGATCCAACCCAGCGATTGGGCATGGACTGGCCAAGCTCGAAGACCGCCTGGGCATTGAAGCGCTCGGTGATGGCCGAGAGCGCCGCCATGCCGTTCGCGCTCTGCTCAAAAACCTCCAGCACCGTCGAGATCATGACCGTTTCCCAGGACACCGCTGGCGCGGTCGGCATGGCGGCGTGCTCGGACCAGACCTGTTCAGCGATCGCTCCACGCAGGTCCGGGTCATCCACCAGGGACAATAGGGGCAGGAGCATCTGTTGCGCGCGATGGCTAAGCCCGCCAGGCGGAGGCGCGGCCACGCCTTCCTGCGGCCGGCCAAACTGGAAGCGCCAGGCCAGCAGCTTGTCGCGCAACGCTTGAGCCTCACGGTGCGCGGCGTCGGGCAAGGCGATGGGGATATTGGCGCGCAGCGGCCGGCCGCCGGTCTCTTCAGTCAGGAAGCGGCTCTCCAGCGCCACGTCCGCGAAGCGCTCGCGCATGCCGATGAGCTTGGGCCCAAAGACCCGAAAGGCCTGAGGGTTCAGTTCGCGGTGGCGGTCGGTCATGGTCCTCAGCACCGGCATGCCCTTGGTCGTGCCGTTGTTGAAAATCTTGGTGAGATCGGCGGTGGCGTCAGACAAGCGGAAATCCGCTTCATCGAGCACCAAGGTGCCCCGAAAGGCCTCCAAGACATGGAAGATCGGGGAGAGGGTGGACGCGCCCGAGGCGAAGAACGGCCGACAGCAGACCGCGCCAATGATCGTCAGGGCTCGGGTCTTGCCCGTCCCGAACTGCCCGCGAAAGCGCAGATAGGGCATCTCGTTGAAGGTGTCATAGACCCAAGACAACAGGATGTAGTGGGCGGCGATCTCTTCATAGAGCGGCGACAGATCGACATAGCGGTGGAGGTAGGTCTGGATGTCCCCCAGCAGCGCGGCCTTGGTGGTGAAGACGCCGATCGCCGAAGGTAGGCGCACGCAACCGGTGGCGATCAGGTTGTTCTGAGCGGAATAGGGGATCAGCCGCTCGCCGTCGCGCGGCGTGTACTCGCTCCGCAGCTCCATCGCACCATTGGGAAAGCCTATCGCCAGCGCGGTCGTTCGAGCCTCTGGATCATAGACCAGCTCGACGAGGACGCCGTCCTCCAAGACCTCCGAGACCGTGGGCTTCGCGCCTTCGCCGTACATATGTCAGAAGCCTAACCCGGCCGCGCCCGTCGCACCCGAGGGCGCAATGTGCGGGGCGCGCACCCTGCGCGGCCTGGCGCATCGCCGCCCATGGTCTAGGCTGGATCGTGACGCCTGCCCCTGAGCGCGACTCGCGCGATGTCTGGGGGCGCCGTAAGATTTCTCAGACGCCCGTCGTCACTTCCCTCTATGTCCCGCCGCCGCACCACCCAAGACCGCGACCGCGTTTGCGATGTCACGTCCCTCCCCACCGTTCCCGCCGTGGAAGGGGGCGTTCGGGGGCCTGGGGGGCTTCGGGGACTTGGGGGTCCGGGGGGAGGTCACAGGCGCTACTTCGTCTATTGCCGCAAATCCTCCGAGGCGGAGGAGCGCCAGGTACAGTCCATTCAATCCCAGCAGGAGGAGCTTCGGCGCATTTTCGGCGACGCCGCGCTCGAGATCGTCGACAGCTTCGAGGAGGCGCGCAGCGCAAAATCGCCAGGTCGTCCGGTGTTCGAGGCGATGATGGCGCGCATTGAACGGGGCGAGGCGGATGGGATCATCGCCTGGGCCCCGGACCGTCTGGCGCGCAACTCCATCGATGGCGGTCGGATCGTCTATCTGCTGGACCTGGGCACGCTGCGGGACCTGAAGTTCGCGACCTACACCTTCGAGAACAACTCGCAGGGCAAGTTCATGCTGCAGATCATGTTCGGGCAGTCGAAATACTATTCCGACGCCCTGTCGGAGAACGTGAAGCGCGGCAACCGCACCAAGGCGGCGCGGGGCTGGCGACCGAACATGGCGCCTTTAGGCTATCGCAATGACCCGGTGACCAAGACTATCGCCATCGATCCCATATATTTCACCCTGGTCCGCCGGATGTTCGATCTTGTGCTCTCAGGGGGCCGGTCCTCGCGTGAAATCGCCCGGATCGCGCGGGAGGACTGGGGGATGCGATCACCGCAGCGGCCCCGCAGCGGCGGGCGGCCCATTGGCACCAGTTCGCTGCACAAGATGCTCACCAACCCCTTCTATGCCGGGGTCTTCGTCTGGGAGGGCGAGCTGCATCAGGGCAAGCATGCGCCGGTGCTGACGCTGGAGGACTTCCGCCGCGTCCAGGAGCTCCTGCGGCGGCCCACGCGTCAACATGTCCGGAAGAACAGCTTCGCCTTCACAGGTCTGATCCGCTGCGGGGCGTGCGGGGCGACCATTACCGCCGAGCACAAGACCAACCGTCATGGCCGGCGCTACATCTATTATCACTGTAGCCGCCGCAGTGGCCCGACACCCTGCCGCGAGCCCAGTGTTCGGACCGAAGCTCTGGAGGCCCAGATCGCCAGCTTCGTCGGTCGCCTCGGCATTTCGCCGTCGGTCGAGCGATGGGTGCTCGGGCGATTGGAGCGCGCGTCTGCTGGAAACGTGGCGAGTGTCGAGGCGGTGCGCGAGACCCTCAGCCAGGCGCTTCGGGAGGCCCAGGCTCAGATCAGCCAGCTGCTGGACCTGCGGCTTCGGGACTTGATTGGGGATGAGGAGTTCGTCGCGCGACGCACGGAGCTCCAACGCACCGCGATAGACCTCGCCCAGCGCCTTGAGGCGCAAGACCGCCAGGTTGATCTCATCCCACCCTTCCGAACCCTGGTTTCAGCCAGTCATTTAGCGGGTGAAATGTTCTTCAAGGTGGACGATGAGACCAAACGCCTGATCCTGCGCACCATGTGCTCATCCCACCCTTTGCTGAAGGGCAAAATCCTCAGTCTTGAGGCCGCGAAACCGTTCGCCGAAGTGGCGAGATTGGCTGCGTGTCCACGACAGCGGGCTGGCGTAGACACTTTCACCACCCCTGAGGCCCTGGCGCTGATGGATTCGCTCACGGAGGAAGGCCGCCGCCCTCGGGTGGGGACGCTTGTGTCAGCTCTAGAGTCTCAAGGTCGGGCGCGACCGAAGGTGACGCGGAACGCCGCGTGAGACGCTCGTAGAGGGCGATGAGGTTGTGAGCGATCACCGTCGCCTCATCTCGCGAAAGCCCTTCGCCGCCGTCAGCCGCACAGGCTTCCATCAAACGGTCGATGTCGTCGGCGTTGAACAGCATGACAGCATGATGCCAGCGCACACGGCCCCTGACCTGGCGGCGCTTCGTGCGTGCACCGAACTTGGCCGCTGGATGATGTTGACCTGACCTCCCCCAGCTCCCCTACGTCCCCGATATCCCCGGCGGCGACGCCGCGCGGCGCGGCGATCCTTCGCAGCCGCGCCGACCCCCAGCGCGCATGGCAGGAGCCGCCCGATAGGACAGCCCCCGCTCCAAGCGCCTAGTCGTCCGACGCCTCGATGACTTGATCGGGCATCCTTAGCAGCGACGGTAACCACCGCTGGCCCTTGAGGATGGCTTCGGCCGCCTCCGCCATCGGCTCCTTTTTCAGCCCTTCGATCCGGCGGACCTGTTCTTGGCCCGCGCCTTCGGCCACGGCGGCAAGGATATGGGCCTTGGTGACCCGGCCGAGATAGGTCTCGACCGTGGGCTCCCAATAGTCGGCCATGTCGAGACCGAGCGCGAGGGCCAGTTGATCGGCCTGGACGACGCTGGGCGCGCGATGGGCTCCGATCTGGATCGCATTGACCGCGAGGCTGACGCAGTGCGCCAGGAGGGCCAGGAGCCGATCCTGCGAGAGGGCCGACAGGTAGGACCAGAGCGCCGACGAGGTGGTGGGAAGCTCCGTCGCCCAGCCTGCATGCCGCGCCTCGATAGCCTTGCCGGCGTCCGTCTCCGTGCTCCAGGCCGGCAGGGCGGTGAGGGTGAGACGAAGCTGGAGACAGGACTGCGCGCGTCGGTCGAGCCCAAAGGCTTGCAAGACCAGCGCATGGGCGATCGCGATCAAAGCGATGTCGGGCCGATCCCCCAATGTGGCTTGCAGGGCCGCTGTCCGCTGAGCGGTCAAATCGGCGACCAAACGCTCGGCCAAGGCGCGTGGCTCGCCTTCGCCTTCTTCGGACTCGTCGTCGTTCGCCCACGATCTCAGAGGGAGGCTGCCGTCTTCGGCATCGTCTTCATGCGCCGTGCTATCCTCGTCCTCCCGCCGCACGAACCCGCATTCGATGCGGGGCGCACCGTCCTGACCCAACAGCACGAACGCGCCGGCTCTGGCGATATCCTCCGCGTCATAGGCGATCTGATGAGCGTCCAGGCCGTCTAGCTTATCGGCCAGCCGGTCCAGTTCCTCGGACACCGTCGGGTCCAGGTCCTCGTCCTCTTCATGCGCGGAAACGAGCGCATCATAGTCGGCCTGGAGCGCCTGCCGGTGCGCCTCGACCTCATCCGTCAGGGGCAGGCGTTGCGGATAGACCCGCCGCAGGCCCTGGACGGGTGGCATGTCGAGACTGGCGCTCGCCCACTTCCAGCCCTGGCCGCGCACCTCCTCAGTCAGAGCAACCAAGCGCTCCAAGGCGAGCCGTTCGAGCAGGAGCGGGTCGGCGAAGTAACCGCCATGGTCCTCGGAGAAGAGGTCGCGTTCGATGACGCCTCCAGCCGCCATGTAGGCCTCCGCGCCCACCAGCACCGCGCGGCGGTCCCGTGCCGACACCCGATCCTGGGTGAGCACCCGGCGGATGAGGGCCGGCTCCTTGTTCCAAGAGAGACTCTCCCAGGCCGCCTCCTGACGGTCGATGTCGCTGGTGATGGTGAAAGCCATCAGTTGGTCGAGGCTCATCTCGCCGGCGCGGTAGAGGTCGATCAGCTTGGGACTGACAGTCGCCAGCCGCAGGCGTTGGCGCACCACGGTGGCGGTGACGCCGAACCGGGCGGCGATCTCCTCAGGCCCGAAGCCGCGTTCCTGGGCCAGGGTCTGGAACGCCTCGAACTGATCGGCGGGGTGCATGGGGAAGCGGGTGACGTTCTCGTCGAGGCTGATCTCGAAGGCGTCATGGGTCACATCGACGATGCAGCGCACGAGCGCAGCCTTGCCGATCTCCTTGCGCTTGGCCCGCAACGCCAGGGCTTGGCGACGACCCTCGCCGACGGTGACAAAATAGAAGCCGGTTCCTTCGCCGGCCGCATCACGTTCGGGCTCCACGACCGGCGGCTGGATCATGCCCTTGGCGGCGATGCTCGCCGCCAAGGCTTCGATATTGGCCGGGGTATGGGGCGTCTTGCGGGCGTTGCGGGGAGACGGCTTCAGCCTGTTCAGCGGCACGTCCAGCACAACGCCAGGATCGGGGTTGGTGTCAGGGGTCGGGATTGTGAGTTGGGTCATGGGAGGAGCTCCAATGGATAAGGGTCGAAGAGCGTCTGCGCTCTGCGGCCCTGCCCGTCGGCGAGACTGGGGGTAGCAAGGGCC
Organism: Phenylobacterium aquaticum; assembly: GCF_022695515.1. GTDB lineage: Bacteria > Pseudomonadota > Alphaproteobacteria > Caulobacterales > Caulobacteraceae > Phenylobacterium > Phenylobacterium aquaticum. The sequence continues at coordinate 10,938 of NZ_JALDPT010000015.1, forward strand.
AGGACGACCGGCGGGAGGGGGATCGCCCGGTCTGCACGGAGCCGAAGGCGGAGGAAGACCGGGGAGACCCGCCGGGCGGCGGCCGCAGGCCGCGCATCCTGGCCGGCGCGAGGGGCAACGCCCCTTAGCTCTTGCGGCGTGCAGGTCGGCTAGGGCGGCGGTGAATTTACCCCAAAGGCGCAGCGCCCAACCCCAGGTGGGTGAGATCATCTGGCCTGAGGGTCCGAGCGCTGAAGGGCGGGCTCGGCGTGCCGTCGATCATCAGCTTGAGATAGATGTGCTGGTTGGGGAGATTCAGCAGGTCCTCGACCTCGAACTGCGGTTGGAATTCCTTCGCCAGCACCTGGGCGTCCTCCGGCCCGACTCGAAAAACGATCAGGGTCGCGGCGTTGCCCAGCACCGCGTGGCGGATGTCGGGGTCGAGCTGATGCAGATGCTGATGGGCCAGAGTGAGGCCGACGCCATATTTGCGCAGCTCCGACATCATGTTGATGACCGAGAGCGTGGTGAAGCTCTGAAACTCGTCCAGATATAGGATGAAGGGCCGGCGCCGCTCAGCGGCCAGCTCGGCGCGGCTGAAGGCGGCCAGGCTCAGAGTGGAGGCGATCAGGCCGCCGAGGATGTGAGCGCTATCCTCCCCGATCTGGCCTTTGCAGAGATTGACCAGCAGGATCTTCCCTTGGTCGATGAGCCCGCGAAACCGCAGATCGATGCTGGGCTCGACGAGGATCCGATAGAGCAGCGGATCGGACAGCAAGGCGCCCAGCTTATTCTGGATCGGGGCGATCGCCTCGGCGCGCAGGCGGGCGGGATAGTTCTCGTATTCGTAGCGCCAGAAGTCCCGAACGGTTGGATTGCGCAGCTGACGGACCACCACCTTCCGATAGTCGTCGTCCTGCAGCAGGGTCAGGATGTCGGGCAGCCGCGCGTCAGCCTGCTCCAGGAGCGCGTAGAGACAATTGCGGAACACGTGCTCCATACGCATGCCCCAGGCGTCCGGCCAGAGCTTGCGGAGCGTCTCCAGCAGCCCTGACACCGCGAGCGGAATCTTGTCCTGCCGGACCCTATGGAGGGGATTGTACCCGAAGGGCTGACGAGGATCGGCCGCGTCCAGATAGATCAGCCGCGCGCGCGCTTCGCGCGGCAAGGTCTCAGCCAGGCGAGTCGCCAGGTCGCCATGCGGGTCGACGAGGGCGAAGCCCCGCCCGTCACGAGCGTCCTGGTAGGCCATGGCCTCCAGCAGGGTGGACTTCCCCACGCCGGTCTTCCCGACGATATAGACATGCGAAAGTCGGTCGGCCTGATGAACACCGAAGGGTTGGTCTGTGCGGCGGAAGGTCGTCCGGCCCAAATAGGTGACATCATCAGCCATCGACCCATTGTCACGCCAGGATGAGGACACCGCACGACGGCGCTCTGTTCGTCATCGGAACCCTGTTCGGCCGGGTTGCGACGTCCGTGACGCGACTTCCCAGCCGGGGGATGCAAGAGTTCGTCCATGTCTGCTGGCGGGCGTCGACGACGTTCGAACCCAAGAAGTCATTCGCGAGCTTGCAACGCGCCTTACCCAAGCGATCCAGGAAGACCCGCAGCGCGTGCGAGGCCTTCGGATGTTGTGCGAGCGCATGAGCGCTTCGGCGCCTATGCGGCTTGCTGCGTAGAGCTCTGCGCAACGTCCCCATCGTCCCCCATGTCCTGCGGCAGCGGACGGGAGATCGTTCGATACAGCGCGACTAGGCGCTGCAACTGGATCGCCGCTTCGCCTCGGGACAGGCGTTCGCCATAGGACTTCTCCCAGGCGGCGATGAAGCTATCGAGATGATCGTCGGAAAAGTGCGTCACGGGCGGTGATTGCATTACTGCGCCCGAATACTACGACCTGGACGGAAGATGAGGCGTCAGGGCCACAACGAGCTGAGACCGAAGCGCCTCCAGCTGCGATTCTCCATCAGAGTCAGGCTGATTGAGCGCCTGGGTCACGAGATTGAGGTATGTTGCCTTGGCTATACCGAGTTTTCTACAGAGAACATCAAGGCACTCTTTTCCAGGAACCACTCGAAGAACATCCTCAACTGTTCCGTTCAATGCAGTAGCGGTGTCAGCCTGATGACTATCGAATAGCACGCCGACGTCTGGAACCGCCCTACTGAGATCAACGGCTGTGGTGAAATTCACCCGGGTGGTTGCAAGATCGGCGCCGGATTTGCCGAGTTCGCGAGCCCGACAAGCGCACAATCCGCGTCTCGCTTCGCTCGCTCTAAAATGAGCTTATTCAAGCGGACGCCGGTGAAAAGCCCTCGCACCTCGGTATCGAATGCCGCATAGGCGGCGGGAAAATCGACAAACGCAACGTGCGCCGCTACCGCTTCAGCAACAGCTCTCAGGCAAAGCAGACCCTCAATCTCATGGGCGGGAAGGACGTGCAGGCCATCTGCTGAAAGTTTCGTGAGATAGGATTCCGGCCAGTAGTCCCTCTCCACAACCCCAAGGGGGACGGCGTTCGCGATAAGGGGGTTGGCCTTGAATACCGAAACAGCCTGACGAACCTCAGTGCAACTCCCCACCGGCACCACGACAGAACCTGGGCTCTGAAACCACGCCCCATAGACATGAATATCGGGGCTTCGGTCGTACTTGCCTTCACAAAAAATGATGCGCTTCGCGACCACCGACAGACTGGCTGCGCCCAATATGCTCTCGTAAAGCGCGGGCGGGATGGGTGCGTTCTCTGGAACAAGTTCCACTTCTGTCGGGCTGCGGACGATGCCAATGCGGGCGTTGGCGCGTGACAGGGCGAATGGCAAATCGTGGGTTATGTAGATGAACCGGCAATCTGGCCGCTCAGCTTCGATAATGTCCCAGAATGCTCGAGCCAACAGAGCGTGAAAGTGAACCTCTGGCTCGTCTACGATGACGACGCCGGGGGCCGCGCGCAGGATGCGCGTTATCAGATACATCGCGCCGCGCTCGCCATCGCTCATCTGATTGGCGCTGTAGGGCTCGGTTGTTCGGTCGGGATGCTTCCAACTAACCTTCGGCTCGTAGGTGGATAGGTCCAATTCGCGGCCGGGAAATATCAGAGCCCAAAGCCGAGTAAGCTTCTGAAGACGGGTGACTTCTGGCCCCTCTGCACCCTGCCCCCGAGCTACCTTGTCGCGGAATTCGACTGCCGATTGGGCGTCTTCAGCTTTAAGTTCTGAGAGCACGAAGGTGAGCTCTGAGACCATCTGCCATGGGTTGGACTTACCTTGACTAATTTGACTGTCCGCGTTGCTCTTAGCATCCTCTCTCTTCTGATACGGAATTGATGTGTCGAACGAGAGTGATCGCAGTGCAGGTACTCGGTCATAGTTGAATTGCTGCACCAGCGTCGTGCCGAAGCGTGTCTTTCCAACTCCATTTGGGCCGATCAGAACGAGGGCGCGCGCCCACCTAGGACCGTGCCATTCGGGAGAGTTAGGGGCGTCTCGGGAAAGTTTTCCGGGTGCATGATTCTATTATAGCGAGCGGCGCATGTACCGCCACCTGCGCCGGATTTGCATCACATACCTCACCGACTTGAGGGGCATTCAACCGGCGACGTGACGCGACCTCTAAGCTCCGGCGCATTGGCGAATGTCGAGACTTCCCGAAGCCGCGCCTCAGTCTTGTAGACTAGCCAAGGCGTCAATTTTGGACGCCTTGACAGAAATGCTGGCGGGCGTCGACGAAGTTCGAACCCAGGAGATCATTCGCGAGCTCGCGACGCGTCTTACGCAAGCGATCGAGGAAGACCCACAGCGTATGAAGGGGCTTCGTATGCTGCGCGAGCGCATGAGCACTTCGGCGCCTATGCCGCTTGCTGCGTAGAGCTCTGCTCAAGGTCCCCATCGTCCCTGATGTCCTGCGGCAGCGGGCGGGAGATCGTTCGATACAGGGCGACCAGGCGCTGCAACTGCACTCCAGCTTCTCCTCGGGACAGGCGTTCGCCGTAGGACTTCTCCCAAGCTCCCGCGAATATGTTCAGCTGCTCTTCCGAATAGGCCATCAAGACATCCTGCAGGAGCCGCGTGTAGCTCGGTAGGCGTCAGGCAGGAGCGTCCCGCTCTCTGCTGCCTAAACGCCCTGAACTGGAGTTCTCCGCGTCAATTCCCTATGGCGATTTGAGCGGACCAATCAGCCCACGACGCCCGTTGTCGCCGGGTTAGAAACTCAGGAGCACATGACTATTTCGGCCAGGTGCTGCAAACCTGCATTCTCAAAGTGATCCATTAATCGACCAACCGATGCTGCGTTCGTTCAAGAGACGCGCGCGGCATTGAAGCGATCGATAAACTGTGTGGCCGCCCCAGCGGCCCTTATCGCGATACCAATTTCTTGTCGCGGGTTGCTGTCGGGCGGATCAGCCGAGAGCCAGTTCTGACTAGAAATGACAACCGTGTCGGTATCCCAAGCCAGAACTTTGGCGTGAAGCCGGGGATCGTGGATGGGTCGAATTGTGATGCCTTCTTGGGAGGTGGCGAGAGTGATTTCTGCCACCTCTGAGCCGCCCACTGGGCCGCTAGTAGTTCCGTAAAAGATCTCCGTCGAAATTCCTCTGTCCCGAGCCGCCGCTAGCGCGGGGGTGAGCACAGCGGTACGGGCGGCCAAACCGAATCTATGACTGGCGACGAGGATACGATCCGTTGCTTCATCTCTGGCTGATCGCATCTCCTCGGCGTGCTTTGATCCGATAACCAACATGATCTGCGCCTTCCCGCCGCTCGGGCGTGGCAACGTCCTCAAACGTGCCGCAAGCGCGGCCATTTCACCCGTCAGCGTCGTCCAGTGGCCATTTGAGCCGCGGGAGAGCTCTGCAACTTGATCGACGGCGTCAGCGATGATTACCGGGTCTCTCAGACGAACACTCGCTTCGAAGCTCTGGAACGATGTCGACAGCCAATTGCAGGAGCCGATGTAGCCGACGTAACGAGATGGACTGCCGTCATCGCCAATAAGAAGCTTGCAGTGCGAGTTCGTAGAGAAGGGGTGGACCCTAAGCCGCTCGAATCCTTCGGACTTGAGCTTCTCACGGATCCGTCCAACGGCCTCCCGCGTAGACCGCACACCAGTCGTCGATTCATCTTGCCCCCAAAGCACGTCGATAACGGCACCATGACTGTGGGCCACCCGCAAATCTTCCTTCAGGTCATTGAAGCGATCTTCCGAGATGAACGTCGAGTGGATGATGACCCGGTGGCGGGCCTTGCGCAGAACCGCCGAGACGACGCCTTTGTGGTCCGCTCCACCCAGTATCAGATCCGAGCCAAGGAATGCTGTTTGATGAACCTTAGTATTCATATCCGGTGTCAGGCCAGATTGAGCGGCGGGGTGATACGCGAGGCTCGAAGGTCCTCCATTCTCGGGAGCGGCATTCGCCGCGCGGAGGATCTCCTTCACCAGGGGCTCAGAAGCGCGTGTGGTTAGCCCATCAATTTCACCGTCGCGAACTGTAACCAAAGACCACCGCTCGGCAAGACGGTCTCCTGATGAGTCCATGGCCACAAATTTTTCATCGTCTTGGAACAACGCAGCGAGCAGTGAGCGCGTCTCCTCAAACAACATCCGACCTGGCCGCTCCATCCAGACGATGGTTTCCCTCTTGGCCCGCTCGTCGATCATGTATTTATGCTGAAATGGAAGCTCCCGGCTGCGAAACACACCACCGGACACTTGCTCCACAACAAACGTCATATTGCGACTCATCCGCCGCGCAGCATTGGGAAGTTCATCAGCCAGTGCTGCGATCAAGCCTTCACGGGTAGGCTGGAACGTCACAGCAGCCCCCGCAGACGCCATTTGGACCCAACCTGCCCTCATGAGTCTAATGAGAGCCTCTATGATCGCGCGCTGTGGCACGTCGGCGCTATTCGCAAGCTCCTCTGCTGTGGCATCCCGCTTAGCGAGAGCATTCAAGAGTAAATGCTCCAGGATGCTCCAGGGAGTTCCCTTGTCGAAGTGGAACTTGCGCCGCCCTTGCAGGACCGGAACTGCGACACGGACAACACTCATTGAGGTTTTCCTCCAATAAGCGTGGCATAGGGTACAATCGCGGCCGAGCCTGTTGTCTTTTCGACTTCAAGCGCTCCAATTAGCTTTGAGATGAATCCTATATCAGCGCCCGTTGCTGTGTTCTCGGATGACTTCAGGACTTCTTTGAGGAAATCCATCGATCCGACAAGCACGAGTCTCCACTTCGCTCGGCTCAGCAGGACGTTCATGCGTCGCGGATCGCTCAGGAAGCCGAGCGAGCTTCGGACTCCCGAGTGATGATTGTTCCTCACGAGTGATATGATGACGATGTCGGCCTCGTTCCCTTGGAAGGAGTCAACCGTTCCGCAGAAGGTTGAGGGACCCACGGCGGGTCTGAACGAAGTGAGGTTGGCAAAGGCCGGAAGGTCCTCGTCGACAGCCTGCTTCAAGCGACGGACCTGCTCACTGTAGGGCGATAGGATCGCGAGGCTGGGCAGCTTACCTTCGCCAGAATTCGGGGCGAGCAATCGGATCGCCTCAAGAACGGCTTTGATTTCGTCTGGGTTGTGCCAACGAGGTAGCTGCTCTGCGGTTTTCAGCCCTATCTGCTTTTGTACGTAGGGCATTTCGACAACGACGATTGGCTTATCAGGCAAGCGCGTCGGCGAGGTTGAGAACACCGGACAGGTCGCTGCCGCGAACCTTTTCTCGGTGTCAGAGTGGCTCTTAAGCTCCCCATCGTAGAACGCATTCGAAACGACCCTCGCTATCGCCGGGTGCATACGGTGTTGCTGAGTCAGCCGGTGAGCGATTGGTCGCGCACTAGGTTTCCGCTTTTGAAGCTCGAATTCTGCTTCGATCAGATGCTCAAAGAGCATTACACATTCGATCGCTAGCGAACACAGGGCGGGAAAGTCTGGAGCTTCGCCTTCCAGCTCGTCGAGAACCTCATCAGTTGAGGGATCTCGCAACGCACGACTAATGAATTCCTCTCCCACCGAAAGCGCTTCCTTGACCGCCTCCGGGCTCTCAAGGAGTTTAATAATTCGCTCTGAGTTGAAGGGGGATAGCTGTTTGTGATCTCCAATCATCAAGCGGCGGTGTGAAAGGAGCAAAGGCGATAGGAGCTCGCCTCCCGTGGCCTTTCCGGCTTCTTCAACGATAGCCCAATCAAATTGACCGCGCTCGTCGATCAGCCGTTCGAGTTCGAACGAGTTCGTGGTGGCAAAAACTACGTTTGCGGCCCGCACCATCAAGCCTTCAAAGGCCTGCTTCGCATATTTCGGACGATCTCTTTCCGTCCCGACTGAGGGCTTCGCAACGCCCGCCAACTGCTCGACGATGCGCTGAAGCTTTGGGGGAGCATCTGCAACGAGTTGGCTCTTCGCCAGTCTCTGCAGGACTTCTTGTGACTGCTTCCGAATTTCATAGGGGCCGGCGTCTTCGGCGCTGTCGCGCGCACGACAGCGAACAATCAAAGCGTCCGTCCCGCTCGACTGAAGAGCACCGTGAAGCTCTTCCATCAGGTGGTCTACAGCTGAGTTGCTCTGCGCTGTAAGCAGCAGTCGCGAGGCTGAATCTTCCTTGAAGGAATTGCCGACAAGGTCACGCACCAATCTCGTTTTCCCAACCCCTGGGGGACCTTGGACCAAGAACAAGGGCAGGGTGCTGACGATCTTGGTGATCGCCTGTTGCTTTGACTCGTCGAGATCAGCAAAGGCTTCGCCCTTCTCGATTTTGTCGTGGGAATCGAGAATTCGCCTGCGTGGATCCACAAGCATTTTCAGGAGCTCTGAGTGATCGGCAAGCGCCCGTAAAGCCTTCAATCGACGTCGAAATTGAATGTCCCTACCGAGGAAATCGCCGGGTATGAGTACCGGGTTCCGAAGCGTCGATGGCGGGGCTTGACCACTGAAGCTGAAAGTCGCCGAGCCGTCTCCGTTCTCGGTCATGCCAAGGTATCTCCAGGCCCTGTCGGATGGCTGTCGCTCACCGACCGTTCGCGCCTCAGTGAGGATCCACTCATCGGATCGGCGCTCATCTCGGAGCACCTCAGCCAGACGGACGGCGGGGGCCATGATATTCAGGGCCTTCGACAGCGCATCTCGTTCCTGGTCCTGTCGGGCCTTGACCTTCAGGAGGTTCATCCCGTCAGGCAAGTCGCCCGTTTCACCTTGAATCTCGACCGGATAAGCGTCGGTCGCCGCGAAGAGAGCTTCGAGAAATTGAGTTATGGCGATGGCTTGATGGACTCGCTCCTCACGGGTTGGTTTTGAAATCTTCTCTTCGAATTGTCTTCTGTATTCTTGCCAGCTAGTTAACTTTCCCCGAAGGCGGCCAAACCGTTCCGCCGCATCTCTAGCAGTCAACAACTCAATTGATTCCGGCTGAAGTTTTATGTTTCCGAGCAAATTTATCGAAGCAGGGAGTTGCTTCTCAGCTCTATCGCTATAGGCAAACTCCCACGTAGATTCCGCGATACCTTTTGGGGATGTATAAGGAGCAACATTATAGATCAGCTTTTTACCTTGAAGGGCCAGTCTAAAACCAGGACCATTTGGCAGCTTGATCGCTAGCAAGAGCGGCCCCTCGCTCAGGTCATCTTTTATCGCGTTGAGTTGCTCGGAAACGGAGCCAATATCGATATCTCCGTCTATTCCTTCTCGAATTTGCTCCGATAGTGTCGACCCAGTACCCAAGCGAACTACGAAATTCAGCTTTGGATCACGCCCTGCGATTTCCGCGTCGAGCACCACGAGAATGTCAGCGATGCGTCGCGCGATAACTTCGCCGTCCAAGCGATCCAATGGCTCGAATTGGATCAGGTTGCGTAAGAGGCGAATCTCTTCAATTGAGATATGATCGGAAACACCTGAAGCGGGTACCGATTGATCTACCAGACGATCGTGACTTATTCCCATAAGCCTAGCGGCAATATGCCCAAAGCCTCTCCAATCTTGGAGAAAGGAGGCTGGCGCGGCGGATTCAATTTCGGATTTGGTCGGCGTCCTCTTGCCTGCCGCAGCGCTCATCAAGCGGAGCGACCATTCGAAGCCAGTTAGTTGGAAATCTGGCTCATCGCCACCAGTCGCGAGAATTGCCCATTCATCAATATTGCGGTGCAGTAATCCCTGGGCATGGAGCGTATCCAAGCCGGAAGCAATCCGCTGCAAGTTGAGCGACAGCTTGTTGCGGTTAGCTGGGGCTCGTGGATTTGAAAGCCAATGCCCAGCACTAAGGCGCTGTAGGACGCTGTGTAGTGGCCGGCGCTGGCCCGGCTTGAGAACAAGGTAGAAGCCCGCCTTGTCCATCGCAGCTTGGTGCAAAGGCGCAATGGCCTCGGCCGCACCCGGATAGCCACCGAGCCGATGCAGTTGCCTCACCTCATGATGCCAAACCTCCTGGAGGTCACGGTCATCTACACCGGCCTGGCGTTGCCATAGCTTGATGAGGACCGGATCTCCTTCATCGTCGAAGCCGGTCAGCAAGCCAGGGCGGCCCGATTTCCGATCCGGCCTTAGAAGATAGGCATCGTCGAGACGAAAGGCCTCCAGAAAGCCGTCACGGCTCTTCTTGACCGATCGCGCCATGATGTCTCCCAGGGTTCCGAGTCAGAGCAGCCCTAAGGCGCTTAGCTCCACCGTTACACGTTGGCCGCTAGCGGCCAAAAGTGCAAACTGGACCATCATGGTCGGCGGGTGAATGTCATCGGGAGATTGCTTGGTCTGGGCCTAAGGCGTTGCCGGGCGCTTCCAACCAGACTGCCGCGAATGAAGCCGACCAATCCCGGTGCGGTGAGATTCAATCCAGCATGACCCCGCTCAATTCACACCGCCGCCTAGGGTGATAGCGTGCACCAGAGCTTACGCTACAGGAGGACGAGCATGCGTCCCAACTTCACGTACTGGGCGGCCCTGGCCGCCTGCGCTGGCATACTGGCCGTTGCCTGGATCATGACGGACGAACTGGCAGGCTGGGTGTCCCTGCCACTGCTCATGGCCTTGATGGCCGGAGGCCTGTTGATCGCGCGCGAAAAGACCGCACCAGGCGCTTCGGTCGTGGCAGGCCTCGCCTGCACTGCGCACGCCGGTCTGTTGCTTGCCGGGGGCAACAAGGAGATCGTCCTCCTCGCTGGCTACCTGCTCAGCGCCGTGGTGTTGGCGGCCGGCGGGCTTGCATTGCGCCAAGCCGCCAAAGCCAATGGCCCCCTATCGCCGACGGCGGATGGACCACACCAGCTTGGCTAGGGCTTCGGCAAGGAGCGCAAGGGCGGTGACCAACGAAGGATCGAGATGGGGCATAGGCACACTCCGTCATTGATTGAGAAGTGCAATCCCTTGGCCCTAGAAGCCCGCTAACGGGACGTTCGTCAAAGACTTGTACGCTGTAAACGCTAGCCTGCGTCCGATCCTGTCGGAGCGTTCTGATCGGAACTGGGCCTGCAGCGCCCTGCGCGCCAGCGATTGAGCGCCGTGACCTGCCGCCAGTCCGTCGGCTCGAATCCGACCTGTGCATAGACCTTAGCCAGGCCGCCCCCCAGCCGATCGCAGCAGATGGTGGCGCTGGGAAGCTCGGGCGCGTCATCGATCAGCGACCGACTTAGTCGCCCATGCCGGCGCAGCAGATCCGCCAGCCGTGCCAGCAGGTCGTCATTGGTCAGAAGTTCGCCGGTATTGCGTCGGACATAGGACCGCTGGCCTCGCCGGTCGACCGTGGCGATCCAAGCCTGCCGATGGGTCGGGTCGTATCCTGCCAGGCGATAGGCGTTCACGAGTGACCCGAAGCGCTTTCGATAGACTTCGGTGCAGGGCAATCCCTCCTCCGCGTCGATGAGATCGGACGTGAGGCGGCCATACTTGGCGAACACCCCGCGCAGACATTCGATCATCGACGCATCGTCGAGCCGAACCTGTCGGCCGGCGACGATCCTGATCGCCGCGTCCGACATCCAGCGCTCCACGATTGGCTCGTGAGCGGCCTCGGCAGTAATCCATTGGTCGGGCGGCGTCCGACCCATTCGGCGTCCGAGCACGTAGGAGGTTTGGCCGTACACGTAGATGCCGGCGTATTTCCGCGACACCAGGATTCGGTGGACCTTCGAGTTGTCCCAGGGACGGCCCGTATTGGTCGCCACGCCTTCGCGATTGAGCAGCCGCGCGATGGCTGTCCGCTTCAGGCCACCGACGACGAAGAGGCTGTAGATGCGCCTGACGGTCTCCACTTCGCCCGGCGGGCCGGGTGCCAGGACGGTCTTGTAGGCGCTCGTCGCCTTGCGCTCGTGCGCCTCGAGGATCTGCACGGGCCGGCGCTGCTCATCCACCAGCATCCTGCGCAGACCGAAGCCGGGCTCCGCGCATTGCCAATAGCCCTTGGCGGCAGTCAGGCGCTTGGCGCGCCTGATCTTGCTGGACAGCTCGCGGCTATATTCGGCCGCCATAATCCGCTTCATGTGCTTGAGGAGCGATGAGACCGGCGCCCCGTCGTTCTCGAAGGGCTCGGCGCAATATTCGACGCCCACCCCGGCTTGGCGGCACACGAACTCGTAGTGGGCGCTCTCGTCGAGGTCCTGGAAACGTCCCCAGCGGCTGATGTCCAGGGTGAGGATAACCTCGAACCCAGCATCGCCGCCGAGGACATCGGCCAGGAGCTGCTGCAGGGCCTTCCGCTTTCGGAGGTCCAGGCCACTGATGCCGGCGTCGGCGTAGGAGCGGACCACCGTGTATCCGCGGTCCGCCGCATAGGCAGCGATGGCGGCCTCCTGATGCTCGATGGAATAGCGCTGATGTTCGGTCGACATCCGCAGGTACTGGGCAGCGCGGCGCGGGCTGGACGACGGCGTCATGGGACGCTCCTCTCAATCCCCATGGCCCGAAGTTTAGCTCAGATGCGGAGAGGTATCACCGCGCGGCGCAGCTTGGCCGGCAAGCGTAACGGCGACTTGAATGGCGTTCATGATCTCCCAGGAGCCATGACCTTAGCGAGGAACTCTCTGGCATGAGTTCTTCAGGCTTTTGGCGTCGTTCCCCATCCGCCGGCCAAGGAGGCCTTCCTGGATGTAGGCACCCGCACAACAGCCGGCTAGATTTCACGAACGCCCTCGCAAGGCCCTACTTCGGCTTCGCCGGAACCGCTTCGGTACCGGGCGCGCCGCACTTGGCGAACTTCTTGGTCTTGATGTCTCGGCACTTGGTCGAGGGTGCAGTCGACGCGGCCGATGCCGGACACTTGATGAACTTACCCTTCGCGTCACGGCATTGGGTCGCGGCATCGGCCGCAGACGCAAGGCTGACCATGAAGGCGAATGTGGCGAACAGGGCGATGGATCGACGCATGGGGCTCTCCTGATAGCTGCACGCAGGTTCCCACCCTTCGGCCCGAGCCGCCAGCGGGTTCTGCCCCACTTTGCGGTGATCAGAGGGCCCGCATGGGCGCCCGCATTGCACCCCGTTGCCTCCTGCTTGTTCATAAGGAGACAGCCATGCAGACCGTCGCTCGCCTTGTGCCCCAAACCGCTCCGCGCCCGCGTGCGGAAGCCCCATGTCCGGTCGCAGATCTCGCGAGCGAGGCCGCCCGCATCCTCCGCGCCATGAAGGCTCTCGGCCATTTCGACATGCGTGACGAACAGACTGAGGAGTGGGAAGACGCGGACTTCCCCGCTGTCCGCCAGCTGCGCACGGTGATCGAGGGGCCTACGGCAGAAGAGCTCATGCGGACGCTCTATGAGCGTCTCTACGCGATCCGGGATCTGGCCAGCTTCAAGCGCGCCACGTCCCCCAAAGGCGCGCTCTTCCAGCTCTACATCGCGGCCAATCACGCGATCTGCATCACCGGGCACGTGGTCGAGGGCCGTCTGGACCACCACGACCTCACCCAGCTTAAGACCATCGAGCGGAGCTGCGACCGGACCCTGCAGAGCGCGCTCGGGGTGTTGGAGCCGGCGCTCGCCGCGGACGAAGACCTCACCGTCCTGAGGCGGTGGTTCTTCCGCGCCGAGCCCGATGCGCTCCAGCATGCGGAATACGCCATCGCGCAAGCGACGCCCGCTGCCGTCAAAGGTTCAAAGGTACGCGCGCGGGCGTAGCGAAGTCTCCGAAGTCCTGCCCGCCCGCCTGATACAATGACAGCGGATGTCTCTCCCGCCCATCCGGGAGCGCCGGATCGGCCGGCGTTCCCGACGTGAGCGGGAGAGACGACATGTTCCTTCTTGGTGCTTGGCGAGCGGAATCCTTCCGCCGTGCAGTTCGCAGGGGGCGCTAATGTCCCCGCGCGACAGAGACGCGGCAGCGATCCGCATCCTCAATGACGCAGCCCGGGCCGCTGGGCCCGCGACAACCAAATCCGTACGGTGGCTCCTAACCAGCGGGGTCCAAGCCCTGGGGCCGGCTCTTGTTAACGAGGCCGTTCGCGCGGTGATCGCGTTCAGCGCATTCGACCGGGACAACGATCCCCACGGCGAGCACGACTTCGGAGCCTTCTCGCTCGCGGGCGAGCGTCTGTTCTGGAAGATTGACTACTACAACCGAGATCTTGATGGCGGGTCTCCGGACCCGGCAGATGAAGCTGTGACGTGTCGCGTCCTTACGGCCATGCTCGCGTCAGAATACTAGCTTCCGCGGCGGCCTCAACAGCCGCCGTTCCATTTTCGTTTTTAGGGTTAGGCCCTTTCGTCTTCGACTACATCCAACACCATCGCAAAGATCGTCCCGACAAGGAGTTGGAAAGCAATCGCGCCCGCCTCGAAGAAATAGAAAGAAAACTCACGGCCAGATCCAGTGGCATTTTTCAACAATGTATCAACAATAAGCAGCCCCAATAATATTGGAGCATCTATAAAGACAATAATATTTGAAAATCTTCTTCTCCACCCATCGTGAGATCTATTTGAGCCCCACAGCACGAGAAGGTCTATCAAAGTAAATAGCCCCACAAATACAATCGCATGATACTCAAGAACAAAATCTACAATTCGTCCAACATTCCCAAGTTCAACTCCTGACACATAGAGGCTATTTGGCGAAAAATCATCTCGCACAATTTTCGATGCGTAGAATGCCACTATACCGGCGCTAAATATTAGTATTATCACAAATAGAGTTAAAAACATCAAGTACACGGCAATCTTATTGCCAAACACAGAGTTACTTTGCCAAGTAGCAGGAAAAAGCAAATTTATGTACGACCACGCCGCTGTGGAGAATAGTGAAATAGCTACAATTATGGCCGGCACCTTTTCAGGAGTCACTTTCACGCCGAAATAAACAAAAATTATCGGGACAACGATTGTAACGGCCCACCAAAAGAATTTGGAATTGAGATATGCGCTTCTGATATTCGACCAGATGCTTCCGATTTGTACGGCCACACTCGTCCCCCATAGCATTTGCGCGCCCTCGCCCGATGTGCAGACGCCCGGATACGCTTAGGCGCGGACCTCAACTATTTCGCCCGCGTGGTCTTCGATTTCTGACGCACTGCCGAGCTCAAAAGCCCAATCCCAAGCAAAACAGCAGACCCAATCACTGGCAAAAAGGCATATGAAAGCGGTATCGAAAGCCTAAATGCAATAGCCAGCATAATAAACGAGAGAATTCCGGCCCAAATAGACGCCGAAACGGCCAGCTTATTAGAAATTCCAAACACTATTGCGAGCACTCCCGGTGCCACGGCCGTTAACAATATCAGCAGGCTCTCGTATAATCCCTGCGCGTTTCTCGTAATGAACGCAAGAGTAACTGCCACAATCGTCACGATTGGGATCATGATCCTTGTCTGACGCTTTGCATCCTTCTGGAAATTCTCATCTTGCTCACCCAATGAGGGCGAACCCTTCCTTAGACCTAGCAGGGTCGTGGAGATTACCCAGATCTCAGTGTCGCCCGTCGCCATAACGGCCCCGATAATCATCAACGCCATTAGCGGTGCGAACTCAGGCGAAACCGCGTGGGTCGACGCGGCGACAAGGGCAGAGACGCCGGTGCCGAGATGCGGAACAAGCTGCCTGGTCAGGGCTCCGAGCAGACCAATCAGCGATCCGACCACAAGAAAGACCGCCGCCGCGCCAAACATTGATCGCTGGAGAACGACCTTGCTGCGGGATGCGATCGCAGTCTGCCAAACGTCCGCAGCACAAATGACTCCAAAGACGCCCAGAACAAGAAGCGTCATCCCGTCAGAAATTGGCAACGCTCCATACTCTGCGCCCGCCAACCTGTCGACGCGGAGGCCGTGCACCTGAAACGATAGTAAGGCAACGAATAGCACCACGGAGAGCATAATCGCCCTCAATACATCCGTACTCAGGACGGCCACATAACCTGCAGCCAGAAGATAGGAGACAATTACAGCCCCCATCATTATCGACGTTATTGAAGGATTCAGTCCCGTGACGGTGGATAGAAGATCGCCTCCTACTATAAATTGAATCGTCAAAAGAGAACCGAGAGCAATTAGGTACACGGATCCGAGCCCTGAAGCGGCCGTCAATCCGTATTCGGCCCGGACAAGTCCAGTAAATGTGTTTGCCCCTATAGCACCGGCCCTTGAACGAATCCGGTCTCCGACGAAAGCAAGAACTACAAAACCCGCCACGATCCCGCCGAGAAACCACAACACGCCTAAGCCATTGTCGTAGCCGAATTGGGAAAGGGTTAGCAGTTCGCCCCCGCCGATTAGGCTGAGGTAGCCAGCGGTCGCCCGGACAACGCCAGCTCGCCGCCCGAATACATTGAACATTCGGCCTTCGCCAGCCAGACGGCGCCCACGAACACCAACCCAAATTAGCGCGAACATGTACAATATTACAGCTGATATGGCGTAGTAATTCATGGTTTTTTGGCCACTATATTATTGCTATATTATCCACGACTCTTGAGTAATATTCAACCTGCCCCCTCCAGCACTTGCATGGGGAAAGCGGACGTGCCGATGACAGAGCCGTTTAAGCGGCTCGGCTTCCAACGGAATTTCGTACCGCGTGCGAGCGTGCGCAACCACGTACCCGCTACCGTCCGCCTTCTTCCAGGCCATAGTAAATGACCCAAATACATAGCGATCGCCTGGAACCCAGACCTCGACGACCGAATCCGCCACTTCTATCGAGGGAATCCGAAGGTCGCCCTTAACGTCAAAGACGCTCTCAAGAAGTGACCCGCCTGCGTCAGATCTAACAACGCAATCTGCATCATAGGAAATGGCGCCGTGATCACCAAAGTCGAGAGATCGACGATAGGAGTAACTTCCTGCCTTGAAGGGGTTTTGAACACCCCCTATCGACCGGCATATTGAAGGATATCCGGTAACCAGAACCGATTTGAAAAAAAGCGGGTCTACGAGGAGGGGTAAGGACTCATATCGATACTCGCCTTCAACCACCCCAGATTCTGGTTGAACTCGTCCCTCTCCATCAAGCTTCGATTCCTGACCATTCAGCTCTAGGTTTGCTACCGCAAGAAAGCGGTCACTCGGTTCAATGCGCATCACATGCCCCACTAGCCACTCCCGCGACGCCACCGTTGCGCGAATTATTTGAGATGGCAACCTCCGTTGGGATTGCTCGGGTTAGGGCGTAGAGCGAGACCCTAGTGAAAGCTTTCGTGCGCTGGTCTGCAGGAACAGCGAAGCTTAGGACGCGGCTAGATCTGAAGCCCGCGGGGACCTGAAATGAGATAGGGTGTCGATCAAATACAACGAAGTATGCTCGCTGCACCTCTGGTCGCGCCGCAGCCAAGAGAAACGGCGTCAAGTACCTTCTAAATTCGGCAGCTGAATAGGAAAATCCTCGCACTACGGGGAAGGCATCAAAGTATACAATAGGCGGGAGTTTGGCAGAGGCATCGTTGAAGTATTTTTGCCATGATCCAGCAATAATATTTCCTTGATGGACACCTCGTCGCCTGACGGCGAACGATATAACATCCCGATTTAGCTCTATCACTCGAGCGGCGCGTCTCGAAGACTGGCAGATGGCCTTATACGCGACACCAAGTCCGTATCCGACGACAAGGACATCGTCACCAAGGCGGCCGACATGCCGGCCGAATATTCTCTGGAACCGCGCCTCGAACCAATGAAGTTGAACAACGCCCCCTATGCGAAGCACTGACGCGGACCGGACAACCCTTGCACGAGCTAGTCGCCGCAGCGCCGTTTGCGCCTCGAAGCTCCGACGTGGCGTGCGATGACCGATGGGCGCTTGCGCTTGAAGGTCCGAGCTCATTTGACTCTCTTAAATTGTTTTGTCACCAATGCCTCTTGGGGTTGTTTTCGCCTCAAGTCTGAGAGATTTTGGGGGCAACGTGAAACTCCTTCTTCGCCGTAACCAGCGCGACGGCATGCTGGGCAAGGTCGTCTTCACTCTTTCGGTCCGCGCGGACCTGACCGCCGAGGAGCGCGAACACATCCGCAAATACAAGCTCGGCAACGTCCTCCTGTATGAGAAGAAGCCGCTCAAAGAGGGCGGCAACGAATACCAGAAGCTCGGCCGCTTCATCGCGTACTCGGTGCTCAACCTCACCATCACCGTGAACAATCTCGACGAGGGCAAATCCGTCGAGTGCGAGGACATCCTGGAGATGCTCGCGGTCGAGGATCAGATCCGGGAGGCCGCCCAGACCTTCAAGGCGATCCTTACCGCCGCCGCCACGTTCGGCGGCGAGGAAGTCGTCGAACTCGCGTAGCGGCGGTGGCGCTCGGCAACATCCGGAACTGGCTGGCCGGCGGTAGCCGCAACCGCGAGTTCGAAGAGACCCGCGCGGCCTGGGAGGACTGCCAGGCGCGCTGGCGCGCCTCCGCCCTCGGGAAGCATGATCTGTCCGATATCGTCCTTGCATTCATACGGCAGGGCGTGATCGCGTTATCGGACGAAGATGTCGCGGTTCCGGTGCTCGTCGCGCTCGCCGAGGCCGTCGAAGCCATCCTCGACGACGAAGACATCGGCCCCATGGCGCCCCGCTGGCAGGCCATCGAGTCCGATCCGGTCCTGGCGGTGGCCTTCCGCAAGATGCTGGTACGCCGCCGCCGCTATGCGGCGGACTTCCAGCACATCCATGAGATCGTGAGCCGCCGCCTAATCGTGGCCTGCCAGGCCATCATCGACGCGCTGCCGCCGAGCTGCCTCAGTGATTGGGACGAAGAGGGCGCGTCGTTCGAAGTCCCCCTCATCGAACTCTTGGAAGACCCGGCCGGCCTCATCGACCAGCTCATCTACTTCCCCTACGACGACGACACCCTACGCCTGGACCTGTTCGAGGGCGTGCGCGCCACCTATGCCCAGAACCTGGTGATCGCCTCGGGGCTGCCGCCCTCCACCAACCCTGTGGGCAACGAGCATCGGCTCGTGCTGGCCTCCGCCCAGCGGAACAAGTCGCCGGCGGAGCTGGCAGACCTGTACCTCGCCGGCACGCCGTTCGCGCCGCTCATGGAGCTGCCGGTTCCCTTCGCGATCCCCGAGGAGGCCCGCTTCGAGCACTGCCACATCGTCGGCGGCACCGGGCACGGCAAGACGCAGCTCATGCAGCGCATGATCCACGGGGATCTCGTGGCCGCGCAGCGGGCCAAGCGGTCCGTCGTGGTGGTGGATAGCCAAGGAGACCTCATCAACCGCCTCGTCCGGCTCGGGCTCTTTTCCCCGGACGCCGAGGATAGTCTCGCTGATCGGCTCATCGTGATTGACCCGGCGGACGTCGAGTTCCCCGCCGCCCTCAACCTCTTCGACGCGCACCTGGATCGTCTGCGGGAATACCGGCCGGTGGACCGCGAGCGCGTGCTGAACGGCGTCGTGGAGCTGTATGAGACGTTCTTCGGCGCGCTGCTGGGCGCCGAACTCACCCAGAAGCAGGGCGTGATCTTCAAGTACCTTGCCCGGCTCATGATCACGATCCCGGGCGCCACCATCCATACGCTCATGGAGCTGATGGAGGACGGGAAGCCCTTCAAGAAGCACATGGACGAGTTGGAGGGCTCGGCGCGGTACTTCTTCGAGACCGAGTTCTTCCACCCATCCTTCGCCGCCACGAAGAAGCAGATCCTGCGCCGGCTCTGGGGCGTCCTCTCCACCCCAGCCTTTGAACGTATGTTCGCCCAGCCGGCCAACAAGCTCGACCTCTTCCAGGCCATGCAAGACGGGAAGATCATCCTCATCAACACGGCCAAGGACCTCCTGAAGCAGGAAGGCTCACAGCTCTTCGGCCGGTTCTTCATCGCCATGCTGGCCCAAGCGGCGCTGGAGCGCTCCACCGTGCCGCTAGAGGACCGCACCCCGACCCTCGTCTATGTGGACGAGGCGCAGGAGTATTTCGACGACAACACCGAGACGATCCTCAACCAGGCCCGCAAATACCGCGTCGGGCTTACGGTGGCGCACCAGACGCTCGATCAGCTGTCCCCGCGGCTGCGCTCCATCCTGCATTCGAACACCAGCATGAAGTGCGCGGGCGGGGTCTCCGCCAAGGATGCCCGCGCCTTCGCCGACGAGTTGCACACCTCTGCGGACTTCATCGAGAGCATGAAGCGCCGGCCGGGGAAGACGGAGTTCGCGGTCTGGATCAAGCATCAGACGCCCCAGGCTATCCGCCTGGCCGTGCCGCTCGGCTTTCTGGAGCGCCAGCCGCTCCTCACCGAGGAGGAATACGAGGCCCTGCTCGCCCGCAATCGCCTGGCGTACTGCGGCACGCTCGCGGACGCGGCCCGCGCCCAGCCGAAGCGGTCCCCTCCCGAGGAGCCGGCGGCCGAAGCATCGCCCAGGGCGGAGCGGCCACGCGCCCCGCCGCAGGAGGAACCAGCGGTCCGGCCTGCCCCACCGCCATCCGACGAACCTCAGGCTGATCCGAGTCCGGATCGTGCTGAGGAGTCGGCCGATGGGCGGGAGGCTGCTTCGGAGAGTAGCGAACCGAACAGGCCGTCGCATGATGCGAGGCCCCCTCCCCCGCCACGCGCCAAGCCCACCGAATCCGGCAAGGGCGGCTCCCAGCATCGGTACGTGCAGCACCTCGTGAAGCGTCTGGCCGAAGACCAGGGGTTCCGCGCCGTGATCGAGGAGCCGGTGTCCGGGGGGCAGGTGGACGTGGGGCTGCACCGGGGAGACCTCTCGATCGCCTGCGAGATCTCCATCACCTCCACCACCGACTACGAGGCGCAGAACCTCGCCAAGTGCCTGCGCGCCGGCTTCACCTTCGTCTGGGCTATCGCGCCGGATCAGAAGCGACAGCGCGCGCTCAGGCGGGCAGCCGAGGCCCGGCTATCGACAGACGAGATGGAGAAGATCCAGTTCCTCACCCCGGACGAGGTGGTCTTGTCTCTGGAGCAGCTCGCCACCCCGGAGCCCGAGGAGAACACGGTGCTCGGGTACAAGGTGAAGGTGACGCGGAAGGTGGTGTCTCCCGAGGAAGCTAAACGGCGGCGCGAGAACATCGCGCGGATCGTGGCCGGTGCGGTCCGTCCGGACGCTGATCGCTAGCGTCCGCGCATTTGGCGGTCGCCCGCTAGACCGGCAGGGCGGGCGGCATCGCGAAGAACGCCTGACACACCCTGGTGAGCCCTGCTCCGAGATGGCCGCGCAGAATTCCCCGCTGCTGAATGGCCCGGTCAACGCTCGCAGGAGACTGCACTACGCCGCATTTCATCGGACCCGACGTCGCCTATGCGCATCGGCGGGCTGAAGTCAGATCGTCAGTCACGGCGGCAAGCAATTGCAGCCCACTTCCCTGCGGCGCCTAAGCCAGCGCGTCCCCGGATGACGCAGTTTGCGCGTGCGGAAGGCATCCGGTCAGCAACACCTCCGCGTTCTGCGACAACGGCTGAACCGGGAGGCAGGTCATCGCCAGCAGGCGGATGGCGTCGGGGTGCCCGTTCCTGGATATGAACTGAGCCTAAACGGCCTCCCCGGGTCCTGTTCAGGCCAATGCGCTCAGCGTGCCTCTCACCGGCCAAATCACGGGTCCGACGAACTGGGGAATTGGAGAAACAGCTGGTGCCGAATGCCCAATTGACTGCGCTCTTGGAAAAGAGAAACGTGCATTCACGATGGGGGATTGCGCTGAGCATGGCGCGGCGAACAAAAGAAGGGGCTTTTCAATGCGTATTGTACGGATAGCAATGCTTGCCGGGACACTTGCCGCGGCAATGACGACTACGGCCGATGCCGCCTGCTACGTCTGCAGGCCCGGGCACGGATGCTTCATCATGTACAAGTATGGCTGCGCGGATCTCGACATCGGCAACTTCCCGGGGATCCTCTGCGCCGACTATCTGCACGCCAAGCCTGGCTCCACCGCTCAATCCATGGACGTGAACGGGCGGACCTTCCCCCTCGCGTCCGCTGAGCTTCAGCGGCTCGTCCTGAAGCCTGAGCAGCCCAAGGGCGACAGGACAAAGCTGGCCGCTCAGCTGGATCAGCTCATGGCGAAGGACCGCACGGTGATTTCCAGCTCGCAGGCGAAGCTGCTGATCGAGGCGCCCCCGGCCGTGAAGGCGGCCGGCCGGAAGGCTAGCACCTGGAGCAATCGCGATGACTCGGCGAGCTCGCCTGGGCGAAGCGACCGCCTCTGGAGCGTCCAATGATTAGATCGAGACTCATCACCGCCGCGGGCGTCCTTCTGATCGCCAGCGTGCCCCTCGTCGCAAGGGCCCAAGCTCCGCATGGTTCCTGGACCCGCGGGCCCGGGACCTACAGCTTCACGATCTGCAAGGCCGAGCCCGCGACCGGGCCGGTCGCGGCGGGCCAGGGCCGCGGCGGCGGCGATTGCGATATCACCCTGCCGGCTGGCCAGAGCATCCTGATCACCATCCAGGTCTGGGGCGCGGGCGGCGGCGGCGGCGGAGGTACGATCGGGGGCGTCCAGGGCTCCGGCGGCGACGGCGGCAATGGCGGCGGCGGTGGCGGGTACGCCAAGCGAACCCAGCCCATCTATGCGCCTGCGGCAGGCGTAGACGTCTGGACCGCGAACGTCGGCGCGGGCGGAGCGGGAGGGCACGAGGTGCTCATGTACGACAATACCACCGTCTCCGTCGGTGCGGTGGGCGGCGATGGCGGAGCCTCGTCCGTGCTGGAGGATGGGCCCAACGGCCCGTTCGTGGTCAGCGCGACCGGCGGCCACGGCGGCAACCCGTCAGGAACAGTCCGCAATCCGGTCCAGCTGCTTCCGAGCGTAGCGGGGCAGGGATCGGTCAATAGCTGGATGGGAACGAGCGGCTTGCGCGGCGGGTACGGCGCGAATTGCTCGGGGGGTCCTGGCGGCCTAGGAGGGGCCGGCGGCGGACCAGGACGTACCGGCGCAGGCTACGTCAATGATGGCGGGGCTGGCGGCCACGGCGGCTACTACCATCATGTTCCCAGATGCACGGCCGCCAGTCAGAACGCCCTGCTCGACGACGGGGCCCGGGGTGGCGGCGGCAAGGTGACGCTGACCTGGTGAGATTCAGCGTCATTCGGATTTCCTTTGAATCGGAACCTCGCGAGCGACGGCCTTCCGGCCGTGACCCTCAAAATCAAGGACGCGCCTATGCCTAGCTCGATCCAAGTGGCCGCCGTCTTCCTGACGATCGCCGCGCTAGCGGGCGCCGCTGACGCGCAGACCGCTCACCCGCCGCATGGTACCTGGACCCGCGGGCCTGGCGCCTACCGTTTCACGATCTGTTCGGTCCCGCCCCCGACGGGGCCGGTCCTAGCGGGCCAGGGCCGCGGCGACGTGAAGGCGGGCCAGGGCCGCGGGGGCGATTGCGATCTCATCCTGCAGCTCGGCACGAGCATCCCGATCAAGGTCCAGGTCTGGGGCGCAGGTGGCGGCGGCGGTTTCGGGGGGTACGGGCAGGCGGGCGGCAGCGGCGGCGGAGGCGGCGGCTACGCTGAGCTAACGAAAGTTGTCGCACTGCCGACGAGCGGTTCCACTGTTTGGAGCGTGACCGTTGGGCAAGGCGGGCCTCGTGAGGCGCTCGATATGGCTCCCGGCACAACGACCGACGGTGGAGCATCCTCGGCGCTGGCGAACGGCGCAGGCGGCCCGGTCCTCGTCACGGCGACCGGCGGCGCAGGAGCGGGGCGGCATGAGCCCTATGGGGACCAGCCCCCCGTGGGAAATGAACCTCCCGGCGGGCCCGGACATGGATCGGTCGGCAGCTGGCAGGGCACGAGCGGCTATTGGGGAGGCGGCAGCCCGGACCGCGGCTGCCTGGGCGGCGCGGGCGGCTTGGGCGGAGCAGGTGGCGGCCCGGGACGCACCGGCCCCGGCTACGTCAACGACGGGGGGAGAGGCGAGCAGCCCGGCTATGCCAATGGCATCGGTTGCAGAGCCCACGGCGACGGCTACCTGTACTCGCCAGCTGACAAGGGCGGTGACGGCAAGGTGACCCTGACCTGGTGATGTGTCGAGGCCGGCTCGCTCAGGCGCTATTGCGGCGTTCAGGGTTGGAAGGCGCTCGGGGCGACAAGCCGATCCATTGTACGTACCTAGTCTTCCCCTTCCTTCCGATCACCTTTTCCTCCACGGCCGAAGAAGCGCGCGATCGGTCCTCCAACCTCATGGGCGGGAGAGCCAGGACTGTCCCTCTCGACGAGCCGCAGCGGCGCCTCGCTCAGCCGGTCGAGCGCGATCGAGAAGAGGCGTTTCGCCAGTTCGTCATCGATATGAGCCGCTTCAGCGCGGTATCCCTCATAGGCCTTGGCGACAGCGGCCTTGTACCCATAGTCCTCCGCGAGGCGGAATCGCTGCCCGATCTGTCGGGTGAGAAGCCACGCGAACCATACCGGCGCCGAGACGCTCAGGGCCGTGAACGTGAGGTTTATCCACAGCACGTTATAGCTGACCTTAGGATTTAGCATTAGTTGGTGAACGAACTCGACGCGCTCATAGGTGATGTATGCGGCAATCCCTAGAGAACACGCCAAGAGCACCCCAAGTATCCAAGTCGAATTAGACAATCCATTCGCTCTATCGGTGAAGGCCTTTCCTAATCCTACCGTCGTCGCGGCTCCATAAGCCTCATTCGCACGAGAGAGCACCGCCCTCGCCTCCTTCTCAATCTCAGCGAGACGCGAGAGCGCATTTTCGGATTCGCCCTTGGCACGGGTGACATCAGCAACCGTGTTCTCTAGACTCCTCTTTGAAGCCTCGAATCCTTCGCGAGCCTCCTGCAGGCTTTGCATATCAGCAGGAAGGCTTTCTGCGACAGCATGGGCCTGATTGATCTCGTCGACCTTCGCTTGATAAGTCGCCGCTTCGAATTCCAGCCGATCAATGCCGCTTGAGAAGCCTTTCAGTCGCTTGATCTGAGCGGCAGGCAAGAGCTTCTTGTCTTCCAATTCCTTCAAGTCGAACGCATGTTCGGCGTATCTCGACAGAATCTCCGTCAGCGAGTCCACCAGCGACATCGTCGTCGCGTACGCGTGGAACGCATTTCCACCGGGAAGATTGGGCATCACATTGGCAAGAACCCACTGAATTCTCGACGGCAAGGCCTGGAGACGCGCGACATCGGCATCGTCAACTGCCGACTTATCCATTTCTTGGATAAGCTCTTTCGGCTTTCTCACCAGCTCCGCAAAGTCGTGCCGATTGATCGCGGGCATGTTCCAGCCCCATATTTCCGCAAAGATCCTGTCGTCAGGAACGATAGCGACGATCTGGGCGGCTAGGCCGTCTAATGCCCCGGAAATTTCATTCAGAGTGCTCGTCGCGTCGGCCATCTGGCAGTCCCCCTGACCGGATGCGACGGCATTGTGTAGCTCCCGTCAAGAGCATCTAGAGGTTGAGGAGCGAGACACCACTCTCAAGGCGTCGTCGAATTGACCGGTCCACATCGCCAGTAGAGTGGTGGAAGAGCGCCTACCAGATCCAAAGGCGTTCGGAATTCCGAACCGCGCATTCTTCGTCAAGGATGGATCCGCGACGTCAGATTCGGTCGTCTCCCCACGGCTGTGCCTCTGCGCTCACTTGCGCGCCACCCTTTCATCTTGAGATGACTATGGACAGTTTGATCAGAACAAGTCGGGTGCGACAGCATGGGCGAAATTAACACCCCGCGGGCTGAGCGGGAGGCGATCACCGCCATCGACACCAAGGCGCTATACGAACTTGTCGAACGGGCTATGCGTGTCGGACACGCCAGCGAGTTACGGCGACAACTTTGGAACTGCGGCCCATTTATCGGGCGCAACCTAGATGCTTTCGAGCGGGCCCTACAAAGGGACCAGCAGGCCAAGTCGTCTCGAAAGCGTGAGGAGACACAGAATGATCTCTACCGCGCGGCCTCCGACATAAGGTGGGCGGTGGACCAAATGCAAAAGCGCGTCGAGGAAGAGTTGAGGGACGGCGAGCGCTTCACCATCAACGACCTGATCTGGTTACCTCAGCGCCTCACCGCAGCCCTCAACATTCGGGTTTCCTTCAGTTGGCGCGCGACGCCCGACGATGCCTGGAACCATGGCTCGATCACCTTCACCCACGAGGTGGACCTTCGCCCAGACTACTCTATCCGGCCCCCGACGAAACGAAAGCCGACGAAAGCCCAACAGGAGCGAGAGCTTCAAGGCCGCCTTAATCAGGCCTGGGATCACCTCAGGCGCAACGCGCTTTATTCGGTTCGGGATTTCTTTAAGGCTGGCGGCAACGGCGCAGAGATCCCAAAGACCTTCCAGGCCGTTGTTGACACCCACACGCGCGGACTGAACAACCACAGCACCAAGTTCTGGCGAGAGTAGCCTGTCCCCGGCATAGGACCCCTCAGCAAAGGAAGTTGGGCAAGTCCGTTCGACGTGACGATCTACCTCAGATCATGCTTGCCTCAGACTTCGCTCCACCGCGCGGACAATCACACTGGAAGTAGCGCGCCTGAGCACGGCCGCGAACGCCAATCTGCTAGGAAGCGGGGGTTCCGGTGGGCCACGATGAGTCGAATTGGTTGTTACACCAAGCACCATGCGTAGCCTCGCGCAGGGTGCCGGAGGCTCGGTGACGCCGTGCCGAATTTCACGGTCGGCGACACTATGAGCGCATGCTCCCGCCCGAAGACCACCTCACCTGCCTAGGCGAGACTACCTTCCGCAGGCGCTTTGAGCGCTTCGGCATCAAGCAGGCCGATCGCCTCTCGCATCTGCATGTCATCGGGAAGACCGGCGTCGGGAAGTCGGCGTTTCTTGAAGGCCTCGCCCGCCAGGATCTCGCTGCCGGCCGCGGATTCGCGCTGATCGATCCGCACGGAGACCTAGTGGGGCGGATGGCGGCTGCCGTGCCGGAGACGATGCAGTCTCGCATCCGATATCTGAACGCCCCGGATCCGGCGCAGCCGTACGGATACAATCCGCTGCGGCGGGTCCGCGCCGACAAGATTCCACTCGCCGCCTCCGGGCTGATGGAGACGCTGAAGAAGCTCTGGCCGGACGCCTGGGGCATCCGCATGGAACACGTCCTGCGCAACTCCCTGTACCTGCTCATGGAGCGGGACGGCTCGATCCTCCCGGACCTGCTGCGGCTCTATGCAGACGCGGACTTCCGCAAGAATCTTGCGAACCGGGTTCGCAACGGCGTGGTCCGCGCCTTCTGGAAGGACGAATTCGCGCGGTACCCGGACCGCTATCGGCTGGAGGTGGTCGCGCCGATCCAGAACAAGCTCGGCGCGCTGCTCGCAGACCCGACCCTGCACCGCATCTTGGTGCCAGAGCAGGTGGACCTCCACTTCCGCAGCCTCATGGACGAGGGCGGGGTCCTACTCGCCAACCTGGCCAAAGGCCGGCTCGGAGAGGATAGCGCAGCCACCGTCGGCGGACTGCTGGTCTCGACAATCGGGCTAGCTGCCCTTAGCCGCGCGGACCAACAGGGGTCGCTACGCCGCCCCTTCCACCTGTATGTGGATGAGTTCCAGAGCTTCACGACGCTGTCTTTCGCCAACCTGCTGTCCGAGCTGCGCAAGTACGGCCTCGGGGTCACCCTCGCGCATCAGCACCTGCATCAGCTCGAACCGGACATCCGCCATGCCGTCCTCGGCAACGTCGGCACACTGGTGGCGTTCCGGGTGGGGGCGGAAGACGCGCCGCTCCTGGCGCGGGAGTTCGCGCCGGCCTTCGGCGAGCAAGACCTGATGAATCTGCCGAACCGCCGCTTCTATCTGAAGCTGATGATAGACGGGACGCCGTCCCGGCCGTTCAGCGGCCAGACGCTTCCGCTTGCCAGCTAGCGCCCGAGGCGTCCGTACTTCCGCTCAAGCGCTTCCTGCCGGCGAACGAACTCCGCCAAGTCTCGCCACTCGGCAGCGAGCGCTTCTATCGCCAGCATCTCAGCATAGCTGCCGGCCTCGTCGGCGCGGCGCACGAGCGAGGACACCTTCGCGTCGCATTCGGCTGCGTTCATCATGGGCGCATCGTCTGCCGGTCAGTCGTCGCCGGCAAGCGTCCGTGTGAGTTCGAGAATCGAGCGCCGGAGCGCTGGAGGCTTGATGCGAACGAAAGCCCGCATGAGATCGAGCGCGCCGGTGTGAGTGGCGAGCTGTGCGAACTCGTCGAGCGCAGCCGAACCGGTCGCGGAGGACCCGAAGAGGTCCGCGATCGGCACGTCGAGCGCGCGGGCCGCCTTCACGAGCATCGACGCGCTCACGCGGTTCGCGCCCCGCTCATACTTTTGCACCTGCTGGAAGGTGAGGCCGAGGCCCTCGGCGAGCTTGGACTGGGACATGCCGCGCGCCTTGCGCAGCAGCCGTATCCGCCCGCCCACGGCCACATCTACGGGGTCCGGCGCTTTCCGTTCCTGGGTCATGGAAGTCCTCCTGCGCACGTCCCCCGGCAGGCGAGCATGCACGCAACGTGCCGGAGGCGCCATCGGGGAGCGGAGCCACGCGTCAGTCCCCGAGCTGGCTCTCGCGTTCGAGGCCGGCCCAGGCCAGCGCGCCGAGCGGCAGGGCGAGGCAGAAGAGCGTGAGCAGCCACATCTGGTGGCTCGCGGAGACCGCCTGCTCTCGGCTCGCGTTCACGGCGTCGCGCATCGATCCCCAGGTAGCTGGCGGGCCCGGGAAGAGCATGAGATGCCAGGTCGGGGAGAGGAAAAATATCTTCACGGCGGACACCACCTCCACGACGAGCACCCAGGTCTTCTCGCCGCCGAAGGCAGCCCCGGCGGAAATGGCGAGGGCAAGGAACGTGATGTAGGTCCCCACGACCGGGATGAGGACTGAGAGGAGCAGCACGACGAATGCGGCGATGCCGAGGGCCTTACCCATGGTAGTCTCCTAGCGCGGGTCCGGGTGGAAGAAGGTGGTGTCGTCCACGCGCCAGCCGGTGGCGTCCAGGCGCTGGAGGCTGGCGCGGTACTCGGTGCTGGTCGGGAAATTCAGGGCGTCGTGATTGGCCTTCCGGAGGTCCAGGAGCCGCACGCCCGAATCGTTGGCGGAGCCGGGCTCCGCAAGCACCTTCCCGATTGAGGTGGGCGCGAGGACGCTCACGTAGAGGACGGTGGCGCGCTTGGGATTCTGCGCGTCCGGCGTGATGTCGAGGATTGAGACATCCGACGGCGTGGCAACGCAGCCCGTGAGGGTGCCAGCGCTCCCGTCGGTCGGCAGGCGTGCGCAGCCTCGGAAGAATATGGTCCAGCCGTCCGTCGGGCTCCTCACGTCCATCGACGTGATGCAGCTCCCCACGAACTTCGTTCCGACATGGCTATACCGGTCGCGGACGGACACGGCGTGCAACCAAGTCAGCGCAGTCTCGGTCTCGCTCTCGACGCTGCCTGGAATCCGCATGTGGAAGCCGCCGTACCCGTCATCATAGAGGCTGGTGACGTGGCAGTGGCTGCGGTCGAAGGCGAGGACGAGGGACCTGGCCTGCGCCTTCGAGAGCGCTTTGGGGTCCAGCGCCTTGCCGCCGCACCCCGCCAGGAGGATGCACGCGGCGAACACGACCCTAGCCGAGGACATGGTACCCCCGGTCGGCCAGGCAATCCGTGAGCGCGCTCCGGTACTTCGCGTCCGCGAGGTTCTTGCCGACGTAGCCGGCGGTGAGCGCGCCGCCGCCGACGGAAAGGGCGGCGCTTCCGGCGACCGCCGGCAGCGCGGCGACGGCCGCCATGCCGCCGGTGAGGACGGTGGCGACGCCGATGACGGCCGCCATGCCGAGCCCGCCCTTCAGCGCGCCCTTCTTTGCTTCCTTGCTCCCGTCCGAGCCGGGGACCGAGGCGGCCAGCGTCCGGCACTCGCCGAGGTCCCGTGCGTAGCGGGCCTGGTTCACATGACGAGTGTCTATCGTGGGCGTCCAGGACGGCGGCGGCGCGGCCGCTGCGGCCTTCGGAGCCGAGGCGGTCGGCGGCGATACAGTCGCACAGCCGCCTGCGATGAGAGCCAACACACAGGCCAGAGACACGAACCGTTTGTCCATAAATCCCCCCGGATAGACCACTTCGCCTGTCCCCATGATGGGGACGGCTGGCGCGACCATTACCAGAGACCGCCTGAGTTGAAAAGCGGCGCTATCTGGCCATGCAACGGCGTTGGGTTGTCTCTGCCGACTACCGCGCGGTGATCGACGCCCTGAAGGCGCGCGCGCCGAGAAGGGCCTGTCGCTGCGCGAGGTCGGGCGGCGAATGGGCAAGCCACCGTCCTTCCCGAACAAAATTGAGCTCATGGAGCGTCGGCTCGATATCCTGGAGTTCATCGTGCTCGCGCGTGCCTACGAAATGGACCCGCGCGACCTTCTAGAGCGGGTCATGAAGGCTGTGCCGGAGAAGCCAGACTTCTAGCAAGACCCTCAAAGGCAATCGCCATGAACGTCGCTATCTACCTGCCCCAAGACAATCAGCTAGCAGTCTGGCTCGGCATCGTCATCAATGGCCTGGTGGTTGTAGTGACCGGCGGCGTTGCCCTCTGGAACGTAATTGAGGCGGCCGGCCTTCGCCGAGAGTTGCACCGGCAGAGGATTGAAGCGGCGCTACTTGGTAGCCAGCAGGCGATAGAAATCGTCAGCGTCATCTTCCAAGCGGTTGCCGAGGCCCCTCAGATGCAATTCCTGAACCGAGATTGGGTCAGGTCTGTGGTCCAGCCCGCTGTTATCGTCATTAATCAGGTTCTTGGCCGGGACATACCTGATGCAGGGCTCCTCCACTTTGCATTGCAAGTGCAGACCATGGTCAATGCCGTTGCTGCTGACATCGAGAACCGACCCGGCGGCGCTGCCGCTGAGACGAATGCCGCCTATCTTGCTGCTGTGGAAGGCCTTCGGGAAACTGCGGGTAAGCAGCGCATCCAGCTGGCCGAGTTGAAGGCCAGGTTCAGGGAGCCATCAGGCAATCAATCCTCGCCGGGCGGGCACAGGAATTGAAAGCTAGTTCGCCATCAGGTCGCTTCCACATCGCCGACCGCTCGGCGTGCAAAATCGAAATCGCAGGCGTTTTGTAGCCAATTCGTCGTCATTTCCGAAAGGGACTTGGGGGGTTATCTCCACGCCCTCCTTTCCGATCACAATGCGGTCGGTGATCGTTTCAACGATTAGACTGTGGTGTTCCTATGGAAGGTCACCCGCCTCACCGACGCCCTTCTGGACGGGCTACTCGACAAGGAGACGTCGAGGCGCTCGAGACCGCGCTGTTCGGTCAGCGGCGACACCGACCGTTCCGGAACCACTGCTGGCCGCCGACCTTTCAGAGGAAGGGCGAGGACTTTACTACGCGACCTGGCTGTCCCTGCAGGGCGCTGGCGAGTGGGCCTTCGAGGCCGAGCAGCGCGTCACCGCGATGAACTGCGCGTCGCCGGCGGTGCGCGAGTGGCTTCGCGCGGGAAGCGGCGAACGAGCCTGCGAGGCTCGGAAGTAGCGCTCCCAGACGTCCCGCGAGGTTGACCGCCGCGGGCCTGGATCGCCGCAGATCTTCATTCAGGCGCCGACTATGCTGATCCGGTGGCCCACTAAACTTCAACGGGGCCAGGGTCGGCCAAACCCGTCGAGTCGCGCCGCGACAACCGGCCGCGGATCGCAGCCAGAGGCGGTTGGTCGCAAGAGGCTCGAATGGTCAGGCATCCTTAACCCCTCGCCCGCCACATGCGCATAACAGCGTTCGCTCAGGGAGGGCGCGTGAGGACCTTTTCCGGGCTCGGGCGAATGATGCAGGATCGACGCGGGCCGCTTGCGCGCCGCCTCGCGCTCGGCGCTGCCTGCGCCCTGGTTTACGGCCCCTTCATGGGATGGAGAGCCATCGGGCCCTGGTTCTTGACCTATGCGGGCCTGCTTATCCTCGAAGCCCGGCTCTATCGCCGATCAGGCTCGGAGCATCGTCGCCCGTGGCGGCTGCTCGCCCTGCTGGTCGCGAGCAGCTCGGTGTTCGCGAGCGCCGCCGTCATCGCTCCCGCGACGCTCGGCGTTTGGGGGCTGGTGATCGGCGTCCTGCACCTAGCCGCAATCATGTTCAACGGTGCACTCATCGCGCGCGGCTGCCGGGTCGGCTACGTGGCGGTCGGCGCGCCCGCGGTGGCGGGACTCGTCGCGCTTTCAGTGGTGGTGGGCTGGCTCGGCGCCCCGCCCTCGATCGTCGGCGCCATTACGGCCGCGATGCTGATCGCTCTTGCCGCCTCGGTACTGCTGTGGCGAGCGGCGAGCGCCAGCTTGGCGCGGGAACAGGCAGCACTCAACGAGGCCACCGACCACCGGCACGCCGCCGAACAAGCCGCCGCGCGGCTGCGGGAGGCCCATCGAGTCGCGCTCCTCGCCGAGAAAATGGCCGGGATCGGCCATTGGCGCTACGACCTACGCGACGAGCGGCTGAGCTGGTCGGGGCAGATCTACTTGATCCATGGCCGGGCGATCGAGGACGGGGCCCCGAGCGTCGACGAAGCCGTCGCCTTCTACCATCCGGAAGATCGGGACCGCGTTCTCGCGCAATTCAACGAGGCGATCGAGCACGGCGCGCCCTTCGACTTCGAGCTTCGGCTCGTCCGAACCGATGGCGCCCTGCGCACGGTCCGCTCTCAAGGCGTTGCCGAACGCGATCTCGGCGGCGCCATCGTCGCGGTCATCGGCACCTTCATGGACGTGACCGAGACGCAGGCTGCGGCCCGACGCCTCGCCGAGAGCGAGCTCAAGTTCCGTCAGCTCGCCCTCCATTCGACCGACATGCTGGTGCTCACCTCGCTCGACGGCGTCCTCGGCTACGTCTCGCCCGCGGTGGAGGCGATCACTGGCTACACGGCGGAGGAGCTCGTCGGCGCGCCGTCGCTCGCCATCGTGCATCCGGACGACACCGGCATTGTCGCGCGCGCCGTGCGCACGGTCTCGGTCGGCGAGGACACCGACCTCTCGGCGCACCGCATCGAGTACCGCGCGATCCACAAGGACGGCCGGGAGCTGTGGTTCGAGGGGCGTCCCGCTCTGCTGAGAGATCCGGTCACGGGCCGCCCGAGCGCCATCGCCGACACGGTGCGCGACATCACCGCGCGCAAGGCCCTCGAAGCCGAGCTCGTAGCGGCCCGTCACGAGGCCGAGCAGCTAGCGACGGTGAAATCCGAATTCCTCGCGACCATGAGCCACGAGCTGCGCACGCCGTTGACCAGCATCCTGGGCTTCGCGCGCCTCTTGAACGAGCGCTCGAACCTGGACAGCGAGGGCCAGCGCTATCTGGGCCGAGTGTCTACCGCCGCCGACGCTCTGCTCACCACTGTGAACGACATCCTCGACTTCTCTAAGCTCAACGCGGGCCAGCTCGACATCAAGCCGCGCCCCATCGACCTCCACGCCCTGATCGCCGACACGCTCGCGCTCCTTCAGCCCCAGGCCGACGGAAAGGATGTCGAGCTTGTCAATCTCGCGACAGGCGGCCGTGGCGAGAAGTACCTTCTCGACCCCGACCGCCTACGCCAGGTGCTGCTGAATTTCCTGAGCAATGCCGTGAAATTCACGGATCACGGCCAGGTCGCAATCGAGGCGGCGATATCGCCTGCCGGCGACCGCCTGACCTGCTCGGTCCGGGACACTGGCCCGGGCATCCCGCCCGACCAGATGGACCGCCTGTTCCAGCGGTTCTCCCAGGTGGATGCGGAGCCGCAGCGCGCCAAGGGAGGCACCGGGCTCGGGCTTGCCATCTGTAAGGGCCTCGTCGAGGCCATGGGCGGGCAGATCGGCGCAGACAGTACCCTCGGCGTCGGGAGCCGCTTCTGGTTCGTCCTGCCGCTTGTGGCCGCGGGCGGCACACTAGAGGATTCGCCTGCCGCAGATGGAGACGATATCGATCTCACCCACGTCCGCATCCTGGTCGTCGACGACCATGACGCGAACCGCGACCTGATCCGCGCGGTGCTTGCCCCGTTCGGCCCGGAGCTTCACGAGGCGGAGACCGGCGAAGCCGCGATCGCCGCGGCGCAGGCTGCGCCCTACGACCTCATCCTGATGGACCTGCGCATGCCAGGCATGGGCGGTTGCGAGGCGATGAAGAAAATCCGGTCGGGTCCGGGGCCGAACCGCGCGATCCCGATCGTCGCCCTCTCCGCCGACGTCGATGATGATCGCCGTCGCGAACTCGTGGCCTCCGGCTTCAGCGAAGCCGCGCCCAAGCCGATCCAGGCGATGGAGCTTCTTGCCATGGTGGCGGACCTGATCGACGAATCCCCGGCAATCACCGCCGTTCGGCGGGCGACCTGAGCGTGGGTTAGTGCGCCGCGCGCCGCAGTTCGCCCTGCGCGATATCGTGGAAGTCGCTCTGGCCCGGAGCCGCCATGCCGAACGAGACCCTGAGCACGTCCGGGCCCGCGAGCGTGTAGGCGAGCCGAAAGGTCGGCGCCCCCGCCTGCGCCACGCTGAAGAACGTGACCGCACGGCCCGGCGAAACGGTCGCTCGATCATAGTGGATGATATGCTGGCCGTCCGCGTAGTCGGCGCGCACCGCGCCCCGCTCTGAATAGATCCACATCAACTGGTCGAACCCGCCCTGCGACTTGCCCACCGCGTCGAGGAGGTCGGTATGGTCGCGCCGCAGCAGGACTGTCCCGCCGACTTCGGGCGTGAAGCTCGACCGCCCCGAGGACGTGCCGCCAGTGTCCGCCACCTGGCCCTGCCCGCCCCAGTCCCCCATCAGAAAGCCCAAGCCGCTGAGCTCCCCCTGCAACGCCACCGTGGCCGCTGACGCTGGCGCGGCTCCTGCGAGCGCTAGCGCCAATCCCATTCCGAAGAACACCCTCACGAGCTCAACCTCCAATCACAACGATTGGGCACATTGCAATCTCTCGCCAGACAAATCAAGAACACAATAGGAACACACAAGGCTCAACAGCGACGAGCGCGGCGCCCAGCCTGGCGCGCCTGGACAAGACGTTACGCATAGTGCGCGCCATGGTCGCACCATGACGAAGTTCACCCGCCATTAGGGCCTGGCCCGACACCCTCCCAGACATAGAGGAGATCATCCGTGCAAACCTCGGCCGAACAAGCCACGCCATTGGAGGCCAGCGCCGCGACCATGTTCGAGGTCCTGGCCTGGGAGATTGAACTGGCGGGCGCCCGCTGCATCTTCCTCGACACCCTGATCGGAGAGCTGATGGACACTATGCCCCCGAGCCAGCGCGCCAAGCTCGGCGAGGGCCTCCATGCGGTGGACCTGCTCGCACAGCACCTCACGAGCCTGTCGGCCTTCGCCCGCAAGATCAGCGAGGACGTTCCTGCTGGCGTGTCCGCCCCGGTCTCCCCCGCCCTTGCCGAGATCACCCTC
The DNA here is from genome assembly GCF_022695515.1 of Phenylobacterium aquaticum. Classification (GTDB taxonomy): domain Bacteria; phylum Pseudomonadota; class Alphaproteobacteria; order Caulobacterales; family Caulobacteraceae; genus Phenylobacterium; species Phenylobacterium aquaticum. The sequence continues at coordinate 45,581 of NZ_JALDPT010000015.1, forward strand.
GGCGCGCTCGCCGATCGCATGTCGACCTCCTTCGGCGGCGAAGAACGTGCCGCTGAGACCGAAATCGCACCCAGCGACCTGGATCTCTTCTAGCCGGGCGAACCGGGACGCGACGTTCAATGGAGGTGTCCGTCATGCACTTCGATACCCGAGGCTTGAAGGTCATGATCGCCGAGAACGATCGAGCGATCCTGGAGCTCCTGCAAATCCGGCTGAATCTCGTGGGCTTTCACACGTGCATCGCCCGCAGCGGCCCAATGGCACTGGAGACCCTGCGGACCTTCCGTCCGGCTGCCCTGGTCCTGGACCTCAACCTTCCGGAACTCGACGGATTCGGCCTCCTGCAGGCGATCAATCCACGCGGCGAGCGGCTGCCGTTTCCCACCCTGGTCATGGCTCGCAAGCTGGCCGTCGAGGATATTCAGCGCGCCGTCCGGCTTGGCGCCCGCGATTGCATGGCCAAGCCGTTTAGCGGAGCCGACATTCTAGAGCGCATCCAGCGGCTGCTACGCAGGCCAGCTCCATCTGCGCCGAGTTCGCCCGCGCACGCGACCGCCTACGTATAGGCGACCAGCGCCATGGCAGTCCGCAAGATAGGCGCAGCGCCTTCTCGGAGCGGCTCGCGTCTCTCCGCGAACATGCGCCAAATGCGCGCACTCGGGGAGAATCGGAGGCGCCCGCCCGTCAGGGCCATCGTCTTAAACCCGATCTTCACCCGCGCTCGCCAAGGTGGTCAACGGTTCTGTCGCCGACCGAGGGAAGAGCACGAGGTCATGTTTCAAGTCTATACGTGCCTTACGCGGGCTCATGACTTCCGCCTGGTGGTGTTGGCGGCCCTGGTTTGCCTGCTAACGGCGTCAACGGCGATGGGACTGCTACGCAGACTCTCGAAGGTCGAGGGCGCCTCGCGCCTAGGATGGCTCATCACCGCCGCCGCCGTCACCGGGGAAGGCGTCTGGGCCACGCATTTCGTCGCGATGCTCGCTTTCCGGCCGGGCCTCCACACCGGCTATGATCTGGCGGAAACCTTGATGTCCCTGGTCGTCGCGATCGGCCTCTTCGGGATCGGCTTCCAGATCTCCCACACCCGGCGTATGCCCGCGCGGTCATGGATCGGCGGCGCCTTCGTGGGCGGCGCTGTGGGCGCCATGCACTATCTCGGCATGGCGGCCTTCCGGATCGAGGGCGAGCTGCTGTGGGACCCGGGCCTGGTCGCCTTGTCCCTGGGCCTCGGAACGACGTTCAGCGCCCTCGCATTTGCGATCCAACAGGATGAGCCACGCCTTCGGGGCCGCATCGCCGCGATCTTGTCGCTCACGCTTGGCATCTGCGGATTACACTTCACCGGGATGGGCGCCGTCACGATCTTGCCCGACGCCTCCGTGCATCTGCCTCCGACGGTCATCCCAACGGATTTCCTCGCCGTCTGGGTGGCCGGCGGCGCGGCGGCCCTTCTGCTCCTGAGCGCCGTAGCGCTTTCCGTGGAACATCAGCAGCGCCGCGGCGAACAGCGGCGGATGCGTGAACTCGCCGACGCGGCCGTGGAAGGTCTCGCCATTTGCGATGACGCGATCATCACGACCGCGAACGCCAGCCTCGCGCGCATGATCGGCCTGCCGGCGACGGACCTCGTCGGACAGCCGTTCGCGAGCCTATTCCTGGACGCGGCGGTTTCGGACCGCGCCGACTTGGAGCATGGCCATCGCCTGGAACGCCACCTGCAGGGGGCCGAAGGCGAACGCGTGCCGGTCGAGTTGATCGCCCAGAAGATGAGCTTCGACGGCCAGGCGCGTCTCGGCGTGGCCGTTCGGGATCTGCGCGACCGTGTCGCGGCCGAGACCCAGATCCGCTTCCTCGCTCATCACGATGGACTGACCCAGCTACCCAACCGAGCGCGCTTTCATGAGCAGCTCAATCTGGAACTTCAGCGCCACCGGCGCAGGGACGACGGGTTCGCGGTCCTCTGTCTCGACCTCGACCGCTTCAAGCAGGTGAATGACGTGTTCGGGCACGCCGCCGGCGACCTCGTGCTCTCCGAGGTCGCCACGCGGATCTCGCGAACCCTCGGCGACGAGGACTTCCTCGCCCGGCTCGGCGGCGATGAATTCGCCATCATCCGCCTCGCGCCATGCCGACCAGCGGATCTTGCCGCGCTCTGCGGGGCGATCATCGACGCGATCGCGCCGGAAATCGCCCTGGACGCGCAGACGACGCTGGTTGGCGTCAGCATCGGCATCGCCCTCTATCCCAGCGACGGCGATACGGCCGCGACCCTGGTCCGCAATGCGGACGCCGCGCTCTATCGCGCCAAGGAAGACGGCCGTGGCGTCTACCGGTTCTTCGAGGCCGCGCTCGGCGCCCAGATGCGCGAGCGCCTCGCCCTGGAATTTGATCTGCGGCACGCCCTTGTCCGCAACGAGCTCAAGGTCGTCTACCAGCCCCAGAGCTCCCTCATCAGCCAAGAGGTTTTCGGGTTCGAAGCGCTGGTGCGATGGAACCATCGCACGCGCGGGGCGGTGCCCCCCGCCGACTTCATCCCGGTCGCCGAAGAGACGGGCCTGATCATGCCGATCGGGGACTGGGTGCTGCGCGAAGCGTGCGCCGAGGCGGCGAGCTGGCCGAACCCGCTGCAGATGGCCGTCAACCTATCCGCGGTCCAGCTCCGCTCGCCCACCTTGCCCCGGCGGGTGCATGAGATCCTGCTGGAAACCGGCCTCGCCGCCGAGCGCCTGGAACTCGAAGTGACCGAGACCGCCCTCATCGAGGATTTCAACCAGGCGCTCCACACCCTACGCCAGCTGAAGGCGCTTGGCGTCAAGATCGCCATGGACGACTTCGGCACCGGCTACTCGTCGCTCTCGAACCTCCGCGCATTCCCGTTCGACAAGATCAAGATCGACCAGTCCTTCATCCGTCACGTGCATGACAATGCGCAGGCCGCGACGATCGTGCGCGCCATCCTCGGGCTCGGACGCGGGCTTAATCTCAAGGTGCTCGCCGAGGGCGTCGAGACCGCCGAGGAGCTGGCGTTCCTGCGTCAGGAACTCTGCGGCGAAGCGCAGGGCTATCTGTTCGGCCGCCCGGGCGACATCGATGACTTCGCATCGCTGGTCGGGCGAAATCTCGCGCCGGACCGCCACGACCGGCCATTCCAAGCACAAGGCGCGTGACGACGGGTCGCGTCGCCTACGTACAGCAGGCGCGATAGAGTTCGCGCCGAGGGAGATTTGGATACCATGACAGCCATCGCCTGTCTCCGCATAGCCGTTGGCGATCATCCGGGCGCCGAGTCCGACCGCATGGCGGCCATCGTCGCCAAGGTCGCGGGAGCCTATCTGGAATCCACCTGGATGTGGCCGCGCCGGTCGGGCCTCGTCGCGCCGTTCTCCTTCGTGCTGGTCGATCCCCGGGCCCGGCGCCTCGATGCCCGCGAGCTGCAGGCGCTGGCCCGGGACCTCCAGGGCAAGCTGTTCGGCGTGCAGGGCGAGGGCGAAGTCAGCCTGCTGCTCTTCGAGGGCGATCAGGCCGAGGTGATGCGGTTCGCCGGCTCCCATCGCGCGCAGCTGCAGGCCCTGCTCGACGGCGAGGATGACGGCGGCTTCCCCGGCCGCATCTGCAAGATCACCCCGGACGGCGTGGAGAGCCTCGCGCCGCCCGGCGGACCGGTGGATGGCGAAGCGCTCGACGGGCCTCACGGGGCCTCGACACCGAGGAAGCCGCGCACGGGATGGTGGGGCATCTACTATCTGGCCAAGGAGGCGTTCGTCGGCGCTGGCGCCGCGGTACGCGCAAGCGACAAGAGCCCCTTGGCGGAACACGCCGCCAAGCCCTACGGCCTCGAACACGACTTGCTCTGCCTCGAAGCGGCTCGCGATCTGCTTGAGTCCTGCCCGCAGGGCTATCTGTTCATGCCGTTCGACTTCTCGACCATCGTGCGGCCCTCGGCCCGTGCGACGATCAAGGAGGCGCTGAACACCCTCCCGTCAAGCCAGCGCGCGCGGCTGGCGGCGACCATCCTGAACGTGCCGCGCGAGCCCTCCCATGGCGCCCTGGCTCAGATCAACAGCCTGATGCGCCCCCATGTCGCCTTCCTCGACCTGCACGTGAGCGATCCCGCGTTCCGGATCGACATCCTGCCGGCCGGGGCCGCGACCAGCGTGACCCTCACGCTCGAAGGCGAGGACGAATTGGGGCGGCTCGCTACCATCCGCCGCTTCCTCGCGCAGCAGCCCGCCTATAAGGCCAAGCGGGTCTGGGTCGGGGTCACCGACCTCATGAGCGCCCGGGAAGTGGACGTCTGCCGGCTGCAGAACGCGCCCTTCCTGAGCGGCCCCGCCGTGTCGGACCTGCTCTCCCTGCCCGTCCACGACCTCGCCTGCGCACCGGATCACCTGCCCTATCGGGAGAGCGGCGTAGGCGGCTTCGAGCTCAGCGAGGCGCGATTGGGACTCGCCTCCTAGGCCGGCGCGGCGGGTGCGCCTCGGATCCTCCGGCGCCGGATCGCCAAACCGCCGGAGGCCGGTTCGCGAGTCTGCCGCTCGCTCGGCCCGCGACGGGCGTCGATCAGCCCGCGAGGCGGCCATTGACTTGATCGCGCGCAGGGCGTCTCTTCACGCTGCGGCAATCTATGGTCGAAGGTACGCCGCGCACACCGATGCCTGAGATTCGGCGCCGTGCCGCGCTCGTCCCAGGCGCGCGCAGCAGGCGATAGGCGTCATGAGCGATAGCATCGGCCGTGCCGATCCGAGCCTGGACTATCGCCTGATCTTCGAGGGCGCGCCGACGCCCTATCTGCTGCTCAGGCCGGACCCGCCCCGGTTCTCGATCCTCGCCGTCAACGATGCCTACCTATCCGCCACCGGAACCGCGCGCGCCGCGCTGGTGGGGAAGGGTCTGTTCGAGGCCTTCCCGGACAATCCGAATGATGCCTCGTCGAGCGGGGTCAGCGACCTGCGCGCGTCGCTGGACCGGGCGCTCCGCGATCGCACGCCCGACGCCATGGGCGTCCAGAAGTACGATATTCCGCGGCATGACGGGTCCGGCGAATTCGAGGCGCGCTACTGGAGTCCGGTCAACACCCCGATCCCCGATGGCCAGGGCCAGGTCGCCTATCTGCTCCATCGGGTCCAGGACGTCACCGCCTTCATGCAGGCGCGGGAAGCCGGCGGAGCCCAATCGCCCCCGAGCGGGGCCCGCGGACCGGCGGAAGCCGTCGAAGCGGAGGTGCTCCGGGCCGGCGCGGCGCTCAAGGACGCCAACCGGCAGCTGAAGCACGCCGGCGAGGAGCTGGCGCGGGTCAACGAGAAGCTCCGCCAGGCCGACCAGGCCAAGAGCGAATTCTTCGCCAACGTCTCCCATGAGCTGAGGACCCCGCTGACCCTCATCCTGGGGCCGCTCGACGGTCTGATCGCGCAGGCCGAGGCCGATCGCTCCGGGGCCGATAAGGAACGCCTGCAGATCGCGCGACGCAACGCCCGCCGCCTGCTGCGCCTCGTGAACGCCTTGCTGGATTTCTCGCGCCTGGAAGCCGGACGCGACCCCGGTCGGCGGGAGCCGACGGATCTTGCGGCCTTCACCGCCGAGCTGACCAGCAGCTTCGCCTCGGCGTTCGAGCGCGCCAATCTCTCCCTCGTCGTCGACTGCCCGCCGCTCTCGGGGCCGATGCTCGTGGCGCGCGACGCGTGGGAGAAGATCGTCCTGAACCTGGTCTCCAACGCGTACAAGTTCACGCCGTCCGGCGGCGTCACGGTGCGCCTGTCAGAATCCGACGGCCAGGTTCGGCTGCGCGTCGAGGACACGGGCATCGGCATCGCGCCGGAGGACCGGGACGCGGTCTTCGAGCGGTTCCGCCGCATCGACGGCCGGCCGGGCCGGGGGCACGAAGGGTCCGGCATCGGGCTGGCGTTGGTCAGGGACCTGGCCGCCGCCTGCGGCGGTTCCGTCGCGATCGAGAGCGCGCTTGGCCGGGGCAGCGCCTTCCTCGTGACGCTGCCGAGCGAGATGAGACCGAGCGCACCGCATGATGCGGCCGAGCCAGAGTCCGCGTCGCTGCCGCCCGCGCGGCGTGCATGGCCCTTCGAGGACGAGGACGCCGAGGACGCGCTGCCTGCCCCTGCGCCCGAGATCGGCGGCGCGCGCGTCCTCCTGGTCGATGACAACCCGGACATGCGCTCCTACCTGGCCCGCGTCCTCCTCGACGCCGGCCATGCGGTCGTCGTCGCCTCGAACGTCGAGCAGGCCTTGCGCCTCGCGGCGGGCGACGAGCTTCCCGACCTGGTCCTGACCGACGTGATGATGCCGGGCGGTCCCGACGGCTTCGCGCTCCTGAGCGCACTGCGGACCCATCCGCGCACAGAGACCTTGCCCGTGCTTCTGTTGTCAGCCCGTGCAGGTGACGCGGCGCGCATCGAGGGCTTGGCGGCAGGGGCCGACGACTATCTGGTGAAGCCCTTCGGCGTGCGCGAGCTGCTGGCCCGGATCGAGGGGGCGATCCGCCTCGCCCGCCTGCGCGCTAGGGCGGCGGAGCGGGAGCGGGAGCTGGAAGCCGCTCAGGCCAGCGCCAAGCTGGGCTTCGCGATGGAGGCCGCCGGCATGGGCGAGGTGGTCGTCGACATGCGCGACGGCCGGGTGCTGCACACGCCGGGCTTCGCGCGGCTCTTCGGCCATCCCTCGTCGACGACCCTCTCTCTCGAACAGATTCGAGCCGGCTATCACCCCGAGGATCAGGCGCGGGTGGAACGCGAGCGGAACGAAGCGCTCGACGGGACCGGCCAGGTCATGACGATCGAGCACCGCGTGCGATGGCCAGACGGGTCGGTCCATTGGCTCAGCGGGCGGGGACGGATCGCCAGGGACGCGGCCGGCATCCCCGGCGAGGTGACGGCAGTCTATCTCGACGTGACCGAGCGCCGCGAGGCTGAGGAGCGCCAGCGCCTCCTGATCGACGAGCTCAATCACCGCGTGAAGAACACCCTGGCGGCGGTGCAATCCATCGCCTTGCTGAGCCGCCGGGGCGGGCAGTCGGCCTCAGCGGGCGACCAGGATTTCGAGGGCCGCCTCGTCACCCTGGCCAGCGCCCATGACCTCCTGACCGCGGCGTCTTGGACCGGCGCCATGCTGGAAGATATCCTGTCGCGGATCCTCGCCCCCTATCGGCTCGTCGGCGGCGCGGCTCGGATTTCCCTCGATGGCCCGCCTATCCGGCTCAGCGCCAATGCGGCCGTGACCCTGAGCATGGCCTTCCACGAGCTGGCCACCAACGCGGCCAAGTATGGCGCCTTCTCGACGGACGCCGGCCGCCTCGACATCGCGTGGACCCGCGACGAGCGAACCGCGCCGGAGACCCTCGACCTCGCCTGGGCCGAGCGCGGCGGACCGCCCGTCTCGCCGCCGGTCCGCCGCGGCTTCGGGTCCCGCCTGCTCGAACGGGGCCTCGCGCGAGAGATCGGCGGCCAGGTGGAGCTCGATTTCCGCGCGGATGGCCTCAGGTGCGGCATGCGCATTCCGATGACCCACAAGGTAGCGCTCGGATGACCTATTCCGCCTCGCCCGTCATCGGCCTGCGCGTCTTCATCGTCGAGGATGAGACCCTGATCGCCTTGATGCTTGAGACGATGCTCGAAGAGCTCGGCTGCATCGTGCTCGGAGTCGCCGGAAGCGTGGCGGAGGCGCTTCGCTCGCTTGACGGCCCCGCCGCGCAGGCGGACGCGGCCATCCTGGATATCAATATCGGCGGCGAGAAGGTCTATCCGGTCGCCGATGCGCTCGGCGAGCGGGGCGTCCCCTACCTGTTCGCGACCGGATATGGGCGCGAGGGCCTGGGCGAGCTCTATCCCCGCCGCATCGTGCTCCCGAAGCCCTACACGCAGGGCGTGCTCGCCCAGGCGCTCGTCGAGCTGCGGGCTCAGTCGGGCTAGCCGCGGGCGTCAGGCCCGCGAGCGCCGGCGCTCGCGGGCACATGAAGGATTCCTATCCCGCGCGATCGCGTGTAGGCTGGCGTCCTGCCGCTCGGATCACGCTTATGGTCGATCAGCCACGCCAACCGGCCTTCTCCCGCGACGCGGTCGAGACCATGCGGAGGCTGGAGGGCATCGTCGCCTCGGCGATGGACGGGATCATCACCGTCAACGACGCCCACCGCATCATCCTGTTCAATCCGGCCGCTGAGCACATGTTCGGCCTCCCCGCAGCGGAGGCGCTGGGCCGGCCGATTTCCGACTTCATCCCCGACCGCTATCGCGGCGCGCACGCCGCCCATATCCGACGCTTCGCCGAGACCGGCGCGACGACGCGGCGGATGGGATCATTGGGCGACATCAGCGGGCTGCGCGCCAATGGCGAGGAGTTCCCGATCGAAGCCTCCATCTCGCAGGTCGAGGTCGGCGGCGCGCGGATCGCGACCGTGATCCTGCGGGACATCACGGAGCGGAAGGCGAACGAGGAGGCGCGCCACCTCCTGGCCCGGGAAATCGATCACCGGGCCAAGAACGCCCTGGCCGTAGTTCAGGCCCTCGTCTCACTGACCCGGGCCGGGACCAAGGAGGAATTCGTCGAGGCCGTCCGGGGCCGCGTGTCCGCGCTCGGCCGCGCCCATTCCTTGCTGGCGCAGAGCCGCTGGGAGGGAGCGAATCTCGCCCGGATCATCGCCGACGAGACGGAGCCCTATCCGAGGCCGGGCCAGATTCACGTCGAAGGGCCGGGCATCGTGCTCAGCGCCAACGCCGTTCAGCCGGTGAGCCTGCTGATCCACGAGCTGGCGACCAACGCCATCAAGTATGGCGCGCTGTCCGTCGACCGCGGCCATGTCCACATCCGCCTGGGCATCCTGCCGGGGCAGGACCTGGAACTGAGCTGGACCGAGACGGGCGGGCCCGAGGTGCAGGAGCCGACTTCCAAGGGTTTCGGCTCCACGCTGGTGAGCGAGGTCGCGACGCGCCAATTGGCAGGAACGCTCAGGATGATTTGGCAGCCGGAGGGGATGCGGCTCGTCGCGACCTTCCCCCCGCGCACCTATCGGCTCGAAAGCCCGCCCGGCCCGAGGAGCGCCGATGAGCCCAAACCCCAGCCGCGCGAAAGCACAAGCGGAGGACGAGTGCTCGTCGTCGAGGACGAAACCTTGATCGCGATGGAGCTCTGCAACGACCTGGCCGCGCTCGGCTGGGAGATCGTCGGGCCGGCCTCGACGATCCTGGAGGCCGGGCGCCTGCTCGCGGGGATACGCCTCCCGGACGTCGCGGTCCTCGACGTCAATCTGGGGGAAGGCCTCGTCTATCCCTTGGCCGAAGAGCTCCGCGCGCAAGGCGTGCCCCTCATATTCTGCACCGGCTATGAGCAGCTCGACTATCCGGACCGGTATCGCGACTGCCCGATCATCCGCAAGCCGGTGAACCGGGGCGTGCTGGCCGACCAGCTGCGCCGGGTGCAGCGCGCGGCGTGAGTTGCCTGCAGGCACGGACCGGGCCCCGCGGCCGCCGGTCCGGCGGTCCGGCCTCGCCACGTGACGAGGGGCCCATCTGCTGACTTGATCTCGACTGGCCGACGCTTGCGAGCCTCCGCCTGACCGTGTTCTATGCCCCGCGCTGACGCCTTCGAGGCCGCGATGATCACGACGTCGAGGCTCCCCACCCGGAGGCGTCGGCTCCCTTACGAAAGGTGTCGAACTGCCGGACGCGTCGCGAGCGCTGATCGGGCGTCCGCCAGCCGCCGCACATGCTGATCGGTCAGCTCGGCGATGAGCGCGAACGCGTCGATGAGCGCGGGGCTGGTGGAGACCGCGGCCGGCACGATCATTCCCTCAGAGCTGCGCGCCACCAGCCCGCGCTGGACCAGCCGCGCGCACCGGCGGCGCGCGCTCTCCAGCGGCAGCGGCAGGTAGCGGGCGACCAGATAGGTCGAGACCGGCCGCCGCGCCTCGTCCGGCGGGACATCTCGCAGCCCGGCATAGGCCTGCGCCTCCTCGCCCGAGATCACCGCAGACCCCACATTATGCAGGCCGATCGCGAGCAAGATGACCACGTCGAGATGATCGATCTCGAGCGCCCGGCTGCAGGCCGCGATGACATCCAGGAAGAACTCGATCGAGAGCCGGAGCGTCTGCCGGCTCATATCCTCCGCGGCGCCGTCCTCGGCCTGGCCCGCGGCGGCGCCGAAGGCTTCGAGGTCCCGCAACAGGCCGTCGGTCAGGCGCTCGTTCGGGCCCAGAGCCGCGACGAACCGCGGCTGGGCGTAGGTCGATAGCGGGATAACCAGGCCGCGATCGAGGCGTTCGACCAGTCCGGCGGACCGCAGCTTGGCAGCATGCCGGCGCACCGTCTCGTACGGCAGGCCGAGCTCGATCGCGATCGAATAGACGCTCACCGCGGTGCGCAGCGCGTCTGGCGGGATATCCTTAGCGCCTGCGTAGGACTCTGCCATGCGCCGATCAGCCGTGATGCGGCGCACGTTCGCGCGGGAAATCGCCAGGAAGGTCAGGGCAGTGACCAGATCGGCGTCGATTATCGCCGTGATCAGACGCGCAGCCTCGACGACGTAGGCGAGGGTCCGCCGCGCGACGAGGCGGCGCTGGTCGGGCGCTTCCGTCATTGGCTCGCTGATGCTCCCATGCGCCACCACGGGTAGCGGGCGCCGCGCGCCCGATCCATGCGGCAAGACCGCGCCGCATATCGCCGTTCTCTCGTTTCGGCCAGCGCTGGGCGACCATTTGTCTCTGAAAACCAGCGCTCGGACTCGCGGATCGGGAATCGCGCGTCCCTTGCCCACGTCCTGAAGCCGCCGGACGGCCACCCGTCACACGAGAATCCGGCCGCTCTCGTCGTGCGGCTTGTCACTCCAATAGGCGCGCGTGTAGGCCGAGAGCGCCAGGTCGATATCGAGCGTGATCACGCGGGACAGCGAGCTCAGCGCGCCGGCGAGATCGTCGCGGCCGTTCACGGCCTTGGAGATGCGGGCGACGATCAGGCACTGCACGTAGGTATAGGCCGCCAGATAGACGTAGGGCGGGATCTTTCGATCGAAGTGCGCCTGTCCCACGCGCATGGCGTAGGTCGCGAAACGGTCGTCGAATTCGCAGGCGAACAGGGCCGCCCAGTGCGCCTTCTGCTTCACCTTGAGCGCCCGGATGTCCTTCTCGGGCAGAAGGCGCGCCACCTCCGGGAAGGAGAGCAGGTGCCGATAGAGCTCCTCGACGATCGGCTCAAGCTCGCGCAGGAGCAGCGGGCGGATCTGGCGCATATTGCTGAGCGTCGTGTCGTCGATACCGAGCAGGCGCAGTCTCGCGGCAAGCATCGTCGCCTTCGACATTCTCGAACCCCCGCGCCATGAAGGAATTGATTGCCCCCATGGCTTGGTCCCGGATGCTACGGTCCGGCGATGTCCGGGGATAGCGCAGAACAGGTCGCGCATCGCCCCCGGCAACGCCGCGAGCCATCAGCGGCCTTCGTTCGGGGAGCGTTGTGGAGCCGGCCCGCCGCCGGTCAACCCAGCAGCGCTTCCTCCGCGCACGCCGCGCGCTGCGTGCAGCTTGCTCCCTCCAGGCGCGCTTCGCGCGGGGTCTGACCGCCCGCTTGCAGCCGACTCCATGTCGCCCCCATGAAGCCGCGGAATGGTCCGCGGCCATGTTGGAGGAAGACTTCGATGGCTGTTCAGCAACCCCTTCTCGGCCGCAAACCCACCCACCGCCTGTACCGGGTCCAGGGAGACGGCCGATCTGCGATCTGGACGCCCATCGGCGCGGCGTGGCCGAACAAAGACGGCATGGGTTTCAGCCTCGCGTGCGAGGCCATGCCGCTCACCGGCCGCATCGTGATGCGGAAGATCGTGGAGCGGGCGGAGGACGGGGCGCAGTGATGCGCCCCAACCCTCGCCGCAGACCGAGAGATGCGAACCGCGTTCGCATCGAAATCAGTACTTTTTGTGAGGAATCGCGGTCGGACTCCGCAACGGACGCGAATCGACCGACAGTTCCCTGTGTCGCGCGAAACGCGAAGAGGTGCCACCCACCTCCCGCAAAAATATCCTGTGGAGAATTTTAGCACTCTCTGGACCGAGTGCTAAAGCGACGCTAGCCAAATGGTCGGGCGAGTCGATTGGCCCAAGGAGGGCGCGAGAACGTAAGATAAACATCTGAGATGAATTTCAGACCCACGCCTGCGCGATGCGGCGTCGCTGAAATGACCGGGAAGGAACATCGGACCCGAAGTTTACGAGGCCAAGGACCCGATTGTTCCCTCCCCAACTCCGCGTTAGCAGCGTTGTGCGAATCACCTACGCGGCCCGACTGCTACCATGCAAGGCCGTCTATCCACAGCGCTGCTCCTTTCTGTGAATCCCGAGTCGGATTCAATCAAGGAGGCAGCAATGCCCTCATACAAGCCCGGATCGAATACCGGCCGCAACGGCGGTATCTTCCAGGAACAGGGGCCGCGTGGCGGCTCCCGCCCCAACTACACGACGGTCCCGGACAACACCCGGCTTCCGCCGACGACGACCCCAGGCTCGACCTGGAAGCCGTCGCACCGCACGCCTGACAGCAAGCGGTAGGAGGCGCGCGTGACCTACATTCCTCGTCCGCCGACCATCCCGACCCATCGGCCGTCGTTTCCGGGACGGCCTACGCCGGCCCCGATTCCACGCCCGCGCTACTAGTCGGCCCCAAGGGCGCGCGGCCTCGGCTGCGCGCCTGCTCCCCACCATCATCTGTCATCGAGAAAATCCACCATGGCTGACGCTCAAGTCACCTGCATCAACAAGCTGCCGCGCAACAACACCCACGAAGGCATCACCCATCTGGGTGGCACCGGATGGAAGTGGACCCGGCAGCAGGTCATCGACTCCATCGAGGCGAAGTCCAACACGTTCTACACGCTCGTCGGCGGCAAGCGCGCCAACGTCGAGGTCATCAACGGCCCCAACGGCAAGTACCTGCGTACCCGCGCCGACGGCACGCTGAACGACAACCTCCTGTCCCTGCCCGAATGCGCCTGAACAGGTGGCCGGCGCTTCGCGCGCCGGCCACCTACCGCACGTCTGCCGGAAAGCGCTCCTTCGCGGACATGCCGAGGAATTCGTCGAGAGCCGAGAGCGTGACGCTAGTCGGCTTCCACTCCCCGCGCTCCCAGCGCAGCCAGGTGCCTGGATCGACCCCCGTCTCTTCGGCCGCGCGCTCCACGCTCAGTCCCCTGCGCCGCCGTTCGGCGAGCAATGCCTCAGCCAAGTTCGTCGGTTCGGTCCAGGGCTCGTAGCCCAGCAGGTCAACGATCGCCGGATAGGCCCGAACGAATGGCAACCGTTCATCGCGCTCCCACCACATGAGCGTCTTCGGGTCCGTCCCGAGGCGCTCCGCCGCCTCCTTCATCTGGAGGCCGAGCTCGCGCCGCCTCCGGCGAAGCCGCGCGCCGAGCGAGTCGCCCTGATCCCGGAGCAGCTCGGGCTTGAACGCCTGCAGGTGGATCGGAAGGCCCGGCATCAACAAAGCACCGCACCCATGCAAGTGCGGCCATGGCGGGGCCGGTCGCGGCCATTGCGGCCGGGCGCCGCGCTGCCAGGTCGACTATCAGGCCAAGGTCTCCGGCCCGTTCATGGACCGCATAGACCTGCAGATCGAGGTCCCGCCGGTCACCGCCGCCGACCTGGCCCTGCCCGCCCCGGCCGAGGGCACGGCCGAAGCCGCCGCGCGGGTGGCCGCCGCCCGCGAGCTGCAGGCCGAACGCGCGGCCAAGGCCGACGACGCCCGCGCCACGCCCTTGAACGCCCGGGCCGAGGGGGACTGGCTGGAGACCATCGCCGACCTCGATCCCCCCGCCCGCGCCCTGCTGGCCCAGGCCGCGGAGGCCGGGGGCCTCACCGCCCGCGGCTGGACCCGGACCCTGCGGCTGGCCCGCACCATCGCCGACCTCGAAGGCTCGGGCGGGGTGCGGCGCATCCATGTGGCGGAGGCCCTGATCTATCGACGGGTGGGCGCCATGGCGGGGGTGTCGGCCTAAGCGGCCGCCCGCACGAACCGGGTCGGCAGGGTCTTGAAGCCCTGCAGGACATTGTTGCGGATCCGTTTGGCGGGGCCCGTCTCGATCCGCTCGACCTGGCGGACCAGGGCTTGAAGCAGGATCTCCATCTCCAGGCGCGCAAGGTGCATGCCGACGCAGGTGTGCGCCCCGTGGCCCCACCCGACATGATCACGCGGGTTGCGGGTCACATCGAAACGGTCCGGATCCGCATAGTGGCGCTCGTCACGATTGGCGCTGGCATAGAGGACGAGGACCCTCTCCCCTTGGGGGATGGTGACCTCGCCCACCGGATAGGCCTCGGCGGCCAGGCGCGTGAAGCCGCGCAGGGGAGAGCCGATCCTCACGGACTCGTTCACGACGCCCGGTATGAGGGCGGGATCGGCGCGCACCTGGTCATAGGCGCCCGGGGTGGTCGCCAGCCGCCAGACCATCTCCCCCACCGCCAGGATCGTCGTATCCAGGGCGGGGCCGACATAGTCGATGACCATGGCCTGGGCCTCGGCCTGCGAGATATCGCCCCGCTCGGCGGCCTCGAACAGCCGGTCGGCCCAGCCTCCCGGCGTGACGCTGCTGCGCGACAGGCCGCGCACATAGCGCCCCAGGTCGAGCACGCGGGGCATGGCGGCGATCCCGCGGGCGTTCATGACACCCAGCGCATCGAAGGTCGCCGCCGCCCAGCGCAACATGTTCTTTCGCCCGGCCGCGTTCAGCCCGACCAGTTCGGCGACCACGGTCACCGGCAGGTGCGCCGCGAACCGGCTCATGGCGTCGAAGCGCTCCAGCCCGGACAAGGCCGCCACCAGCTGTTCGGCCTCGGCCTCGAGGCGCGGTCGGAGCGCCTTCAGAGGGCCCGGCATCACGGGCTGAATCAGGGTCAGGCGGCGTCGGGCGTGCGTCTCGCCGTCGCTGGTCAGGGTGATGGGGTTCTCGGCGCTGTTCACGAGGTCATTGGCCGCGACGCCCCGGCCGCTGACCAGGATGTCGTCGGCCCGGAGCGCCGCGCGCACATCTTCGAAGCGGCCCAGCAGCCACAGGCCGCGCCTCGGCGACCATACCGCGGGGCCCGCATCTCGGATTCGGCGATAGGCCGGATAGGGATCGGATATCGCGGTCGCGCCGTACAGATCGCCCTGAAAGATAGGCCTCATCCGCCCCTCCATTTAATGACCATATGGTCATTATGCAGGGCCGAGAGACAAGAGGATTTGTTGTGGGCCGCATATTTGATGAGGTCATAAGCGGATATCGATATGACCATCACGTCATATTGGATCGATCACGCGCCTGAAGAACTGTAGGCCGCCACATTCGGCCCTGCCCTTTTTCAGGGCGTGCGGCCCTCGAGCCAGGCCGCCAGTTCCGCGTCCCAGCCATAGACGTCCGGGCGGAACAGCACCCCGCCCATCACGTCGGGAACGACGGTGCGATAGACCACGAACAGCGGCAGGTGCTGATCCAGGTCCACCCGACGCGTGTCCCCCTTGGCGATGGCGGCGGCGATGGCGGCGTCGTCCCAGCCCTGGGCCTTCAAAAGCGCCACAGCCAGCTCCCTGGGCTTCTCCAGGCGCATGCAGCCGTGGCTCAGGGCGCGGCGCGGCCGGGCGAAGGCGCTCTTGGCGGGGGTGTCGTGCAGATAGACGCCGAACGGACTGTCGAGGTCGAATTTCACCTGGCCCAGCGAGTTCTCCGGCCCCGGGGCCTGCACCAGCCGGCCGTTCGCCCAGACGAAATCGTGCTTGGCCAGATAGCCGGGCTCCCGCGCCTCGCGCGGCATGAGCTCGGCCTTGGTGATCGAGAGCGGCACGTTCCAGGGCGGATTGATCACCACCGTCTCCAGCGCCGAGGCGAAGATCGGGGTCTCGTGCTTGGTGTCACCGACCACCACGCGCATGGTCAGGCTGGCCTGTCCCCCCTGGTACAGGACGGCCTCGGCCGAGGCGATGTCGACCTCCAGCCGGTCGGCGGGCATCACCGCCGGCAGCCAGCGGGCCCGCTCCAGATTGGCCTCGATCTGGGCGACCCGCGCGGCGGGCGGAATGTCCAGTTCGGCCCGCACCGCCTTGCCCAGCACCCCGTCGGGCTCCAGGCCATGGCGGAACTGATAGCTCGCCAGGGCCGCGGCCAGGTCGGCGTCGAACAGGTTCGGATCCGCCGGCGCGATGGCGGGGCCGTAGCCCTCCGCCTGCAGGCGCTCCCGCAGGGCGAGGACCGCCGGCCCGCTGGCGCCGAGGCGCAGGGCCCGTCCGGGCGGCAGGCTCGACCAGCTCATCCCCGCATAGCGCTGGGCGGCGGCGCGCAGGGCCAGGGTCGCCGGATCGTTGGGGTCCAGGACGGCGCCCTCGGGCGGGACCAGGGCCCAGAGGCGGTTGATCTCGGCCGGACGGACCGTCGCGGTCTGGGAAAGGACCGGTGGGGTCTGGGAAAGGTCCGGTGGGATCGCGGGCGCCACAGGAGCCTGGGCGCGCGCGCCGACCGCCAGCGCCAGGCCCAGCGCCAGCATCGCCCCGGACAAGCGGTTCATCGGTCGGCCGGCGCCTGGGGCGAACAGCCGTGCGCCTGGGCCACGCCCTTGAGATAGGCGCGGCGCACAATGCCGGCCAGCACATAGGCGCGCAGGTCGCGATCGCGGGTCTCGGCCCCCGACAACCAGCGAACCACGCCGCGGAACGGCAGGCCCACCGCGTCGCGGATCGCGCCCCCGACCAGGGCGCCCGCCATATTGTTCAGCGAGTTCACGGACTCCGGATTGTCGACGTCCTGGCCCAGGACCATGTCGAGCTCGGCGATGCGATTGGCGAGACCGGCGCAGGTGGCCGGCTCCGGCGTCGCATAAGGGGCCGCCCGCGCCGACATCAGGGCCGGCGAGGGATCGACCCGCATCACGCTCAGATCGCGGAGCGGCTGGGTGAAGGCCTGATCGATCGCCCCGGCCTCGGGGGCGCCGGAGGCCGTGGGCGCAGGGCGCGGCGACGCGGGCTTGGCGGGCGCGGTGGCGCAGCCGGCCAGGGCCAGCAGGATCAGGACCGCGGCGGGGGCGGGGTGACGGGTCATCAGACGGCGTGCATGCCGCCGTCCACGGCGAAGACCGCCCCGTTCAGATAGACGGCGTCGTCGGAGCCCAGGAAGGCCACCAGCCGGGCCACCTCCTCCGGCGTGCCATACCGCCCGACCGGGATCGTCTGGGCGAACTGGTCATGCGCCTTCTGCGGGCCGGCCGGGGCGACGCCGCCCTCGATGGAGCGCATCATCCGGCTCTCGATCGGGCCCGGATTGACCGTGTTGACGCGCACCCCATGGGCCGCCCATTCCGCCGCGGCCGAACGGGTCAGGCCGATCACCGCATGCTTGGAGGCGACATAGGCCGATAGGCCCGGCGAGCCGATCAGACCGGCGACGCTCGACATGTTGATGATCGCCCCGCCCTCCTGGGCGACCATGATCGGGATGATGTGCTTCATGCCCAGGAAGACCCCCGTGACATTGACCGCCATCACCCGCTGGAACTCGGCCAGGGGATAGTCGGGGATGGTCTTCACCACCCCCTCGATCCCGGCGTTGTTGAAGAAGATGTCGATGCGGCCGAAGGACTTGCGCGCCAGGTCGACATAGTCGGCGACCTGAGCCTCGTCGGTCACGTCGGCCTCCAGGGTGACCAGGCTGGCGGCCTCGCCGCAGACCTCGATCAGCGGCTTGAAGGAGACGCCGGGCCGATCGACGGCCGCGACGGACGCGCCACGGTCCAGCATCAGCTTGACGGTCGCCGCCCCGATCGCTCCGGCCGCGCCGGTCACCACGGCCACCTTGCCGGCCAGATCGTTTCGCTCGCCCATGGCTTGTCCTCCTCAGTCTGCCGGCCGCCGCGCCGGTCGTTAGACACAGAATGAGGACAGGGCCGCTCGCCCGCCTTGAACCAGATCAAGTCTCCGGTCGCGGCGGCCCGACGGTTCGCCGGTCGCGCCGGAACATCCAGGCGCCCACCGCCAGCGCGCCCAGCACCAGATAGCTCCAGATCACCAGGCCGCGGAAATAGGCCAGCGTCCGCACGCCCCGGTCCACCGCGATGGCGATATGGGTCATGACCGCCAGCAGCTGAAAGGCGGCGGCGAACAGCAGCCAGTTGCGGTCGGTGGTCATGGCCAGGACGGCCAGCAGGACCAGAAAGGCCACGTCGACCAGGAACACGCCCCACTGCGGGTCGATCAGGTCGTTCCGATAGGCCAGGGGGGTGAGGATCCAGGCCAGCACATTGGCCACGGCCACCCACCGCTCGGGCCGCCCGCCGCGCCACAGGGCGAAGCCGGAGACCAGAAGCATGGACAGGGTCCAGATCTGTTGGGCGGGGGTGACGAAGACCAAGAGGGGACCCTCAGGCGCGAGCCCGAAGGTCCCCCATCTTGGGGCGATCCGCAATCGCTCAGGCGACCCGATCGGCGACCGATCGCAGGCTTCGCTCGGCCTCCATGCTGGGCGGCTTGGGCAGGGAGTCGCCGTACATCACGGCCCCCAGGCCGATCTGCTTCTGGGCGACGCTCAGTTCGCGGTGGGTCTCGCAGATCGCGCGCCGGGCCTGGGCCAGCGCCGCATAGGCCTCGCTCGCCCGCTCCACGGCCTGCTGGCCGATCAGGGCCGAGAGGCCGGCTTCCTGGCGCAGGCCAGGCATCAGGCCGGCGAGCTGGGCGGCCTTGGCCAGGGCCGCGTCAATGGCCCCTTCGGCCTCGAACAGGCTGGCGGCCACCTGGTCGGCGATAAGACGACGTTGCTTCAGCATGAGAGATCTCCTGCACGCCGGCCAGGGGCCGGCGCGTTGTGGTCTTCGGGGTGGATGGAAACTCGCCGGAGCGAGATCTTCGGGAGCGCAGACTCCCTAAGCGTGGGGCGCGGCCCTAGGGGCTTGCGCGATAAAGGGATCGGGACATGAGGCGGCTCCCGCGCCGGACCGGCGCGTCAGGTGGAACGGACGTGAAGGGGATGGCGCTAGGCCAGGTCCTGCAAGGCGTGCAGCCCGGCCAGCACCGCGCCGAAGGCGAGCGCGGTCAGCACCGCGATGGCGCCGATCAGGCCCAGCCGGGACAGCGGGTCTAGAGCGTTTCGGCCCCGCCCCCGGGCTCCGGCTGAAAGCCCTCGTCCAGCAGCGCCCAGGTCATGCAGAGGATCTCCCGCAAGACCATCTCCGGCGGCTTGAAACGTGAAAGCTTGCGGGTTCCGGACACCAGGTCCCGCGCCATGGCCGACTTGATGGGATCGCCGGCCAGGTCCGCCAGCTGACGCTCCAGCTGGCTCCAGCTGAACGTCGGCATCGGAACCTCGTCCGTCGTCGGACCCGACCACCGCCGCTCGAAGGCCTCGACGTCCTGGCGCAGGGCCAGGGCCCGCCTCAGCGCCGATTGATGGTCCTGATCCATCTGGCCCAGGGCCAGGGGATCCACGTCCAGCAGGTTTCGAACCCAGTCGTCCATGAACCGCGTCTCCAGTTGCGATCTCATGGAACGCGTCCGCCCCGGCCCTGTCTGTCCTGATCGTGTCCTGTCCTGACGCGATCAGGACATGGCGGTCGAAGTCCGCGAGGCGGCGCGCCGCCTCGTAGCGGTCGCCGGCGCCCAGCTTGCGGCGGGCGCGGTCGCAATAGGTGTCGACGGAGGTCTTGGACATGCCCAGCTCGCGGGCGATCTGCTTGGAGCTCAGATGCCGGTCCACCAGGCGCAGACATTCGCGCTCTCGCGGCGTCAACAGAAGGACAGGGTCCCCTGACATGTCTTGCGCCCCGCCCATAAGGCGAACAAGCTAGCGTTGCGCGCCCTTTGGCGTCCAGCGCCATGGTAAAGCCGGAATGCTGATCCATGGACGTGCTGGAAAGAGGAGGCCCTATGCCCCTAGACGACGCACTGAGCCCGGATCCCGTCGACATGGCGATTGGCGCGCGGATCCGACTGCGGCGAAAATCCCTCGGCCTGACCCAGGGCGCCCTGGCCGGCCGGATCGGCGTGACCTTCCAGCAGGTGCAGAAATACGAGCGCGGCGCCAACCGGGTGTCCGGCTCGACCCTGGTCGCCGTAGCCCATGCCCTGGACACCACCGTCGGCTGGCTGGTCGGCGAGGAAAGCCCCGGCGACGGCGAGGCCGAGGCCCTGCTGCAGTCCCTGGCCACGCCGGGCGCGCTGGAGCTGCTGGAAGCCTATGCCGGCATCGACCGGTCCGGCGCCCGCCAGGCCCTGATCGCGCTCGCCCGCGAGATGGGCGCGCGCGGGGTTTGACCCCCCGTTAAACCCCGGCGCCCTAGATTGGGCGGCGATGGACACCAAGCCCGATCCCCGCGACGCCCGCGTCACCGCCGAGCAGCTCGCCTCGCTGAGCCACGAGTTCCGCACCCCCCTGAACGGGGTGCTGGGCATGGCCCGGCTGCTGGAAGGGACCGGCCTGACCGACGAACAGCGCACCTATGTCGCCGCCCTGCGCGAAAGCGGCGAACATCTGCTGGGCCTGGTCAATGACGTGCTGGACTTCGCCAAGCTCGGCGCCGGCAAGGTCGAGCTGATGCCGGCGCGGTTCGAGATCGAGGGCCTGCTGCGCGGCGTCTGCGAACTGCTCGCCCCCCGCGCCCAGGAAAAGGGCCTGGAGATCGCCTGGGCAGCGCCCGCCGGCGTGGGCCAGGCCCTGGCCGACGAGGGCCGGCTGCGCCAGATCCTGCTGAACTTCGCCGGTAACGCCATCAAGTTCACGCCCGCGGGCGGAGTCCTGGTCAGCGTCGCCGAGACCGGCCCGGACCGGCTGAGGTTCACCGTCGAGGACACCGGTCCCGGCGTGAGCCCCGCCCACCGCGAGAAGATCTTCGAGGCCTTCGGCCAAGCCGATCCGGCCTATGACAGCGTCCAGCTGGGCGGGGCCGGCCTGGGCCTCACCATCGCCCGCACCCTGGCCCTCGCCATGGGCGGGGACGTCGGCGTCGACACCGCGCCAGGCGGCGGGGCCGCCTTCTGGATCGAGGCCCAGATTCCCCACACGCCCGCGACCGCCGAGCTGGTCCTGGAGGGGCGCGTCGTGGGCGTGGCCACCGACAATCCGGTCACCGCCGAGGCCGCGCGCCGCCAGATCGAGGCCTGCGGCGGAGGCGTGATCGCCGCCGACCATCCCGCCGGTCTCGGACCCGAGGCCGAGGTACTGCTGATCGATCACGAGCTCGCGCCCGCAGGCCCGCCCGACGCCCGGCCGGCCCTCATCCTGATCAATCCCGAGGCCCGCAACCGCATCGCCGACTATCGGGCCCGCGGCTTCGCCGGCTATCTGATCAAGCCGCTGCGCCGCGCCTCGGTCGCCGAGCGGGTGCTGGCCGCCGCCGGCCTCGAGACCCGCAAGGCCGCCCACGAGGACGAGCGCGTCGCCGCCGCCGTGGCCACCGGGGTCCGGGTGCTGCTGGTCGAGGACAATGCGATCAACGCCCTGCTCGCCAAGACCCTGCTGACCCGCGAGGGCTGCACGGTCGACCATGCGGCGGGCGGAGAGGAGGCCCTCGCCGCCCTGGCGGTCGGCGGCTACGACCTGGTCCTCATGGATATGCGCATGCCGGGCCTGTCGGGCCTGGAGACGACGCGGCGCCTGCGCGACCTGGGCATCGCCACCCCGGTCGTCGCGCTCACCGCCAACGCCTTCGAGGACGACCGCCACGCCTGCCTGGACGCCGGCATGGACGACTTCCTGGTCAAGCCGCTCGCCAGCGACGCCCTGCGCGCCGTCCTGACCCGGCTGAGCCGCGGCGGCTGGACGCAGACCCCGGCGCGCGCCAAGCTCGGCTGACCGCGGCGGCCGCCCCCATGGCCACGCGCCAGGGGGAGCACCGCCAATGACCGACACGCCCGCAGCCGCGCCCAAGCGCAGCGTCTGGGAGGCCATCGCCGTCTATGGCGAACGCCGCGCCCTGGTCATGCTGGCCCTCGGCTTCGCCTCCGGCCTGCCCAACCTCCTGATCTTCGACACCCTGTCGGCCTGGCTGCGCGACGCCGGCCTTTCGCTGGAGGTGATCGGCTTCTTCAGCCTGGCGACCCTCGCCTATTCCCTGAAGCTGCTCTGGGCGCCCTTGGTCGACCGGGCGACCATCCCGATCCTGACCCGCTGGCTCGGCCACCGCCGCTCCTGGATGCTGGCCTGCCAGGCCCTGATCATGCTGGGCCTGTGGCTGATCTCGGGCGGGAATCCGAAGACCGGCCTGCCGATGATGGCGGCCTTCGCGGTGTTCGTGGGCTTCGTCTCCGCGACCCAGGACATCGTCATCGACGCCTGGCGGATCGAGGCCGCACCTCAGGAGAAGCAGGGCGCCATGGCCGCCGCCTATCAGTGGGGCTATCGCATCGCCATGATCGTGGCCGGGGTGGCCCCCCTGCTGATGTCCGAGGCCGTGGGCTGGAACCTGTCCTATGCGGTCATGGCGGCCCTGATGGGCCTGGGCGTGCTCGGCGTGCTCGGCGCCCCGCGCGAGATCGAGCATCAGGTCCGGCCGATCGACTATGCCGACGCGCCCGAGGCGCCGGCCCGCGACGGGATCGAATGGGCCCTGCGCCTGGCCCTGGTGGTGCTGGGCGCCCTGATCTTCGGCTCGGGCCTGGCCGGCGACGCCACCCTCTTGTCGACCCTGATGGCCCGGATCGGCCAGGGCCCGGCGGGCGAGAGCCTGGCCGCCGCCTGGAGCGCCAAGGGCTCCGGGGTCTTCATCCAGATGGCCGGCATACTGGTCGGGGCCTGTGTGATCGTGGCCGCGGCCATGCCCCTGCCCGGATTCAAGACCCGGCCGGGCATCTATCTGTCCAGCGCGCTCGCCAGCCCCTTCGTCGATTTCTTCCGGCGCTATTCGGGGGTCGCCGGCCTGATCCTGGCCTTGATCTGCGTCTACCGGCTGAGCGATTTCGTGCTCAACATCATGAACCCGTTCTACATCGACCTCGGCTTCAACAAGCTGCAGATCGCCGAGGTCCGCAAAGGCCTGGGCGTGGTCATGTCGGTCGTGGGCGTGGGCCTTGGCGGCTTCTCGGTGGCGCGTCTGGGCCTGATGCGCTCCATGATCATCGGCGCCTTCGCCGGCCCCGCCTCCAACCTGATCTTCGCCTGGCTGGCCTTGCAGGGCCCCCAGGTCTGGGCCCTGTCGGTAGCGATCGGGGTCGACAACATCGCCTCGGGTTTCGCCGGCACCTGCCTGATCGCCTACATGTCCAGCCTGACCGGCGAGGGCTTCACCGCCACCCAGTACGCCATGTTCTCGTCCTTCTACGCCCTGCTTGGAAAGCTGGTCGCCTCCCAGTCGGGGCGCATTGTCGAGGGGGCCGCGGCGGCGGCGGACCACGGGGGCTTCGCCGCCCTCAAGGGTCTGTTCGCCCGCCTGCCGCCCAACGCCTTCGCCAGCGCCCTGGAGAAGAGCCACGTCTCCTCGGCGGCGCTAGGATCGGGCTATGTGGTGTTCTTCTGTTACTCCGCCCTGATCGGGGTCGCCGGGATCGCGCTCACCCTGATGGTCGCGGCCCGCAGCCCCAAGACCCCGTCCGGGGGCGCCGAACCGGTCGCCGATCCGGCCTAGGTGGTCGGCGCGTTGGTCGCCAAGCAGATGACCTGAGCCACCCGCAGGTCGCGGCGCAGGGCGTCGGCGACCCGGCCGTAATTGTCGGTGGTCACCGACTCGCCCATGGCGAAGGCGGCGGGATGCTCGTGGGCCTCGTTGAGGGTGGCGGCCAGGGTCTCCGGCGCGGTGGTGTAGATCCGGCCCCGACGCGGCGCCTCCGCCACGGTCACCCCGATCACCCGCCCGGCGCTGTCGAGCGCGGGCGCGCCGGACAGGCCGGCCAGCGTACCCTTCAGGCCGTCGGTGCGGCCGGTCTCGGCCCAGACCAGCACCGGCTCGGTGCGGGCGCCGCGGCCGCGGACCACAAGGTTCTCACGCCCCAGTAGCCGCGAAGTCGCCTCGCCGGCATGGCCCTGGGGGAAGCCCGGATGATAGGCCCGGTCGCCCCGGCGCAGCTTGAGCGCCAGGCCCAGAGGCAGGGGCGGGGCGCCCCCTCGGTGGTCAGGACGGCGGCCTCGCTGTGCGGATCGATATGGACGGTCGCCTCGACGCCGCGACCCTCGGCCACCACGATGGCGGCCTTGCTGCAGCCATCGACCACGTGGCGGGCGGTCACCCAGACCCCGCGGTCGGCGATGGAGAAGGCGGTGCCGGTCCCGGGTTCGGCCTTGCCCGGCACATCCACCACGACGGAAGGGTCGAAGGGTGAGGCGGGGCCGAGCGGCACGCCTTCCTCGCCGGGCACCGGCGGCGGCGGCGGCGGGGCGTCGGCCCGCTCCTGGCGCCCGACAGCGGCGATCAACAGGCCAAGCACCACGGCGGCGTAGACCAGCCAGTCGGGCAGCTTGGGAAAATGCATCAGAGCAGCAACAACGAGATACTGGGCGTCACAGCCGTTCCGCCCTCAGCCCGCGACCGCCGCGGCCAGGATCAGGGCGGTGGCGAGCTTGGCGCCGACCAGCAGGGCGGCGGCGGAGACCTCGCCCTCCTGGATGCGCTGGGGCAAGCCGCGCAGCACCAGGTCGACCAGGCGGAAGATCAGGAGCTGCACCATCACCGTGGCCGCGCCCCAGATGCCGATCTCGATGATCGAGGTCGAGGCCGTCAGCGACACCGCCAGCGGAATGGCCAGGCCAAGCATCACCCCGCCGAGCGAGATGGCGGCGGCGGCATTGCCCTCGCGGATCAGGGTGATCTCCTTGTGCGGGGTCAGCAGCACATAGAGCGCGCTGCCCAGAAACAGGATCAGCACCGTCACGCCCGCATGCATCAGGGTGAGCGGGAAGCCGGTGGCGAAGGCCTGGATTTCCGGAGACTGGAGCTGGGAAGGCATGAGGGTCCGTTCGGGGTCCGTTCGCTTGAGGGTTAGCACGACCAGCGCGGGGCGGGGCAACCGCCTTCGCGCAGCGGGCGCTATTCGGCCGCCGCCTCCAGCTTGCGCCGTTCGCTGGCCCGCATCTTCTCGCTTTCGCTCTTCAGCTGGCCGCAAGCGGCCAGGATGTCGCGGCCGCGCGGCGTGCGGATCGGCGAGGCGTAGCCGGCCCGGTTGAGGATCGCGGCGAAAGCCTCGATCGCCCCCCAGTCAGAGCACTGGTAGTTCGAGCCGGGCCAGGGATTGAACGGGATCAGATTGATCTTGGCCGGTATGCCCTTCAGCAGGTTGACCAGGGCGCGGGCCTCGGCCGGGCTGTCGTTCACGCCCTTCAGCATCACATATTCGAAGGTCACCCGCCGGGCGTTGGACAGGCCCGGATAGGCGCGGATGCCGGCCATCAGCTCGGCGATCGGGTACTTCTTGTTCAGCGGCACCAGCTCGTTGCGGAGCGGATCATTGGTGGCGTGCAGCGAGATGGCCAGCATGGCCTGGGTGCGGGCGCCAAGCGCCTCGAGCTCGGGGACCACGCCGGAGGTCGAGACCGTGATCCGCCGACGCGAGATCGCGATGCCCTCATTGTCGGCGATGATGTCGATGGCGTCGGCGACATTGTCGAGATTGTAGAGCGGCTCGCCCATGCCCATGAACACGATGTTGGAGAGTCGGCGGTCCTCCTTGGGACTCGGCCATTCCTCCAGGTCGTCGCGGGCGATCTGCACCTGGGCCACGATCTCGGCGGCGGTCAGGTTGCGGACCAGGGCCTGGGTGCCGGTGTGGCAGAAGGTGCAGTTGAGCGTGCAGCCGACCTGGCTGGAGACGCACAGCGCCCCGGCCCGGCCGACGTCGGGGATATAGACCGTCTCGACCTCGATGCCCGGCGCCATGCGGATCAGCCACTTGCGGGTGCCATCCCTGGACACCTGGCGCTCGACCACCTCGGGGCGGGCCAGGCTGAAGCGCTCGGCGATGGCGGCGCGGGTCTCCTTGGCCACGTCGGTCATGGCGTCGAAATCGGTGACGCCATAGTGGTGGATCCAGCGCCACAGCTGGTTGGCCCGCATCTTGGCCTTGTCGGCGCGGACCACGTCGGCGGCGATCAGGGTCTCGACCAGACCCTTGCGGGTCAGGCCCGACAGGTTCGGCTTAACAGGGGCGCTTTTGGGTGCGCGCGTAAGGTCGAGGGTGACGCCCAAGGGGGATGCTCGCTGGCTGGAGAGCCCCCTATATATACAAAGGCGTTGCGGCCTCCAAATGCGGGCCCCGGGACCTTACTTCAAACAAATGTTCGTCTGCGGCCTTCCGCCCGCCGCGAGGCTGAGATAGCGTCCGCCAAACTCGATTTTCGACTGGGAGGACGGACATGAAGGCGTTGTTGAGCAAGGTCGTGGGCGGGCCGGAGACGCTGGTCTTCGAAGACGTTCCCGCGCTCTCGGCCGGACCGGGCCAGGCCCTGGTGGCGGTCAAGGCCGTCGGCATCAACTTCCCCGACGTGCTGATCATCGAGGACAAGTATCAGTTCAAGCCGCCGCGCCCGTTCTCCCCCGGCGGCGAACTGTCCGGCGTGGTCAAGGCCGTCGGCGAGGGCGTGACCCATGTGAAGGTCGGCGACCGTATCCTGGCCCAGATGGGCAATGGCGCCCTGGCCGAGGAAGTCCTGGTCCCGGCCAACCGCCTGACCAAGATCCCGGACTCCATGCCCTTCGACGAAGCGGCCGCCTTCCTGATGACCTATGGCACCTCGTTCCACGCCCTGGTCGACCGCGCCCATCTGAAGGCCGGCGAGACCATGCTGGTCCTGGGCGCGCCGGCGGCGTCGGCCTGGCGGCCGTCGAGCTCGGCAAGGCCATGGGCGCCCGCGTCGTGGCCGGCTGCTCCACCCAGGAAAAGGTCGACCTGGCCATCGCCCGCGGCGCGGACGCCGGCGTGGTCTATGGCCGCGGCCCCTTCGACCGCGACGGCCAGAAGGCGCTGGGCGCCCTCTTCAAGGAAGCCGGCGGCGCGGACGGCTATGACGTGATCTATGACGCCATCGGCGACGCCTATGCCGAGCCGGCCCTGCGCTCCATCGCCTGGGAAGGCCGCTATCTGGTGGTCGGCTTCGCGGCCGGCGAAATCCCGAAGATCCCGCTGAACCTCGCCCTGCTGAAGGGCTGCGACATCGTCGGCGTGTTCTGGGGCGCCTGGACCGCAAAGAACCCCGACAAGTTCCAGCAGTCGATCAAGGACCTCCTGGCCCTCTACGCCGACGGCAAGGTCAAGCCCTACGTCTCAGAGCACTTCCCCCTGTCCAAGGGCGCCGACGCCATCGCCCACCTGGGCAGCCGCAAGGCCATGGGCAAGGTCGTCGTGACCGTCGACTGATCTGACGTTCCGGCGTCGAGCGGGTGAAAACGCGCTCGACGCTGAGCCGGCTCACGGCTAGTTATCAACGATAACCTGAACAATCAGGGGTCTTAGGGAGCGGAATATGGCGGGACGTCTGGACGGCAAGGTCGCGGTGATCACCGGCGGCGTGTCAGGCATCGGCCTGGGAACGGTCGAGCTGTTCGTGGCCGAGGGCGCAAGCGTCGTCGCCGCCGACATCCAGGACGAGAAGGGGGCGATGCTGGAAAAGCGCTTCCCCGGCAAGGTCCGCTATTCCCACTGCGACGTGACCCAGGAATCCGAGATCGCCGCCACCATGGCGCTCGCCAAGGAGGCCTTCGGCGGGCTCGACATCCTGTTCAACAACGCCGGCATCTCCGACCGCATGGGGGCCATCACCGAGGTCACCGCCGACGGCTGGAACTGGATTTTCGACATTCTGGTGCGCGGCCCGGCCCTGGGCATGAAGCACGCCGTGCCCCTGATGCTGGAGCGCGGCGGCGGATCGATCGTCAACACCGCCTCGATCGCCGGGCTGCAAGCAGGCTTCGGGCCCATCGCCTATTCGACCGCCAAGGCGGGCGTAATTCACATGAGCCGCTGCGCCGCGGCCCAGCTGTCGCCCCAGAAGATCCGCGTCAACGCCATCTGCCCGGGTCTGATCGCCACCTCGATCTTCGGCGCCACCATGGGCCTGCCGCGCGAGGGCGCCGACCAGCTGGCCGCCATGGTCGCCCAGAACGCCGCCTCGGCCCAGCCGGTGCCCAAGGCCGGCCTGCCGGACGACATCGCCCAGGCCGCCCTCTATCTGGCCTCCGACGCCGCGGCCTTCGTCTCCGGCATCCACCTGGTGGTGGACGGCGGCATCACGGTCGGCGGCCGTCACAGCTGGGATCCCAATGCGGGCTCGCCCTTCGCCCAGATCTTCGGCGAGACCTTCATGGCCCAGATGGCGGGCGCGGACGCGGGGTGACCGCGACGCCCGCCGCCCCGGCCGAAGGCCTCGCGCCGAACGTCCGGGGCGCCCTGTGGATGCTGGCCTCCGCCCTGGCCTTCACGGTGATGACCACGCTCGTAAAGTTCCTCGGCGCCGACTATCCGCCGGCCCTTCAGACCTTCTATCGCCAGGCCGCCGGGTTCGCGATCCTGCTGCCGGTGATCGCCCGCCACCGCAGCGCGGCCTTCGCCACCACCCGGCCCGGCATCCTGCTGTTCCGGTCGAGCGCCGGCACCATCGGCCTGATCCTGTCCTTCTACGCCTTCCAGAAGATGCCGCTGGCCGACGCCAATGCGCTCTCCTTCACCCGCACCCTCTGGCTGGTGCCGCTCGCCGCCTTCGTGGTGCGCGAGAAGGTGGGGCCTTTGCGGATCGGCGCGGCCCTGGTTGGGTTCGCGGGCGTGCTGATCATGATCCGGCCAGGCGCCGGCGGCCATTTCGCCATCGGCCTGCCGGCGCTCGCCATGCTGGCCTCATCCTTCCTGTTCGCGCTCACCATCACCGGCATGAAGGTGATGACGCGGGACCATTCGCCCACCGTCCTGCTGGTCTGGGCCGCGACGCTCGGGCTTATCTTCGCCCTGCCCGGCGCCTTCATGGCCTGGCGCTGGCCCGCGCCCATGGACCTGGTCCTGCTCTGCGTGATGGGCGCCATGGGGACGGTGACCCAGGCCTGCTACATCCAGGGCATGGCCATTGGCGACGCGGGCGCCATGGCGCCGATCGACTATGTCCGCCTGGTGTTCACGACACTCGCCGGCCTCGTCCTGTTCCACGAAATCCCCGGCGTCCCGACCCTGGTCGGCGCCGGAATCGTCGTCGCCTCGACCCTGTTCATCACCTGGCGCGAGCAGGTGGCGGCGAAGCAGGCCAGGGCGGCTATTGCGGCGGCGCGAGACCTGCCAGAAGCGCCTTGAGCACGGTCTTGGCGGCGGCGTCCCCGCCCATCTCGGCCGAGGCGTTGTCGATCACCAGGCCGCCGTTCCCGGTCTCGGGGAACAGCACGACATAGGCGAACCAGTAACCGTCCGACCCGCCATGGATCAGGGCCGGACCCTTGCGGCCGGCGATCGAGGACTGGACGCCCCAGTCGAGCCCGTTCGGGGCGTGGGGCTGCTGGGTCTGCATCAGCCGGTAGGACGCCGCCGAGAGCAGGCGGCCACGGCCCTTGGCGCCGGCCAGCTGGTCGGCGTTGAACTTCGCCCAGTCGCCGAGGCTCATGTGCAGATTGCCGGCCGGCGCGAACATGTCCGGATTGCTCGGCCCGACGGGCTTGCCCTTGTCATGCCCCATGGGCTGGCCGGGCCCCGTGGCCGCGAAGCCCGCCGTCGTCATGCCGAGCGGCGCGAACACCTCCTGGCGGATCAGGGTCTCATAGGTCTTGACTGTGGCGCGCTCGGCGACAGCCGCGGCGATCAGGAAGCCGGTGTTGCTGTAGCCGGAATCGGTCCCCGGCGCGTAGGCCGGCGCCTCGGCGAGCGCACGGGCGATATAGTCCAGCCGCTGGGCGGAGACCGGACGGGGGTCCTTGAAATAGGCCTCGACGACGGACAGGTCGGCGATGTTCTCCGGCAGGCCGGACTGGTGCGACAGGAGCTGGACCAGGGTCACCGCGCGGTATTCCGGGCGCATCTTCTCCGCCAGGTCGGGCAGCATCTTCGCCAGCGGCGCATCCCAGCTCATCACGCCGCGATCGACCAGCCGGGCGATCAGGGCGGCGGTCTGCGGCTTGGCGGTGGAGCCGATGATCCAGCTGTCCGTCAGTTGG
Source organism: Phenylobacterium aquaticum (assembly GCF_022695515.1). Lineage (GTDB taxonomy): Bacteria > Pseudomonadota > Alphaproteobacteria > Caulobacterales > Caulobacteraceae > Phenylobacterium > Phenylobacterium aquaticum. The sequence goes on from NZ_JALDPT010000015.1 coordinate 75,623, forward strand.
ACCGCCGCGGGCTGGTCGGCGCGGCGGACGCCCCGCACGGCCATGGCCTCGATCTTGCCGTCCCGGATCACCGCCGCGCCCATGGCCGGGACGTGGCCGCCCGCCATGGCCGAGGCCAGCAAGGTCTGCAGATCCTGCGCGGTCTCTGCCCGGGCCCCGGCGGCCAGACCCATCAGGCCCACGCTCGCCAGCGCGGCGATCCATCTCGACAACATGCCCCGGCTCCCGTTCGACCTCAGAGGCTGCGGCCTAGGCCAAGCAGCCGACAACGCAAGTGAACTTCCGTTCAGGTCAGTCGGACTGACGCCCTAGGCGTCGCCGCCGAGCTTCGCGAGCAGGGCCTCGGCGGCTTGCCTGTGAGCGGGCTTGAGGTTCTTGCCGACCAGGGCGACGACGGCGGCCAGCACGGCGGCGTCATCGGTAAAGCCGATCACCCCCAGAAAATCGGGAAGGGCGTCGGTCGGCAGGACGAAATAGGCCAGAGCCGCCATCATCAGCCCCTTGGCGGCGACCGGGGTCTCCGGATCGCGGGCGCAGTACCAGACCGACAGAAGGTCCGGGGCGAAGGGAATCTTCGTCGCCACCTTGCGGATCTTCGGCCAGAAGCCCGCCGCGACCCTGCGCTCATTGACCTGGACCACCGACGGAATCAGGGCTTTCGACGGATCGATCACCTCCGCGGGGTCGAATCCGCCGCCCTTGACGTGGCGTGAGTCTTTTGGAGCGGCGCTCATCGGGCTAAAGGCTCGGCTTCGAACGGTTTTAGCAGTCTAACCGAGAACGGGAGCGCAGCGTCCATGAAACTCGATTCCTCCATTTCCGCCGTCATCACCGGCGGCGCCTCTGGCCTCGGCGAAGCCACCGCCCGGGCGCTGGCCGCCCAAGGCGTCAAGGTCGCCATCTTCGACATGAACGAAGCCAAGGGCGAAGCGGTCGCCAAGGAGCTGGGCGGCGTGTTCTGCAAGGTCAATGTGACCTCGGAAGAAGACGTCGACGCCGGCTTCGCCAAGGCCCGCGCCGCCATCGGCCAGGAGCGCATCCTGGTCAACTGCGCCGGCACCGGCAACGCCATCAAGACCGCCAGCCGCGACAAGGCGACCGGCGCCGTGAAGCACTTCCCGCTCGACGCCTTCAACCTGATCATCCAGATCAACCTGGTCGGCACCTTCCGCTGCATCGCCAAGTCGGCGGCCGGCATGCTGACCCTGGACCCGCTGGAAGACGGCGACCGCGGCGCGATCGTCAACACCGCCTCGGTGGCGGCGGAAGACGGCCAGATCGGCCAGGCGGCCTATTCGGCGTCCAAGGGCGGCGTGGTCGGCATGACCCTGCCCATCGCCCGCGACCTGTCGAATGACGGCATCCGGGTGAACACCATCCTGCCCGGCATCTTCAACACCCCGCTGCTGGCCGCCGCGCCGGAAGCGGTGAAGGCCGCCCTGGGCGCCCAGGTTCCGCACCCGAAGCGCCTCGGCAACCCCGAGGAATACGCCCAGCTGGCGCTCACCATGATCACCAATGGCTATTTCAATGGCGAGGACGTCCGTCTGGACGGCGCATCCGGATGGCGCCGCGCTAAAACCGCGGAACGAACACGACACCTATGCGTTCCCCCGGCCTTGGGGCTCAGTGTAATGAGCCCAGGGGTCGGGGGACGTCTGCACTATGAGCGCACCGTGGGCCGGACGCTTCTCCAAGGCCCTTGAGCGGCCCCCCATCGCCTATGCCGCCATCCTGCTCGCCGTCGTCCTGGCGGCCCTGATGCGCGGTTTCGTCGGGATGTTCATGCCGAACGCCCCGAATTTCATGGCCTTCTTTCCGGCCATCATGTTCGCCGCCATGGTCGCCGGCGCGTCGGGCGGCGCCCTGGCCACCCTGGCCAGCGTCTCCCTGGTCTGGATCTTCTTCCTGCATGACGAAAGCGCCGCCGAGCTGTGGCGGGCCGAGCGCGTCCAGCTGGCCCTGTTCGCGGTCACCGCGGGCTTCACGGTCTGGCTGACCACCGTCCTGCGCCGCGCGCTCCGCCGCAGCGCCGTGATCGAGCAACGGCTGGCGGTGGTGCAGGCCCAGGCGCTCGACTCCTTCGTCATCCTCGAGCCGATCCGCGCCGACAGCGCCGTGGTGGACTTCACCTGGATCTATTCCAATGTCGCCGCCGACCGCACGACCCCCAGCGCCAAGGGCGGCCTGACCGGCCGCCGCGTCCTCGACGTCTTTCCGGACCAGACCGGCGTCGACATGGTGCGCCGCCTGGCCTCCGCCCTGGAGGCGGGAGGACCGGACGATATCGAGGTGCCCCGGGTGATCGAGGGCCGGGAACGCTGGATGCGCTCCTCGGCCCTGCCCCTGGGCGACAGCGTCGCCGTCACCTTCCGCGACATCACCGCCCAGCGCGAGGCCGAGGCGGAGGCGATCCGCAGCCGAGACCGCTTCGAGCACATCGCCAACGCCGCCCCGGTGATGATCTGGATGAGCGGACCCCAATTGGGCGGCTCATGGTTCAACGCCTCCTGGCTGACCTTCACCGGGCGCAGCCTGGACGACGAGATGGGCCGCGGCTGGACGGATGGCGTCCACCCCGACGACCTCGACCGGCTGCTGGCCGCCTATGCAGAAGGCTTCGAACACCGCCAGACCCTGCGCATCGAGTACCGGCTGCGCAACGCCCAGGGCCAGTATCGCTGGCTCGACGAGGTGGCCACCCCCTGCTTCGACGCCGACGGTGCCTTCACGGGCTATATCGGCTCCTGCGTCGACGTCACCGATCGGCGGACCGCCGAACAGGCCCTGCGCAGCGGCGAGGCCCGCGTCCGGGCCCTGGTCGACTCCCTGCCGCAACTCCTGTGGTCCAACCGGGTCGATGGCTTCTGCGACTATCTCAGCCCGCAATGGGTCGCCTATACCGGCGTGCCCGCCGAACAGCATCGCGGCGATGGCTGGCTTGACGCCATCCATCCGGACGACCGCGACCACGTCCAGGCCGCCTGGGCGCGGGCGGTGGCCGGGATCGAGCCCCTGAACGTGGAATACCGGATCCGCCGCCATGACGGGGTCTGGCGCTGGTTCAGCGGCCGGGCCGCCGCCATCCTCGAGGACGACGGCACCGTCCGGCGCTGGTTCGGCTCGTCCTCGGACATCACCGAGATCGTCGAGGCCCGCAGCGACCTCGAGGCGGCGGTCGCCACCCGCACCCGCGAGCTCGAAGAAAGCCTGGAGGAGCGCGCCCGCGCCGAGGCGGCGCTCGCCCAGGCGCACCGGCTGGAGACGCTCGGGCGGCTCACCGGCGGGGTGGCCCACGACTTCAACAACCTGCTGACCGTGATCATCGGCGGCCTGGACATGATTCTCAAACGGCCCGCCGACACCGAGCGCGTCAGCCACCTGGCCGACGCGGCCATGTCCGCCGGCCGCCGCGGCGAGCGGCTGACCCGCCAGCTGCTGGCCTTCGCCCGCCGCCAGGAGCTCAAGCCCGAGGTCGTCGACCTGACTCAGCTCGTCACCCAGGCCGAGCCCCTGTTGTTGCGGGCGGTGGGGGCCGGCGCGGACCTGACCCTCGATCTTCCGCCGGATCTCGGCGCGGCGCGGCTCGACCCCGCCCAGTTCGAGGCCGCCCTGCTGAACCTCGTGGTCAATGCGGCGGACGCGATCGGCGAGCATGGCCAGGTGACGATCCGCGCGCGGCGCCGCCAGCTGGCGGCCGGCGAGGTGCAGACGGTCGGGGCCGGAGCCTATGTGGCGATCGCGGTCAGCGACACCGGACCGGGCATGAGCCCCGAAACCCTGCAACGCGCCTTCGAGCCCTTCTTCACCACCAAGGAGGTGGGCAAGGGCACCGGCCTGGGCCTGGCCCAGGTCTACGGCTTCATCACCCAGGCCGGCGGCGCCGTCACCATTGACAGCGCCCTGGGCGAGGGCGCGACGGTCACCCTCTATGTGCCGGTCACCGACGCCCCGGCCGACGCGCAGGCCGAGGTCGCCGATCCGGCTCCCGCCGGCGGGCGGCTGAGCGCCCATATCCTGCTGGTCGAGGACGACGACGGCGTGCGGGCGGTCACCGAGGGCCTGCTGGCGGACCTGGGCTGCCGGGTGACCTCGGAGCCGGACGCCCAGAGCGCCCTGAAGCGCCTGACCTCGGGCGAGGTCTTCGACCTGATGCTGTCGGACATCGTCATGCCGGGCGGAATGAACGGGGTGGAGCTGGCCCGCGCGGCCGCGGCCCGCGCCCCCGACCTGCCCATCGTGCTGACCACGGGATACGCCGGAGACCGGTTCGGCGACGCCTCGGGCGAGACGCCCTGGCCGGTCCTGCGCAAGCCGTTCCGCGCCGATCAGCTGGAGGCCGTGGTCCGCGACGTGCTGGCCGTCGCGGAACAGGACTAGCGGCGACGCCCCCGGCTGCTGGCGCTCAGGCCGCCCAGCACGCCGCGGATCAGTTCCCGTCCGACCTGGGTTCCGATGGTGCGGACCATGGACATGGCGAAGGCCTCGACCGCCGTCTGGCGGCCGGAGGTCCGGGTCCGCGGCGCAGGCGCCTCTTCACGGGGGGTGACCGGGACCGAGGCGCGCCGGGGCGCCGGGACTTCCTCGGGCGGACGGGCCGCATCGGCGCGGGCCTTGAGGGTCTCGAAGGCCGACTCCCGATCCTGCACCTGGTCATAGAGCCCGCGCACAGGGCTGCGGGCGATGACCGCCGCCCGCTCGTCCGGCGTCAGCGGTCCCAGCCGCGAATTTGGCGGACGGATCAGGGTCTTCTCGACCATGGTCGGGGCGCCGCGCTCGTCGAGCACCGAGACCAGGGCCTCGCCCACGCCCAAGCCCTGGATCGCCTCGGCGGTGTCGAAGGCCGGGTTGGGTCGGAAACTGTCGGCCGCCGCCCGCAGCCCCCGCTGCTCGACGGGGGTGTAGGCGCGCAGCGCATGCTGGATGCGGTTGCCCAACTGGCCCAGCACCGTCTCTGGAATGTCGGCCGGGTTCTGGGTGACGAAATAGACGCCGACCCCCTTGGAGCGGATCAGGCGCACCACCTGCTCCACCTTCTCCAGCAGCGGCTTGGGCGCGTCGCGGAACAGGAGGTGGGCCTCGTCGAAGAAGAACACCAGCTTGGGCTTTTCCGGATCGCCCACCTCGGGCAGCTCCTCGAACAGCTCCGACAGCAGCCACAACAGGAAGGTGGCGTAGAGCCGGGGGCTGGCGATCAGCTTGTCGGCGGCCAGCACATTGACATAGCCGCGGCCGGACCCGTCCGCGCGCATCAGGTCGGAGAGCGCCAGCGCCGGCTCGCCGAACAGCTTGGCGCCGCCCTGGTCCTCCAGCACCAGCAGCTTGCGCTGGATGGTGGCCACCGTGGCCGCCGAGACATTGCCGTACTTGGCGCCCAGTTCGGCGGCGTGTTCGGCGGCGAAGGACAGGGCCGCCTGCAGGTCCTTGAGGTCCAGCAGCAGCAGGCCCTCGTCGTCGGCGGCGCGGAACACCACCGTGAGCACCCCCTCCTGGACGTCGTTGAGCTCCAGCATGCGGGCGATCAGCAAGGGCCCCATCTCCGAGACCGTGGCGCGGATCGGATGGCCCTGGTCGCCGAACAGATCCCAGAACACCACCGGGGCGGCGTCGGGATGCAGGGTCAGGTTCATGGCCGCCGCCCGGGCGAGCATCTTGTCGTTCGGCTGGCCGGGCGCAGCCACCCCGCAGAGGTCGCCCTTCACGTCGGCGCAGAACACCGGCACGCCCGCGTCGGACAGGCCCTGGGCCAGGGTCTGCAGGGTGACGGTCTTGCCGGTCCCCGTGGCCCCGGCCACCAGGCCATGGCGATTGGCCCGGTCGAGCCGAAGGGTCTGGGCATGATCGGAAAAGCCGATCAGTACGCCGTCGTCCGCCATGGTCATGTCCTCAAGCTTGCGCGAAGCGCCCAGGCTAGCGACCCGCCCGGACCCGCGCCACCGCCCCGCCCGCCCAGGCCGGGTTCAGGAGCAAGAAATTCGAGGACGGGCGGGGGCGGCGGGACGGGCCATGCGCGTCCCCGCGACCTTTCGTCAAAGAAAGCCGCCTTTTTGCCCGGTGACTCGGTCTAGAAACGGGTTTCATGTCGCTGATCGCCACAGCGATAGGGAGACCGCATGCCCGACGCCGACGCCAGGCCTCACGCGCACCCGACCCAGGTCATCCTGGCGGTCCTCGCCTCCGGCGCCGCGCTCTACGCCCTGGCCGACATCCTGACGCCCCCGGCCATGGCCCTGTTCCTGGCCATCGTCATCGACGGCTTCGCGCGCGTGCTGGAGCGGCGGGTGACCTGGATCTCCAAGCGCTCGGCCATGCCGATCGCCATCGTGCTCTCGACCCTGCTGTTCGGGGCGGCGGTGTTCGTGGTGGCCGACAACGCCACCAGCTTCGCCAACAAGCTGATCACCTATCTGCCCAAGCTCAACGCCCTGATCGCCCGGGGCGCGGGGGTCGCGCACCTAGACGTGGCGCCCACGGTCGACCAGCTGATCGACCGCCTGAACCCGTCGAAATATCTCGGCGACGTCGCCAAGGGCTTCCAGAACTTCGCCTCCAACGCCGTCTTCATCCTGATCTATCTGGGCTTCATCCTGGCCTCGCGCCGGTCCTTCGAGCGCAAGCTGATCAATCTGTCGGGCAATCGCGCCCAGCGGCACGGCGCCATGGAGGCCTTCAACCGCATCCGCGACGGGGTCGAGCAGTATCTCTGGGTCCAGACCGTGACCGGAGTGATGATCGCCGTCGGCTCCTGGGCGGTGATGGCGGCGCTCGGCCTGGAGAACGCGGTCTTCTGGGCCTTCCTGATCTTCATCGCCTCCTACATTCCGATCATCGGCGGCGCGATCGGCATCCTGGCGCCGCCCCTGTTCGCCCTCGTCCAGTACGACACCCTCTGGCAGGCGGCGGTGCTGATCAGCGTGCTCCAGACCATCCAGTTCGTGGTCGGCAACGTGGTGCTGCCCCGCATGCAGGGCGACAGCCTGAACATCGACCCGGTGGTGGTGCTGCTGTCCCTGGCCTTCTGGGGCGCGATCTGGGGCGTGCCCGGCATGTTCCTGTCCACGCCGCTCACCGTCATCGCCATGGTCGTCTGCGCCCAATTCGAAGGCGCGCGCTGGGTCGCGGTGCTGCTGTCGGCCAACGGCGCGCCGGAAAAACTCAAGGACCGCAAGTCGCCGTCCAGTCCTGACGACGGTCCGCCCTCCAAGCTTGGCCGTGACGTCACGCAAGCGTGAAGACTACACAACTCAGGGGTCTTAAACTTGGCCGCTCACTCCCTATCTAAGTTTGGCTCGGGCAAGTCCCGACTTAGCGACGCCCGCCAATACAGCCCCCGGGCGCTGCGAGCACCGAGTGTTCCGCCTCCCCCCAAAGGCGGGACCACACGCCGCCGGACACTCTCCTCCGGCGGCGTTCTCGCGTCTGAGGCCCAACGCGAGATCGCCCAATGACTCAAGCCCCCCGCACCCACGCCGCCGCCGTGAAGGCGCTGAAGGCCGCCTTCGCCGAGATCGCCGACGGCCCGGCGACCCAGGCCTTTGTCGAGCAGGTCGGCCGCGACCTCGCCCCGGACGAACTGCCGGAGCTGAGCGCCGAGGCCCTGGCCGACGCCCTGGTCGCGTTCTGGACCTTCGGCGCCCAGCGCAAGGGGACCGGCCCCGCCGTTCGCCTGACGTCCATGGAGCCGGGCCTGGACCGGCTGGAGATCGTCCAGCCCGACGCCCCCTTCCTGGTCGACAGCGTCATGGGCGAGATCGCCGAGCAGGGCCTGTCCGTGCGGGCCATGTTCCACCCGGTCGTCGAGGTGGCCCGTGACCGCAAGGGCGTCCGGGTCGAGGGGGGAACTCCGCACCGGGAATCCATGATCCTGGTCATGCTCGAGCGCGTGGGCGCCGACCGCGAGGCCGCCCTGATCGAGGGCGTCCGGGCCGCGCTGGGCGATGTCCGCGCCGCCGTCGACGATTTCCCCGCCATGCTGGCCCTGATGGGCCGCACCATCACCGAGGTGAAGGCCCTGCCGCTCACCGGCAAGGAGGCCGCCCGTCGCGACGAGGACGCCGCCTTCCTGGCCTGGCTGAAGGACGAGCACTTCGTCTATCTGGGCGCCCGGGTCTACGAGTACCCGCGCCTGCCCAATGGCGACTACGCGAAGGAGGAGCCGCTTTATCAGCCGCAGGACGGCCTGGGCGTGCTGCGCGATCCGGCCCGCACGGTGCTGCGCCGGACATCGGAGCCGGCCGTGCTGTCGGCCCAGATCCGCAACCGCCTGGCCGACCCCATGGTGGTGGTGGCCAAGTCCAATGTCCGCTCCCGCGTCCATCGCCGCGGCTACATGGACTATGTGGGGGTCAAGCGGTACGGCGCCGACGGCAAGCCCTCGGGCGAGATCCGCTTCGTCGGCCTGTTCACCTCCGAGGCCTATGACCAGCCAGTCGCCGAGGTGCCGATGATCCGCGCCAAGGTCGATCGGGTCCTGGCCCGGGCCCACGCCATGCCGGGCAGCCACAACGCCAAGCGGCTGAAGAACATCCTCGAGAACCACCCGCGCGACGAGCTGTTCCAGACCACCGAGGACGAACTCAAGGACCTCGCGCTCGGCGTGCTGCACCTCTACGACCGCCCGCGCGTGCGCCTGTTCGAGCGCCGCGACCCCTATGACCGCTTCGCCGCCGTGCTGATGTACGTGCCCCGCGAACGCTATGATTCCGGCCTGCGCGCCCGGGCCGGCGCCATGCTCGCCGAGGCCTATGGCGGCCGGGTCTCGGCCTATTACCCCTATTTCTCCGACACCCCCCTGGCCCGGGTCTATTTCATCATCGGCTTCACGCCGGGCGACCACAGGGTTCCGAACTTCAAGGCCCTGGAGGCCCAGATCGCCGCGGCGCGCGGACCTGGGAAGACCGGTTCAGCGACGCCGTGCGGCTGTCAGGCCGCTCCAGCGACCAGGTCGCCGACGTCCTGGCCCGCTATGGCCAGGCCTTCCCGGCCGGCTACCGCGATCGCTACGACGCCGCCGAGGCCCTGTCCGACCTGGCGGTGATCGAGGCCCGCGGCGCCAGCGAGGCCATCCAGGTCCGCGCCTATCGCAGCACCGGCGACGGCAAGACCCAGTTCCGCTTCAAACTCTATCGCCAGGGCGAGCCCGCCCCCCTGGCCGACGTCCTGCCGATCCTGGAGAATATGGGCCTCAAGGCCATGGTCGAGACCGGCTTCCCGATCACCCGGGCGAACGCCGCGCCGATCTGGGTCCACGACTTCGACCTGCTGGACGAGCGCGGCGAGCACCTCGTGTTCGCCGATGTGAAACAGGCCTTCGAGGAGGCCTTCATCGCCGTCTGGGACGGCCGCACCGAGAATGACGGCTTCAACCGCCTGGTGCTGGAGCTGTCGATCTCCTGGCGCGACGCCGCCCTGATCCGGGCCCTGGCCCGCTACCGCCAGCAGTCGGGCCTGGACCCCAGCCAGAGGGTGCAGGAGGCCGCGCTCGCCAACAATCCCGGCGTCGTCCGGCTGATCCTCGACCTCTTCCGCACCAAGTTCCATCCGGCGATCCGCGCCGACCTCGCCGAGCGCCGCAAGCAGGCGGCCGAGGTCATGGCCGAGATCGTGGAGGCCCTGCAGCTGGTCGAGAGCCTGGACGAGGACCGGGTGCTGCGCCGCCTGGCCCTGCTGGTCGGGGCGATCCTGCGGACCAACTATTACCAGCCGGCCGCCGACGGGACCCCGCGCAGCTATATCAGCTTCAAGGTGGCCTCCGGCGAGCTGGCCGATCTGCCGGCCCCCAAGCCGTTCCGCGAGATCTTCGTCTGGGCGACCCATGTGGAGGGCATCCACCTGCGCTTCGGCCCCGTCGCCCGCGGCGGCCTGCGCTGGAGCGACCGTCGCGACGACTTCCGCACCGAGGTGCTGGGTCTCGTAAAGGCCCAGCAGGTCAAGAACGCGGTGATCGTGCCCGTCGGCTCCAAGGGCGGCTTCTATCCCAAGCAGCTGCCCAAGGCGGGCTCCGCCGAGGCGGTGCGGGCCGAAGGGATCCGCGCCTATACGACCTTCCTGAGCGGCCTGTTGGACATCACCGACAACCTCACCCCCGACGGCAAGGTGGTCCACCCGGCCAATGTCATCGTCCACGATGGGGACGATCCCTATCTGGTGGTCGCGGCCGACAAGGGCACGGCGACCTTCTCCGACATCGCCAACGGCATCGCCGAATCCTACGGTTTCTGGCTGGGCGACGCCTTCGCGTCGGGCGGCTCGGCGGGCTACGACCACAAGGTCATGGGCATCACCGCCCGCGGCGCCTGGGAGGCCGTCAAGCGCCACTTCCGCGAGCTGGGCAAGGATATCCAGACCGAGCCCTTCACCGTGGTCGGCGTCGGCGACATGTCGGGCGACGTGTTCGGCAACGGCATGCTGCTGTCGCGGCACACCCGGCTGCTGGCCGCCTTCGACCACCGCCACATCTTCATCGACCCCGATCCGGACGAGGCGGCTTCCTACGCCGAACGCGAGCGCATGTTCGCCCTGCCCCGCTCGTCCTGGGACGACTATGACCGCAAGGCGATCTCCAAGGGCGGCGGGATCTTCCCCCGCAGCCAGAAGGCCATCGAGCTGACCCCCGAGATCCGCGCCCTGCTGGAGATCGCGGCCGAGACGGTGACGCCGGCCGAGCTGATGACCGCCATCCTCAAGGCGCCGGCGGAGCTGCTCTATCTCGGCGGCATCGGCACCTATGTGAAGGCCAAGGCCGAGGGCCACGCCGAGGTCGGCGACAAGGCCAATGACGCCGTGCGCGTCAACGGCGCCGAGCTGCGGGTCAAGGTCGTGGGCGAAGGGGCCAATCTCGGCCTCACCCAGGCCGGCCGCATCGAGTTCGCGCTGAAGGGCGCGGGGGGTCTCGGCGGCAAGATCAACACCGACGCCATCGACAATTCCGCGGGCGTCGATTCCTCCGACCACGAGGTCAATATCAAGATCGCCACCGGGGTGCTGGAGCGCACCGGCGTTCTGACCCGGCGCAAGCGCGACAAGCTGCTCCGGTCCATGACCGCCGACGTGGCCGCCCACGTCCTGACGCACAACACCGACCAGACTCTGGCCCTGTCGCTGATGGACATGGACACGGTGGGCGAGCTCGAACCCCACGCCCAGTTCATGGCCAAGCTGGAGGCCGAGGGCCGGCTGGACCGCGCGGTCGAGGGCCTGCCCGACGCCGCCGCCATCGCCGAGCGCGCCGCCGCCGGCAAGGGCCTGACCCGGCCGGAGGAGGCCATGCTGCTGGCCTATGGCAAGCTGGAGCTCAGCCACGACATGGTGGCCTCGACGGCGCCGGACGACCCCTGGTTCGAGCAGATCCTGGAGGGTTATTTCCCCAAGGCCCTGCGCAAATATTCCGACGTGCTGAAGCGCCACCGGCTGCGGCGCGAGATCATCGCCACCGTGGTCGCCAATGACGCCATCAACCGCTGCGGCCCCTCGTTCCCGACGAGGCTGATGGCGGCCGCCTCCTGCGACGCGCGCGCCTTCGTCACCGGCTATGAGGCCGCCAAGGTGGTGCTCGACCTGCCGCGACTGTGGGACGCGGTGGCGGCGCTCGACAACCAGATCCCCGCCGCCGGCCAGATGGCCCTGTTCCGCCGCCTGGCCTACACCCTGCGCGGCCAGACCTTCTGGCTGGCCCGCCGCGCCTTCCGCGAGGGCCTGAAGGTCGAGGCCCTGATCGGCCGTTACGCCGCCGGCGCCGCGACGCTCAAGAAGCTGGGCGCCGAGATCCTGTCGCCGGTCGAACAGGGCCAGCTGGAGGATCAGGTCGCCAAGCTGGTCGCCGCCGGCGCCCCCGAGCCCCTGGCCCGCCAGGTCGCCGCCCTGCAGCCCCTCACCATCACCGCCGATCTGGTCGACCTGGGCGAGGCCTCCAGCTGGTCCCTGCCCCATGTGGCGCGGCTCTATTACGAGACCGGATCCCGGTTCGCCTTTGACCGCCTGCGGGCGGCGGCCGGCGGCTTCACGGCGGGCGACGCTTTCGAGCGGGTGGCGGTGCGCCGGCTGCTGGAGGATCTGCTGGCCGAGCAGGCGGCGGTCACCCGCACCATCATGGCCTTCGCCGGCTCGGCCCAGGCCGGCGCCGACGCCGAGAAGGCCGCCGCCGCCGTCGCCTCTTGGGCGGCGCTGCGTCGCGAGACCGTGGAGAGCGCCCGCAAGGCCATCGAGGAGATTGAGGCCGCCGGCGGCGGCTGGACCTTCGCCAAGCTCACCATCGCCAACGCCGCCCTGCGAGAGCTGGCGGCGGAAGGGCCGAAAGGGAAGCGCTGACCCATTCCTCTCCCCGCCTGCGGGGAGAGGTTAGGTGAGGGGCCCGGAGCGAAGCGGAGGGTCTTTCGGCGGAGGCTAAGGGAGCGGCGATTCAGCAAGGCCCCTCACCCTGCCCTCTCCCCGCAAAGCGGGGCGAGGGTTCAGAGAGCTCGTCAGACCGCCGCCCGCTTACACCAGCGGTCGAGGTCCCGCTCCCGGCCCATCAGGGCCAGGCCCGAGGCGATGGATTCCAGTTCGCTGCCGCTCTCGATCTTCGCCGGATCGAAGCGGCGGGTGAAGATCTGGCGCACCGCCGGGACCAGGGACGAGCCTCCGGTCAGGAAGATGCGGTCAATGCCGTCGGGACCCAGGCCCGCGTCGGCCAGGGCCCGGTCGACGGCCTTGTCGATCGCCTCCAGCTCCGGGGCGATCCAGCCCTCGAACTCGGTGCGGGCCACCGTACGGGCCAGCGAGATGGTCCCCGCCTCGAACCGGAACTCGGCGGCCGTGTCGCTGGACAGGGCCTCCTTCAGCCGGGAGACCGAGCGGTACAGCAGGTAGCCGTAGTTCTCGTCCAGGGTCTCGACCAGGCGCTCGATCTTCTCCGGCTCGTCGGCTTCGCGCACCAGCTTGCGGATCTCGCGCATGTCGCGGCTGGCCCGCATCAGGGCCAGCTGGTCCCAGCGCGCGAAGGCCGAATAGTAGCGGTTGGGTATCGGCAGGGTCTTGCCGAAGCTCGTATAGCTCGACCCCTTGCCGAGGCTGGGCGAGACCAGATGATCGATGATCCGATAGTCGAAGGCGTCCCCGGCCACGCCCACGCCGGAGCGCCCCAGCGGGGTGGAGCGGATCTCGCCCGCCTCGCGGTGGAAGCGGATGATCGAGAAGTCGGAGGTGCCGCCGCCGAAGTCGCCCACCAGCACGGTGGCGTCCTCCTTGAGCTCGCGGGCGAAGAAGAAGGCCGCCCCCACCGGCTCATAGGCATATAGGATCTCCTCGAAGCCCAGCCGCTTGAACGCCGCCTCGTAGCGGGTGAGCGCCAGCGCCTCGCTGGGGGCCGCGCCGGCGAAGGTGACCGGGCGGCCGACGATCAGTCGCCTGGGCCAGTCGGCGTGGCCGCCCTTCACGTGGTCGCGCATCTTCAGCAGGAAGGCCGCCAGCAGGTCCTCGAACTGGTAGCGCTTGCCCAGGATCTGGGTCTCGCTGAAGCTGGCCGAGGCGCGAAGCTCTTGAAGGACTGGATGAACCGCGTCTCCAGCGGGTCTTCCACATAGGCCTCGATCGCCCAGGGCCCGGCCTCCACCGTGCGGTCGGAGGGCCGTTCGGGCGGGGCGTGGAAGCTGATCGCCGAGCGGAAGGCGAAGACGTCGCGTTCCGGGGCCGGGAAGGTCACCAGCTGGGCTGGCCCGTCGGCGCCGGCGAGCGCCACGACGGTGTTGGTGGTGCCGAAATCGACGCCGAGACTGAGGCCGGTCATCGGGAGCTCCTGTTCGAAGGGGGAGGACGACGGATCGTCCGCCCCCTTGCAAAGGCGCCCGATCCGCTAGTTCGTGGGGCGCATCAGCTCTGAGCCTCCAGGACGTCCTGCTCATAGGCGGCGAGCGTCGCCATCTGCAGGATCTTGGACACCGAGGCCGAGAGCGGCGCGATCTGCACCGCCTTGGAGAGGCCCAGCAGGATCGGGCCGATGACCGTGGCGCCGCCGATCGACTGCACCAGCTGGGTCGAGATCGCCGCCGAGTGAATGGCCGGCATGATCAGCACATTGGCCGGTCCGGTCAGGCGCATGAACGGGTAATTGACCCGACGTTCCGGCTCCAGGGCCAGTTCGGGGGACATCTCGCCCTCATATTCGAAGTCGACCCCCATCTCGTCGAGCATGGAGACCGCCTCGATCACCTTTTCGGACCTCTGGCCCATGGGGTTGCCGAAGGTGGAATAGGACATGAAGGCCACGCGCGGGGCATAGCCCAGGGTCTTCACCGCCTGGGCGGCGCCGACCGCGATCTCCACCAAGTCCTCGGCGTCGGGCATCTCGGTGACCGAGGTGTCGGCGACGAACAGGGTGTGACCCTTGGCCAGCACCACGCTCATGCCCATGATCCGGCGGCCGGATCGGGATCGATGACCCGCAGCACCTCTTCCAGCACCTGGTCATAGGAGCGGGTCACCCCGGTCACCATGCCGTCGGCGTGACCCAGGGCCACCATGGAGGCGGCGAAGGAGTTGCGGTCCTGGTTGATCAGCCGCTGGACGTCGCGCTTCAGGTAACCCTGGCGCGCGAGGCGGGCGTAGAGGAAGTCGACGAACTCGGGATTGTGCTCGGAGACCCGCGCATTGACGATCTCGATGTTGACCTCGGTCGGATCGAGACCCGCGGCCTTCATGTTCTCCAGCACCAGGTCCTCGCGGCCGACCAGGATGGCGCGGCCGAGGCCGGCGCTCTGGAAGCCATGGGCGGCGCGGATCACGCTGGGCTCCTCGCCCTCGGCGAAGACGATGCGCTTCTTCGGCGCCTTCAGCACCGCGCCCTGCAGCTTCTGCAGGAAGGCGGCGGAGGGGTCGAGCCGCTGGGCCAGGCTGGCGCGATAGGCGTCCATGTCCGGGATCGGCTTGCGGGCCACGCCGGTGTCCATGGCCGCCTGGGCCACGAAGGGCGGGATGTAGGCCATCAGCCGCGGATCGAAGGGCGAAGGGATGATGTATTCCGGGCCGAACTTCAGCTGGCGGCCATGATAGGCGGCGGCCACCTCGTCCGGCACGTCCTCGCGGGCGAGCTGGGCCAGGGCGTTGGCGCAGGCGATCTTCATCTCCAGGTTCACCCGCCGGGCCCGCACGTCCAGCGCGCCGCGGAAGATGTAGGGGAAGCCCAGGACGTTGTTGACCTGGTTCGGATAGTCGCTGCGGCCGGTGCCGACGATGGCGTCGGGACGCACGGCGTGGACCTCTTCCGGGGTGATCTCCGGGTCGGGATTGGCCATGGCGAAGATCAGCGGATTGGGCGCCATCTTCATGATCATGTCCTGGGTGAGCACGCCCTTGGCGGACAGGCCCAGGAACACGTCGGCGCCCACCAGGGCCTCGGCCAGGGTGCGCGCGTCGGTGTCGACGGCGTGGGCCGATTTCCACTGGTTCATGCCGGCCGTACGGCCGCGATAGATGACCCCGGTGTTGTCGACGGCGATGCAGTTGTCTGCCCGCACGCCCATGGCCTTGATCAGGTCCAGGCTGGCGATGCCGGCGGCGCCAGCGCCGCACAGCACCACCTTCACGTCGGCCAGATTGCGGCCGGTGATGTGGCAGGCGTTGATCAGGCCGGCGGCGGAGATGATCGCCGTTCCGTGCTGGTCGTCATGGAACACCGGGATGTCGAGCAGCTCCTGCAGCTCGGTCTCGATGCGGAAGCATTCGGGGCTCTTGATGTCCTCGAGATTGATGCCGCCGAAGGTCACGCCGATGTTCTTCACCACCGTGATGATCTCGTCCGGATCGGTGGCCGAGACCTCGATGTCGATCGAGTCCACGTCGGCGAAGCGCTTGAAGAGGACGCTCTTGCCTTCCATCACCGGCTTGGAGGCGAGCGCCCCCAGATTGCCCAGGCCCAGGATGGCGGTGCCGTTGGAGATCACCGCCACCAGGTTGCCCTTGGAGGTGTAGTCGTAGGCGGTCTCGGGATCCTCGGCGATCTTCAGCACCGGCACCGCGACACCCGGCGAATAGGCCAGGCTCAGATCGCGCTGAGTGGCCATGGGCTTGGTCGCCACGATGGCGATCTTGCCCGGGGTGGGGTGCTTGTGGAAGCTCAGGGCTTCCTCGTCGGTGAAGGTGCGTTTTTCAGCGTCGCTCATGACAGCGGCGGATCCTCGGGTCGGCATTTCTATTGAAGGGCGCCAACCTACAGAGGCCGGCGCCGGCGAACAACCTGTGGAATCCCCCGTAACCCAGGGGAATCCGGTGTTTCTCAGCCCCCGCGGGCGGCCAGGGCGGCCCGCATCTCGCCCACCACCTTGATCACGGCGGCGTCGGACTGGACCCGCGCCCAATAGGCGTGGAGCTTGCCGTGGCCGGCCAGCAGGTCGCCCTTGCCGAACACGTGGCCGAACACCCCCAGGAACACCAGGATCGGGACGAGCGCGCAGTCGGCGGTCGTGATGGTGTCGCCCACCGCATAGGCGTCCTCGGTGGCGAACAGATTGAGGTGGGTCAGTCCGCTTTCGAGCTGGGCGAAGGCCGCCTCGACCGCGGCGGCGTCGCGGGTCGCCGGGTTCATCTGGCCGAACAGGGCCGCGCCGGAGGCCATGACATAGAGCTCGGCCACCCGGGCCAGCAGGCGCGCGCGCGCCGTCGCCTCGGCGCCCTTGGGCCGCAGGCCGCTCTGGGGGAAGGCGTCGGCCAGATATTCGACGATGGTGTCGCTCTCCGGGATCACCGTGCCGTCGGCCAGGACCAGGGCCGGGATCTTGCCCATCGGATTAATCGCCAAGTAGTCGGCGCTCTTGGTGTCGCCGCCGGGTGGGGGCAGGATCTCCACGGCCAGGCCCTTGGCGTAGATGGCGAGCCGCACGCGCGCGGCGAAGGGCGAGAGGTCGGCGGAATAGAGCTTCATGGCGTTTCCCGGGGCTTTGCCGTCCGGTCGGACTCCGCCGGGCGCTTTCGTCTTTAGACATGAAGCATGGCTGTAACGCCACCGCCGTGACGGGGATCAAGGCCGCGGCGCCTAACCGGTTGACCAAGGGGGCGGGGGCGCGGGACAAGCGGGCGCCCTCAAGTCCTGGAGACGCCCCATGACCGCTCCGATCCGTATCGCCATCGCCGGCGCCCTCGGCCGCATGGGTCAGGCCGTCGCCAAGGTCATCGAGGACCGCGAGGACGCCGTGGTCGCCGCACGGTTCGACCGGCCGGGCGCGACCGGCGAGGGCCTGGTCCGCCAGGACGAAGCCCTCTCCGTCAGCGACGTGGTCATCGACTTCACCACCCCGGCCAGCTCCGTCGCCTTGGGCCAGGCCTGTGCGGCGCGGGGCGGTCCGGCCCTGGTGATCGGCTCCACCGGCCTGGCCGAGGCGGACCTCGCGGTCCTGGCCCAGGTCGCGGCCAAGGTGCCGATGGTCCAGACCGGCAACTATTCGCTGGGGGTCAACATGCTGGTCGGCCTGGTGGAACAGGCCGCCCGGGCGCTCGCCGCCCAGGACTATGACGTCGAGATCTTCGAGGCCCATCACAAGCGCAAGGTCGACGCCCCCTCCGGCACCGCCCTGATGCTCGGCGAGGCGGCCGCCCGCGGACGGGGCCTGAACCTGCTGACCGTGGCCCAGCGCGTGCGCGACGGCATCACCGGCCCCCGGCCGCCTGGCGAGATCGGCTTTTCCGTCATGCGCGGCGGCGGCATCGTCGGCGAGCATTCGGTGTCCTTCGTCGCCGAGGACGAGATCCTGACCCTCAGCCACTCGGCCCGCGACCGGGGCCTGTTCGCCCGCGGCGCGGTGGCGGCCGCCATCTGGGTCGCGACGCGCCCGCCCGGCGCCTATGACATGCAGGACGTTTTGGGGTTGAAACACAGGCCCTGATCTCGCCACTCTGAATAGTGAGAAGGGGGTCGAGACCAACCTCAGGGGGGAGACATTGGCGCCGCGCGACATCCTCGAACAGGACGCCACCGACCAGTTGCTCTCGCTGGCCTCCAAGCAGATCTCGGCCGTCGAACTGCTGAAACTGGCCCTTGGCCGTCACGAGAAGACCCACAGGCGGCTGAACGCCGTGATCGCCGCCGACCTGGAGCGCGCGCTGGAGACCGCCCAGGTGGTCGACGACCGCCGGGCCCGCGGCGAACTGCTGGGGCCTCTGGCCGGCCTGCCCATGACCATCAAGGACGGGCTGGACGTCGAGCACATGCCCGCCTCATCCGGCGTCGAGGCCTGGCGTCACCGCTGGTGCGAGGACGCCGACGCGGTCGCCCACGCCCGGCGGGCCGGGGCGGTGATCTGGGGGAAGACCAATGTGCCGGTGATGCTCTCGGACTGGCAGAGCTACAATCCCATCTATGGGACCACCAACAACCCCTGGGACCTCAAGCGGACCAGCGGCGGCTCGTCGGGCGGGGCGGCGGCGGCGCTGGCGGCCCGAGTCACGGCCCTGGAGATCGGCTCCGACATCGGCGGCTCCCTGCGGGTTCCGGCCAGCTTCTGCGGGGTGTTCAGCCACAAGCCGACCTATGGCCTGGTCTCTCAGCGCGGCCACGTGCCCCCCGCTCCCGGCGCCTTCGCCGAGCCCGACCTCAATGTGGTGGGCCCCATGGCGCGGTCGGCGCGGGATACGCGCCTGCTGCTGTCGGTGATCTCCGGCGCGGGCCAGGCCAAGGCCGCGCCCGCCGACCTCAGCCGGCTGAAGATCGGTCTGTGGCTGAACGATCCCCTGCTGCCGGTCGATGCGGACTCCGTCGAGGTGATCGAGACGCTCGCCCAGGACATGCGCCGGGCCGGCGCCGAGATCGAGCCGATCAAGAGCCCGGTCCCCGTCGACCAGCTGATGGCGGCCTATATGGTCCTGCTGGGCGGACCGACCGGGGCGGGCCTGCCGCCCAGGCAGCTGCGCGCCATGCAGCGGATGCGGCCTCTGGCCAAGCTCGCCCGGGCGTTCGGGGCGGCGGGCGGCGGAAGCTCCTGGGCCGGCCTCGTCCTGGCCTACACCCCGACCCACGCCGAATGGCTGGCCGCGAATGAGACCCGCGAGCGGCTCTCGCGCCAGCTGGACGAGGTGTTCACCAAATATGACGTGATCTTCGCCCCGGCGACGCCGCGCGCCGCCTTCCCGCACGACCACCGGGCCTTCCAGGGCCGCCGCCTGAAGTTCGAGGACGGCCGCACCGTCCCCTATGCTTCCATCCTCGGCTGGATCAGCCTGGCCACCGCCTGCCGTCTGCCCGCCAGCATGGTCCCGGCCGGCCTGACCCCGCAGGGCCTGCCGGTCGGCATGCAGATCATCGGGCCCTATGGCGCCGACACCAAGACGCTCGCCGTCGCCGAGGCGATCGACGAGAACTTCCGCGGCTTCCTGATCCCGCCAGGATTCTAGAACGCGTAGTTCGGCCGCAGGTGGGCGGTCTCGTTCAGGCTCAGCACATTGCGCTGGCCGCCGCGGGCGCACATGAACCGGTGGACGCTGGTGTAGGCCGGCTCGAAGAACATGCGCGGCGCCATGCCCAGGACGTGGGCGGTCCAGACATTGATCACCCCGCCATGGCAGAACACCGCCACCCGCTGGCCCGGGTGATCGGCGATGATCTCCTCCATCGCCCCCACCACCACCGACTGGAAGGCGGCGACGTCGATGCCGTGGTCGCCGTCCGCCAGGGCCTTCCAGGCCGCATAGTCCTCGCGCTTCAGCTGCTCCATGGGAACATAGGCGCCCGAGCCCTTGTCGAACTCGACGATGCCGTGATGCAGGCGCAGGTCGTGCCCCTTGGCCGCCACGAAGGGCTCGGCGGTCTGGACGGCGCGGATCATCGAGCTGGAGCAGACCGCGTCGATCTTCTCGTCGGTCAGCCAGTGGGCCACGCGGCGGGCCTGGTCCTGGCCCTCCGGCGACAGCGGCGGATCATCTGTGGCGGCGCTGCGGATCGGCAGGCCATGACGGATCAGGATCAGTTCCAAGGCGGTTTCCCCAAGATCGCGGCGGGTTCTCGCCCCGCCTTGTCGTGTCGGTCTATTGCGCGCCGGTGGACCCGAAGCCCCCGGCCCCACGCGCGGTGTCGTCCAGGCTCTCGACCTCAGTCCAGGCGGCCTGGGTGACCGGCGCAATCACCAGCTGGGCGATGCGGTCGCCGCGGCGGATGTGGAAGGCCTCCGCCCCCAAATTGATCAGGATGACCTTCACCTCGCCGCGATAGTCGGCGTCGATGGTGCCCGGCGCATTGGCCACCGTGATCCCCGACTTGAAGGCAAGTCCCGAGCGCGGCCGCACTTGGCCCTCGAAGCCGGTCGGGATGGCGATGGCCAGCCCCGTCTCCACGGCGATCCGGGCGCCCGGTTGCAGCAGGATCGGCTGGTCCGCCGGCACGGCGGCGCGCAGGTCCATGCCGGCGGCGTCGGCGGTCTCATAGGCCGGCAGCGGCAGGTCGGAATTATGCGCCAGGCGGCGGAGCGGGATGACAGGCTTCACGGGAATTCCTTGGCCATGCGTTGGGCGAGACGCCGGGCCACCTCGGCCTTGGGCGCCCGCTCCCATCGCTCGATTCCGCCGCCCGTGACGATAGCCACGGCGTTGTCGTCGCCGCCCATGGTGCCGGCGATGGAGACGTCATTGGCGACGATCCAGTCGCAGCCCTTCCTGGCGAGCTTGGCCTGGGCGTAGGTCTCGACCTCGTGGGTCTCGGCCGCGAAGCCGACCACCAGCTTCGGCCGCCGGGCGGCGCGCGACAGGGTCGCCAGGATGTCCGGATTTTCGACCAGGGCCACGGTCGGCGGGCCCTCGCCGGTCTTCTTGGTCTTCTGCGGCGACACGGTCTCGGGACGCCAATCGGACACCGCCGCGACGCAGACCGCGATATCGGCCGGCAGGGCCGCCTCGCAGGCCGCCAGCATCTCGCGCGCCGTCTCGACATCGACCCGCGTCACGCCCAGGGGCGTCGGCTGGGCCACCGGCCCGGCCACCAGGGTCACCTCGCAGCCCAGCTCGGCGAGCGCCGCGGCGATGGCGAAGCCCTGCTTGCCGCTGGAGCGGTTGGTCAGCAACCGCACCGGATCCAACGGCTCGGCGGTCGGCCCTGCCGTGATGATGGCGCGGCGGCCGGCCAGGGGCCGGGCGGCCGGACCGGCCAGGGCGGCCTGGATGGCGCTGAGGATCACCGCCGGCTCGGCCATGCGGCCGGGGCCGAACTCGCCGCACGCCATTGCGCCCTCGTCAGGGCCGACGAACAGCACGCCGTCGGCCTTGAGCGTCGCCAGGTTCCGCTGGGTGGCCGCATGGGTCCACATGCGCACGTTCATGGCCGGGGCCATCAGCACCGGCTTGTCGGTGGCGAGCAGGGTGGTCGTGGCCAGATCCCCGGCCAGGCCGCTCGCCGCCTTGGCCATCAGGTCGGCGGTCGCCGGGACCACCACCACAAGATCGGCCGAGCGCGACAGCTCGATGTGGCCCATCTCCGCCTCGTCGGTCAGGGAGAAGAGCTCGGAATAGACCCTGTCCTCGCTGAGCGCCGCCAGCGACAGGGGGGTGACGAACTGGGCGCCCGCCTGAGTGAGGATCGGGCGCACCGCCAGCCCCGCCTTGCGGGCCAGCCGCACCAGTTCGAGGGCCTTATAGGCGGCGATCCCGCCGCCCACGATCAACAGAATCCGCTTTTCCGACAAGGCTTCGCGCGCTCCCGAACAGGACCTCGCTCTTAAGCCATAGACAGGCTCTGGACAAACCCGTCGATCTGTTCTTAATTTGTTCCAATTCAACCTGACCGTGCCGGAGGGAGCGGAACATGTCGAAATTCAAGTGGGTGTTGTGCGCGGGGGCGGCCGCCCTGGTCCTGGCCGGATGCGAACGGTCCTCGGCCGTGGCGAGCAAGGACGGATCGGCCTCGGCGCGAGCTCGCGGAGCGATCCTATGGCGGCGGTTCCGACCGCGCGCGGGAGGACCGCGGCCAGGTCGAAGACGCCGACGTCCCCATGGTGGCCGGCAAGCCCATGTGGTCTTCCAGCCGCAAGGGCTCGGCCGAGGAGAACGCCCAGCGCAGCTTCGAGCGCAATGGCGAGGCCTTCGGGGCCAGCGACCTCGACGCCTTTGTCCGCAAGGCCCACGCCTTTGTCGACCACCCGCCGGCCGGGACCGAGACCCTGAAGCGGCCCAATGGCGACACGCTGTTCTATGACGGCAAGGACAACATCTTCGCCGTGGCCAACAAGGACGGCGTGCCCCGCACCATGTTCAAGCCCGACGAGGGCGCGGCCTATTGGGACAAGCAGAAGGCCAATCAAGGCCGCCGCGAAACCGCCCGCGCCGACCGCAAGAGCCGCGCGGGGGATGAGGGGTAGGAGCGGGTTAGCGCAGCAGCGCCGCGAGCGCGAAGGCCAGGCCCGCCACCGCCGCGCCCATCGCGAACCAGAGGCCGGGATGGGCGTCTCGCTCCTCGACCACCGCAACAGAGGTTATGGGTGGGGTCTCGATCAGCCGGGCCAGGTTGCGGATCGCGGCCAGGGCCTCGTCGGCGAAGCGCTTGGCCTGGGCCGCGGGGGACAGCTCGCGCATCATCCAGCGGCGGACCACCGGGTCTGCGGCTGCCCAGATGTCGTGCTCGGGGTCGATGCGGCGGGCCACGCCCTCGACCGTCATCATGGTCTTCTGCAGCAGGACCAGCTCCGGGCGCAGCCGCATCTCGAACAGGGCGGTGATCTCGAACAGCTGGATCAGCACCCGGCTCATCGGCACCTGGCTGGCCGGGCGGCCGAACACCGCCTCGCCCACCGCCCGCAGGGCCTGGGCGAAGCCGGCCACGTTCTGGGTGCGCGGCACATAGCCGGCTTCGAAATGCACCCGCGCGACCCGGTCATAGTCCCGCTCGAGGAAGCCCCACAGGATCTCGGCCAGATAGCGCCGCTCGGGCGCCCCCAGCCGGCCGATGATCCCATAGTCCACCGCCGTCAGCCGGGCCGGCGCCTGGACGAACAGATTGCCTTCGTGCGGATCGGCGTGGAACACCCCGTGGTCCAGGGCCTGGCTGAGGAAAGCGCGCGTCAGGTTGGTGGCGAGCGCCGGTCGGTCGAGGCCCGGAAGCTCCAGGGCGGCGGGATCGGAGAGGGCCACGCCCTGCGCCCATTCCAGGGTCAGCACCCGCTTGCCGACGCCGTCCCAGATCACCTTGGGCGCGGACATGTAGCCGTCACGGGCCATGACCTCGGCGAGCTCGTCGCAGCCGGCGGCCTCCAGCCGCAGGTCGAGCTCCAGCTCGGTCGCCTGGATGACGGTCGCCGCCAGGGCGCGGGGCTCCAGGCGGCGCGCCGCGACGCTCCAGCGCTCCACCAGCCCGGCGGCCAGCCTCAGCACGTCCGCATCCTCGGCCACCCGGCGGGCGATGCCGGGCCGCAGCACCTTCACCGCCACCTTGCGGCCGTCCTTCAGCCAGGCCGGATGGGCCTGGGCGAGCGAGGCCGCGGCCACCGGCGGGCCGAAATCGGAGAACAGGCTCTCGACCGGCTGGCCCAGGGTCAGCTCGATCTCGCGCCGCGCGATCTCGAGGGGAAAGGGGGCCAACTGGTCCTTCAGCCGCGACAGGTCCTCGGCGAACTGGACGCCGAAGATGTCGGCCCGGGTCGACAAAAGCTGGCCGAGCTTGATCGCCACCGGGCCCAGATGCTCCAGGCTGCGGGCCAGGCGCTCGCCCGGCCGGCCGTGGCGGGCCTCGGACCCGGCCAGCAGGCGCAAGCCGTTGGCGAGGGTCCGCACCCCGGCGGGATAGAGATCGTCGAGTTCGCGCGGCAGCAGGGCGTCGTTCCGCGCCAGCCGCCAGCCCGCCCCGATCAGCCGGCCGAAGGCCGCGACGCCGCCCATGCCTAGATCGCCCAGCCCTGGTGCAGGGCCGCCACGCCGCCGGTGAAGTTGGTGTAGCTGGCGCGGGCGAAGCCGGCCTTGGTGATCATGCCGACAAAGGTCTTCTGGTCGGGGAAGCGGCGGATGCTCTCCACCAGATACTGGTATGAGGCCCGGTCCTTGGCCACCAGCTCGCCGATCGCCGGGATGACCTTGAAGCTGTAGGCGTCATAGGCCTTGCGCAGGAGCTCGGTGGCCGGATGCGAAAACTCCAGGCACAGGAACCGGCCGCCGGGCTTCAGCACGCGGCGCGCCTCGACCAGGGCGGCCTGGACGTCGGTGACATTGCGGATGCCGAACGAGATGACATAGGCGTCGGCGCAGGCGTCGGGCAGCGGCAGGCGCTGGGCGTCGCCAACGCCCCAGGCCATTTCCGGCTCTCCGCCCTTGGCGCGACCGGCGGCGATCATCTCGGCGTTGTAGTCGAGCACGAAGACCTTGGCGTCCTCCCCGCCCCGGCGCTGTTGGGCTGCGCGGGCCATCTTGGAGAACCGGCGCGCCATGTCGCCGGTGCCGCCGGCGATATCGAGAATGACCTCGCCGGGCTGGGGGTTGAGACGGGCGGCGACCGCGTCCTTCCAGAGCCGGTGCACGCCCGCGCTCATCAGGTCGTTCATCAGGTCGTAGCGGCTGGCGACGGAATCGAACACGCCGCGCACCAGACGGGGCTTCTCGGCGGGATCGACGTCGCGGAATCCGAATGTCGCTTCGGGCATGGGGCCTCTTAACGCCGGACCGGCTCGGGCGCCACCCGCCTTCGCGCCGATCTCCGTTGCGCGCGCGCGTCTGCCTGTGCCAAGCCCAGCACATGCCTGAACTCCCAGAGGTCGAAACCGTTCGCCGCGGCCTGCAGCCGGTGCTGGAGGGCCGCCGCCTGACGCGCGTCGAGGCCCGCCGCCCGGACCTGCGCTTTCCGTTTCCCGAGGGCTTCGTCCAGCGCCTGACCGGGGCGCGGCTCGTCGCCCTGAACCGCCGCGCCAAATATCTGATGGCCGAACTCGATCGCGGCGAGACCCTGGTCATGCATCTGGGCATGAGCGGCCGTTTCGAGATCGCGCGACCGGAAGGCGCCGTGCGCCCCGGCGAATTCCACTACGCCGCCGACCCGAACCCCAAGCACGCCCATGTGGTGTTCGAGACCGAGGACGGCGGGCGCGTCACCTATTACGACCCACGCCGGTTCGGCTACATGGACCTGATCGAGACCGCGACCCTCAACGACCATCCCTGGTTCAAGGGGCTGGGCCCGGAACCCCTGTCCGAGGCCTTCGACGCCCGGCGCCTGGAAACCGCCTTCGCCGGCCGCAAGCAGGGCCCCAAGACCCTGCTGCTCGACCAGAGGGTCGTGGCGGGGCTGGGCAATATCTATGTCTGCGAGGCCCTGAACCGGTCGAGGATCTCCCCCTTCCGGCCGGCGGGCGAGATCCCGCGCAAGAAACTTGGGCCGCTGGTCGAGACCATCCGCGAGGTGCTGGGCGAGGCCATCGAGGCCGGCGGGTCCACCCTGCGCGACTACGCCGCCGCCGACGGCGCGCTCGGCTATTTCCAGCATCGGTTCCGCGCCTATGACCGGGAGGGCGAGACCTGCCTCAATCCCGGCTGCGGCGGGACCATAGCCCGCGAGGTCCAGGCCGGACGGTCCACCTTCTTCTGCCCGCGCTGCCAGAAGTGACATGGCGCCCCGCCGCCTGAGCCCCTAGATTCCGGCTCATGTGGAAGCTTACGCGCCTCTGGGCGACCCTCAGCGGCCTCGCCGCCGCCCTCGCCCTGGCCTCGCCGGCCCTCGCCAAGCCCCCGGTCTGGATCGTCCGCGACGCGGATTCGGAGATCGTGCTGTTCGGCTCGATCCATGTCCTGCCGCCCGGACTGGATTGGCGCCCCGCCGCCCTGGACCAGGCCATGGCCGCCGCCGACGACATCTGGTTCGAGCTGCCGATCGATCCGGCCTCGGAGGCCGAGACCGGCCGGCTCGCCGCCGCCAAGGGCTATCTGCCCGCTGACCAGTCCCTCAACGCCCTGCTCTCGCCCAAGGCCCGGACCCGGCTGGCCGCGGCCTGCGTGAAATATGGCCTGAGCCCCGACCAGATCGATCGCCTGGAGCCCTGGTACGCCGAGGTCGCCCTGGCCGTCGCCCAGTTCCGCGGCGAAGGGGCCAATACGGATGTGGGGGTCGAGAAGACCCTTTCCGCCGCCGCCCCGGCCACCGCGGCCCGCCGCGCCTTCGAGACCCCGGCCCAGCAGATCGACATGTTCGACGCCGCCCCGCGTGCGGCCCAGGTCGCCTCGCTGGAGGAAAGCCTGGCCGAGCTGGAGACCGATCCCAAGGCCTATGGAAAGCTGCTGTCGGCCTGGATGAAGGGCGACGTGCGCCGGCTGGACAAGGAAGCCCTGGCCCCCCTGCGCCGGGCCTCGCCGGCCATCTTCGAGCGCCTGGTCACCGCCCGCAACAAGGCCTGGACCCAGACCCTGGACGCCCGGCTGAAGGGCAAGGGCCGCACCGTGGTGGTGGTCGGCGTCGGCCACCTGATCGGCCCCGGCGGCGTGCCGGCAAGGCTGCGGGCGCTTGGCTATTCGGTCGAGGGGCCTTAAGCCGCTTCCAGACCAAAACTGGAGCCGGACATGGCCTATGACACCCTGCTCGTGACGACCGAAGCCGGCGTCACCCTCATCCGCCTCAACCGGCCCGAGGCGCTGAACGCCCTGAACAGCCACCTCCTGGGCGAGCTCTGCCAGGCCCTGGACGCCGCCGAGGCCGACCAGGCCGTCCGCTGCCTGGTCCTCACCGGATCGGATCGCGCCTTCGCCGCCGGCGCCGACATCAAGGAGATGTCGGACAAGTCCTATGCCGACATGTTCAAGACCGACTTCTTCGGCGCCGCCGCCCGGCGGATCGAACAGTTCCGGAAGCCGATCATCGCCGCGGTCGCCGGCTACGCCCTGGGCGGCGGCTGCGAGCTGGCCATGCTGTGCGACTTCATCATCGCCGCCGAGACCGCCAAGTTCGGCCAGCCCGAGATCAATCTCGGCGTCGCCCCCGGCATCGGCGGCACCCAGCGCCTGACCCGCGCGGTCGGCAAGTCCAAGGCCATGGAGATGATCCTGACCGGCCGAATGATGGACGCCGCCGAGGCCGAGCGCGGCGGGCTGGTGTCGCGCGTCGTCCCCGCCGACAAGCTTCTGGACGAGGCCCAGGCCGCGGCCGCCAAGATCGCCGGCCAGTCGCCGCTCGCCGTCATGATGAACAAGGAGCTGGTCGAGGCCGCCTTCGAGACCACGCTGACCGCCGGGGTCGCCCTGGAGCGGCGCCTGTTCCACTCCCTCTTCGCCTTCGACGACCAGAAGGAGGGCATGGCCGCCTTCATCGAGAAGCGGAAGCCCGACTTCAAGGGCCAGTAGCCTGTGCGGCTGATCGCCTTTGGCGACAGCGTCGTCGCCGGCGCCGGCGACCCGGACCATCTGGGCTGGGTCGGCCGGGCCCTGGCCGGACGACGTGAGATCACCCTCTATAATCTGGGCGTCCGGCGGGAGACCTCGTCCGACATCGCCGCCCGCTGGCGGGCCGAGGCCCTCCCGCGGATGACCGCCGACGAGCCCATGCGGATCGTCTTCGCCTTCGGGATCAATGACGCCAATCTGGCGGACGGGGCGCCGCGGGTCAGCGCGGTCCAGACGCTGAAGAACGCCCAAGCGATCCTGACCGCCGCCCAGGCGCTCTGTCCGGTCCTGATGGTCGGTCCGCCGCCGGTGGCCGACGCCGGGCTCTGCGCCCGCGTGGAGGCCCTGGGCGAGGCCCTGATGGCGCTCTGCGGGCGGCTGAGGGTTCCCTATATCGACGTCTTCCGTCCCCTCGCGGCCGGGGGCCTGTGGCAGGCCGAGGCGCTCGCCTGGGACGGCGCCCATCCCGGCGCCGGCGGCTATCAACAGCTGGCCGACCTCGTCGCCGCCCACCCCGCCTGGCTGCGATTCACCGCGGTGTCAGATTAGCTCAGCCAGCGCATTGACCCGGCCGGGCCCTTCCCGTATATCCGCGCCTCCATTTTACCGCCGGGCCTTGGGGTCGGGCGCGATCCGTTTTGAGAGCTGAAGCATGGCCAATAACCCCGGCGCCAAGAAAGCGGTCCGCAAGATCGCCCGTCGCACGGAAGTCAACAAGGCGCGCCGCTCGCGCGTTCGCACCTACCTGCGCAAGTTCGAAGAGGCCCTGGCCGCCGGCGACGCCGGGCTCGCCAAGGCGGCCTTCGTCGAGGCCCAGTCCGAGCTGATGCGGGCGGTGTCCAAGGGCGTGGTTCACAAGAACACCGGGTCGCGGAAAGTGTCGCGCCTGGCCGCTCAGCTGAAGAAGCTGGCCGTCGCCTGAACTTTCGGCGCCAGCCCTGTGGCTGGCCTATAAGTTCCTGAAATTACTGCGTTAAGTGACACACCCGCTGACCGAAAGGTTGGCGGGTGTTTCTGTTCGCCTCACCCAAAATGGTGGGTGTCCTGCGACAAAGGCGCTCAGTTAACGGAAGGTCAAAAACGGGATTCCCTTGCCGCGCGAGGGCTCGTTTTGAGTCAACGAAAATATCCGCAAAATGGGTGAAGAATCTCCGTTGACCCCCCTCCGCCCCTGGCTAGTGTTCAACCTCTAAAGACGATCTTCCATCTGAACTCGGATGAAAAACCCGACGGCGAGAGTCTACTCTCACGACGGCTAGGAGATTGTTTTTCTTAATCTAAGGCCGATCGGGTCGTGGGGGCCCGGCCGGCCCGGCTGTTGACAGGGGTGAATTTCAGATGACGAGCGGGGGGATCGCGGAAACGATGGCGACGTCGCCGGCCGGGGCTGTCTGGACGAAGACGTGCCAGGCCCTGAAACGCGAGTTGGGCGAGGCCACCTTCGGCTCCTGGCTTGGTCAGGCCGCGCTGCGCGAGCACGGCGACGATGTCTGCCTGGTCGCCGCCACCGGCGTCGCCCGTGACTGGATCCGCCGGCACGCCTGGCGTCGCATCGGCGAGCTCTGGGCCCAGAACGACCCCATGGGTCGTCGCCTCGACCTGAAGTCCCGGATGGAGTTCGACGCCCTCGGCGGCGTCGCCCCCATCCCCGCTCCGGCGTCCGCCGCGCCCGTTTCGGCCGCTGTGACGTTCACGCCGGACGACACCGGTGTCATCGAGATCGAGGTCGACCTGGCCGCGCCTGAGCCCGCCAAGGCCGCCCGTCAGCAGGGCCTGCAGGAACGCTTTTCCTTCGAGACCTTCGTCCCCGGCCCGGCCAATGAATTCGCCTTCGCCGTGGCCCGCCGCGTCGCCTCCTGGGCGGACGGCCATTTCAATCCGGTCCTGTTCCACGGCCCCTATGGCTTCGGGAAGACCCACCTGCTGAACGCGCTCGCCTGGGAGGCCATGCGCACCGGCCCCGGCAAGCGGGTGGTCTATCTGACCGCCGAGCGCTTCACCTCGACCTTCGTGAAGGCCCTGCAGGACCGCCAGACCGCCGCCTTCAAGGAAGAGCTGCGCACCGCCGACCTGTTGCTGATCGACGACGTCCAGTTCGTGGCCGGCAAGTCCTCCACCCAGGAGGAGCTGTTCCACACCCTCATCGCCCTGGTCGAGGACGGCCGCCGCGTGGTCATGACCGCCGACCGCTCGCCGGCCGAGCTGTCGGAGATGGAGCCGCGCCTGCGCAGCCACCTCCAGGCCGGTCTGGTCTGCGGCATCGAGCCCGCCGACCGCACCCTTCGCCTGGGCATCCTGGAGCGCAAGCTGGCGACCCTGGCCCAGCAGGGCCGCTTCGTCCCCTCGGCCCGCGCCGAGGTGCTGCAATTCCTCGCCGACCGCTTCACCGACAGCGTGCGCGAGCTGGAAGGGGCCCTCAACACCCTGGTGGCCCGCGTGGGCGGCGAGATCGCCCGCCTGACCCTGGACGAGGCCCAGGCCATCCTGCGGCCCCACCTGGCCTGCAATGACCGTCGGGTGACCGTCGACCAGATCCAGAAGGCCGTGGCCGAGCACTATCAGCTCAAGCAGGCCGACCTGATCTCCGAGCGCCGCGCCCGCGCCGTGGCCCGGCCCCGCCAGGCGGCCATGTGGCTGGCCAAGCAGATCACCACTCGCTCCCTGCCCGACATCGGTCGCCGGTTCGGCGGGCGCGACCACACCACGGTGCTGCACGCCGTCCGCCGCATCGAGGCGCTGAAGGCCGAGGATCCGGCCCTGCAGCGGGACCTGGACGTGCTGCTGCGAAAGCTGCGTGGGTGAGGAGCGGCGTTCCGCTCTTGCGGGGCGCATGCGATCGACAATGGTTTGTCGATCGTCGCGACGAACGCCCGGAGCGCAAGCGGAGGGCGGGAAGTCCTCCAACAGGTTGAAATGCAGAAGGCCCGCCCTCACCGGCGAGCCTTTCGCGTTGCGAAGCCTTCTCCCTCGCCCCGCGTCGCGGGGAGAGGGTTGGGGTGAGGGGCTGGCGGATCGACCAGGCTCAGAGCCTATCGCGCCACACCTAAGTCACCGCTCGCCCAAGAGCGAGCGCCCCTCACCTAACCTCTCCCCGCAAGCGGGGAGAGGAAGTGATCAGCCCGCCCGCGCCGCATAGGCCTGGAGCATGGCCGGATAGTCCGCCATCCCGGGAAATTCGTCGA
This sequence comes from Phenylobacterium aquaticum, assembly GCF_022695515.1. GTDB lineage: Bacteria > Pseudomonadota > Alphaproteobacteria > Caulobacterales > Caulobacteraceae > Phenylobacterium > Phenylobacterium aquaticum. Next base: position 106,093 of record NZ_JALDPT010000015.1, read on the forward strand.
AGCTATAGGCGGCCGGCAGGGCGACCCAGGAAAGCTTGTCCTTCACGCAGGTCTCCATGAACGGGGCAAACCCGGCAGGCTCGTCCAGCAGGGTCGCCCGGACATTGACCAGGTGGGGCGCATCGTCGGCCGGGTGAACATCCAGCTCATGCAGTGCGGGCAGTGGAAGTGCTTGGGCGAGCCATGCAGGCCGCCGATCACCGGCTCGCCCGCCGTGACCGTGAACCCGGCCGCGGGAACCAGGACGCTGAGCGAGAAGGCGCTGGCGGTCATGCGCTGGCAGCCGCGGCAATGGCAGGCCATGGTGATCAAGGGCGGCGCGGAAATCTCGAACCGGACCTGGCCGCAGCGACAGCCGCCGGCGAGGGGAAGCGGGGGCATGAGGTCCTCCTGGGATGATGCCGCCCCAGCACGCGCATGACCCTGTCCGGCCCGCAAGCCCGTCCTGAAACCAAAAGGGCGGCCGCATCGCTGCGGCCGCCCCCTGAAGTCTTTGGCTGAGTGAGGAGACTTTACGCCTCTTCGGTCTCGGCGCCTTCCTTCTTGGAGAGGTCTTCGCCGGTTTCCTGGTCGACGACCTTCATGGACAGACGGGTCTTGCCGCGATCGTCGAAGCCCAGGAGCTTCACCTTCACGGCCTGACCTTCCTGGAGGACGTCAGAGACCTTGCCGACGCGCTCGTTGGAGATCTGGCTCACGTGAACCAGGCCGTCCTTGGCGCCGAAGAAGTTCACGAAGGCGCCGAAGTCGACGATCTTCACGACCTTGCCGGTGTAGATCTGGCCGATCTCCGGTTCCGAGGCGATGGACTTGATCCACTCCTTGGCCGCGTCGATCTTGGACTGCTCGGCGGCCGCGATCTTGATCGTGCCGTCTTCGCCGATGTCGATCTTGGCGCCGGTCTCGGCGGTGATCTCGCGGATCACCTTGCCGCCCGAACCGATCACTTCACGGATCTTGTCGACCGCGATCTTGATGGTTTCGATCTTGGGCGCGTGCTCGCCCAGCTCGGCGCGCGGGGCTTCCATGGCCTTGGCCATTTCGCCGAGGATGTGCTGACGCCCACCCTTCGCCTGTTCAAGAGCCTGCTTCATGATCGCTTCGGTGATGCCGGCGATCTTGATGTCCATCTGCAGCGAGGTGATGCCGTCCTCGGTGCCGGCGACCTTGAAGTCCATGTCGCCCAGGTGGTCTTCGTCACCCAGGATGTCCGACAGAACCGCGAAGCCGTCCTTCTCGAGGATCAGGCCCATGGCGATGCCGGAGACCGGCTTCTTCAGGGGCACGCCCGCGTCCATCAGGGCCAGCGAGGAGCCGCAGACCGAGGCCATCGAGGAGGAGCCGTTGGACTCCAGGATCTCGGAGACCAGGCGGATGGTGTAGGGGAAGTCTTCCTGGCTGGGCAGCATGGGGCGGATGGCGCGCCAGGCAAGCTTGCCGTGGCCCACTTCCCGACGCCCGGGAGCGCCCATGCGGCCCGTTTCACCCACCGAGAAGGGGGGGAAATTGTAGTGCAGCATGAACTTCTCGTAGTACTTGCCTTCCAGCGCGTCGATCAGCTGCTCGTCGTCGCCGGTGCCCAGGGTGGCCACGACCAGGGCCTGGGTTTCACCACGGGTGAACAGGGCCGAGCCGTGGGCGCGGGACAGAACGCCCACTTCCGAGACGATCTGGCGGACCTTGTCGACGGTGCGGCCGTCGATGCGGATGCCGGTGTCCAGGATGTTGCGACGAACGACGTCGGCTTCCAGCTCCTTGAACACGCCGCCCAGCTTGTCGGGGGCGTAGCCGGTCGGATTGGCGTCGGACTTGCCGAACTTCTCGGTGGCCTTGGCCTTGGCGGCGGCCACGGCGTCCTGACGGGCGCCCTTGGCGACGATCTTGTAGGCCGCGGCCAGATCCTTGCCGATCAGCTTCTTCACTTCGGCCTTGATGGCGTCGGTGTCGTCCGGGGTGAACTCGAAGGGCTCCTTGGCGGAGTGTTCGGCCAGTTCGATGATCGCGTCGATCACCGGCTGGATGCCGTTGTGGGCGAACATGACGCCCTTCAGCACTTCGTCTTCGCTCAGTTCCTGGATCTCGGATTCGACCATCATCACCGCCTCGGCGGTGGAGGCGACCACGAGGTCCATCTTGCTTTCCTTCTGCTCGTCGAGCGTCGGGTTCAGCACATATTCGCCGTTGATATAGCCGACGCGGGCGCCGCCGATCGGGCCCATGAAGGGCGCGCCGGAGATCACCAGGGCGGCGGAGGCCGCGACCATGGCGACGATGTCGGGATCATTTTCCAGGTCGTGGGCCAGCACGGTGCAGACCACCTGGACTTCGTTCTTGAAGCCCTTGACGAACAGCGGGCGGATCGGACGGTCGATCAGGCGCGAGGTCAGGGTTTCCTTCTGGCTCGGCGCGGCTTCGCGGCGAGGGAAGGAGCCGGGGATCTTGCCCGCGGCGTAGAACTTTTCCTGATAATTGACGGTGAGCGGGAAGAAGTCCTGACCGGGCTTCGCGCTCTTGGCGTAGACGGCGGTCGCCAGGACCATGGTCTCGCCATAGGTGGCCAGGACGGCGCCGTCGGCTTGACGGGCCATGCGGCCGGTCTCGAGGGTCAGCGTCTTACCGCCCCACTCGATGGTCTTTCTTTTGATGTCGAACATTTTCTCTTCTTTCTCGTCCCGCGGGCGTATTCCCGGCGGGGGCGGACAGGGCGTCGGACTTCCGAAATCCTCTCCAGACGACAGGCGGTGAGGATCTCGTTGAACCCTCGGCGTGTAGTGACCGGCTTCCATCCGAAGGAATCCGGTTCGCCGCCTGACCCCGGCCTGTCACGGGGCGAAGCGGCGCTTTAGTCGCAGTACCTGATACGCAAAGCCCCCGGTTTCCCGGGGGCCGACCTTGGTCTTAGCGACGCAGGCCCAGCTTCTCGATCAGAGCCTGATAGCGGCCCTCGTCGGACTTCTTCAGGTGGTCGAGCAACGACCGGCGGTGGGAAACCAGCTTGAGCAGGCCCCGACGCGAGTGGTTGTCCTTCTTGTGCATCTTGAAGTGCTCGGTGAGATTGGCGATCCGTTCGGACAGGATCGCCACCTGCACTTCAGCGCTGCCGGTGTCGGCCTCGGTGCGGCCGTGGGTCTTGATGAGGTCGGCCTTGCGGTCGGTCGTAATCGACATCGGTTAGTCTCCGCTCTTGTCCAGATGGAAGACCCGCGTGGGCTCGAGCTTGCCCGCACGCATCTCGCAGAGCGCCACCATCACGCCGCCGGCCAGGGTTGAAACGGTTCGAGAACCGGGCGTGAGCCGGGCTTTCAAGGCTTCGACCTGTCGGGGAACGAGAACGATCGGTCGTCCCTGCTTTAATCTGAAAGCGTCTTCGGCGGTCACGGCCAGCTCCGGGATGTCGTCCAGGGCGGTCTCAACCGGAAGCAGGTGCTCCAGATGCGCGGCCTTATGCCCGAATTCCTCAAGCAATTCCAGCGTTATCGCCAGGTCCTCGGTGAAGGGGCCGACCCGCGTGCGGCGCAGCGCGCTGACATGGCCGCAGGCGCCGAGCGCCAGGGCCAGGTCGCGGACGATGGCGCGGACATAGGTGCCCTTGCCGCACTCGATCTCGATCTCGATGTGGTCGGCGTCGGGGACGTCCGAGACCCGGGCGTTGTGGATCACCACGGGCCGGGGCTTGAGCTCCGGCGTCTCCCCGGCGCGGGCCAGGTCATAGGAGCGTTCGCCATCGACCTTGATCGCCGAATAGATCGGCGGGATCTGCTGGATCTCGCCGACGAAGGCCGGCAGGGCGGCCTCGACCGCGGCCCGGTCGGGGCGCACGTCGGACTGGTCGATGACCTCGCCCTCGCGGTCATAGGTGGCCGTGGTCCGGCCCCAGGCGATGGTGAAACGATAGGCCTTGTCGGCGTCGACCAGGAACGGGACCGTCTTGGTCGCCTCGCCGAGCGCGATCGGCAGGATGCCGGTGGCCAGGGGATCGAGGGTGCCGGCGTGGCCCGCCTTCTGGGCGTTGAACAGGCGGCGGACCCGGCCCACGGCGTGGGTCGAGGTCAGGTCATAGGGCTTGTCGAGGCAGATCCAGCCGGAGACGGCCTCGCCCTTCTTGCGGCGGGCCATCAGGCGTCGCCGTCTTCGTCGTCGCGGGCCTCAAGGTCCTGGCGCACGCGCGGGTCGTCGAACAGCCGCATCAGCCGGGTGGCCTCGTCGAAGCTCTCGTCGTGCAGGAACTTCAGGTCGGGGGTGAACTTCATGTCGATCATCCGGCCGAGGCGCCCGCGCAGGAACTTGGCGTGGCGGTTCAGGGCCTTGACCACCTGGGGCGCATGGCCGCCGCCGAGCGGTTCGATGAAGCAGTTGGCGTGGCGCAGGTCCGGGCTCATCCGGATCTGGGTGACGGTCACCGACACGCCCTCCAGGTCAGGATCGGCGAAGTCTTCCTCGCGGAGGATCTCGACCAGGGCGTGGCGGACAAGCTCCCCGGCGCGCAGCTGGCGCTGGGTGGGGCCGGCGGGCGCAGGGCGGCCGCGGCTGATGGGACGTTTCATAGGATCTCGGCCTCGATGAGCCTGAGGCGGGGATCGGACGCGCCCTCAGGGAAGGCGCGGCTTCTAGTGCGAGGCCGCGCCCTTGTCCACCGTCGGCGCCGATCAGGCCCCGGTCCGTTCCTTGAAGAAGGCGATGACCCGTTGCTCGGCGGCCTTGGACGGCCCGTCGTCCTTCAGGTGAATGGTCAGGACCGAATGGGGCGGGCGTTCCGAGGGCCGGGCGTCCTCGTCCTCCAGCTCGATCGCCTCGAACTTGTCGCCGAACTCGCGCTTGTAGGTCTCGAAGCGAGCGTCGGGGACCAGGGCGTCGCTCTTGAACCTCAGGCCGATCATCGACAGGCCCTCGTCAGCGAACCTCTGCTTGGCGCAGGCGATCTCGCGGGGCGAGGCGTCGATGCCGGCGGCGCGGGTCTTCGAGCCGGCCGCCATGGGCATGGAGGGCTGGGACAGGACCGGCGCCACCACGCTGGGCTCGGTCATCATGGCTAGAGCGAAGCCGCCGGTGAAGCACATGCCGACCGCGCCCACGCCCTTGCCGCCGCATTCGGCGTGGGCCTTGCGGGCGAGCGCCCGCAGCCATTCGACCACCGGGCTCGACTTGCCGGCCTGCCAGACATTGAACTCGCGGCGGATGCAGATGGCGTTGAACATGGAGCCCAGCGCATAGCCCGTGGTCACCGGTCGCCCCGGTTCGCCGAACAGGCTGGGCAGAAACACCGTCATGCCCTGGGCGGCCACCCGGTCGGCGAAGGCGACGACCAGGGGGTGGAGGCCGGGGATCTCATGGATGATGATCACCGCGGGGCCGGAGCCCCGGCGATAGACCGGCCGGGTCCAGGGGCCGTCGGTGAACTCGAACTTCTGGTACTCGGAAAGCGCCGCCTCGTAGCCCATCACGTCCCCCTGTCGGTTTGGGGGAGCTTGGCTGATCAGAGCTTGATGCGCAGCATGGAAATGTCGCCCTCGAAGCCGGAAAGCTTCCAGACCCCCTGGGTCTCGGTGAAGATCAGCATGCAGGGGCCGTTCTTGGACTTGGTCGCGCAGACCCGCCCGTCCTTCAGCGGCTTGAGCGAGCCGGCGATGGCGATGGCGCCCGGCAGGGGGGTGTCGGGCTTGTAGCCGTAATATTCGGCCACCTGGCGGAACACCCGGGGCTGGACCAGGGCGTCACCGGCGATGTCGGCCAGGGCCGGGGCGAGCATGGCGCCGAGCGCCTTCCAGCTGTCCTTGCCCTTCATCTCATGGGTGCGGTCGACCAGGCGGCTCTCGATCTCGGCCTTGAGCGCCGGGCGGTCGACATGGGCGTCGAAGGCCGTGCGGTCATTGTCGCGGATCGAGACCAGCAGGGCGTGGACGTCGTTGGCGGCCGAGAGCCGCTGGGCCGTGGCGCAGGCCGAGAGGCCGAGCGCGAGGGCGATCACCAGGATGAGCCGCACTTTGATCTCCTCTGTCCCCGCCGATCGGTTAGGCCAAAAATGGGGTGGCTTCGTGGCCTTCGCCAGGGCGTTTCATACAGTTGTTGAACAGGTGGCCCTAGGGGGTTCGATATATCGAAAGGGCCCCCTCGATTCCTCGAGGAGGCCCTTTCAGATGTCGATCCGGTCCCGGGGGGACTAGAGGCTGCGCTTGACCTCTTCGAGGGTGAAGCACTCGATGGTGTCGCCTTCCTTGATGTCCTGGAACCCTTGGAAGAACATGCCGCACTCCTGGCCGGACTGGACCTCGTTGACCTCGTCCTTGAAGCGCTTGAGCGTCTGCAGGGTGCCGAGTTCGAGGACCACGATGTCCTTGCGGATGATCCGGACGCGGGCGCCCTTGCGGACGGTGCCTTCCGTGACCTTACAGCCGGCGACGCGCCCGACCTTGGTGATGTCGAACACCTGCAGGACTTCGGCGTTGCCCAGGAAGGTTTCGCGTTGTTCCGGCGCCAGCATGCCCGAGAGCACGCCCTTGATGTCGTCCAACAGGTCGTAGATCACCGAGTAGTAGCGGATCTCCACCCCCTCGCGCTCGGCGAGCTGGCGGGCTTGGCTGGAGGCGCGGACGTTGAAGCCGAGGATCGGCGAATTCGCCCCCTTGGCCAGCATGACGTCGCTTTCGCTGATCGCGCCGGCGCCCGACAGGATGATCCGCGCGCGGACCTCGTCGGTGCCGATCTTGTCCAGCGAGCCGACAATGGCTTCGGCGGAGCCTTGCACGTCGGCCTTGATGATGACCGGCAGCTCCGAGACCTTCTTGTCCTGCAGCTTGGCCATGAAGTCGGCCATGGTCACGCCGGCGTTGGTCGGGGCGCCGGCCTTCTCGCGCTTCAGACGGGTGCGGTAGTCGGTCAGCTCGCGGGCGCGGGCCTCGTTCTCCACCACGGCGAAGGCTTCGCCCGGCGCCGGGGTGCCGTCGAGACCCAGGATCTCCACGGGCACCGACGGACCGGCGCTCGGCAGCTGTTCGTCGCGCTCGTTGAACAGGGCGCGGACGCGGCCGAAGTTCGAGCCAGCCACGACGATGTCGCCACGCTTCAGGGTGCCGCGCTTGACCAGCACGGTCGAGACGGCGCCGCGACCGCGGTCGAGCTTGGCCTCGATCACCACGCCGTCGGCGGTGCGGTCGGGATTGGCCTTCAGGTCCATCAGCTGGGCCTGCAGCAGGATCGCCTCGATCAGATCGTCGAGACCCATCTTCTGGGTGGCCGAGACCTGGATCATCTGGGTGTCGCCGCCCAGGCTTTCCGCGACGATCTCGTGCTGGAGCAGCTCGTTGATCACGCGGGTCGGATCGGCGCCCGGCTTGTCGATCTTGTTGATGGCCACGATGATCGGGGCGCCCGACGCCTTGGCGTGCTGGATGGCCTCGATCGTCTGGGGCATGACGCCGTCGTCGGCGGCCACCACCAGCACCACGATGTCGGTCACGTCGGCGCCGCGGGCCCGCATGGCCGAGAAGGCCGCGTGGCCAGGGGTGTCGAGGAAGGTGACGGACTCGCCGCTTTCCAGACGCACCTGATAGGCGCCGATGTGCTGGGTGATCCCGCCATGTTCGCCGCTGGCGACATCGGCGGACCGCAGGGCGTCCAGCAGCGAGGTCTTGCCGTGGTCGACGTGGCCCATCACGGCCACGACCGGCGGACGCGGCAGCAGATGATCGTCCACGTCCTCGGCGCCGATGAAGCCTTCTTCGACGTCGGCTTCCGACACGCGGCGGACGGTGTGGCCGAATTCGGTGGCCACCAGTTCGGCGGTGTCGTTGTCGATCACGTCGTTGATCTTCAGCATCACGCCCTGACGCATCAGGAACTTGATGATGTCGACGCCGCGGGTCGCCATCCGGTTGCGAGCTCGGCCACGGTGATGACGTCGGGGATGACGACTTCGCGGGCCGCGCGGGCCTGCTCCTGGCCGCCGCCCTTGCGCTTTTCACGTTCGCGTTCGCGCGCCCGACGGACCGAGGCGAGGGAGCGCATCCGTTCGACGGCGCCCTCATCGTCACCGGCCACGGCCTGGATGGTGAGACGGCCTTCGCGGCGCTGAGCGGCGCCCTTGACCCGGCTGATCGCCTTGTTGGCCGGGGCGTTCGCCGCCTTGCGGCGCGTATCGTCATCATCGTCGGGACGACGGTCGAGATTGGCCGAACCGGGCCGCGGGGCCTGGCGGGTGGCGCGTTGAATTTCCGGCGTGGCCGGCGGGGCGTTGGGCACAGCGCCCCGGCCCGGCGGGCGCGGACCGCCCGGACGGGCGCCGTCGCGGCCCGGCACCGGACGCGGCGCGAGCGCCGAATAACGGACGGTGTCGCCGGACGGACGCGGACCGCGATCCCCCTGCGGACGATCGCCTTGCGGACGGTCGCCCTGCGGACGCGGACCCCGGTCGCCCTGGGGACGGTCGCCTTGCGGGCGATCGCCGGCCGGGCGCTGGAAGCCGCCGTCGGTGCGCGGCGCGCGCTGACCGAAATTGGCGTTCTCGAAACGGCCGGCGGAGCGGTCGGGACGATAGGTGGTGGTGGACGGCCGGTCGTCGCGGCGTTCGCGGGACGGCTCGTAGCTGCGGGTCTGGCCGGCCTGGGGCGCGGGGCGCGGGCTCTCGGCCTGGGGACGGGGGCGCATGGGCCGGCGGGG
>NZ_JALDPT010000016.1 GCF_022695515.1 Phenylobacterium aquaticum
GCGGCGCTGGCCGGGGGCGGGCCGAGCCCGGAGGCGCCGGCGGGCGGCGTCCCGGCCTTGGCGCTGATCTCATAGGCCTTGTCGCCCAGGGCCAGCACGCCGGCGAGCGCCGCGGGCGCGCGGCCCGCCTGGAACCCGTAGGCGGGGGTCAGGGCGAGCGTCAGGCCGTCCGGACCGCGCTCGATCGCCTGGGGCTTGGCGTGGTCGATGAGGTTGCCCTCATAGGGATAGAAATAGGCGCCGGCGAGATCGGCGCCCTTGAGCGCCGGCCCGGTGACCGCCAGGGCGACGCCGGCCGGCTTCACCGCGAACACGGCGTCGAGCCCTCCGGGCTTCGGCGCGTCGGCCAGGGCCTTGGCGATCTTCGGTCCCCAGGTCGCATCCGGATCGGGGGCGCCGGCGGTGACCGGCAGGGTGAGGCTGAGATCGGCGTCCTCGGGCACGCAGACATCGGCGCAGACCAGCATGGCGGCCGTGGCCTTCAGGGTGACCGTGGTCCCCGGCTGGGCGGTCTTCGGCGCGGTGATGGCGACCGGCAGCAGAACCTCGCCCTGATAGCCGTAGTTCATCAGCGGTCCGGTCGGATGCCGGCCCGGGGTCGCCCAGACGATGTCGCCGGCGGTGAAGCCGGTCGGCAGGGTCCAGTCGAGGCGGGTCGCCTCGCCGGAATCGCCGGAATTGCGCCAGTAGGTGTGCCAGTCCTTCTGGATCTGCTGGCGCAGGGCGACGTGGATGGTCCCCCCTGGCGTGATCCCGCGGCTGTCGGCGACCAGCTCGGCCTGGACGTGGCGGACCGGCTGGGCCGCCGCCGGGGCGGTGAGGATCAAGGAGAGTCCGAGGATCGCGACGACCCTGGCCAGAAAACGCATCATCCGCAGCCCCATTGAACCTGCCTGCTATATGGCGCTGGAACCGTGTTCCGCAAAGCGCTCGACTTGTCGTGCAAGGCGGCCATCATCGACGAATCAGATGATCCGCCACGGGAGGCGCCCCGGTGCCCGCGAGTTTCGACGAAATTGAGATCGGACAGGTGGTGTCGCTCGGCGACGTCCGCGTCGAGTCGCGTGCGCTGGAGGCCTTCATCTCCGCCTTCGCTCCGGGCTGGCCGGCCGAACGCGGCGCGCCCGACGCCATGGTGTACGCGCTCTGGGCCCGTGTGGATGCGGCCGCGACCATGGGCTGGCCCCAGACCAAGCGCCTGGGCGTCGACGCCCTGCGCTGGGTGCGCAATCCGCCCGCCGGGGAATCCCTGCGCGGACGCATGACGGTGATGGGCAAGGACCCCGTGGGCGACGGCAAGGGCATCATCATCGCCCAGCACGATCTGCTCGACGAAGCGGGTCGGCTGGTTTTCTCCTGCCTGACCCGCAGCGTCTTTTCGCGTTAGCCCCTAGGCGTTGGCCGCCTGGGTGGCCTGGAAGTTCTTGTAGACCTGCAGGGCGATGAGCTTGTCCCAGCCGGTCAGCGAGATCAGGTGGGCGTAGATCTGCATCAGGGCGCCGTTGTCGCGCAGCTCGACCAGCTTCTCCGGCGGCAGAGCGTTCAGCTTCTCTTCCGACACGCCATAAAACTCGGCGATCGTCTGGGTCTCGCCGACCGTGCCGTCGAAATTGGCCGGGGTGTGGGTGGCGGTCTTCAGCTCGAACAGGTCCAGGTCCTTGAGCATCTGGACGAAGTTCGTCGTGCGCTGACGCTCGACCTCGTAGTTGTTGCAGAACTCGATGCAGTTCTGGGTGTACTCGGTCGGGGTGTTGTCGGCGTTGAAGAACGCCATCTCGCCGCCCTCGACGATGAACTCGGCGGCGCGGTCGATGCACAGGATCATCTGGCCGGCGGCGGCGTCGTTGGCGAACACGAACGGATAGCGGCGGATATAGGCCGGCACATAGACGCCCGGCTCGAACAGGCCGTCGTCGCGCAGGAACAGATTGTCCTCGGCGTTCAGACCCATCACCGCCAGGGGCAGCTTGTCCTCGCCGACGAAGATGATCGGGCCCGACACGGCGGCGAGGGAGAATTCGGTCACGGCCAGCGGCACGGCGTGGCCGGTCTTGGCGAAGCCGAAGGGACCGTCCATCCGCTTCACGCCCAGGCCCTTGTGCATGTCGGGCGAAAGCGGCTCGGGCTTCGAATAGAACAGCACGTTGCCGGAGATCTCGCCGCCGGGGGTAAGCTTGGTGTCAGCCATGGAATGCCTTCGCGGGTCCTGGGCGCTGGAAGCGCGGAATGGGTGGGGCGGGCGGACTTTAGCCTTCGACGGGTCCATCCTCGCGGGGTCCGCGCTTCTAGCCGATCGCAGGGGACCGGGCAAATCCGCTCGCGCGCCGCTTGCTTCCCCAGGACCGAACCGCTTCAATCCCGGGCATAGGAAAGACGCCGATTAAGGCCGCCTAGCGGAGGAAACATTTTCATGCCGATCTATTATCCCGACATTCTCGACCAGAAGACCGCGCCCCGGACGTTCAGCTACGGGGACAAGGACGTCATGCTCTATGCGCTCGGCGTGGGCATGGGGGCCGACCCCATGAACACCCAGGAGCTGCCCTTCGTCTATGAGAAGGGCCTGAAGGTCATCCCGACCGCCGCCACCGTGCTGGCCACCGGCCTGCGCGGCTCCGGGCCTGCGCCGGAAATGCCCGCCGGCCATCGCCCCAGCCAGATCAATTTCCTGATGGTCGTCCACGGCGAGCAGAAGGTGGAGCTGCACAAGCCGCTTTCGTCGTCCGGGACCTACACCGCCCAGGGCCGCACCGTCGGCGCCTATGACAAGGGCGAGGGCAAGGGCGCCGTCATCATCAATGAGACGGTGTGGACCGACGACAAGGGCGAGAAGGTCGCCACCCTGACCGGCTCCACCTTCGCCCGCGGCGACGGCGGCTTCGGCGGCCCGTCGGAAGGCGCGCCCGAGCCGCACGCGGTTCCGACCCGCGCGCCGGACCTGTCGGTGGACTTCACCACCCGCGAGGATCAGGCCCTGCTCTACCGCCTGAACGGCGACCGCAATCCGCTGCACTCGGATCCGGATGTGGCCGCCAAGGCCGGTTTCCCGCGGCCGATCCTGCACGGGCTGTGCACCTACGGCATTACCTGCCGCGCCGTGCTGCAGGCGATCACCGACTTCGATCCGGACCAGATCTATTCGCACCAGGCCCGCTTCTCGGCCCCGGTCTTCCCCGGCGACACCATCACGGTGGACCTGTGGAAGGACGGCAAGAACATCTCCTTCGAGGCGCGGGTGAAGGCCCGCAACGCGACGGTGATCAAGAACGGCCTGACCGTCCTGCGCTGATCGCAACCCCGGCGCCCGGACCCGTTCCCTTGAGGGGCGGGTCCGGTCTATGGGAGAGGGATGATCCGTCTCTCCAAGCCCCTGGCCGCCACGGCCGCCGCCGCGGCCCTGACCCTGGCGCTCGGCGCCTGCTCGGCCCTGCAGCCCGTGATGGGCGCCTTCAAGCCGGCCGCCGCGCCGGTCGACGCCTCGCTCGCCGGGCCTGCCCCCACCAAGCTCACCGGCTATCTCACGGCCCAGGACATCGACGGCAAGGCCCTGCTCGGCCCGCCGCCGGCCCCCGACAGCCTGCGCGGCCAGGCCGACCGCGACGCCTACCTCCAGACCCGCAGCCTGCAGGGATCGCCCCGCTGGACCCAGGCGATCCGCGACAACGACATCTGGGCCGGCGGCGCCCTGGAGCGCTATTCCTGCGCCACAGGGGTCGAGATCGGGGCCAAGACCACCCCGGCCGTCTGGAAGCTGCTGCACCGGATCGAGCTCGATGTCCGCACGGTCGGGACCCCGGCCAAGGACTTCTACAATCGCAGCCGGCCGATGATCGGCGACGACCGGCCGATCTGCATCCCCCGGGAGGGCTGGATGAAGACCAACGCCTCCTACCCCTCCGGCCACGCCATGGTCGGCTGGTCCTGGGCCCTGGTGCTGTCCGAGATCCGCCCCGCCAACACCGACGCCCTGCTGGCCGCCGGCAAGGCGATCGGCGACAGCCGTTGGATCTGCGGCGTGCACTATCAGAGCGACGTCGAGGCGGGCCGGACCCTGGGCGCCGCCATGGTCGCCCGGCTGCACGCCGAGCCGCAGTTCCAGGCCGACTTCGCCCAGGCCAAGGCCGAGCTGGCCAAGGCGCCGAAGCGGACCGCGGCCTGTTCCGCCGAGGCAGCGACTTCACCCACTTCTTGAACAGGTATCGTTTAGGCGCCGAACGGACGCCGGATTCCTTTTAAGATACTGAATAATAACAATTATTCTGAATCTTCGCGCCGCCTGACATAGGCGACGCAGGGCCGGCCGGGATCGTCCGGCGGAGACTCCGGCCAGTCGAAATCCCGCGCCGGGTCATGGACGAAGCCGGCCCGGGTCATCACCGCGCGGGAGCGGGCGTTGATGGCCATGGTGATGGCGGTGATCTCGGGAAAGCCCAGGCGCTCGAACCCGTCGCGGGCGACGGCGCGGGCCGCCTCCGAGGCGTAGCCCTGGCCCCAGGCCGCCCGGGTGAGGCGCCAGCCGATGTCGATGAAGGCGCCGAGCGGCAGGCCGCGCCGGCCCGGCATCAGGCCACAGGCGCCCAGGAAGGCGCCGTCAGCCTTGGCTTCGATCGCAAAGCGACCCATGCCGGCCGCCTCGAAGCTGAGCTCGGAGCGGCGCATATAGCTCAGCGCCTCGTCTCGGGTCATGACCCGCCCAGCCAGCGCATGACCTCCGGGTCCGCGCTCATGGCGGCGAAGGGGTCGAGGTCCTCCGACCGCCAGCGTCTCAGGATCAGGCGGTCGGTCTCGATCATCGGCCTATCGCATAGACCACATGAGCGCGGAGCGGATGATCCTCGGCGAGCTTCGGATGGTCGAAGTCGCGGCTCGGATCCGGGCGCATCCCGATCTTCCGCATCACCGCCTGGGAGGCCAGGTTGCTGCGCGCCGTAAAGGCGATGAGTTCGTCGAGGTCGAGGTTCGCGAAGCCCCAGTCGCGGGCGGCCGCCGCGCCTTCGGTCGCCAGGCCCGTGCCCCAGGTCTCCGGGGCGAGACGCCAGCCCATCTCCACGGCCGGGCCCAAGGGCAGGGCGTCGGCCTTCACCGTCACCAGGCCGATCAACCCGACGATCCGCCGCTCGGCCTTGAGCTCGGCGGCCCAGAAGCCGAAGCCGTGCTCGGCGACATGGGCGTTGATTCGGTCAGCCATGGCGTCGCTGGCCGCCCGGTCCTGGGTTCCGGCCAGCCAGGCGCCGACGCGCGGATCGCCATTGACCGCCGCCAGCTCCGCGCGGTCCTTGTCGCTCTCGATGGCGCGCAGGATCAGGCGGGGCGTCTCGATCATACGGTCGGCCGCGGACTGGCCAGCGCCCCGTAGAGGTCGGAACGGCGGTCGCGGAAGAAGCCCCAGGCCGCGCGGTGGCGGGCCAGGTAGTCGAGATCGAAGGTCGCGGTCAGCACCCCCTCCTCCTCGGCCCCGAAGGCCGCGACCAGGTCGCCGCGATGGTCGGAGATGAAGGAGTGGCCGTAGAAGCCCTGGCCGCCGCCGGGATAGTTTTCCCAGGGCTCGAAGCCGATGCGGTTGGCGCCGACCACCGGAATGACATTGGAGACCGCATGGCCCTGCATGGCGCGGCGCCACGGCAGGGCGGTGTCCAGGGTGGGATCATGCGGCTCGGTGCCAATGGCGGTGGGATAGAGCAGCACCTCGGCGCCCATCAGGGCCATGGCGCGGGCGCATTCCGGGTACCACTGGTCCCAGCAGATGCCGACGCCCACCTTGCCGAAGCGGGTGTCCCAGACCTTGAATCCGGTGTCGCCGGGGCGGAAGTAGTACTTCTCCTGATAGCCGGGGCCGTCGGGAATGTGGCTCTTGCGGTAGAGGCCCATGACCCCGCCGTCGGCGTCGACCATCACCAGGCTGTTGAAATAGTGCGGGCCCTCGCGCTCGAAGATCGAGATCGGCAGCACCACGCCCAGCTCGGCCGCCAGGGGGGCGAGGGCGGTCACGCAGGGGTGCTCGCGCCAGGGATGGGCGGTCTCGAACCAGCGCTCCTCCTGGGTCACGCAGAAATAGGGGCCCTGGAACAGCTCGGACGGCAGGATGACCTGGGCGCCCTGGGACGCCGCCTGACGGATCAGGTCCTTGGTGCGGGCGATGTTGTCCGCCAGGTCGAGGCCATAGTGGGTCTGGAGCGCGGCGACCGAGATCGTGCGGGCCATCAGGCGGGCTCCTGCTGGGTGATGCAGTGGAACGAGCCGCCGCCGGTCAGGATGGCGTTCGACGGCAGGCCGATCACGGCGCGGTCGGGGAACAGGGCCTGGAGGCCCTGCAGCGCCAGGTCGGCGGCCTGGCCCGGCTCATAGACCGGCATGACCACGGCCTTGTTGCCGATGATGAAGTTCATGTGGCTGGCCGGGGCGGCGCGGCCGTCGGCCCCCTCGATCCAGCCGGGCGAGGGGATGCGGACCACCTTCAGCGGCCGGCCGTCGGCGTCAGTCGCCTCGCCGAGGCGGCGCGCGCAATCGTCATAGGCCTCGACGTTCAGATCGCCGCGCCCCCAGGCCACGGGGCAGACCACGACGCCGGGCGCGACGAAGCGGGCCAGGTTGTCGACGTGGCCGTCGGTATGGTCGTTGGCCAGGCCCTCACCCAGCCAGATCAGCTTGCGGGCGCCGAGCGCCTTGGCGAGCGCCGCCTCGGCGGCGGCCTGGGTCCAGCCGGTGTTGCGGTTGGGGTTCAAGAGGCATTGGCCGGTGGTCAGGATGGTCCCGGCCCCGTCGTGGTCCAGGGCGCCGCCCTCCATGATCAGGTCGTTGGCGACGAGCGGGGTGGCGGAGGCGGTGGCGATCTGGCCGGCGACCTCCTCGTCATGGTCCATGACGTACTTGCCGCCCCAGCCGTTGAAGCGGAAGCCCTGGGCCACGGCGCCGTTCGGGCCCTTGGCGAAGATCGGGCCGGTGTCGCGCAGCCAGATGTCGCCGAACCGGCCGGGGACGATCTCGATCCCGGCGACATCGCCCAGCAGGGCGCGGGCGGCGGCCTCGCCCTCCGGAGAGCCGGTCATCAGGCGCACATGCTCGGCGCCGGGGCCGGCCAGGGCCCGGGCGAGCGCCGCGACCTCGCCCTGGGCGACCGGCAGGTCTTCCTGCCAGAGCTCCTCGTGGCTCGGAAAACCCAGCCACATCGCCTTGTGGGGCGCCCATTCGGCGGGAACGGTCAGGGTCATGCGATCCTCGAAGGTGTTGGACGGGGGCAGATGGGCGGCTGCGGCCGCAACGTCAAGCGCCCATAAGAAAGGGGGCGGCCCGTCGCCGGACCGCCCCCCAGGTCTTGACGTCAGATCAGACGCTTAGAACTCGTAGCGCAGGCCGACCTGGACGTACCAGAGCGACAGCGGCGTGTTCGTGGTCTTGCTGACCGAGGTCGGCACCTGCGAGTAGCGATAGCGCGGGCAGGCGGCGCTGGTGGTCGGGACGGCGGCGCCGTTGGCGTCGGCGCAGTCGACCCGGGCCAGGGTGGTGATGTCGGAGTACTCGGCGACGCGGCCCCAGCTGTTGTTCAGCAGGTTCAGGACGTTCCGCACATCCAGGTTCACCTTGAACTTATGCCCTTGGATCGGAGAGGGCAGTTCCTGGCTGAGCTGCATGTCCAGACGGCCGATCGGCGCGTTGTCGTTGGAGTACTTCTGAACCAGCTGGTTGTTGGGCAGCTTGAAGTTCGTCACGTAGCGCTTGAAGTTGTCGTAGTCCGCCTGGGTGGCGAAGGTCACCAGACCGACATTGAGGTCGGCCGGGTTGGTGTCACCCTTGAAGTCCGGAACATAGAGCAGTTCCGACTGGCGGTTCACGCCGAACACCGGGCCGCGGCCCGAAGCGCGATCCTGCATGGCGAAGCCGAACGGGCGACCGTCCTGGCGTTCCGCGAACAGGCTGATGCGGGTTTCGTTGTCGCCGAAGAAGGCGTGATGATAGCCGAACTCGATCTTGTAGCGGTTCGGGATCTCGTAGACCGAACGGCCCAGATAGTCGCGGTTCGGGTCATTGCCCGACATCACGCCGGCGTAGAGCGAACCGGCCGTGGTGCCGAAGAAGACGCCGCCGCCGGTGTCCTTCATCTCCTGGTGGGCGTAGCCCACGAGCAGATCGCCACCCCAATCCCAGGACTTCGAGAGCGCCACCGAGGCGGTGTAGCTGTGGCCCTTGTTGGTGTTGTCGACGATGATGTCGCGGTTCGAGCCGAGGTTGGTCGAGCTCTTGCCCGCCACCGTGCCCAGGCCGTCATAGCGGATCCGGCCGTCCGGCAGGAACTGCTGCACGCCGTTGACCATCAGGGGCTGAGCCTTGGCGTCGTAATAGGTGATTTCGTGGTTCACCTCGACGGCCACGAAGTCGCCCTGCACGGCCCAGCCGTCGCCGAAGCGCCAGTTGCCGGACAGGAACAGCTTCCATTGGCTCGGCAGCTGGAAGGACGGCGCGAGCGCGATCACTTCACCGGTCGACGGAATGGTCGGGGTGCCGGTCAGGGTGCCCTGCTGCAGCGCCTTCACCTGGGCCTGGATCTGATAGCCGAAGTTCGGATCGCTGAAGAGGTTGTCCAGGGCGGTCGAACCGATGGCCTGGGTGAAGCCGCCGGTGCCGGTGGTTTCGTTGAAGCCGGTGGCCGTGCGCTGGATGTCGATGCCGGTGGTGGCGTAGCCGGTGTTGTAGAACGGCGCGCCGGTGAGCACGTCAGGCGTGCCGCCGGAGAACAGGCCCAGGCCCGCGTTGAAGCGCAGGTTGGTGGTCGGGGTCCATTCCGCCGAAACGCGCGGCATGACGATCTGCAGACCGTCGATGGTCTTCTGGTTGGTGTAGCCGTTCCGGTTCACGAAGTTCGGGTTGAGGATCGGCTTGTCGCTTTCCTCGTAGCGGTCGATCCGCACGCCGGCCGCGACCTTCAGGTTCTCGGTGATGCGCAGGGTGTCCTGGCCGTAGAGGCTGAAGGTCCAGTAGGGCGAGTTGTAGGCCGCGTCGTTCGGGTTGCCGCTGATCGCGTTGGAATAGATCAGCTCGCTCGCCTTGCCGGCTTGGAAGTCGGCGACCGAGTCGAAGTAGTACTGGCCGCGCGAGTTCGGGACGAAGATGTCGTAGGGCTTCGCCTGGCGGGCCTGGACGCCGACCTTGAAGACGTTGTCGTCAAGCGCGTACTCGGCCTGGGCCTGATAGCGATATTCCTGCTCGCGCAGGGCGTTGGCGTGACGGAACTGGTCCGGGCCCCAGCGCACGGTGTCGAAGCCGGCGGCGCAGCTGGTCAGGGTGGCGTCCGAGGTCGGCGCCAGGCAGACGCGGACATCGGAATAGTTCTGGCCGCTCGGGGGCAGCTGCTGGTTGTTGTAGTCGCGATAGGTCGCCTTGACGAAGGTGCTCAGGCGATCGGTCCAGTGCGAGTTCAGCTCGAAGGTATAGGCCTCGTCCGAGTTGAACTGGGTGTACCAGTGCGAATCCAGCGACGCGGTGGTGGCGCTGAGGTCGGTCCGCTGGATCGAGGACGATTCCGCGTAGCGATAGGTGAAGCTGGCGCGGTGGGCGTCGGTGATGTTCCAGTCGATCTTGGCCGAGTACTTCTTGTCGGTGACCGGCTTGACCGGGCTCACCGAACCCAGGGTGAACTTGCTGGCGTACTTGGTGTTGTAGATGTTGACGACGTTGTCGATCTGCGACTGGGTCAGGCCGTTGGCGAAGGCCGTGCCGGCGCCCGAGCCGGGGACGCCGAACAAGGTGGCGTCGATCGTCTCGTAGTTTTCATAGGACAGGGCGAAGAACAGGCGGTCCTTGATGATCGGGCCGGAGAGGAAGGCGCCGTAGTTCTTCTGGCTGATCGCCTGCTTGATGCGCGCGTCCTCGGTCTTCTTACCGACCAGGCCGTCGTTCAGGTAGTTGTCGAACACCACGCCATGGAACTCGTTGCCGCCGGAGCGCAACACCAGGTTCAGGGCGCCGCCGACGAAGTCGCCGTTCTGCACGTCGGTCGGCGCCGCCGCGACGGAGAACTGCTCGACGGCGTCGAGTGTGACGGGGCCGCGCGCGGTGGTCAGACCACCCTGGGCAAGACCGAAGTTGTCCTGAGCCGCCACGCCGTCGACGGCGATGCGGTTGTAGCGGGGGTTGGAGCCGGCGATCGAGACGCCGCCGCTGTTAGTGCCGGCGCGACCGCCGGAGAGATCCTGGGCCACCAGCATGTCGCGACGGGCGAGGTCACGCGGGTCGCGGTTGATCGTCACGATGGTCTTGATGGCGTTCTGATCGAGGACCGTCTTGGGGCCCTGGTCGCTGTTGCGGTTGCCCGAGCCGGTGACGACGAACTCTTCGACTTCGGCGAGATCGACGTTCAGCTTGAGGGTCTGGCCGACCTGCAGGAACACATTCTTGTAGACCTTGGTGGGGAAGCCCTGGGCGGTGACCGTCACCGTGTAGGGGCCGCCGACCCGCAGACCGCGGAGGTCGAAGGCGCCGGCGTCGACCGCCGTGACGGCTCGGGTGCCGGACGGCGTGTGCACCACGGTGACGCTGGCCTTGTCGACCGGCGCGCCATTGGCGGTGATTTCGCCGTGCACGGCCGAGGTGGTTTCCTGGGCGTACATCGCCGAGGACATGGCGCAGACGAGGGCGGTCAGAGCCGCGCCGCCCGCAAGCCTTTTCATATAGGTCATGTGTGGAATCCCCTCCATCGATCATCGGAGGCCGCCAGCCCGGGCCACCTCGAATTGTGGCCCCTATAGCCCGGATTTGGCCACAATGGGTGACGGTTTTGTTACGCTCGTACAGAGTCGTGACAGTGCTGCCAGAAAGACACGCATCGCCCTTTACAAGCCGAGGGGCTCGGGGCCAGGGTCCGCGCCGTTCCGGGAGAGGCGCTTGGCCCGCAAATCTTTATCCGTACAGGGATTGAGCCCCGAGGCCCGCGCGGTTCTGTGGATCGCGGGCGGTCTGACCCTGGTGCGATTGGTCGCACTGTTTTCGACCAGACTGGAGCTCTACCCCGACGAGGCCCAGTACTGGCTTTGGTCGCGGCGCCCGGATTGGGGTTATTTTTCCAAGCCGCCCCTGATCGCCTGGGCGATCTGGCTCACCACGCGGCTGGGCGGCGACTCGGAGCCGTGGGTGCGACTCGCCGCGCCTTTCTTCCATCTGGGCGTGACCCTGGCCGCCGCGCGAATCGGTCGTCGGCTCTATGGACCGGGCGTCGGCTTCGCGGCCGCGGCGATCTATGCCCTCACCCCGGCGATCCAGCTGTCGTCCATGGTGATCGCCACCGATGCGCCCCTGCTCTTCTTCCTGAGCCTCGCCCTGGTGACCTATGTGGAGATGGCCGCCGCCGAGGGGCGCGCCCGGACCCTGTGGGCCGCCGGCCTGGGCGCCAGCATCGGCCTGGCCTTCCTGTCCAAGTACGCCGCCCTCTACGCCGTGGTCGGACTTGGGCTGCATCTGGGCCTGTCGCGGGAGGCGCGCGACCGATGGACCCTGCCCGCGGTCCTGGCGGCCATCGGCGCCTGCGGCCTGGTCCTCGCCCCCAACCTCGCCTGGAACGCCGCCCACGGATTCACGACCCTGCGCCACACCGCGGCCAACGCCGACTGGGGCGGCGGGCGATGGTTCAACCTTGTGGGCCTGGGCCAGTTCCTCGCGTCGCAGTTCGGGGTGTTCGGCCCGATACCGTTCGCCGTGCTGATCGGCGGCTCGGCCCTGGCCGTCGCGCGGCGCAAGGTCAGCGCGGCGGACCTGACGCTCATGTGTTTCGCCCTGCCGCCGCTGGCCATCGTCTCCGTCCAGGCCCTGATCAGCCGGGCCAACGCCAACTGGTCCGGCGCCGCCTATGTGGCCGGCGCGATCCTGGTCGCCGCCTGGCTGACCCGCTGGCGGGCGCGGGGCTGGCTGATCGCGGCGATCACCAGCCAGGCGGTGATCGCCGCCCTCTTCCTGGCCTGCGTGCTCAACCCGGCCTTCGCCGAGAAGATCGGCATGGCCAACGCCTTCAAGCGGGCCAAGGGCTGGGACGCCACCGTCCAGGCGATCCTCGACCGGGCCCGCCACGATCGCAGCCTCACGGCCATCGCCGTCAACGACCGGTTCCTGTTCAACGCGGCGAGCTATTACGGCCGCGATTTCCTGAAGAGCCCGGGCGCCCCGCCCCTGCGCATGTGGGTGCGCGGGGCCGCACCGCGCAGCCAGGCCGAGGCGGTCGATCCCCTGACCCAGGCCGAGGGCGGCCGGGTGCTGGCCGCCAGCCTGGACAAGCTGTTCCTGGACGAGATGACGGCGGATTTCCGCGGCGTTTCGGACCGCGAGATCACCAGCGTCTGGCTGGACCGCGACCACCGCCGCCGCACCGTGACCTTCATCGGCCAGGGCTTTCAGCCCCGGCCGCGCGATCCGGTCAGCGGCCTCCCCACACCGCCTTGAGCCGGGCGTCGCGGCCGCAGCCAGTGCGATAGGCGCCATAGGCGATCGGGTTCTTGCGGGCGTAGTCCTGGTGATAGTCCTCGGCCATCCAGAAGGTGGAGGCGGGCAGGATGGTGGTGGCGACCGGCTTCTTGAGCGCCTTGGCCACCTGGGCCTTCACCTGCTCGGCGGCGGCGCGCTCGGCCGGATCGGCCACGAAGACGGCGGTGTGATAGGACGGCCCGAAGTCGCAGATCTGGCCGTTGGGATCGGTGGGGTCGATGTGGTGGAAGAAGGCGTCCACCAGCTGCGGATAGCTGACCTTGGCCGGGTCATAGGTGACCTTGATCGATTCCAGGTGCCCCTCGTGGTTCTCGTAGGTTGGGCGCTGCAGCTTTCCGCCCGAATAGCCGACCACCACCGACTTGACCCCCGGGGTGTGCTCGATGTCGTGCTCGGCCGACCAGAAGCAGCCGCCGGCGAAGATGGCGGTCTTGTAGGCGTCGGCCGCGGGGGCGGCGCCCGCCACGGCGAGGGCGGCGACGCAGGCGGCGAGAAACAGCGGGCGGTTCATCGGAAACTCCAGGTCAGGTCTGCACAGGGTCTACGAAGCCGGAGGGCGACAGGATGCTCCGGCCCCACGCATCAATCCAGCTTGAACAGCCGGTCCAGGCTGAAGCGGCCGCCGCCGCGGGCGATCAGATAGATCAGCAGGCCCGCCCAGCTGAGATGGGTCGGCCAGGCGTCAGGATAGACGAAGACCTCGATCACCGTCGTCATGCCCAGGAAGGCCAGGGCCGAGAACCGGGTGAACAGCCCCAGGACCAGCAGGATCGAGAACAGGTGCTCGGAATAGGTCGCCAGGTGGGCGGCGATGTCCGGCGGGATCAGGGGGACGCGATAGTCCTCGCGGAACAGGGTGTAGGTCCCGTCGGTGATGTGCAGCAGGCCGTCGACCTTGCTGCGGCCGGACATGAAGAACACCCCGGCCACGCCGAGCCGGGTTACCAGGGCGATGGCGTCCTCCGGGACCAGGCGCTGGGCGAGCTGGTTGAACGTGCGGATCGGGTTCGCGAGCGGCGCCGCGGCGGCGGGGGCGAGGTCGGTCATGGATGGGCTCCTAGGCGGATAGCGAGCGCAGGGCGGCGAAGGCGCCCGCGGCGATGAGGTCGGCGAACAGGGCCGCGAGATCGAGGCCGGGCTCGGCGGCCAGCGCGGCGGCGGCGGCGAGCGCCAGGGGCTGGCCCTGGCGGCAGGCGGCGAGGAAGGCGAAGCCGCCGGCGGTGAGCGGACGGATCGCCACCTCCAGGGCCGGCCGCAGGATCAGCACCGCCGAAGGGGCGTCATTCAGCTCCAGGGCCTCAGGCGGGGTCGCGGCGCGCAGGGCGATCCACAGCCCGGCCAGGCCGTCGGCGAAGCCCGCGACCGTGGCGCTGGGATGCAGGTCGGCCGCGGTCGCCGCGAAGGCCTCGGCGTCAAGGGCCGCGAAGGCGGCGGCGCCTAGCGGTGACGCGTCGGCGGCCAGATGGGCGCGGGTCCAGGCGAGGTCGAGCCGGGCGAGATCGGCCAGGAACGGCATGTCGTCGGCCGGCGGAAAGGTCGTCAGCCAGTCGGGAAAGGCCTGGCCGTAGTCCAGCAGGCTCGGCCGCGCGGGCGGATGCTCGGCGGCGTGGCGCACGCCGGCCGCGGCCAGCCAGTCGGCGCCGCACACCCGCTCCACGCTGGGGAAATTGGCGACGATGGCGTCGGCGCAACCCTTGGCCACGGTGTTGCGATAGACGCTCAGGCCCGCGGCCCCGGCCTCGGCGTCCTCCCACCAGGGCAAGAGGGCGTCAGGGTCGCCGGCCAGGGCGGTCGTAAAGGCGTCCTGGAAACGGGTGAGCTCACGCATGGACGGGCGCCTTCAGGATCGCGGCGGCGCGGTCGCGCTCGGCCATCAGCTCGGCGAAGGCGGGGATGTTGTCGTCGCGCTCGATCAGGGTCGGGCGCGGGCCGATGCGGTCGATCAACCGGTCGAACAGGGCCCAGACCGGCTCGGCGACCGGCGCCCCGTGGGTGTCGATGAGCAGGGCTTCGCCCAGACGTTCGTCGGCGGCGTGGCCGGCCAGATGGATCTCGCCGATGGCCTTGGCCGGCAGGGCGTCGAGATAGGCGTGGGCCGAATAGCCGAGATTATGGGCGCTGACCGCGACATTGTTGACGTCGACCAGCAGACCGCAGCCGGTCAGGCGGGTGAGCTCCGCGAGGAACTCGGTCTCCGACAGCTCGTGGCCCTTGAGCGGCATATAGAGCGAGGGGTTCTCGATGAGGACCGGGCGGGCGAGCGCGTCCTGCATGCGGGCGATGTTGTCGGCGATATGGACGAGCGCCCCGCGGGTCCTCGGGAAGGGCAGCAGGTCGGGGGCGTAGGCGCCCCGCCGTGTCGACCAGGCCAGATGCTCGGAGACCACGAAGGGCTGATAGCGGTCGGCCAGGCGGCGCAGGGCCGCCAGGTGGGCCAGGTCCGGCGCCTCGTCGGCGGCGAGGGACAGGCCCACCCCGTGCAGGGACAGGGGGTGATCCGCACGGATGGCGTCCAGCCAGGCGAGCCGGGGCCCGCCTTCAGCCATGTAGTTCTCGGGATGAACCTCGAACCACAGCCCCTCCGCCCCGCAGGCGAGCGCCTCGGCGTAGTGCTGGGGCTTGAGGCCCAGACCCGCGGTGGGGTGGGCGGAGGGGGGAAGGGTCATGGCGGGATCAGGCCTTGGGGGCCAGGGAGCCCATGCCGTGGGGCGTGCGGATCGACAGGCAGGTCCCCTTGGCGACGCGCTTATAGACATGGCCGTCATAGTCGGCCTTCGCGGTCCCGGCGCAGGTCGTGCCGGCGCCGGCCTTGCAGTCGTTCTCGCCGGCGCGGGCGACGCCGTAGCACCGCTCGGTGGTGAGCAGCTTGGGGATCTGGGCGAGCCGGGCCATCTGGCCCGCCTGGGCCGCACCGCTGGAGAGCGCGATCAGGCCGGCGGCGAGGAGGCCCGCCTTGGCGAAGGTCTTGGGGGTCGGAGACATCAGGGCGTTTCCTGGGGTTCTGGGAACGGGTCGGCGGCGTGTCCGGCGGGCCCTGGGGCCCGCCGTCCGCCGCGCTGGACCGGATCAGGCCTTGGGGGTCAGCGAGCCCATGCCCTTGGGGGTCTTGATGGTGACGCAGGTGCCCTTGGCGACTTCCTTGAAGGCCTTGCCGTCATAGTCGACCTTGGAGGTCCCCGCGCAGGTGGTGCCGGCGCCGGCGGCGCAGTCGTTGTGGCCGGCGAGGGCGACGCCGAAGCACTTCTCGGTCTCACCCGGCTTCTTGGCCATCATGCCGCCGGACATCATGTTATTCTCGGCGGCCAGCGCGACGCCGCCGGTCAGGGCGGCGATGGCGACGGCGGCGAGGGTGGTCTGGGCGAAGTTCATCTGGGTCGTTCCTTCAAGGGTGGGTCATTGCGGCGACCGATCCTGTTTGGCGTCGGTCGAGGAGATAGTTCGCGGGCCGTCCGGCGAAGGTTACGGCGAGACGCAGATTTTCTTTGTCGTCGGCTCATGTAACCCTTGGCCCACATCGTCCGTATTCAAGGAGAATCGCCCGCGTGGCCGCTGAGCTCGAGGACCGCCTGAAGGCCTTGATGCTGCGCGGCCAGGCCGGCGACGCCGCCGCCTGGCGCGAGCTTCTCACCCTGTTGGGCGGGCGCCTGCGCGCCTATTTCGCCCGCCGCATGGATCGCAGCGCGGCCTCGGACGTGGAGGATCTGGTGCAGGAGACCCTGCTGGCGGTGCATCGTCGCCGCATGACCTATGATCCGACCCAGCCGTTCACGGCCTGGGCCCACGCGGTCGCGCGCTACAAGCTGATCGACCACTGGCGGCGCAACCGGATCCGGCAGCACGTGCCGATCGACGACGTCGCCGAGTGGCTGACCGAGCCGGAAACCGAAAGCCCCTCGGCGCGCGGGGATCTGGACCGGGTGCTGTCGAGCCTGCCGGAGAAGCAGCAGAGGCTGGTGCGCGACGTGAAGATCGAAGGGCTCAGCCTGGCCGAGGCGGGCGCGCGGATCGGCCTCAGCGAAGGCGCCGCCAAGGTCAGCCTGCACCGCGCCCTCAAGGCGCTCATTTCAAGGAACAGCGGCGTTGAAGACTGACGACCTGATCGAGGCCCTGAGCATGGACGTGACGCCGGAGGCCGGGGTCCGCCCGCGCCTGGCGCTCGCCGCCGGCGTCGGGGCCCTGGTCGCGCTCGCCCTCGTGGTCCTGTGGCTGGGCTTCCGGCCCGACTATCCGCAGGCGTTCGGCAAGCCGATGTTCTGGATGAAGGCCAGCTATGCCGCCCTATTCGCCCTGGCCGGCTTCTGGTGCGTCGAGCGGCTGTCGCGGCCGGCGGGATCGGGGCGCAAGGGCCTCGCCCTGGCGCTCAGCGTGTTCGCGGTGATGGCGGCGATCAGCATCTGGCGCTGGACGAGCACGGCGCCGGACGCCCGCATGCCGCTGTTGATGGGCCACTCCTGGCGGGTCTGCCCGCGCAACATCCTGACGCTGGCCCTGCCCATGCTGGCCGTCACCCTGGTGGTGGTGCGCAATCTGGCCCCCACCCGACTGGCCCTGGCCGGAGCGGCGGCGGGGCTGTTCTCCGGCGGGGTCGCGGCCCTGGTCTACGGCCTGCACTGCCCGGAAAGCACCATGCCCTTCGTCGCCGTCTGGTACAGCCTGGGCATGCTCGCCCCCGCCGCCATCGGCGCGGCCCTGGGGCCCTGGGTGCTGCGCTGGCGGTAGGCCCGATGGGTGAGTTTGGCTCACCCATAGCGACGCGATCGCGTTTGTCGGCGAGCTGAGCCGGCGGGCACGACGGGGCGACGGATCCAGCCGGATCCGACCGCCCGGGAGCCCGCCATGCTGAAAGCCCTCTTGTCCTCCGTATCGATCCTCGCCGCCGGACTGGCGGCGGGGACCGCCCACGCCCAGACCGGCGCCCATTCGACCGGTCGCGATCTCTACGCGATCGTGGTCGACCGCGACCTGCCCGCCATCGCGCCGCGCGCCCTGGTGATCCGTCGGTTCAAGGCGCTTGCGCCCGACTACCGCGCGATCGCGGGGCTGCGGACCAAGTATTTCTACATCACCGCCCAGCGCACCCGCGGCGGCATCTATCTGTGGGACAGCCGGGCCGCGGCCGACGCCTATCTGGCCAGCCCCTATTTCAAAGATCTGGCGGCCCAGTCGAAAGGCCGGCTGGACGTCTGGCGCTTCGACATCCCGGTGGCGATCAATGGGCCGGCGGCGGGATCGCCGGCGCTGGCCGAGGGCAAGGCCGTCGCCCGTATCGTGCGCATCCGTCCCCCGGCGGGGACGCCCGCGGCGGCGATCCGGGCCGGCTTCGACCAGGCGGTCCCCGCCTATGAAAAGACGCCGGGCCTGATCCACAAGTGGTTCTCGATCGCCGAGGACGGCCGCTTCGGCGGGATCTATCTGTTCGAAAGCGCGGCGGCTGCAGACGCCTGGTTCAGCCCCGCCTGGCATGATCGGGTGCGCAAGACCTATGGCGTCGACGGCGAGGTCACGGCGTTCGACGCGCCGGTGGTGGTTGAGAACTAGGCTTCCTCGCCCCCGGCGTGGGCGGATCTCAGCCGCGCATAGCGGACGGCGTCGGCCCGGAGCTCCTGACGGATCCACCGGACGAAGGCCTGGATCGCTTCGCGGCTGCGGTCCTCGCGCCGGTGGACGAGGACATAGCTTCCGGCGCTGACCGGGGCCGAGGCGAACGGCGTGACCAGCCGTTCCGCCTGAGGCGCATCCCAGACCAGGGGATCGAGGCCCAGCATCACGCCGCGGCCGTGGGCCGCCAGATCCAGAGCCGCCGGCAGGGTGTCGACCGTGACGCCGCCGCGGGGCTCCAGCCCCTCGAGCCCCTGCCCCCTGAGCCAGTCTCGCCAGCCGTCGGGGCGTGCCGAGATATGGATGAGCGTCGCCTCGGTGAGGTCGGCCGGCGATTTCAGACCGGCGGCCACGGCGGGCGCGCAGAGCGGGGCGGCGCGCAGGTCCAGGAGCTTGTGACTGATCAGGCCACCCGGCGACCGGCTGGCGTTGCGGATCGCCAGATCCACCGGATCGCGGTCGAAATCGACGATCCGGTTGGGCGTGTCGATCTGGATGGCGACGCCGGGATGGCGCGCCTCGAACCGGTGCAGCCGGGGGATCAGATAGACGGAGGTGAACAGCGGCAGGGCGCTGATCCGCAGGACGGCGGTCGTCTCCTCCGCACGGACCTCGGCGAGGGCCCGGTCGATGTCGCCGAACGCCTGGTTCAGGCGCGCCGTCAGCCGGCGCCCGGGTTCGGTCAGCCGCAGCTGGCGGGTCTCGCGCACGAACAGCGGCGCGCCGACCCAGTCTTCGAGGATGCGCACCTGATGGCTGACGGCCGAGGCGGTGACCCCGAGTTCACGCGCGGCGTCCTTCAGGCTTTCGAGCCGACCGGCCGCCGCGAAGGCGCGCAGGCTGGCCAGGGGCGGCGGCGGTCGGGCGGTCATCGCCGGACGCTAGACCATCAGGCGCGGTCCGCAAGACGTCGGCGGTCAGTCCGCCGCCTCGCACCGGAAGATCAGCTTCGGACCGGGATCGGTCATCAGATCGGCCGCGTCGGCGAAGGTCGCGACCCGATGGGTCACGTCCTGCGGATGGAAGCGGCCACAGGCGATGCAGTCGAGGGCCTGGGGAAAGATCGGTCGCGACTGCACACGGCCCGTATGGAAGGTGATCCCCTTGTAATAGGCGCGGGTCAGCGGCACGGCGGTGAGCGCGCCCAGATGGATCGCCATGCTGGTCAGGACGCCGTTGGGCGCACAGGAGCGGATGGCGAAGCCCAGGGCGGCTTCGGTTCCGGCGGCCTCGGCGACAATATCGAACGGCTGGTCGGGCTGGCGGCCCTCGGCGAGGGCCAGGGGTTCGGCCTCGGCGCCCATGGCGCGGGCGCGATCGCGGCGGCCGGCGTCGTCGTCCAGATAGAGCACCCGGCCGGCGCCCAGGGCCACGGCGGCGCCGGCGGCATAGAGGCCCACGCTCTGGGCCAGGCCCCCGATCACCAGCACCGTCGCCCCCGGCCGCTCAGCCAGCTGCGGTCCGACGGCGCGCCAGCCGTCGGCGATGTTGTCGGAAAGACTGGCGGCGACCACCGGGTCGACCCCGGGCGGCAGCGGAACCAGCATATGGTCGGCGAAGGGGACATGGATCAGGTCGCTGAGCGCGCCGCCGAAATCCCGGCCCGAGGTCGGGGCTAGGCCATAGGCGGCGGCGAAGGGATAGGCCTCGCAGGCGTTGGTCCAGCCTTTGCGGCACGTCGCGCAGCGACCGCAGGACAGTTGGAACGGCACCACCACCCGGTCCCCGGGCGACACGCCGGCGGCGTCGCCGGCCTCCACCACCTCGCCCACGGTTTCATGGCCGAAGGCGAAGGGACCCGGATAGGTGCTGACGAAGCCGGTGGCGATATAGAGGTCCAGGTCGCACCGGGCGACGGCCAGGGGCCGGACGATGGCGTCCGTGTCGGCGGCCAGCCGCGGGGCCGGCACGTCCCACCACTCCAGGCGGCGGGGTTCGATGAAGGTCAGTTGGCGCATGGGGCTTCCTCCGTCACACCGGAGCAGTAGCCCCGCGCCGCAGGCGCCTCACATGAGTTCTATCGCGGACGGATGAACTTCATTCACCCGTCGAGGCCGCTCAGCCCAGGGCCACCTCGAAGGGCGCTTCGGTCTTGGCGACCACTTCGTCCAGGGTGACGCCGGGGGCGAGTGCGATCAGGGCGACCGGGGTCTTGCCGCGGTTCACCTGGAAGACGCCCAGGTCGGTGACCACCATGTCGACCACGCCCGCGCCGGTGAGCGGCAGGGAGCAGGCCTTGACCAGCTTGGCCGCGCCCGACTTCTCGGTGTGCTCCATGACCACGACCACGCGCTTGACGCCCGCGACCAGGTCCATGGCCCCGCCCATGCCCTTGACCATCTTGCCCGGCACCATCCAGTTGGCGAGGTCGCCATTGGCGGCCACCTGCATGGCGCCCAGGATGGAAAGGTCGATATGGCCGCCGCGGATCATGGCGAAACTGTCGGCCGAGCTGAAATAGGAGGAGCTGGGCAGCTCGGTGATCGTCTGCTTGCCGGCGTTGATCAGGTCGGCGTCCTCCTCCCCCTCATAGGGGAAGGGCCCCATGCCCAGCATGCCGTTCTCCGACTGCAGGGTGACGCTCATGCCGGCGGGGATGTAGTTGGCGACCAGGGTCGGGATGCCGATGCCGAGGTTCACATAGAAGCCGTCGCGCAGTTCCTGGGCGGCGCGGGCCGCCATCTCGTCTCGGGACCAGGCCATTAGGCGGACTCTTTCGTGCGGACGGTGCGCTGTTCGATCCGCTTCTCAAAGCTCGCGCCCTGGAAGATGCGGTCGACATAGACGCCCGGCGTGTGGATGTGGTCCTTGTCGATCGAGCCGACCGGAACCAGGTGCTCGACCTCGGCGATGGTGACCTTGCCGGCGGTGGCCATCATCGGATTGAAGTTCCGCGCGGTCTTTCGATAGACGAGGTTGCCCTCGGCGTCGCCGGTGTGAGCCTTGACGATCGACAGGTCGGCGGTCAGGCCGCGCTCCATCACATAGAGCTCGCCGTCGAACTCGCGGACCTCCTTGCCCTCCGCCACCAGGGTGCCGACCCCGGTCTTGGTGAAGAAGGCCGGGATGCCCGCCCCGCCCGCGCGGATGCGCTCGGCGAGCGTGCCCTGCGGGTTGAACTCCAGCTCCAGCTTGCCGGAGAGATAGAGCTCGGCGAACAGCTTGTTCTCGCCGACGTAGGAGGAGATCATCTTGCGGATCTGTCCGGCGCCGAGCAGCACGCCCAGGCCGAAGCCGT
The DNA here is from genome assembly GCF_022695515.1 of Phenylobacterium aquaticum. GTDB lineage: Bacteria > Pseudomonadota > Alphaproteobacteria > Caulobacterales > Caulobacteraceae > Phenylobacterium > Phenylobacterium aquaticum. The sequence goes on from NZ_JALDPT010000016.1 coordinate 21,299, forward strand.
CGATCCCGCAATTGTTCGAGATCACCGTCAGGTCCTTGACCCCGGTCTCGCGGATCGCCGCGATCAGGTTTTCGGGAATGCCGCAGAGGCCGAAGCCGCCGGCCATGATGGTCATGCCGTCGAACAGCACCCCGGAGAGCGCTTCGACCGCGTCCTTGCGTACCTTGTCAGCCATGCCGATTTCTTACGCCGCACTGCAGCATTTGAAAACCTACCTAACGGAAATCCGCTGCGCGAATCCGCAAACCTCGGTCCATAGTCGCCCCATGCTCACAAACGCCCGTCCGGACACCCAGCCATGAACGGCGAAGGCCTCCTGATCCAGGCCCTGGTCTATCTGACCGCGGGCGTCGTCTCGGTGCCGATCGCCAAGCGGCTGGGGCTGGGCTCGGTGCTCGGCTATCTGGTGGCCGGGATCATCGTCGGCCCCTTCATGCTGAACCTGGTCGGCGAGCAGCACGACGTGATGCGGTTCGCCGAGTTTGGGGTGGTGATCCTGCTGTTCCTGATCGGGCTGGAGGTGCGTCCCGCCCTGCTGTGGCGGATGCGGACGGCGATCTTCGGCCTGGGCGGCGGCCAGCTGGTGGTCACCGCCCTGCTGATCGCGGCCTGCGCGGTGATGTTCGGCCTGACCTGGAAGCTGGCGGTGGCGTCGGGCCTGGTGCTGGCCATGTCGTCCACCGCCATCGTGCTGGCCAATCTGGAGGAGAAGGGCCTGCGCCAGGGCCCGGTGGGCGAGGCGACCTTTGGCGTCCTCTTGTTCCAGGACCTGGCGGTCATTCCGCTGTTCGCCTTCCTGCCCCTGCTCGCCACCATTCCCCATGCGGTCGAGGCCAGCGCCAATTCGACCCTGCTGGCCGGCCTGCCCGGATGGCTGAGGGCCGTCGCGATCTTCGCGGCGGTCGGCGCCGTGGTGGTGGGCGGGCGCTATCTGACCCAGCCGATCTTCCGCTTCATCGCCGCCGCGCGCCTGCGCGAGATCTTCACCGCCTTCGCCCTGCTGCTGGTGGTGGCGGTCGCCGCCCTGATGCAGCTGGTCGGCCTGTCGCCGGCGCTCGGCGCCTTCCTGGCCGGGGTGGTGCTGGCCGAGAGCGAGTTCCGCCGCGAGCTGGAGACCGACATCGAGCCGTTCCGCGGCCTGCTGCTCGGCCTGTTCTTCATCACCGTGGGCGCGGGCCTCGACTTCGGGGTCGTCGCCCGCCAGCCCTTCATGCTGCTGGGCCTGGTGGCCGGCGTCATGATCCTGAAGGCGCTCGCCATGTTCGCGGTCGGCCGCCTGGCCAGGATGAGCCAGCGCGAGGCCGCCACCACCGCCGTGGCGCTGGCCCAGGGCGGGGAGTTCGCCTTCGTGCTGCTGACCTTCGCGGTGGGCGCCGGGGTGATGGGCGGGGAGCTGGCGAAGCTGATGTCGGCGGTCGTGGCGGTGTCCATGGCCTTCACCCCGCTCGCCTTCCTGGCCTATGAGGTCATGGTGCTGAACCGGGCCAATCCCGAGGGGCCGGAGCCGGAGCACATCCCCTTCGACGAGAAGGACCCGGAGGTGATCATCGCCGGCTATGGCCGGTTCGGGCAGATCGCCAGCCGCCTGCTCATCGCCAACGACATCTCGACCGTCACCCTGGATTCCAGCATCGAGCAGATCGACCTGCTGCGCCGGTTCGGCCGCAAGGTGCACTATGGCGACGCCAGCCGGCTGGACCTGCTGCGGGCCGCGGGCGCGGAGAAGGCCAAGATCCTGCTGGTGGCGATCGACGACCAGGACAAGGCCGTCGAGATCGTCGAGGCGGCGCGGGAGGCCTTCCCCCACCTGACGATCCTGGCCCGGGCCTTTGACCGCCGCCATGCCTATGACCTGCTCAAGAAGGGCGCCCACGGGGTGGAGCGCGAGACCTTCGAGGGCGGGCTGAAGTTCGGGGAACGCACCCTCAAGCACCTGGGCTTCTCGGCCAAGCGGGCGGCCAAGGCCGCGGCCATCTTCCGCAAGCACGACATCGCCTCCTTCGAGCGCCTGGCGCCGGTCTGGGGCGAGGAGCGCTACATCCTGGCCAGCCGCGACGCCGCCGAGACCATGGAGCGGCTGCTGCGCGCCGACCTCGATCAGATGGAGATCGACGACGAGGAGGAGGCCGAGGCCGCCGCCAAGGTCGAGGCCGCGCGGGCGGCGCGCGCGTCGTGAGGCGAATTTGATCCAGGTCTGGAGGCCGGGCGTCCGCGGGTGTAGGGGAGCGGCATGACCACCCTCGACACCATCACGCCGGTCTCGTTCCGGTCCTTCGCCGCTGATTTCGCAGGCTTCTCGCGCGACCTGGGCGACTCCTTCGCCAAGTACGGCTTCGCCGTGATCTCGGACCACGGGCTGGACCAGGGCCGCATCGAGGCCGCCATCGCCACGGCCAAGGCCTTCTTCGCCCTGCCGGAGGAGGTCAAGCGCGCCTATGTGGTCGGGACCGGCGGCCAGCGCGGCTACACCCCGTTCGGGATCGAGACGGCCAAGAACCACGAACACTTCGACCTGAAGGAGTTCTGGCACATGGGCCGCGACCTGCCGCCCGGCCACCGCTACGCCGGGATCATGCCGCCCAATGTCTGGCCGTCAGAGGTTCCCGCCTTCCACGCCGACGTCGCCTGGCTGTTCCAGGCGCTGGACGCCATGGGCGTGAAGGTGCTGGAGGCCATCGCCGAATATCTGAAGCTGGACCGCCATTTCTTCGACGCCACGGTGGCCGACGGAAATTCGATCCTGCGGCTGCTGCACTATCCGCCGGCGCCCTTCGACGGGCCCAATATCCGGGCCGGGGCGCATGAGGACATCAATGTCATCACCCTGTTGCTCGGGGCGGAAGAGGCCGGGCTGGAGGTCTTGCGGCGCGACGGGACCTGGCTGTCGATCAGCCCGCCGCCCGGCGCGCTGGTGGTGAACATCGGCGACATGCTGCAGCGGCTGACCAACCACGTCCTGCCGTCCACCACCCACCGGGTGGTCAATCCGGCGCCGGAGCGCCGGGGTTTCCCGCGCTATTCGACGCCGTTCTTCCTGCACTTCAATCCGGACTACGAGATCGCCACCCTGCCCGCCTGCGTCAGCCCCGAGCGGCCGGACCTCTATCCGCAGCCGATCACGGCCGACGAATTCCTTCGGGAGCGGCTGCGCGAGATCAAGCTGCTGTAGGCGGCAGGCTTAGTGTGAGATCCGCAGGGCGTTGATCGAGCCGGCGATGGCGGCGAAGGCGGCGTTCAGGTCGGAGGCCGCCGTGACGTCGTAATATTTGTCGGACGAGGTCGCGCAGCCCTGGAGCAGGGTCTTTGAGCTCGCCGAGACCTGGACGCCCACCGTGTAGATGGTGATGCCCTGGTTCTTCACATTGGTGCAGAGCGCCGTGAAGCGGTCGTTCATCTTGCTGGTGCGGGTGGAGTCCGACCCGCTCGTGATGCCCAGCAGGTTCTGCCAGATATAGCCCAGCCCCTCATAATAGGAGGCGTTGCCGTTCCAGCTGGACGGGTTGGTGTTGGTGTTGTCGCCGTCGGTCATCAGGATGATGATCTTGCGCAGATGGGTCGAGTTATAGGCCGCGCCATCCGCGAAGGGAGCGTTGGGCGACAGGGTGTGCCAGCCCCACACCAGGCCCATGGGCACATTGGTCTCGCCCGTGGCGACCATGGCGTCGATCGCGGTCTTCACCGCCGAGGTGGTGGTGGTCAGCCGGATCACCGGCTGCATGGTGCAGTCCTCATTGGGACCGTCACCGGAACTGGGCGCCGAGGTGTACTTGGCCGAGTTCCTCTGGCGGGTCAGCCAGCTGTTGCTGTTGGTGCCGTCCGACAGATAGTCGTTCTGGTAGCCCCAGTAGCCGGCGCTGGAGTCCGGTTCGTCGGGCCAGAAATAGGGCACGAACATCGTCGCCGGCGTGGACGATGTCGGGGCGGTCTCCTGGATGTCATAGGGCTGCTGGCGGCTCTCCACGCAGCCGGCCCAGGACAGGCCCATCTGCTTCATCAGCTTGAAGCGGTCGGTCTGGACGTCGAAATTGTCGGTGCCCGCCGCCACCTCGGCCTTGGCCTCGGGGTCGAGCCAGGTCGGAATGCCCGTGCCGGAGTGGGTGGTGGTGTTGTAGCTCGACAGGCTGGTGGTCGACTGGACCCGGACCGTCATGGAGAACGGCACCAGGGAGACCTTCAGCGGATCGGTGAGGGTGCTCTGGGCCGCGGCGGTGACCAGGGTGTCGATCAGGTTCTTGGCCGCGGTCTTGGTGTTGGTCAGCTTGGTGCCGGCCATGGAGCCGGTGTTGTCGAGCACCAGGGCCACTTCCAGCCGGTCGAGGGAGCGGACCACCTTGGAATTGGCGGTGATGTTGGCGTGCGGCCAGACCCCCGGGGCGATGGCCGGGGCGGTGATCTCGGCGTAGCCGATCACAGTGTCGCCGCTGAGCGTGAAGTTCGAGGAGACCAGGGTCACGCCGGTGGGCAGGACCAGATTGGCCAGCAGGGCCTTGTCGCCCACCGCGTCGACCGTCGTGGTCGTATTGGCGGTGGAGCGGGCCGCGAACAGGGTGGCGGCGTCGAGCGCGTCCTGCAGCTGGGTGCGCTGGGTCGAGCCCAGATAGATGTCGGCCATGCCCAGCACGATGGGCGTCAGGAGGATCATGGCGACGGCGAAGAACACCGCCGCGGCGCCGCGTTCGTCCCGGGCGCCGGCGCGCAGCCAGCCGAGCAGCGCCTTGCGGCGACTGGTCTTGGTCTGGCTGTTCGACGTCCGACGCACGCTTGCGTCCCCCCGCGGTTAGGAAACTCCGCGGGAGGATCGCCGATCAACGTAAACGAATAGGGCGCCGCGCAGGGTAAACGCGGGGTCCGGGTCGGCTCACCAGCCGCAGTGCTCGCCCTTGTTCTGCTTGGTGAGCCAGACGTTCAGGGGCTGGAAGTACTCGGTCACCGCGCTGGCGTCGGTGGTCTTCTCGCCGGTGAAGGCGGCGAGCGCCTCCGGCCAGGGCTTGGACTGGCCCATGGCCAGCATGGTGTTGAGCTTCTCGCCCACATCCTTGCGGTCATAGACCGAGCAGCGGTGCAGCGGCCCCTTCCAGCCCATCTGCCGGCAGGCGGCGCGCTGGAACTGGAACTCGTAATTATAGGCCAGGAAGTAGCGCATATAGGGGACGCTGGCGGCGATATGGTACTTGGCCGCCGCGTCGAAGGCGTCGGCCGGGCGCGGGCCGGGGGGCGTCAGGCCCTGATATTCCTGCCGCAGCTTCCACCAGGCCTCATTGTAGTGGGCCGGGTCGACCTGGCCGGAGAACACCTCCCACCGCCACTTGTCGATCATCAGGCCGAACGGCAGGAAGGCGATCTTGTCGAGGGCCATCTTCAGCAGGAAGGGGATGTCCTCGCTGTCGCCGGGCACCTGATCCAGCAGGCCGATCTGGTGCAGATAGGTGGGGGTCAGGGCCGACAGGCCGGCGAAGTCGCCCACCGCCTCGTGGAACCCGTCATTGGCGGAGTTCTTGAAGAGATAGGGCTGATCGGAATAGGCGCGCTGGTAGTAGTTGTGCCCGAGCTCGTGGTGGACGGTGTAGAAGTCCTCGGCGTTGGCCTTGAAGCAGGCCTTGATCCGCACGTCGCTCTTGTCGTCCACATCCCAGGCCGAGGCGTGGCAGACCACCTCGCGATCGCGGGGCCGGGTGATCTGGGAGCGTTCCCAGAAGGTCTCCGGCAGGGCGCGAAGCCCAGCGAGGAATAGAAGCCCTCGCCGGTCTTGACCATCTTCACCGGCTCATAGCCGTGCTTGGCCAACAGGTTGTCGAGGCTGTAGCTGGACGTGATCCCCGCAGGCGCCACCACGTCATAGATGTTGCCCCAGGCCTGGGCCCACATATTGCCCAGGAGGTCGGCGCGGATCGGGCCGGTGCGCGGCTGGACCGCGTCGCCGTACTTGGCGTTGAGGCGGGCGCGCACATAGCAGTGCAGGTTCTTGTAGAAGGGCGCCACCTGCTTCCACAACCGGTCGGTCTCGGCCGCGAAGGCGTCGGGGTCCATGTCGTAGTTGGAGCGCCAGAGCGCCCCGGTGTCCTTGAAGCCCAGGCCGCGGGCGCCCTCGTTGGAGAGGGCCGCCAGCTTGGCGTAGTCGTCCTTCATGGGCGGGGCGATGGAGTGCCAGCCCTCCCAGACCGCCTTCAGCTCGGCCGGATCGCGCGAGTGGGCGAGGATGTCCTCGGCGTCGTTCAGGTTCAGGGTCTTGCCCTTGTAGGTGAACTTGCCGGTCGAATAGGTCGAATCCAGCCGCGAGGAGAGCCGGGCCACCTCCGCCGCCGCGCCGGGGCGATCCGGCGCCGGGGTCACCAGATAGAGCTTGAGCAGCTTGAGCTTGCGCGCGGTGACCGGGTCGACCGCCACCCCGTCATAGCGGGCCGCCTGCTTGGCGAAGCCGGTGGCCAGCTCGTTCTGCTGGCCGAGCGCGCGGGCCTCCAGCCACTGGGTGTCCTCGGTGATGTTGGTGGCGCGCACCCAGGAGGACTTGGCGGCGTACTCGCTGAAGGCGGCGAGTTCGGCCTCGGCCTTGTCGACAAAGGCCTTGGCCTCGGCGGGGGTGGGCTTTTCAGGCGGGGTCTGGGCGGCGGCCGAGGTCGCCGCCAGCAGCGCCGCCGAGGCGGCGGCGAGCAGGTGAAGTTTCATGCGAAGGCTGTCCTTGCAGGGGTCGGAGCGCGGCGCGTCCGCGCCGCCATGCCCCGATGGGACCGCCCCGGGCGACGCCCGTCAAGCCGGCTTCGGCCGCGACTAGGCGCGCAGCTCCCGCGCCGCCAGGCGGATGGAGTCCTCGATGGCGGCCTGGGCGTCGGACTGGCTGTAGACCGAGCCGGCGGCCACGGTCTCGCCGTCCTCGTCATAGACGCACCAAGTCCACCCGCTTTCCGCATGGGTCAGCGAATAGGCGAAGGGCTGTTCGGACATGACGGCCTCGCATGGTGCGTTGCAGCAATATGACACTATGACGACTCCAACGCCGGACGCTGTCAAGCGGTTGCGTCCTGTGGCGGCGCCACAAAGCCGGCGCTCGCGGGGGCTGAGACACCGGGATCATCGCGGCCCGGCCACCGGTTTCACGCGCGCTAGATTGACCCCGCCCGCGCTTTCGCGTCCCATCCGCCTGCGACAGACTGTCAGCCGGGAGGGGCCCCATGGCGCCGAGCGACGAGACGCCGAACGATGGCGCGCAAGAACCTCAGGGCGGGCGGATCCGGCCCGCGCGGACCGCGCGCGCACCTGAACGGCGCGCTGCTCACGGCCCGGCAGTGGTATGATCGCGCCCGTCGCAGCCAGGTTCCCGGCCTCGCCGCCGGGGCGGTGATCATCGCGGCCTTCGGCGGCGGCCTCCTGGCCGCCAAGGGGTTCGACGCCCTGACCACGCCGAAGGGTCCCGCCGCCGCCCACCTGGAGCCCGGCGCCGAGGGCTGGTCGCTGTTCGGCAAGCCCCGCTCCGCCGACGCCCCGCGGCGCGGCGTGCCCAAGCCGGAAGGCTTCGCGGTCTGGCGCTCGCGGATCGACACCTCGCGGTCCGAGCCCATGGCCTGCGTCGAGCTGACCCGGCCGCTGGATCCGGCCAAGTCCTATGCCGACTATGTGCTGGTCTCCCCCGATCTAGGCCACAGCCCCGCCGTCTCGGCGAAGGGCTCGGAACTCTGCGTCTCGGGCGTCGGTTTCAATGATCGCCGGGTGACCCTGCTGAAGGGCCTGCCGGCCAAGGGCGGCGAGACGCTGGCGGCCAATGCCGACGTCGATTTCACCTTCGGCGAGAAGCCGCCCTATGTCGGCTTCGCCGGCGAGGGCGTGATCCTGCCCCGCGAGGATTCCGACGGCATCGGCATCGAGACCGTCAATGTCAGCCGCCTCTATGTCGAGGTCTGGCGGGTGGTCGACCGCAATCTGGTGCGCAAGTCGATCAGCGCCCCCGATCCCACCGGCGAGGGCGACTACGCCGACGACTACGGCTCCGACAGCCCCGACGACGAGGGCCGGGTGATCTGGAAGGGCGAGGTCGAGGTGAAGGCCGAGGGCGACGGCGCCCGCACCACCACCGTCTTCCCGCTGGGCGCCGTGCTGAAGGACATGAAGCCCGGCGGCTATGTCATCAAGGCCCGCGACGCCTCCGGCGGCCGCGCCGCCAAGCCGGACGACCCGGGCTATGACTCCAGCCCGCCGGCCCAGGCCCGGCGCTGGGTGATGTTCACCGACATGGCCCTGTCGGCCTATGACGGCTCCGACAGCCTGGACGTGGTGGTCCGCTCCCTGAAGACCGCCCGCATCCTGCCCGGCGTGAAGGTGACGCTGGTCGCCCGCAACGGCGAGGACCTGGCCGCCGCCAAGGCCGACGCCAACGGCCATGTGCGCTTCGACCACGCCCTGCTGGAGGGCGAAGGGTCGGCCGACGCCAAGATGGTGATGGCCTATGGCGCCCAGGGCGACCTGGCCGTGCTGGACCTCGACCGCGCGCCGGTCGATCTCAGCAAGCAGGGCATCGGCGGCCGCACCGCCGACGGCGGCGACGCCTCGACCACGGGCCGGGCCTCGGCCGGGGTAGTCGACGCCTATGTCTATGGCGACCGGGGCATCTATCGGCCCGGCGAGACCGTGCACCTGAACGCCCTGCTCCGCGACCGCGAGGTCAAGGCGGTGAAGGACCGCAAGGGCGCCATCGTGGTGCGCCGTCCCTCCGGCGTGGAGTTCAAGCGCTATCCCTTCGACAGCGCGCCGCAGGGTTCGGTCGGCGCCGACGTGGTGCTGCCCAAGAGCGCGCCGCGCGGCAAGTGGTCGGCGAAGGTGGAGATCGACGGCCTGGAGAAGGCCGCCGGCGAGCTGTCGTTCTCGGTCGAGGACTTCGCGCCCCAGCGGCTGGCGGTCACCGCCACCGGCCAGGAGGGCCGCCCGCTGTCGGCCGGCGAGGCCCGCGCGGTCGAGATCAACGCCCGCTTCCTCTATGGCGCCGCCGGCGCCGGCCTGCAGACCCAGGGCGAGGCCCGGCTGAAGGCCGACCCCGATCCCTTCCCGCAGTTCGAGGGCTATAGCTGGGGCGACCAGGTCTCGCCCTTCGAGGAGAAATATCTCGACCTCGGCCAGACCGTCACCGACGGCGAGGGCCGCGCGGTGGTGACCGTGAAGGCCGACGAGGCGGGCGACACCGCCCAGCCACTGGCCGCGGTGTTCACCGCCTCGGTGTTCGAGCCCGGCGGCCGTCCGGTCCGCGAGGGCCTCGACCTGAAGGTCCGCACCAAGCCGGTCTATCTGGGGGTGAAGGTCGACCAGGGCGACGCCGCCGGAAACGGCGACCCGGTCATCGCGCTGAACATCATCGCCGCCAATGCGGCGGGGCAGAGGATCGCCACCGGCGGGGTCAATTACAGCCTGATCGCCGAGAACTGGGACTATGACTGGTTCCAGCAGGACGGGCGCTGGCAGTGGCGCCGCACCAGCCGCGACGTGGTGGTGCAGAAGGGGTCGCTGAACATCGCAGCCGCCGCGCCGGCCCGCATCGCCCGCAAGCTGGGCTGGGGCGACTATCGCCTGGAGGTCTTCGGCCCCAACGGCGCCAAGACCGTCACCCGCTTCGCCTCCGGCTGGGGGGCGCCGGCCAAGGACGTGGAGGCGCCCGACTTCGTGCGCGTCAGCGCCGGGGCCCGCACCTATGCCCAGGGCGACACGGTCGAGATCACGCTCAAGCCGCCCTATGCGGGCGAGGCCCAGGTGGCGGTCGCCACCGACCGGCTGATCGACCTGAAGACCGTCTCGGTCGGTCCCGGCGGGACCACCGTGCGGCTGAAGACCAACGGCGCCTGGGGCGGCGGGGCCTATGTGCTGGTGAGCGTGGTGCAGCCGCGCGACCCGGTCGCCTCGCCCAAGCCGCGCCGCGCCCTGGGTCTGGTCTATGTGCCGCTGGATCCCAAGGACCGGAAGCTGGCGGTGTCCATCGACACCCCGCCGAAGCTCGATTCCAAGGCCATGATCGAGGTGCCGGTGACCATCAAGGGCGCCGGGTTCGGCGGCCGGGCGCGGGTGACGCTCGCGGCGGTCGACGAGGGCATCCTGCAGCTGACCAAGTTCAAGAGCCCCGATCCGGTGCAGTGGTACTTCGGCAAGAAGGCCCTGACGCTGGACTATCGCGACGACTATGGCCGCCTGCTCGACCCGAACCTGGGCGCGCCGGCCAATGTGAACTTCGGCGGCGACGAGATCGGCGGCGAAGGCCTGACCGTGACCCCGATCAAGACGGTCGCCCTGTGGTCCGGCGTGGTGGAGACCGGGCTCGACGGCAAGACGGTGATCAAGCTGCCCGCCGCCGAGTTCAACGGCGAACTGCGGCTGATGGCCGTGGCCTGGACCGACACCGCCGTGGGCTCGGCCTCCAAGCCGATGACCGTGCGCGAGCCGGTGATCGCCGACCTCTCCCTGCCCCGCTTCCTGGCGCCGGGGGACAAGGCCTTTGCGACGCTGGAGCTGCATAATCTGGAGGGCAAGGTCGGCCAGTACATCGCCGAGCTGTCCTCCGACGGCGGCATCCTCGCCCCGTTCAAGAAGGCGTTCCAGCTGGCGCTCGGCCAGAGGATCGCCGAGCGGATTCCGTTCAACGCACCGCGCGTGGCGGGGATCGGCAAGGTGGGCTTCAAGGTCTCGGGCCCCGGCTTCGTAACCGCCAAGGACTATCCGCTGCAGACGCGGCTGGGCTGGGGCCAGATCACCCGGACCACCATGACGCTGCAGAAGCAGGGCGAGGCCTTCACGCCGACCCCGGATCTGCTGGCGGGCCTGGCGGCGGGCGATGTGACCCTGCAGGTCTCCTACTCGCCGTTCCGCGGCTTCGACCCGGCGCCGATCGCCAGCGCCCTGTCGCACTATCCCTATGGCTGCACGGAACAGACGGTCTCGGCCGCCTATCCCCTGCTCTACGCCCTGGAGGTCGGCGGCGATCCGAAGGTGAAGCGGTCGTCCGCGGCGCTGGCCCAGGCGGTCGGCAAGCTGCTGGACCGCCAGACCCTCGACGGGGCCTTCGGCCTGTGGCGGGTGGGCGACGGCGAGGCGGACGCCTGGCTGGGGGCTTACGCCACCGACTTCCTGATCGAGGCGCGCAACATGGGCGCTCCGGTGCCGCAGGAAGCCATCGACCGGGCCCTGTCGGCCATGCGGCAGATCTCGCGGCCCGACGGCTGGGCCTCGGTCTCCTACCGGCTGGACTATCCCGACTGGTGGGCCGGGTCCCCGGAGGCCTCCAAGAAGGCGACGGCGACCATGCGGTCGCGCGCATCCGCCTACGCGCTGTACGTGCTGGCCAAGGGCGGCAAGGGCGACCTCGCCCGCCTGCGCTGGTGGCATGACGTGCAGATGAAGTCGGAAGCCTCGCCTTTGGCCAAGGCCCAGGTGGGCGCGGGTCTGGCCCTGATGGGCGACCACGCCCGGGCGCGCTCGGCCCTGCGCCAGGCGATCGGGTCCCTGGGCTATCGCGAGGAGAGCGACTGGTACCAGAGCCCGCTGCGCGACCTGGCCGCCGTGATCGCGCTCGCCTATGAGGCGGGCGAGACCGACCTCGCCAGGGGCCTGCAAGGCCGGCTGGAGAACGCGGTCAAGGATCCCGACGCGCTCAACACCCAGGAGCAGGCCCGCCTGCTGGAGGCCGCCCACTACATGCTGCAGGCCACCGGTCCGGTGAAGATCGGCGCGACGGGGGCCATCCCGCTGACCGCCGCCGGCGGCGCCCAGCGCTGGGCGGTGGGCAAGCTGTCGGAGGCGCGCTTCGTCAATAACGGGGCGCCGATCTGGCGGATGGTCACCGTGACCGGGGCGCCGGTGGCGCGCCCGGGGCGATGCAGAACGGGGTGACGCTGTCCAAGCGCCTGGTCGGGTTCACCGGCGGGGCGGTGGACGCCGCGGCGCTTCACCAGGGCGACCGGGTGATCGTGCTGGTCACCGGCCGCTCCAGCCAGGCCCGGACCATGCAGCTGGTGGTGGACGATCCCCTGCCCGCGGGCTTCGAAATCGAGACGGTGCTGGGCCCTGACGACGCCCAGAACGGACCGTTCAAGTTCCTGGGCCAGCTGTCGACCGCCAGCGTCCAGGAGGCCCGCGACGACCGCTATGTCGCGACCATGAACCTGGCGGGCAAGGCGAACTTCGCCTTCGCCTATGTGGCCCGCGCCGTGACGCCCGGGGAGTTCCTGCTCCCCGGCGCCCAGGCCCGCGACATGTACCGCCCGGCGCTGAACGCCCGCACGGCCGTCGGCCGCACGACGATCTCGCCGGGGCCGTGATGACGGACGTCAGTGAGCCTTCTCCCCCTGCGGGAGAAGGTGGCGGCGTAGCCGACGGATGATGGGTCTCGCTCCGTTGTCCGCGCGGCTGCGTGGTGTGTTCCGCAAGGGTCCGAGAGACCCCTCATCCGACCACGCTGCGCGGGGCCACCTTCTCCCGCAAGGGGAGAAGGAGAAGGTGCGGCGGATCACCCTGGCGCTCATCGCCCTGATGGGGGTCGAGACGGCGGTGTTCGCGATCGACGCGGCGTTTCCGCCGGACATGAGCCGGGCCTTGCGGTCCTCGCCGGTCGCCCTGGACCGCAAGGGGGTGTGGCTGCGCGCCCTGCCGGTGGAGGACGGGCGCTGGCGGATCCGCGCCGACCTCAGCCGCACCGACCCGATCTTCCTGAAGCGCCTGGTCGCCGTCGAGGACGCCCGGTTCTGGATCCATACCGGGGTCGATCCCTTCTCCCTGGTCCGGGCGGTGGGCTCGGCGATCATCCATGGTCATCCGACCTCGGGCGCCTCGACGCTCACCATGCAGACGGCCCGCCTGCTGGAGCCGCGGCCCCGGACGATCGGGTCGAAGCTCATCGAGATGGTCCGCGCCGTGCAGATCGAGGCGCGACTGTCGAAGCGCGAGATCCTGGCCCTCTACCTGACGCTCGCCCCCTATGGCAGCAATCTGGAGGGGGTGCGGGCCGCCAGCCTCTCCTATTTCGGCCATGAGCCCGAGACCCTGACCGACGGCGAGCAGGCCCTGCTGATCGCCCTGCCCCAGTCGCCCGAGGTTCGCCGGCCGGACAAGCGCCCCGAGGCCGCCCGCGCCGCCAGGCTGGCCGTCCTGACCAAGCTGATCCGCGCGCACCGCCTGACCGAGGTCGAGGCCTCCGAGGCCGAGAGCGAACTCCTGCCGCCCCGCGCGCCCTTTCCCTCGCTCGCCTGGCATGCGGCGGGGGAGCTGGCGCGCGCGGCGCCGGCCTCCCAGGCCTCGGTGATCTCGACGATCGACGCGGGCCTGCAGACCCGACTGGAGCCGCTGGCGGCGACGGCAGCCCGCAGCCAAGGCCCGGAGAACACCGCTGCGATCCTGGTGATCGAGATCGGCTCGCGGGCCGTGCGCGCCGCCGTCGGCTCCGGCGGCCTGGACCGGCCGGGCGGCTGGATCGACATGACCCGGGCGATCCGCTCGCCGGGATCCAGCCTGAAGCCCTTCATCTACGGCTTCGCCTTCGACGACGGCGTCGCCGCCCCCGACACCGAGCTGGAGGATTCCCCGCGCCGCTTCGCCGACTATCAGCCGGAGAATTTCGACCGGATCTTCCACGGCAAGGTCACGGCGCGGGAGGCCCTGTCCCACTCCCTGAACGTCCCGGCCGTGGAGCTGCTGGACAAGGTCGGGCCCGCCAGCTTCGAGGCGCGGATGGCGGCGGTGGACGTGACCCTGGTGCGCCCCAAGAAGGGGCTGACCGCGCCGGGCCTGGCGATCGCCCTGGGCGGGATCGGCATCTCCCTGCGCGACCTCGCCACCCTTTATGCCGGCCTGGGCGACGGCGGCGTGGTCAAGCCGCTCGCCTGGACGGAAGCCGAGGCCGCCAAGCGGCCGCACCAGGGCGGCGCGCGCCTGATGCGCAGCGAGGCCGCGACCCAGGTGCTGGACATCCTGCGCGAAACCCCGCCGCCGGCCGGGGTGACGGCGGCGGCGCTCACCAAGGGCCGGCCGCTGATGGCCTTCAAGACCGGCACCTCCTACGGCTTCCGCGACGCCGTGGCGGCCGGCGTGGTCGGGCGCTATGTGATCCTGGTCTGGACCGGCCGCGCCGACGGCGGGGCGCGCGGCGGGCTGACGGGACGGGATTCCGCCCTGCCCCTGCTGTTCGACGTCGCCGACCTGCTGGACGCCCCGGCCGCCGCCCCGCGGCCCATCGCGCCCAAGGCAGCGCCCCAGGCGCTCGCCCGGCTGGACCAGGCCACCGAGGGCCCGCGCCTGATCTTCCCGCCGGATGGCTCGACCGTGCAGGTGGAAAGCTATGGGCCGAAATCGCGCGGCCTGGTGCTGGCGGCGGGCGGCGAGAACCTGAGCTGGTACGCCGACGGCGAGCCCCTGGACCGGGACGCGGTCTCGGGACGGGTGGTCTGGCGGCCGCGGGGGCCCGGCTTCTATCGGCTGATGGTCGTCGATGGCGAAGGCCGCCGCGCCAAGGCCCGGGTGCGGGTCAAGGGCGGGTGACAATCCTGCCCCGCGAAGCGGGGAAGGGGGACCGCCCGCAGGGTGGTGGAAGGGGCGAGTTCAGGCGCCGAGCCCGGTCCCGCCCCCTCCACCGCCTTCGGCGGTCCCCCTCCCCCATTTCATGGGGGCGGAGCGCTAGTCGTGCAGCTGGTCCAGGGCCGCCTGGCCCGAGACGGTGACGTTGAGGTCGGTGACCAGGCCGTTGGCGATGGAATAGACCCAGCCATGGACATTGACCTCCTGGCCGCGCGCCCAGGCGTCCTGGACGAAGACGTCGGAGGCGACATTGCGCACCTGGCGGATCACGTTCAGCTCGCACAGCCGGTCCATGCGGGGGCGGCCGTCCTCGATCGCCTCCAGCTCGCAGCGGTGGTCGGCATAGACCTCGCGGATCGGGTGCAGCCAGTGGTCGACCAGGCCGCGGCGCTGACCGTCCACAGCGGCGGCGACGCCCCCGCAGCCATAGTGGCCGACGACCATGACGTGCTTCACCTTCAGGACGTCGATGGCGAACTGCAGGACCGACAGATAGTTGGCGTCCTGGGGCGGGGCGAGATTGGCGACATTGCGGTGGACGAACAGCTCGCCCGGATCGAGGTCGACGATCTCATTGGCCGGCACCCGGCTGTCGGAGCAGCCGATCCACAGATATTCCGGGGTCTGCTGGCCCTCCAGGCGCTTGAAGAAGCCGGGGTCCACGGAGAGCTTGGCGGCCGCCCAGCGGCGGTTGTTGGCCTTCAGGTCCTCAAGCACGTTTGATGTCCGGCTGCTGTTGGGGGAGGGGGCGGCGAAGGATCCGTCCGCCGATCGCCGGGGGCCTATAGCACCGGGCGGAAGGGTCGCGAAAGTCACCGTAGGGGCATGGCGCGGCCGCGGGGGATCCGGCCGCTAATCTCTCGTGAATGAACACCGGCCATGATCTCCGTCCTTGAGGTCCCGGCGTCTGAAACGCCTGAGCGGCCGCTTTGGTCGGGCGGAGACGGACCCCATGCCCCAGCGCAAGTTCCAGACCCTGGACGGTCTGCGCGGGCTGGCCGCCGCCGCCGTGGTCATGTTCCACCTGCACCACTTCTTCCCCGGCATCTGGCGACCGGTGAGCGCCTATCTGGCGGTGGACCTGTTCTTCGCGCTCAGCGGCTTCGTCCTGGCCGAGGCCTATTCCCGAAAGCTGGACGAAGGGTTGTCGTTCCGGGCCTTCATGACCAAACGGCTGGCGCGGCTTTGGCCGCTCTATGCGCTGGGTCTGGCGATCGCCGCCCTGCCCCTGGGGATCCGCGTCGCCCTGGGCCAGGCGCCCGCCGGAGATCTGACGCCGATCCTGCCCGCCGCCCTGATGCTGCCCTGGCCAAGTCGCGACGGATTGCTCTATCCGCTGAACATCGCCGCCTGGTCGCTGTTCTTCGAACTGATCGCCAACGCGCTGATGGTCCTGGTCTGGCGATGGCTCAGCCGCGAAGTCCTGACGGCGATCGTGGTCCTGAGCGCTATCGGCCTGGCGGCGTCGGCGCTCACCTACGGGTCACTGGATTTCGGCTTCACCCTGGACGGCGCCCCGACCGCGCCCGCCCGGGTGATGTTCTCGTTCTTCCTGGGCCTGCTGATCTGGCGGGCCGCGCCCGCAGCCCCCAGGATTTCGCCCTGGTTTCCGGTGCTGGGCCTGGCCCTGATCCTGGTCTGCGCGCCTGGCCCGGCGCTGCGCCCGGCCTTCGACATGCTGGCGGTGACAATGATGCTGCCGGCCCTGCTTTGGCTGGGCGCGGCCGCAGAACCCGGCCCGCGCAGCTTGCCGCTGTTCGAGGCCGCGGGCGCCGCCTCCTACGCCGTCTATGTGACCCATGTCCCGATCATGAACGGGGTCAGCCGGACCCTGGACGCCCGGACCCATCTGGATCGCGGGGCGGTGGGCACCGGCGCCGCCCTAGCCGTACTGGCCGCCCTGCTGGTCCTGGCCTGGGGGCTGAACGCCGGGGATGTGGGCCTGAGGCGTCGGCTGGCGCGCCCCGCCTAGACCGGCTTGGCGTCCGGCTGCCGATCGGGGTGGGCGGCCTGGAAGGCCGGATGCTCGGCCGCCGCCTCGGCCACCGCCCGGATCGCCGGATAGGGGGCGAGGTCGACCTCGAACCGGCGGGCGGAATAGACCTGCGGGATCAGGGTGCAGTCGGCGAGGGTGGGCGTGTCGCCATAGGAGAAGCCCTTGCCGTGCTTGGCGATCATCGGCTCCAGCGTATTGAAGCCGTCGACGATCCAGCGCTCGGTCCATTTGGACCGCCGCACTGGGCTGACGTCCATCGCCTCTAGCGCCCGGCCGACCCGGGTGTTGTTGAGCGGGTGGATGTCGCAGGCCACCACATCGGCCATGGCGCGGACGCGGGCGCGGGCCAGGGGGGCGGCGGGCAGCAGGGCGGGATCGGGATAGGTCTCGTCCAGCCATTCCAGGATCGCCAGGCTCTGGGTCAGGACCTCGCCGTCCTCCAGGACCAGGGCCGGGGTCAGGCGCTGGGGGTTGACGGCGCGATAGGCGGCCTGATGCTGCTGGCCGGCGACCAGGTCGACGGGGACATAGTCATAGGCCACGCCCTTGAGGGCCAGGCCGATGCGCACCCGGTAGGGGGCCGTGGCCCGCCAGGCGCTGTAGAGGGTGAGGGTCATGCTCAGACCACCGCGAAGGCGAGCTGGCCGACGCCTTCGATCTCGCCGGTGACCTTGTCGCCGGCCTTCAGCGGACCGACGCCTTCCGGCGTGCCGGTATAGATCAGGTCGCCGGGCGCCAGCGTCCAGAGCTTGGAGGCCTCGGCGATGATCTCGGCGACGTTCCAGATCATGTCAGCGACCACGGCGTCCTGCTTCACCTGGCCATTGACCGAGATCGAGATGCGGCCCTGGGGCGCGGGACCCGACCACTTGCGGATCGCCGAGATGGGGGCCGAGGCGTCGAAGGCCTTGGAGGCCTCCCAGGGCTGGCCCTTGTCCTTGGCGGCGTTCTGCAGGTCGCGGCGGGTGAGGTCGACCCCGACCGCATAGCCGTAGACGTGGTCCAGGGCGGTCTCGACCGAGATGCCGGCGCCGCCGCTCTTCAGCGCGATCACCAGCTCGATCTCGTGGTGCAGGTTGCCGGTGGCGGACGGATAGGGGACGTCGCCGCCCGGCGGGACCAGGGCGTCGGCGGGCTTGGAGAAGAAGAACGGCGGATCGCGGTCGTCGCCGCCCATCTCGCGGCGGTGGGCGGCGTAGTTGCGCCCCACGCACAGGACCCGGCGGACCGGGAACAGGGCGGTCTCGCCCTCGACGGGAACGGTGGCGGGCGCGGGCGGCGCGATCACGAAGGAGGTCATGTTCCGCCCTTACGCCCGCCTTCGGGCCTTGTGAACCCCTGCCCCCGCCGGCGCGCGCGGCGCCGGGGGGACCGGGGCGCGGAAGGCCTTACTTCACGCCGTCTTTCAGGGTCTTGGCCATGTCCAGATGCTTCTGGACCTTGGGCGCCGTGGCGGCCGCGAAGGCCTTGATGGCCGGGACGTCGCCGTCCTCGGCGTAGCGTTGCAGGAGGTTCAGGGCCGACTGGTGGGCGTCGACCTGACCGTCCATGTAGGTCTTGTCGAAGTCCTTGGCGTCGGCCTTGTTCAGGTCCTTGATCTTGCCGGCCATGTCGTCGTTCAGGGCCGCGGGCGGGGTCAGGGCCTGGCCGGACTCGGTGATCGCCTTGCCGAGCGCCGCGCTGGTGGCGGTGTGGGCGGTGATCATCTCCTTGGCGAAGGCCTTGACCTGCGGATTGGTCGCGCGGGTCTCAGCGATCTTGGCGGCCTCGATCTCGAACATGTCGCTCTGGCCGGCCTTTTCGACGAACACCGGGGCGGTGGATTCGTTGGCGGGGGTGGGCACGGTCGCGGCCGGATTGGCGTCCGGGGTGGCCGCCTGTTCATTGGGGGTGGCGGCGCCCTTGGTCTCGGGGGCCTTGCTGCAGGCGCCGAGCGTGAGGGCGCAGATCGCCGCGCCCGCGATAAGCAGGGTACGAGTCATGGATAGCTCCAATAGGTTGACAGACGGAGGGTCAGGCGGCTCCACACGGAAGCCTTGATCTAGAAACTCACGCCCCCGTGATCTGTTCCGGAGCTTCTGCAATGACCGACGCTGCGCCTGGCCCGCTGTCCGACCTCAAGGTCGTCGAGATGGGCACCCTCATCGCCGGGCCGTTCTGCGGCCAGATCCTCGGCGATTTCGGCGCCGACGTGGTCAAGATCGAGGATCCGAAGTCGGGCGACCCCATGCGCCAGTGGGGCCGCAGCCTGCCCAAGGGACTTTCGCCCTGGTGGCCGGTGATCGGGCGGAACAAGAAGTCGGTCTGCCTGGACCTGCGCACGCCCGAGGGCCGGGAGCTGGCGGGCGAGCTGATCGCCGGCGCCGACATCCTGATCGAGAACTTCCGCCCCGGCGCCATGGAGAAGTGGGGCATGGACTATGCGGCCCTGTCGGCGCGCAATCCGCGGCTGATCATGGCGCGCATCTCCGGCTTCGGTCAGACCGGCCCCTATGCCCAGCGCGCCGGCTACGGCCTGATCGGCGAGGCCATGGGCGGCTTGCGGCACGTGACCGGCGAACCCGACCGGCCGCCGGCCCGGGCCGGCATTTCGATCGGCGACAGCCTGACGGCCATGCACGCCTTCATGGGGATCACCATGGCCCTGCACGCCCGGGAACGCACCGGCCGCGGCCAGGTGATCGACGCGGCCCTCTATGAGAGCGTGCTGTCGGTGATGGAGAACCTGGTCACCGAATATGACCTGACCGGCTATGTGCGCGAGCGCTCGGGCTCGATCCTGCCCGGCATCGCGCCGTCGAACGTCTATCCCTGCCAGGGGGAGGACATGATCCTGATCGGCGGCAATGGCGACAATGTCTTCGCCCGCCTGGCCGAGGTGATGGGCCAGGCCGAGCTGGCCAAGGACCCGCGCTTTGTCGACCACGCCTCGCGCGGGACCAACCAGGCCGAACTGGACGGCATTGTCGCGGCCTGGACCCGGACCTTCGCCCTGCCCGACCTCCTGGCCCTGCTGGAGGCCAAGGGCATTCCCTGCGGCCGGGTGTTCCGCGCCCCAGACATGCTGGAGGACCCGCAGTATCAGGCCCGCGAGGCGATCATCGAGACGGACCATCCGGTGTTCGGCCGCATCAAGATGCAGAACGCCTTCCCGAAGCTGTCCGAAACGCCCGGCAAGGTGCGCTGGCCGGGCCCCACGCTCGGCCAGCATACGGACGAAGTGCTGGGCGCGCTGCCCGGCGCCGACGCCGCGCGCCTGGCCGCCCTGCGGACCAAGGGCGTAATCGCCTAGCCGACGCCGATCCAGCCATTGGGCAGGGTCGAGAGCGTCACCCCGACCAGGATCATCTGGTCGCCATTGCCCATGTCGATGACGGTGTCCGCGCCGACCTGGGACAGGGTGTAGGCCGTGCCCGGATCGAGCTGGACGTGGTCGCCCTCGGCCAGGGAGAAATCGATCACCCGATCAATGCCTGCGCCCGAGAAGGAGCGGAAGGTGTCCGCGCCGGCCCCGCCGCTGATCGTGTCATTGCCCCGGTCGCCATAGATCAGGTCGTTGCCGGCCCCGCCGGAGACGCTGTCATTGCCCTGGCCGCCGCGCACCCAGTCATTGCCGTCCCCGCCACTGATCGTGTCGTCGCCGAGGTTGCCGTAGACGATGTCGTTTCCGGCGTCGCCATAGAGGACGTCATTGTCCTTGCCGCCCACCACCCAGTCGTCGCCGAGGTTGCCGTGGGCCGTGTCATTGCCGGCGTTGCCGTTGATGTCGTCGAAGCCCGAGCCGCCGGAGATGGAATCGTTGCCATCCTCGCCGCGCAGATAGTTGGAGCCCGAGGTGTCGCTGATGGTGTCGGCCCCGGCGCCGCCGGCGATGGAATCCGCCCCGCCGCCGCCCTGCAGCACATTGTCGAGGCTGTTGCCGCTGATGGTGTCCGCGCCGGAGCCGCCGATGGCGTTCTCGATGTCGGCGCCCTGGGCGATCGCCACATTGCCGATCAGGCCCCCGACATTGGAGAAGAAGCCCTGGCGCAGGTCGATGAGCTGGTTGGAGGCGTAGCCCGAGAAGTCGAAGGTGTCGTTGCCGCCCGCGTCCCAGACCGCGAAGATCAGGCGCCCGTTGCTGGCGTCGAACCAGCTGCGGTCGGCGGTGGAATGGAAACCGTAGACCGTGTCCCCCGTACGGGTGGCCATATTGGCCCCGTATTCCAGCTGGGCCGCGGCGATGTCGTCCAGCAGGGGCACGGAGGCGTAGCCGCCCGCGTAATTGGCGCCGGTGTTGGACTCGTTGAAATAGCTCATCACCGTGTACTGCCGATCGTCCTCATAATAGCTGGCGTCGGCGGAGTAGGTGATCGTGGCGTTGGCGTCCGAGCTGGCGTCGTATTTGCTCGGGTGGTCGAGGCCGATGGTGTGGCCGATCTCGTGGACCAGGACCATGCCGCCGTAATTGTTGCTGGTCGGCGCGGCGTTGTAGCTGAGCGTATTGTTCACCCAGACGTCGCCGGAGGATGAGGTGAAGCTCGTCGAGCCCGGCATATAGGCGAAGGCTGCCGAGCCGGATTCCCCGGTCGAATAATTGCCGAACAGGATCGAGGCCTGGTCCGAATAGGCGGCGTCCCCGACATCGCCCGTGCCCACGCGCATGAAGCGGATGTTCGCGACATCGGACCAGGCGAGCAGGGCCTTTTCCGCCTGGTCGATCTGGGCGGTGGAGAAGCGGGTGAAGCCGCCGGTGTCGGACGGCATGGTCGTCGGTTCGGTGGCCCGGAACGCGTAGGTGACCGTGAAGCCGACGCCCAGGGCGTAGGACCACCCCGGTGCGCCGCCGACCAGGTTATTGGCCGCATGGTCGATGGTGTAGCTGATCTTGCCGTTGGACGCGGTCCCGTCCCGGGCGTCGGCGTTCAGATAGCCGAGGGGGGTGGGATCTTCGAAGACGGTCGCTGCGGCGAAGACATCGGACGACGGTTCAAGGGACATGAGACTCACCAGACACGCCCGCTCAAACCACCATGCGAGGCCCTAATGAAGTCCTATTATTCGCCCCAGGCGTGCGCAAGCGGGGCCATTCAATCCTCTGCGCGCACGTCCTATTTGTCCCGGGGCGGCCGCCTGGGCCGCACCCTTGATCCCGAATGGGCTTGGCCGGGGCGCGAGTCCCGCCCATCATCCGCCCTCCCTTCGCCGGAGACCGGTCCATGCCCTTCGCCGCCACGCCCAGCCTCAATCTCTACTATGAGCGCGCCGGGGCGGGAGAGCCGCTGCTGTTCATCTCCGGCACGGGCGGAGACCTGCGCAACAAGCCCAATGTGTTCGACGGCCCCCTGGCCCGGGCCTTCGACGTGCTCGCCTATGACCAGCGCGGTCTGGGCCAGTCGGACAAGCCCGACCAGACCTACAGCATGGCCGACTACGCCGACGACGCCGCGGCCCTGATGGACGCGATCGGCTGGGAGACGGCCCATGTGGTGGGGGTCTCGTTCGGCGGCATGGTCGCCCAGGAATTCGTCCTGCGTCATCCGCAGCGGGTGCGCCGTCTGGTGCTGGCCTGCACCTCGCCGGGCGGGGCGGGCGGCGCCTCCTTCCCGTTCCACGAGATCGATCACCTGCAGGGCGAGGCCCGCGCCCGACACCTGGCGCCGATCTCCGACACCCGGCAGGACGCCGCCTGGCAGGCGGCCAACGCCGAGCTGTTCGCCCAGATCATCGCCATGACCGCGACCGATCCCTTCGCCGGCGAACCTGGCCGCGTCGAGGGCGCGCGCCGCCAGCTGGAGGCCCGGTCGCACCACGACGTCTGGGACCGCCTGCCCCGGGTCAAGACCCCTACCCTGATCGCCGCGGGCCGGTTCGACGGCATCGCCCAGCCCCAGGCCCAGCTCAATCTCGCGATTCAGATTCCCGGCTCGACCCTGCGGTTCTTCAAGGGCGGCCACATGTTCATGATCCAGGACCGCAACGCGACCCCGGCCATGATCGATTTCCTGAACGGAAAGGCCTAGGGGCCCGCCCCGGGACGGGAGGCGCCGATGATCGAGACCGCTCGGCTGAGGCTGCGTCCGTGGACCGACGACGATGCGCCGGCCTTCGCCGCCCTGCACGCGGACCCCGAGGTGATGTGGGACGCGCATCGCCCGCTGACGCGCGCCGAAAGCGACGCGAAGCTCGCGCGCTATCGCCAGGTGTTCGACGCCCGGGGCTTTTCGCGGTTCGCCATGACCGATCGCGACGGCGAGTTCCTGGGCTATGTGGGTCTGCTCCCGATCCCGGCAGGGCATGTGCTGGGCGAGGGCGTTGAAATCGGCTGGCGACTTCGCCGCGCCGCCTGGGGCTTCGGCTATGCGTCGGAAGGCGCGCGCGCGGTGCTCGACGACGCCCGGTCCGCCCATGGCCGGGCCGGGGTGTTCAGCTACACCGCGCCGGATAACCTCCGGTCGCAGGCGGTCATGGCGCGGATCGGTCTTGTTCGGGCGAGCGACCTGGATTTCACCGCGACGGACGGTTGGGTCGGCTGGGTCTGGCGGACGCCTTAGAGGCGCCTACCGAGCCCGCAGCAGGCTCGCCACCGCGGCGGCGACCTGGGTCACGTCATAAGGCTTGCGGATGATGGGCGCGTCGAAGCCGCCGGGGGCGCCGCCGGTGTCGCCATAGCCGGTGGCGAAGACGAAGGGCACGCCGCGGGCGGCCAGCACCTCGGCCACGGGCATCACCGAGCGGCCGTTGAGATTGGCGTCCAGCACGGCGGCGTCGATCGGCTGGTCCAGCAGGGCGATCGCCTCCTCCAGCTCATAGGCCGGGCCGATCACCACCGCGCCGGCCTCGGACAGGCCGGTCTCCAGCTCCATGGCCAGCAGGACGGCGTCCTCGACGATCAGCACGCGGGCGCCGCGCAAATCGGCGTCCTCGGCGTCGACGGGGGGCAGGACGGCGGCGCGCGCGGCCGGCGCGCTGGGCACCGTATCCGGGCGCTCGACCACCGCCTGGTCGCCGGCCGACAGGCGGACCCGGACGCCGGAGGCGGGGTATTCGATCTTCACCTCGCCGTTCAGCTCGCGGCCGGTCACCTGCTCCAGCAGGGTGGAGCCGAAGCCGAGGTGCTTGGGCGCCTGGACGGTCGGGCCGCCGGTCTCGGTCCAGGTCAGCTCGAAGCCGTTCTCCGAGCGCCGCACCCAGCGCAGATAGACCCGACCATGCTCGGTGGAGAGGGCGCCGAACTTCAGCGCATTGGTGGCCAGCTCGTGCAGGGCCAGCGACAGGGCGTTGGCGGCCCTGGGCGTGAGGAACAGTTCCGGCCCGTCCCAGCGGGTCTGGCCCGGCGCGATGCCGCCCAGCTCGGCGGCGGCCAGGTGGGCGATGGCGGCGCCGCGCCAGCGGGCGGCCGTCAGCAGCTCATTGGCCGAGGCCATGGACTTCAGCCGGCCGGCGAAGGTGGTGAGGAAGCTTTCGAGCGAGGTCGTGCGCCGGGCGGTCTGCTGGGCCAGCGTCTGGACCGCGGCCAGCACGTTCTTCACCCGGTGGTCCAGCTCGGCCATCAGGGTCTGGCGCTGGTCTTCCTCGGTCTTGCGTTCGGTGATGTCCTGGACCACGCCGCAGACGGCGCGCGGCTTGCCGGCGTCGTCGCGAACCAGGTCCCCGCTGGACTTCAGCCAGATCGTCGGGCGGCCGGGGCCGGGGGCCAGCCGGTATTCCACCTCGTAGCGGCCCTCGGCGCGCAGGCCCTTCTCGACGGTCGCCTGGATCGCGGCGCGGTCGTCGGGGTGGATGTAGCTGTAGAGGGTCTCGCCGCCCGCCGCGGGCACGCTTCCGGCCGGCACGCCGGTGATCGCCGACATGCGCGCGCTGGTGATGAGAAGGTCGCGCTCCATGTCCCACTCGAACTCCCCGAGCCGGGCGGCGTTGAGTGCGAGTTCGAGGCGCTTGGCTTCCAGACTATGGTCCACGGCCGCGCTTGGCATGTTCGGGAGCATAAAACTTTGTTCGAGCCGACGCGATAGTAACTCATGGTTGAGGCCAGGATATTATTCCCAGGGCTCCCCGCCAGCTTTGCCACGATTTGGGAACCAGCCTATTGTAAAGATGTTGAGGCAGTGCTCCCCCACCGCCCGCAAGGTCGCCTTGCGGTCCCACGCCATTGGAGATTTCTCATGACCGCCACCGCTGACAAGGCCGCCGCCGACGCCAAGGCCGCGGCCCAATCGGTCGCCGAAGCCGCCAGCCATCTCGCCGCCCAGACCGAGAAGAGCTTCGCGGAAGCCGCCAAGCGCTTCGAAAAGGTCGTGAGCGAGGGCGTCGAGCAGATCCGCGCCCAGTCGCGCACCTATGCCGACGGCGCCGGCCAGCACCTGGACGAAGCCCAGCGCTACACCGTCGAGAAGATCCGCGAGAAGCCGCTGCTGGCGGCCGGCGCGGCGCTCGGCGTCGGCCTGCTCGTCGGCCTTCTGCTGGCCAGCGGCCGCGACCGTTGATCCTGAAGAAGGCGATCCAGATCGCCTGCGCCGTCGCCGCCCTCTCGGCGGCGTCGGCGGTGGGCGTTGTGGCGGCGGCCTTCGCCGTCTATGCGGCCCTGCGCCCGATGATCGGCCCGGCCTGGGCGGCCGCAGCCGTCTGCGCGCTCGCCGCGGCCATGATCGGCCTGGGCGGACTGATCGCGGCCCTGGCCGCCAATCCGCCGCGCTTCAAGAAGCCCGTGGCCGAAGAGAAGGACCTGGTCTCGCGCCTGATCGAGCTGGCCCGGGACAAACCGCTCGTCGCGGCCAGCGCGGTGCTGGCGGCCGGAGCGGTGGCCTTCAAGAACCCCAAGGTCACGGCGGCCATCGTCAGCGCCTTCATGGCCGGGCGGAACGCCACGCCGAAGAAATAGTCGAACCAATCCGACCCTGCCGGGTTTCCGAGGGGCGCGCGCTTTGCGCCTTCCTATCGGAAACCCGTCATGTTCCAGCTTCCCGACCTGCCCTTCGACCACGCCGCGCTTGAGCCCGTGATCTCGCGCGAGACGATGCATCTGCATCACGACAAGCATCACAAGACCTATATCGACACCCTGAACGCCCTGGTCGCCGAGCGCGGCATGGCGCCCGACAGCCTCGAGGGCCTGATCGCCCAGGCCCAGGGCGACCCCGCCCAGGCCAAGCTGTTCAACAACGCCGGCCAGGCCTGGAACCACGCCTTCTTCTGGGAGGCCCTGTCGCCCCGCCGCCAGACGCCGGAGGGCGATCTCGCCCAGGCCGTCGCCAAGGCCTTCGGCGACCTGGCGGGGCTGAAGACCGCCCTGGTCGAGGCGGGCGCGGGTCACTTCGGCTCGGGCTGGGTCTGGCTGGCCGCCGAGGGCGCACAGCTGAAGGTGGTCGCCACCCATGACGGCGCGCCCCTGATCGTCGAGGCCGGCCTGACGCCGCTCCTGGTCTGCGACCTGTGGGAGCACGCCTATTATCTGGACCACAAGAACGACCGGAAGGGCTTCCTCGGCGCCTGGTTCGACGCCCTGCCGAACTGGAGTTTCGCTGAGGCCCAGTACGCCGCGGCGACGGGCGCCGGAACGGCCTGGCGCTTTCCGCTGCAGGGGGCGAGCGACCCCGGAACGGCCGCCCCCAGCGCGCGTTCAGTCTAGGTTCGATAATCGAGGAGAATCGTCATGCTGAGTTGGGCCCTGACCTTCCTGGTGGTCGCCCTCATCGCCGGTCTGCTGGGCTTCACCGGCATCGCCGGCGCCGCCATCGGCGTCGCCAAGATCCTGTTCTTCGTCTTCCTGGTGCTGTTCGTCGTCAGCCTGATCTCGCACATGGTGCGCGGTCGAGCGGTCTGACGGGGCGCGCCCCAGAGTTGTTGCGGAACGCGCCTCCGAGCCCGCCTCGGGGGCGCGTTTCTACGTCCGGGGCCGACCCCAGCTTCGCCAGGGGGTGAAGGCGCTCCCGCTCCAGCCCTGGGCGACGATCCGCACCTCGTCCGCGGTGATCTCGATCACATTGAACCCGGCCGGGCAGCCCCGCTCCCGGGTCGACAAGGTGCCCGCCCCCACCGCCGCGCAGCGCTCATTGAACACATAGGGCAGGACGAAGGGCACATGGACGTGCCCCGACAGCACCAGATCGATCCCCGCCGCGGCCAGGCGCTCGGCGGCGTGGTGCCCGCCCCAGACCTTGCCGGTCATCGGCCCGCCGAGCATCTCGGTCAGGGGGTGGTGGCAGACGAGCAGGCGGGCGGCGTCGGCCGGCGCCTGGGCGAACCAGGCCAGGGCGGCGTCGACCTGGCGCGGCGAGATCTGGCCCTTGGACCAGTTGGCCCGGGGTTGGACCCCGCGCGCGGTGTTCAGGCCGTAGACCGCCAGGCGCGGACCGGTCCAGGTCGAGACCTCGGCGGGGCCGATCGCCCGCTCATAGCGGCCGAAGGGCGAGACCAGCCGCTCCAGCCAGGCGAAATAGGGCGTGTCGTGATTGCCCGGCACCACCAGCCGGGGGCCCCTGAGACTTTCGATCCAGTCCCGCGCGGCGGTGAATTCCCCGCGCTCGCCGAACCGGGTCAGGTCGCCGGAGACAATGATCAGGTCGAGGCTCTGGCTGTTCAGCCAGGCGGTGGCCGCCGCCAGGGCCGGGACGTTCTCGTCGCCGAAATGGATGTCCGACAGGTGGGCGATGCGGATCATGAGACGGTCCGCGGCGCCAGGACGCGCACCACGTCCGGCCGCCAGGTGATGCGGACGCGGGCGGGAAGCCGCACCGGCTCGCCGTCCAGCAGGGCGGGCAGGCCCTGGGCGGCCCAGACGGCGCCGGCGCGGCAGGGCGAGGTCTGGGCGGCGGGATCGCGCCGCCAGTCGCCCATCATGGCGTTGACGCCCAGGCGGAAGGCCTCGGCGGCGCCCGCGGGGTCGAGCGCGGCGGCCTCGAGCATCTGGTCCTCGTCGGCCAGGGCGCTGGATCCGACGGGGCAGAGGAAGGCGATCGCCTCGGCCTTGCCGCGGCTGCGGTCGTCCAGGGCGTAGCGCAGGCGCCCCGAAAAGGCGCGCCGCAGGGCGCGCTGCGCCCGGGCCCAGGCCAGGTCGAAGCGGCCCTGGCGGACCGCCTCGCGGGCCGGCGCCCAGAGGGCCGGCGACCCCAGGATCGCGGCGATCAGGAACAGGCGGCCATCGACCTCCCCGCCCCCGAGGGAGCGGACCTCGCCATCGGTGAGGATGGCCTGCAGGGCGTCCTGCCAGGACAGGGTCCCATAGATGGCGCGGGGCAGCATGTTCATGGTTCCCCCCGGCAGGGGCGCGAGCAGTGGGCCCTTGGGACCGCAGAGCTCCGCGGCCGCCCGCGCCGTGCCGTCGCCGGCCAGGATGACCACCAGGTCGGGGCGCGCGTCAACGGCGCGGCGCAGGCACGCCATCAGGTCGCCGTCCTGGGGCGACTGCACCCGGGCGTCGACGCCGTGGGCGGCGAGGATCTCTCGGGCGGCGTCGGGGGCGTCGGGGCCGACGCCGCCGGAGGCGGTGTTGGCCACCAGCTCGATACGCTTGAGAACGGGGCGGCCCGTCATGCGCGGATCACTGGGCCTTGTCGGCGGCGGGCGTCAGGCTGTGGCCCACATCCTTGAGGGCGGCCCCGGCGTCGCCCGCGGCGTTGCGGACGGCCGGCTCGGCCTTGTCGGCGGCGACGGCCAGCCCCTGGTCCACGGCGTCGCCGCTGCGGGCGAAGGAGCCTTCCTTGGCGGCCAGGACCAGCACGACGGCGCCCAGGGCGGCCGCGCCGAAGGTCAGGCCCATCAGGATCGGGTGGCGCTTGCGGGCCTTGCGTTCATCCCGGCGCCCCCGGTCATAGGCGGCGGCGATCTCGCGGGCGTGGTCTGGCGCGACGCCCTCGGCATGGGCGACGGCATGAGGTTTGCGGGTCCAGAACATGTCAGGGTCTCCGGGCGTGAATGTCCCCCTCCAACGGCGCAGCTCGGCCGGGGTTCCGCCGGAACTTCGACGGCGACCACGCGTTGCACGCTCAAGGTTGTGACCGAGGGGCGACAGATGAACCGGGCTTGGACTTTGAGCATCGCGACTGTTCTGGCGGTTCAAGCCGCGGGGTGCGCCAGCCTGGCGCCGCGCCTGGCGAGCCGCCCGCCCGCCTGCAGCGACATGACGGTGCAGATCTATTTCGAGCCCGACTCCGCCGAGGTCACGGACGAGGGGCGGGCGGTGATCTCCGCCGCCGCCGCCCAGGCCAAGACCTGCAAGGTCGATCGCGTCAATGTGCTGGGCCTGGCCGACGCCGCGGGCGCGCCCCAGGCGAATCTGGAGCTGTCCCAGCGTCGCGCCGCGGCCGTGACCCGCACCCTGACCGCCCAGGGCCTGCCCACCGCCCAGTTCGAGGAGGCCGCCGCGGGCCAGGCCGGCGCGGTCACCGCCTCCGGGGACATCCGCCCCCTGCGGCGTCGCGTCGATGTCGTGCTGAAGCTGTCCGCTCCCCGCTGATCTCCGCGCCGGTAAAAAGAAAGGGCGGACCAGTGGTCCGCCCAGGCGTGTCGTCGAGAATAGGGGGTGCGGAGGCGGCAGACCGGCGTATCCGCCGGTCACAAGTCGGGGGGGGCGTCGCCGCCTCCGCATATTGAAAACGAGCTTTCCGGCGAAGCGTTCCCGCCCGGCGCGAAATTTTTTTAGCGGCTCAGGCGGCGGGCTCGTCCAGCTGCACCGCCGGCATGGCGTCGAACTCGGCCTTGGTCAGCGGGGTCGTGAATCCGCCGGCGTCCGCGACCAGGCCTGCGACCGCCAGGCTGCGCAGGCCGGCCGAAGGATGACCCTGCACCCGCACCAGGGCCTGGGCCGGACGGCCGCGGGCGTCCAGCACCACTTTCTCGATCACCCCCAGGACGACGCCCTTGGCGTCGCGCACCGTGCGGCCCTGATAGGCCTCGGCCGCCTGGGCCTGGGCGTGAGCCACGGCGGGCAGGATCGAGAGGGGCGCCGTCAGAAGGGCGGCGGCGAGGACAAGGCGCAGCATGGTCATGGGCCCCAATAGGGCGCTCCAGGCGAAGAAGGCCAAGTCCTAATCTGCGACTGTGGCGAGGACGGGGCGGAACAGTCTGGCGGCTCGGCACGTTATCAGACTGCGGGCGGACGGCTCGCGACAAGAGGGGTGTCTGCCGTGAATCCGGATATTGAGATTTCGACGTTCCGCGCCGGCTCCATGGGCGCGCGCAATCCGCGCCGTCGTCGCCTGGCGGCCATCGCCATGATCGTCGGCATCGCCGCCGCCGGGGGCCTGATCGGCCGCCTGTCCCATCCCGCCGACAGCGCCCGACTGGCGCCCGGCCCCTACAACTACTTCCCGGTCTGAGAGCCGCCGCTCCGATCGGGCCCACCTCGCCACGGAGCCTGACGCCATGCCCATTTCCCTGAAGTACCCCTCCCGCCTGGTCCTCAATGCGACCCGGGCGCGCCAGGCCCGCCTGGGACGCCCCGTCCTGTGGGTGCTGCTGTTCTCGACCGCGCTTGCGGCCCTGGCCCTGTTCGGGGCGTGGAGCGCGAGCGCGCCCAAGCTCGCGGCCAGCGAACCCTCCGCCCAGAGCCAGGCCCAGAGCGCCCGCCATTTCGACACCGGGAACGCGGCCGTCCAGCAGACCGCGCCCGCCCCGAACTAGCCCGACCGCCCAGGGCGATCCCCCATAGTCAAACGGCCGCCCGAGGGCGGCCGTTCTGCTGTCTGGACGCGGCGCGGCGGCGCTAGACCACCGATTGCCCCCGGACCGCGCGGATGACGAAACTCGCCACCAGCAGAACCAGGAACAGCACGAACAGGATCTTGGCCACCGAGGCGGCGATTCCCGCCAGGCCGACGAATCCCAGAACACCGGCGATCACGGCCAGAATGGCGAAGGTCAGGGCCCAACCAAGCATCGACGTCTCCATGAACCAGGAGCCCCGCGGCTCCGCAATTCGGGAAACGTCGATGCGGGTCGGCGGTTCCGCCCGGCGGTCAGGCCGCCTGACGGGCGTTGCGCGGATGGAAGAACAGGGCCTGTCCGATCGCCGCCTTCACGGTTTCCGGCTGGAACGGCTTGGTGATCAGGAAGGTCGGCTCGGGCCGCTCGCCGGTCAGCAGGCGTTCCGGGAAGGCGGTGATGAAGATCACCGGCACGTCGTTGCGGGCCAGGATGTCCTTGACCGCATCGATGCCGGACGAGCCGTCGGCCAGCTGGATGTCGGCCAGGACCAGGCCGGGCGTCTTGCGGGCCACGGCGTCCAGCGCCTCGGTGCGGGTGGCGGCGATGTCGACCACGGTGTGGCCGAGCTCGGTCACCAGGGCCTCGATGTCGGCGGCGATCACCGGTTCGTCCTCGATGATCAGCACATCGGTGGCTAGCTCGGCGTCGATCTCGGTCTGGGCGGCGGCGATGAGGTGTTCGACCTCGCCGAACTCGACGCCCAGGATGTGCGCGGCTTCCGAGGGCGTGAAGCCCTCAAGGGCGGTGAGCAGGAAGGCCTGGCGCGACCGCGGCGCGATGCGCATCAGGCGGCGCCCGGCGTCCTGGGCCCCGGTCCCGTCGTCCGTGCTGTCCTCCAGGCGCGCGCCCGTGGAGCACCAGATGGCGTGGAAGACCTGATAGAGCGCCACGCGGGGCGTCAGATTGGGCTCCAGAATCCGCTCGCCGGCGGCCAACGCCTCCAGCGAGACGCGGACATATTGGTCGCCCGTCGTCTGGTCGCCGGTCAGGGCCCGGGCGTAGCGGCGGACGTAAGGCAGATGCGGCGCCAGGCGTGCAAGAAGACTCAAAGGAAACCCCTCCCATCAGACACAGGCGCGCCGGCCGGACGCGTCCGGCGCAGACTTCACCATAGAGCTCGAAACGCCTGCCCAGGGAACCGGTTCCCACGGACCTGCGTTTTCTGCACACTAGAGTTCGAACGGCGGGAACCCGCGGTGGAGCTGGGCGTTGATGGGCGACGAGGATCAACCGAGGGGGCGAGTTCCGCGACCGCGGAATGTTGAACATATGATCGATCAACAACCCACCGACCAGGCCAGACGCGGCTCCGCCGCGCTGGACGAGGCGCGCCTGCGCCAGCACGCCATCGGCGTGCGCCTCCGCCAGATGTTCGACGACGTGGTCAATGAGCCGGTCCCCGACGAGTTCCTGGATATTCTGCGCAAGGCCGACCAATCGCCGCCGGAGAAGGGCTGATGGCCTCCGCGGAGCCGTACCGCGCCCCTGACGCCGACGAGGGGTTCAAGCGCGAGCTGGTCGCCCTGATCCCGCATCTGCGCGCCTTCGCACGCACCCTCACCGGGGACCCGACCGCCGCCGACGACCTCGCCCAGGACGCCATGATGAAGGCCTGGGACGCCCGCGAGAGCTATCAGATGGGCACCAATATGAAGGCCTGGACCTTCATGATCCTGCGCAACCAGTTCTATTCCGAGAAGCGCCGGTCGTGGCGGCAGATCCAGCTCGACCAGGAATCGGCCGAGCGCACCCTGGTCGCGATCGACGATCCCGCCTCCCCCCTCGCGCTGGACGAACTGCGCCAGGGCCTGGCCATGCTGCCCGCCGAACAGCGGGAAGCCCTGGTCCTGGTCGGGGCCGGCGGCTTCGCCTATGAAGAAGCGGCGGAAATCTGCGGCGTGGCGGTGGGCACGGTGAAGAGCCGGGTGAGCCGGGCGCGCCGCGCCTTGCACGCCATACTGGAGGACGGCGCCTATGATCGCGACGGCGCCCCGGCCGGTGACGCCATGCGAGCCATACTGGCTGACGCGGAGCGGCTTAGCGTCGTCCGATAGGCGATGGCCGTGATCCAGGCGCCCTGGGGTTCGCTCTCCACCATCCGTGTCCGATTGACCGCCGCCCTCGCGGCGGCGCTGCTGCCTGTACTGATCCTGGGCGCGGTGCAGTCGACCCTGGCCTTCCAGCGGGAGGGCGAGACCCGGCGCGCCGGCCTGGCCGCCGCCGCCGAGCGCAGCGCCGCCACCGCCCGGGCCCGGATGGAAGCGGCCGATATCCTGCTGGAGACCCTCGCCCCGGGCTCCATCGGCTTCCAGTGCGCCCAGCGGCTGGCCGAAGTCACCCAGCGCATTCCCGGCTACGCCAACCTGATCCGGTTCGACCGCAACGGGCGGGTGGCCTGCGCCGCCGCCGACACCCCCTTTGACCCGCAACGCGCCCAGCGCCCGTGGTTCCAGCGCATGGCCGCCGGCGAGAACATGGTGGTGACCCGCGACGCCGGCGCGGCCTACGCCCGGCAGCCCGCCCTGCTGGCCGCCGTGCGGGCCACGGGTCCGGACCATCAGTTCGACGGCGGCCTGGTGGCGGTGATCTCCCTGGCCAGCCTGGCCCCCAAGCTGTCCGACGCCTCGCTGCCCGTGGACGCCGAGGTGGCGCTGGCCGATTCCACCGGCCACTATGTCAACGCCACCGACGCCCAGGCCTTTCCGGCCCTGCCGAAGGGATGGCGCAGCCGTATCGCCGCCCAGGGCTCGACCGTCTGGACCGGCCGCGACGCCCACGACCGCAGCCGGGTGTTCTCCGCCGCGCCGCTGGTGGGCGACGACCTCTATGTGATCCTCTCGGCCAAGTCGCAGGACCTGTTCGCCTGGGCCTGGATCAATCCCCTGAGCGGCCTGGCCTTCCCGCTGCTCACCTTCGCCCTGTCGCTCACCGCCGTGCTGGTGGCCGCCGACCGGGTGGTGATCCGCTGGATCAACTATCTGCAGCGCATCGCCGCCCTCTACGCGCGGGGCCGGTTCAGCGTCCGCGCCATCCAGGCCGAACAGGCGCCGCCGGAGATCCGCGACCTCGCCGAGACCCTCGAGGACATGGCCGACGCCATCCTGGCCCGCGACGGCGCCCTGCGCGAGAACCTGGCCCAGAAGGATGCGCTGATGCGCGAGATCCATCACCGGGTGAAGAACAACCTGCAGGTCATCACCAGCCTGCTCAACATGCAGCAGCGGGCCCTGTCCGACCCGGCCGCCCGCGCCGCCATGTCCGACACCCGCCAGAGGATCACGGCGCTCGCCCTCATCTACCGCGCCCTCTATCAGGGCCCCGACCTCAAGCAGGTGGATCTGCGCCCGTTCCTGGAGGAGCTGACCGCCCAGCTGATCGCCGCCGATTCCCTGCACGGGGCGACGGTGGAGACCGAGCTGAAGGTCGACGCCCTGGTCATCGATCCCGACCGGCTCGCGCCGCTGGCCCTGTTCACGGTGGAGGCCATCACCAACGCCCAGAAGCACGCCTTCGCCGGCCGGGGCGGGCGACTGCTGGTCGAGTTCAAGGTGGAGAACGGCGAGGCCGTTCTGATCATCAGCGACGACGGCTCCCCGCCGGATTCGGCCCTGGCCGGGTCAGGGGTCGGGCGCACCCTGATGAACGCCTTCGCCCGCCAGCTGCGGGGCACCGCAGAGCTGGTCCGCAACGCCCATGGCGGGATCAGCGCCCGCCTGGAATTCCCCACCCCGGCCTATGTGCCGCCGACACATCAGACCGCGGCGAGCGGGAACCAAGCTGCGGCTTGACCGTTGTTGAGGGCGTTCCCTTCCACACCGTCGCGGAGACCTAAGTCCATGCGCAAAATCATCCTGCTGGCCCTCGTGGCCTCGAGCCTCGCCGTCACCGCCTGCAACACCGTCTCGGGCGCCGGCAAGGACGTCCAGGCCGCCGGCAAGGCCGTCACCGGCACCGCCGAAGACGCCAAGCACTAGACCTTTCGCAGGTCTCAGAGCGTTCGAAGCCCCGCCCTCACCGGCGGGGTTTCTTCTTTTGGGGTCAGTCCCCGCCGAACCAGACGAAGGCCCGGTTCAGCCTCTGGCGCATGGCGGTGACCACGCCGGTCAGGACCGGCTCCTCCGCCCCGCCGGCGCGCACCCGGGCCAGGGCGGCCGCATCGATCCGGCCCTCGAAGGCGACTTCGCCCAGGACCTCGTCATGCCCGTGGAAGCGGATCGTCCCGGCCGTCACCTCATAGGCGTCGGGCAGCACGCGACGGCTGACCTCGTGATAGGTCTGGCCGAGTTCGTTTTCCTTCTGCGGGCTGGTGACGTCGTCGAATTCGAGCATCACCGGGGCGTAGTTGGGCGAGATCCTCTGGCCCTTCTCATAGGCCTCGAACTCCTCGGCCGAGCCGAGATTGACCTGCCGGAGCTTGAAATTGCCGAACATCACGTCGGACTTCGGAAAATAGTAGCCGAACAGGTCCAGGCCGGCCGCGTGGCGGAAGCCCTGGGCGGCGGGCGCCGCGGGGGGCTGAGGGGCCGCGGGCGCGATCGCCGCCGGCTTGGCCGCCGACGCCTTGGGCGCCTTGTCCTGGCGGTTGCAGGCGGCCAGCGACAGGGCCGCGACCAGGATCAGAGTGGAAACAAGACTGCGGCGCATCTGGGTCTCCCGATGTCGCGGCGACCTTAGCCCGGCGGGCCCGACCCGTCAGGCCCCCTCGCCTTTCAGGCGGCGGCGCGATAGGCGGGATTGCGGGCGTAGACGCCTGGCCGGCCGGTCACCGCCTGGAACGCGTCGGACACGCCGGTGACCCCTTCGCCCTCGCCCAGCACCAGGAAGCCGTCGGGGCTGAGCGCGCGGGCGAGGTTCTCCAGCAGGCGGGGCTTCATCTGGGGCGTGAGGCCGCCCAGCACATAGCGGCAGAAGATCACGTCGAAGCGGCCGGCGGTGGACAGGTCGGCGATCAGGTTGATGCGCCGCCAGCGGACCATCTGGCGGATGCGGGGCGACAGCACCCACATCTCGTCCGCCTTCTCGAAATGATTGACCAGGTGGCGGATCGGCAGGCCGCGCTGGATCTCGAACTGGGTGTAGAGGCCGCTCTGGGCCTTCTCCAGGGCGCGCTCGGAGAGATCGGAGGCGAACAGCTCGACCTTGGCGCCGGGAATCTGGCCGCGCATGTCCTCGACGGTCATGGCGAGCGAATAGATCTCTTGGCCCGAGCCGCAGGCGGCGCTCCAGATGCGGATCGGCTCATTGCCGCGCAGGCGGGCCAGAGTCGGCAGGATTTCCGTCTCGAACAGGGCGAAGGGGCGGCGGTCGCGATAGAAGGCGGTCTCGCCGGCGGCCAGGGCCTCGACGATCGACCAGGCCAGACGGTCGTCGCGCTTCAGCCGCAGATCGCCCAGCATGTCGTCGACCGAGCCGAAGCCCTCGCGGCGGGCGACGGGCGCGAGCCGGCTCTCGATGAAATAGGCCTTTTCCGGGTCGATCAGCAGCCCGGCCCGCGACGCGCAGATCTGCGCCGCCAGTTCGCGATCTTCAGGCGTCATGCCAGTCCGACCTCGACCAGCTTGGAGGCGATGATGTCGCCGTCGAAGGGCTTCATGATGTACTCGTTGGCGCCGGCCGCCAGGGCCTCGCGGATGTGGTCCAGATCGTTCTCGACGGTGCAGAACACCACGGTCGGCTTGTCGCCGCCGGGCTCGCGACGCAGGTGGCGCAGGAACTCGATCCCGTTCATCACCGGCATGTTCCAGTCGAGCAGCACGGCGTCAGGCATGGCGGCGCGACACCAGGCGAGCGCCTCCATCCCGTCGGACGCCTCGGCGATCTCGAAGCCAAGGTCCTCCAGGATGCGGCGAGCCACCTTGCGGATGACCTTGCTGTCGTCGACCACCAGACAGGTCTTCAAAAGCCACACCTCTTCCAATCGCCTTCATTTCGCGCGGCTTTGGTTAAGGAGGCGTGTGAACGCGACAAATCTTAACGCGGGACCACCCGATTTGGGGCGCATGACCGCGCCCTGGGCGCCGGCGCCCCGTCAGACCAAGCTAGACTATTGAATTCAAACGCGTCTCGAACCCAAAATGGGGATCAGGCCGGCAGGGTGGCGGCGAACACCACCTTCTCCTCGGAGGCCTCGGCGAACACCCGGCCGCCGGCGTCATTTATGAACAGGCTGACGTAATAGGCCTGGACCCAATGGCCGTGCAGGCCTTCGCCCATGGGCTCGCCGCGCAGGCCGGCGGCGACCTCGGGCCGCAGCCGGGCGCGCGGGCCGGTCGCCTCGACGGCGATGACCAGATTGCCGTCTTCCTCCACCGCCTGGACCCGGGCCGTGCCGCCGGTCGGCAGGGCCGCGCCGGCCAGCTGGGCGAGATTGAGCAGGGTGCGGGCGGCCGGCTTGTTGACCCCCAGAGGC
This sequence comes from Phenylobacterium aquaticum, assembly GCF_022695515.1. Lineage (GTDB taxonomy): Bacteria > Pseudomonadota > Alphaproteobacteria > Caulobacterales > Caulobacteraceae > Phenylobacterium > Phenylobacterium aquaticum. Next base: position 57,916 of record NZ_JALDPT010000016.1, read on the forward strand.
GTCACCTGCCAGTCGAGCTGGGCGCGCATGTGCTGGAAGATCGCCGTGGTCAGCTTGGCGAGTTCGCGGCAGTCGAAGGTCTCGGCCATGGCCGAGGCGCCGAAGGCCACGCGGGTGAAGGAGAGCGCGTCGGCCAGCTTGCGGGCGCTGGACGAGATCAGGCCCATGGCCTCCTCGCGCATGTCCTGGGCGCTGGGGTCCTCCAGCAGGTCCAGGCCGGAGACGATGGCGCTGGCCGGGCTGATGAAGTCGTGACACATGCGCGCGGCCAGATAGGCCGCCACCTCGGCGGTGCGGGGCGTCGCAAGGGGTTCGGCGATCGTGGCGGCTTCGGTCATGGGCCCTGGACCTTGGCCTGATTTGGCGCTTTGGCAAACCGGGCGCTGAGGCTAGACCCTGGCCCGATGAGCGGTCCAGATCCCTTCCTCGAACCCGGCGTCCTTGTCCGCCATCCCGCCCAGCCCGACTGGGGCCTGGGCCATGTGCAGTCGGTGGCGGGCCGCAAGGTCACGGTCAATTTCGACGAGGCCGGCAAGCAGGTGATCGATTCCGCCGTGGTCCGCCTGGATTTCGTCGGCGACGACCCCCGCGCGCCAGGAGCCCGCCGATGAGCGCGACGACCGTGCCTGACGACGCCGGCGCCCGCCTGGCCGACATCTGCGAGGAAGCCGGCCGGCTGATCCTGCCCCTGTGGAAATCGGGGCTGAAGGTTCACACCAAGTCCGACGAGAGCCCGGTGACCGCGGCCGACCGTGAGGCGGAGCTTCTGATTCTGCGCCGCCTGGCCGAGGCGTTTCCGGACGTCCACGTGGTGTCGGAGGAACACGCCAGCGAATATGGCGCGCCGGAAGCGATCGGCGACCCCTTCTTCCTGGTCGATCCGATCGACGGCACCAAGGCCTTCGTGCGGGGCGATCCGAACTTCACCGTCAATATCGGCCTGATCTCCGGCAAGCGGCCGATCGCCGGCGCCGTGATGGCGCCCGTGACGGGCGAGACCTGGTTCACCCGGGCCGGGCGCACCTTCAAGCGGGTGTGGGGCGGGCCGGAGACCGAGGTGCGGGCCAGGGCCTGGCCGCAGGGCCATGCGGTCGCCCTGGTCAGCCACACCATGAAGCCCGACATCATCGAGAAGTACGCCGCCGAGTACGGCTTCGATCATCCGCAGGCGATGGATTCCTCCATCAAGTTCTGCCGGCTGGCCGAGGGTGCGGCGGATATCTATCCGCGGCACGGCCCGACCATGGAATGGGACATCGCCGCCGGCCAGGCGGTGCTGGAGGCTGCAGGCGGGCGGATGGAGGCCCACGGCGGCGGCGCGTTCGTCTATGGCAAGGTCGCCGATGGCTTCCGGAACGGCTGGTTCATCGCCCGGGGGGCGGCGGGCTAGATCGGCTGGGCCGCAGCCTCGTCCGCCGGCATCGGATAGAGCTCTGCGGAGATCGACTGCGCCCGGCCGTGCGCCTGGGCCACGCTGCTCGCGCCCGCGAAGAGGAAGCCGGAGAAGCCCAGCAGGAACGACAGCAGCGCGAGCCAGATGAAGGGCTTGAGCAGGCCGTACGGGGAGGCGGGCGAGGCCTGCAACGTCATGACGGTGTTCCTGGATGTCATGGACAGGGGAACGACCGGACCGCGCGAAAGGTTGCGATCCTTGAGCTCAAGGAATCAGCGAATCGCGCGACGGGCGAGGGGCCGGATCGTCGCAGGCAAATCAGACCTCGGCCCACATGCGGATCAGGTTGTGATAGGTCCCGGCCAGGGCGACCACCGACGGATCGGTCTGGCCCACCTGGGTCGAGAGCGCGCGGATGGCGTTGTCCATGTCGTGCAGCAGGGCCCGGCGCGCGTCCTCGCGGATCATCGACTGCATCCAGAAGAATGAGGCCCAGCGGGAGCCCGCCGTGACCGGCGCCACCCTGTGCAGGCTGGACGAGGGATAGAGCACCAGGTCACCGGCCGGCAGCTTCACGGCGTGTTCGCCGTAGGTGTCCTCGATGATCAGCTCGCCGCCTTCATATTCGTCGGGCTCGGACAGGAAGAGGGTGGCCGAGACATCGGTGCGGTAGCGGATCGGGCCGGCGAAGCGGATCGAATTGTCCACATGGGTGTCGAAGCCCATGCCCGCGTCGTAGCGGTTGAACAGCGGCGGGAAGACCCGCAGCGGAAGGGCGGCGGAGACGAAGGTCTCGTGGCGGCCGAGCGCGCCCAGGATGATCTCGCCCAGTTCGCGGGCGGTGGGGGAGTCCTCCGGAACCTGCAGATTGCGCTTGGCCTGGGCGGACTGCTCGCCGGCCGTGACCTTGCCGTCGACCCAGGGCGTCGCCGCCAGGGTCTGGCGGAACCGGGCCACCTGGTCGGGCGTCAGCACGCCCTCGATCTGAATCAGCATTGTCGGGTCCTGAAGAGGTGATCGGCGCGGACCGGGACAGGGGTCCGCGCCGACGCCGAGCCGCGCAAGAGGGGAGGCGCGCGGCTCAGAAGGTCTTGCCGTAGGAGAGGATGAAGGTCCGGCCGGCGGCGGGAATGGCCCGGTTGGAGAACACCTGGGTGTAGTTCAGCCGGTCGGTGAGGTTGTAGATGTTGAGGCCCAGCCGCTGGCCGTCGGCGAAGGTCCAGGCGGCGAAGGCGTTGAGGGTGATGCTCTCGGGAACCTGGGCCAGGCGCGCGGCGGTCAGGGTCGAGCGGTCGGCGTAGGAGACGCTGCGGGCGGTGTAGGCCACGTTGAGCTTGCTCTGATAGGTCGCGTCGCCGCCGACACTCAGCCCCGGGACCCATCGGCCCAGGTCATAGGTGGTGAACAGCGAGGCCGAGGTCTTGGGCACATAGGCCACCTGCTGGCCCACGGCGACGGTGTTGAGCACGGGGATCGCGGCCGTCACCCCCACCGGACAGATCACCGCGGTCGGCGTGCCGGAGGTCGAGGTGGGCACGGTGCAGTTGGAGTAGGATTCCTTGATCTTGGCGTCGAGATAGGCGTAGCCCGCGCTGACCGTCCAGGCGTCGGTCAGCTTGCCGGTCAGGCCGAGCTCGAGCCCCTTGACCTCCTGGCGCTCGCCCGACTGGGCGACCAGGAAGCCGGTGCCGGGATCGGTCTGCAGGGCGTTGTCCTTCTTTACATCGAACAGCGAGGCGGTGAAGGACGCGCGGCCGCTGGGCAGGGCGAGCTTGGCGCCGGCCTCCCAGATCTGGCTGACCTCGGGCTCCAGGTCCTTGGCGGTGAGGGCCACGGCCGTGCCGGCGCCGACCACCGAGGTTCCCTGCGGGGTCTCGGACCGGCCCCAGGAGAGGTAGTAGGTCTGGGTCTGGGAGGGCTCATAGACCACGCTGGCCCGCGGGCTCTTCAGGGTCGACTTGACCTTCAGCCCCCCGACCGGGCTCTCGGCGCCGCTCATCAGCAGGGTGTCCAGTTCGGCGTTGTAGCGGTCGAGCCGCAGCGATCCGATCACCGACAGCTCCTCGGTCAGCCAAAGCCGGTCGGTCAGGAACACGGCGAGGTCCGTCGATTCGCCCTTCGTCGACAGGGTGGTCGCCGCGGTGACATTGGTCGCCACCGTCGCCCCGTTCAGGGTGGTGGTGCAGGCGCCGCTGGTCGGGCAGGTGATGTTCACGCCAGGCCTGGGCCGGAACACCGTGTAGCCCGCCGGGAAGTTCGGATCGGGATTGACCAAGGCGTGCGGAATGGCGGTCCGCGCCGTGATCCCGCTGGGCAGGGTGTAGGCATAGAACTGTTTGTCATTGTGCTGGTAGGAGACGTCGAGGCCGACGATCGCCTGGTTCTTCAGGCCGCCGACGGTGAAGTCCATGCGCGCTGTCGAGATGTTCTGGGCGCCCCAGCTGTCCTGGTCATAGGGGCCCGAACCGCCAATGCCGCCATAGGCCTCGGTGGCCGGATTGTTGTCGAACAGGGCGGTGGTGCAGGCCGTGTTGCACTGATCGGTCGTCGTATATTGGAAGTAGCGCTTATAGGCGCCGACCCGGCTGTCGGAGGTGAGCGTCAGCCAGGATTCGGGCTTGTGGCTGAGCCTCAGGGTCACGACGTCGGCGTCGGTGCGGTCGACGTCGTTCTTGAAGCCCAGATAGCTGGAGCGCTCGACGCCCACGCCATATTCGGTGGCCGGCAGGGCGACGATGTCGCCAGGCTTCTGGACAATGATGATCCCGTAGTCGGGGCGGCGGTTGTCGTGCTGGTGCAGATAGCTGAGCACGGCGCTGGTGTCGGTCCCGAGCCCGAGCCCCACCGAGATCGCCGCCCCCCAGCGGTCGGACTTGACCAGGTCGCGATCGACCACGCCGGTCGAGGAGCCCATCAGGTTCAGCCGCACGGCCGAATGCTCGCCCAGCTGATGATTGATGTCGGCCAGCGCCCGGTAGTAGTCGCCGTTGCCGACATAGGCGTCGAGGATCGTCACATCGTCGAGCTTGGGCGTCTTGGAGACGGTGTTGATGGCCCCGCCCGTCGTGCCGCGCCCGAACATGGCGCCCGACGGCCCTTTCAGGACCTGGACCTCCTGATAGTTGAAGCTGTCGCGGGTGTAGACGCCGAAGTCGCGCAGGCCGTCGATATAGACGTCGTCCTTGGCGTCGAAGCCGCGGATCTTGAACTGGTCGCCGTTGAGGGTGCCGCCCTCGCCGATGGCGATGGTGATGCCCGGCACGTTGCGCAGGGCCTGTTCCAGGGTGTTGACCCCCTGGGCCTTCAGCTGGGCCTGGGAGATCACATTGATCGCCTGGGGCGTGTCCTGGACCGTGGTCGGCAGGACCGAGAGGCCGGTGTCGGTGTCGAGCGGCTTGCGCTGGCCGTTGACCTGGACGCCGGCGATCTCGTTGGCGTCGGCGTCGGCCTCGGCGGCCTGGGCCGCGCCGGCCAGGCTGACCACACCCGCGAGCGCCAGCATGCCCAACCGCGCCGGCCGCTTGCGCGCATAACCGACCACTCCGCTCTTCACCCGACGCATCCCCGAACCCTCACTGAAAGCCGCACAAACTGCTATTGCGAAGCGTTCTTAATTGCAGGCGAGAAACTTAGCAATGCGAGTCATTCGCAAATTTGATCAGGATCAAACGGCGCAACGCATGGCGCCTACACGGCCGCGCATTTTCGGCCCATAAGGCGGCGCTGACCTAAGGAGACCGGCCATGGCCCTCGACACCGCCGCCCCCGCCAAGACCTTCGATTGGGAAGACCCCCTCGACCTGGCCGCGCGGCTTTCCGAAGACGAGCGCATGGTCTGGGATTCGGCCCGCGCCTACGCCCGCGAGAAGCTCCTGCCCCGCGTGGTCTCGGCCTATGCCGAGGAGCGGTTCGATCGCGAGATCATGACCGAGATGGGCGCCCTGGGCTTCCTCGGCCCGACGCTTCCGGAAGAGTACGGCTGCGCCGGGGTCAATCACGTGGCCTATGGCCTGATCGCCCGCGAGATCGAGGCGATCGATTCCGGCTACCGCTCGGCGATGAGCGTGCAGTCGTCGCTGGTCATGTACCCGATCTTCGCCTTCGGCTCCGAGGCCCAGAAGCGCAAGTACCTGCCCGGCATGGCGGCCGGCGAGATCATCGGCTGCTTCGGCCTGACCGAGGCGGACGGCGGCTCCGACCCCGCCTCCATGCGCACCGTGGCCCGCAAGGCGCCCGGCGGCTATGTGCTGAACGGCGCGAAGATGTGGATCACCAACGCCCCGATCGCCGACGTGGCCCTGGTCTGGGCCAAGCTCGACGGGGTGATCCGCGGCTTCCTGGTGGATCGCGGCTCGGAAGGCTTCGAGACGCCGAAGATCCAGAACAAGCTTTCCCTGCGCGCCTCCATCACCGGCGAGATCGCTCTGGCCGACGTGTTCGTGCCGGAAGACCAGATGATGCCGGGCGTGTCGGGCCTGCGCGGACCGTTCTCCTGCCTGAACAAGGCCCGCTACGGCATCGCCTGGGGCGCCATGGGCGCGGCGGACTTCTGCCTGCACGCCAGCCGCGAATACACCCAGACCCGCAAGGTGTTCGGCAAGCCGCTCGCCGCCCGTCAGCTGATCCAGAAGAAGCTGGCCGACATGCAGACCGAGATCGCGCTCGGCTTCGAAGGCGCCCTGGCGCTGGGCCGGCTGATCGACCAGGGCGCCTGGGTGCCCGAGGCCATCAGCCTGATGAAGCGCAACAACTGCGGCAAGGCGCTGGCCATCGCCCGCGAGGCCCGCGACATCCACGGCGGCAACGGCATTTCCGGCGACTATCACGTGATGCGCCACGCCGCGAACCTGGAGACCGTGAACACCTATGAAGGCGCTCACGACGTCCACGCCCTGATCCTGGGCCGGGCCATCACCGGCGAGAACGCGTTCTAGGACGGACCTCGGCCGCCCTCCCCGGCGTCGGGCAGGGCGGCCACTTCCGCGTGGCTCCCGCATCCGCGCAACCCTTGCGGTCAATCGTCGCGGGTTCGAACCATACGTTTACGCTTCCTGCCCCATGGTCTCGCCCGTCACCGGGGGACGAGGACATGGCCGAAGCGCGCAGGGACTGCACGCCGACCGATCGGGCGGGCATGGTGCAATGGCTGTTCGAGAACAGCCGCGAAGTGCTGTTCGTGCTGGGCCCCAACCGCCGCTTCAAGCTGGTCAATCCCGCCTGGCTGCGCACCACCGGCTGGACCGAGGCCGAGGTGATCGGCCGCCCGGCCCGCGACTTCATGCACCCCGACGACCTGCCCGGCATCGAGGCCCACATGGCCCGCGTCGCCGCCGAGGGGATCGGCGACCACACCTCGCGCGTCCTGATGAAGAACGGCGACTGGCGCTGGTTCGAAGGCCGCGCCCAGTTCACCGAGGACGGCCACACCATCGGCATCGTCCGCGACGTGACCGAGGATCGCGCCGCGCGCCTGGAGCTGGAGACCGCGCGCCAGACCCAGCTGATCCTGGCGGAAGCCGCGGGCATCGGGTCCTGGAGCTATGAGCCGGAAGACCGGCGCATCACCTGGTCCGAGGATATCCGCGCCATCACCGGCTACAGCCAGGACGAGATGGAGACGCCGGAGCAGTTCATCGGCCTGCTGCACGCCGACGAGGCCGAGGAGGTTCGGCGCCGGTTCGTTGAAGGCGCGCAGCTGGGCCGGCCCGGGGCCTTCGACCACCGCATGCGCAACAAGAACGGCCGCTGGTCGACCTGGCGCGTCACCTATCTCTGCGAACCGCGCCCGAGCGGCGTCTTCGCCCTGCGCGGCATCTCCCAGGACATCACCGAGCTGACCGCGGCCCACGAGGCGGCCGTGCGCACCAGCCAGCAGATCCGCGGCCTGATCGAAAGCGCCCCGGTCGCGGTGGCCATGTTCGACACCGAGCTGAAATATGTGGTGGCCAGCGGCGCCTGGCGGGCGGCCTTCAGCCTGGATCACCGCCCCTATATCGGCCGCACCCTGCCGGAGGTCTTCCCGACCATCCCGAAGCGCCTGCTGCGCGCCCAGCGCCGGGCCCTGGCCGGCCAGGTGACCTCCAACCAGGAGGACCGCTTCACCGACAGCCAGGGCGTCGCCCACTGGGTGCGCTGGGAGGCCCGGCCGTGGCGCGACGCCTCGGGCGAGATCCGCGGCATGCTGGCCTTTGTCGACGACGTCTCGGCCCTGTCCCTGGCCAAGCGCGAGGCCCAGAGCAATGCGCGTCGCCTGAAGCTGGCGCTCAGCGCCGCCGACGCCGGGGTCTATGAGATCGACCACGTCAACAAGACGTTCTGGGTCTCGCCGGAATTCAAGCGGCTGATCGGGGCGACCAAGAGCTACGAGGACGCGCGCGCCCTGCGTTTTCCGCACTTCCACGAGGACGACATCGAGCGGGTCAAGGCCGCCTTCCGCGAGGTCCGCTCCGGCCAGCGCGCCGGCGGCGACGCGATCGAGGCCCGGATCCACACCCCCTCGGGCGAGGCGCGATGGGTCCGCGTCTTCCACCATCTGAAGATCGACCGGAACGGCCAATGGCTGAAGGGCGTCGGCCTGATCCAGGACATCGACGACCGCAAGCGCCAGGAACTCGCCCTGATCGAGGCCCAGCGCGCGGCCGAGGCGGGCGCGGACGCCAAGGCGGCGTTCCTGGCCAATATGAGCCACGAGATCCGCACCCCGCTGAACGGGGTGATGGGCGTGCTGCACCTGTTGAAGTCCGAGGCCCTGTCCGGCGAAGGGCGCGGCATGCTGGAGGAGGCGCTGTCCTGCGGCCAGATGCTGTCGGAGCTGCTCAACGACGTCATCGACTTCTCGAAGATCGAGGCGGGGCGCCTGGAGCTGACGCCGGAATCCATCGACCCCGCCGCCCTGGCCCAGGGGGTGGCGCATCTGCTGCGGCCCCAGGCCGAGGCCAAGGGCCTGGCCATCCGCCTGGAAGGGTTCGCCGAGATCGGCTGGGTGCGGGCCGACCCCGTGCGGCTGCGCCAGGCCCTGTTCAATCTGGTCGGCAATGCGGTGAAGTTCACCCTTGAAGGCCATATCACCCTGCGGGCCCGCCTGCTGGAGGGCGAGACCCGGCTGCTGCGGATCGAGGTCGAGGACACCGGGGTCGGCATCCCCGCCGAGGCCCAGGCCCGGATCTTCCAGCGCTTCGACCAGGGCGACGCCTCCACCACCCGCCGGTTCGGGGGCTCGGGCCTGGGCCTGGCCATCACGCGGCGCCTGGCCGAGATGATGGGGGGCCGGGTCGGCTTCTCCTCCGTCGAGGGCGAGGGGTCCACCTTCTGGCTGGAGGTCACCGCCCCGCCTGCCGAGGCCGTCGCGGTCGTGCAGGACAGCCGCGAGGCCTTCCTGGCCGGCCTGAAGGTCCTGGTGGTCGAGGACAACCCGACCAACCGGATGATCGCCACCAAGCTGCTCGAGAACCTGGGGGCCAGCGTCGAGACGGCGCCGGACGGCCTGCTGGGCGTCGAGGCCGCCGCGCGCGGGAGCTTCGACCTGATCCTGATGGACGTGCAGATGCCGGGCATCGACGGGCTGGAGGCCGCGCGGCGCATCCGGGCCCTGGCCTGCCCCGCCGCGGCGACGCCGATCGTGGCGCTGACCGCCAACGTGCTGTCGCACCAGCACCAGTCCTATATCGAGGCCGGGATGGACGGGGTGGTGGCCAAGCCGATCTCGCCGGCCGCCCTGCTCACCGAGATCGCGCGGCTGTCGCAGGCGGGGCCGCTCAGGGACGAAGCGGCGGCCTGATCCAAGGCCGCGCGGCGGCCCGAGTCGCCAGCCCCTTTCGCGCAAGGTCTTGCCGGTGTTAGACCTTCCCGCCAGTTCAGGGGGGCATAAACACATGGCCGAAGTCGCCGCACAGTCATCGGAGGCGCCGCTGGAGGGCGCGTCCCTGCGCACCGTGGTCGCCGCGTCATCCGCCGGCACGACCTTCGAGTGGTACGACTTCTTCGTCTTCGGCAGCCTGACCCAGGTCATTTCCAAGACCTTCTTCTCCGGCCTCACCGACACCGCCGGCTATATCGCGGCGCTCGCCCTGTTCGGCGCGGGCTTCGCCTTCCGGCCCCTGGGGGCCCTGGTGTTCGGGCGAATCGGCGACCGGGTTGGGCGCAAGGGCGCCTTCCTGGTGACGGTGATGCTGATGGGCGGCGCGACGGTCGCCATCGGCCTGTTGCCCAGCTACGCCCAGGCCGGCCTGCTGGCGCCGGCCCTGCTGGTCCTGATGCGCATCCTGCAGGGCTTCGCGCTCGGCGGGGAATATGGCGGGGCCGCGATCTATGTGGCCGAGCACGCGCCTTCGAACGGCCGGGGCAACGCCACCAGCTGGGTCCAGACCTCGGCGGCCTTCGGCCTGTTCGGGGCCCTGCTGGTGATCCTGCTGACCCGCCTGATCCTGGGCAAGACCTTCGGCCCCGAGGCCTTCGACGCCTGGGGCTGGCGCATCCCGTTCCTGTTCTCGGCGGGCCTGTTGGCGGTCTCGGTGTTCATGCGCCTGAAGCTCACCGAGAGCCCGGCCTTCGCGAAGATGAAGGAGGACGGCGAGATCAGCCATGCGCCCTTCACCGAGGCCTTCGGCCAGTGGAAGAACCTCAAGCTGGTGCTGATCGCGCTGTTCGCGATCATGTCGGCCCAGGGCGCGGTCTGGTACACGGCCTTCTTCTACGTCCAGACCTTCCTGGACAAGTTCCTGAAGGTGCCGGCCGAAACCATCAACTGGATCATGATGGTCGCCACCGCGGTCAGCGCGATCTTCTATGTGGTGTTCGGCTGGCTGTCGGACCGGATCGGCCGCAAGCCGGTCATGCTGTTCGGCATGTCGCTCATGCTGGTCGCCTATTTCCCCGGCTTCCACGCCCTGACCCAGGCCGCCAATCCGGCGCTGGCCGAGGCCCAGGCCCGCACCCCCGTCGTGGTGGTCGCCGATCCGGCGGAGTGCTCCCTGCAGTTCGACCCCGTCGGCAAGGCGTCCTTCGTCTCGTCCTGCGACATCGCCAAGAGCGTGCTGGCCAACGCCGGCGTCTCCTATGACAACCAGAAGGGCGCGCCGGGGTCGAAGGCCGAGGTGCGGGTGGGATCGTCCGTGGTGACCACGGCCTCGGCCAAGGGGCTGGCCAAGCCCCAGGCCAAGCTGGTCAAGACCAAGGTCGAGGGCGACATCAAGAAGGCCCTGGCGGCCGCCGGCTATCCGGCCAAGGCGGATCCCAAGCGCATGAACCTGCCCCTGCTGTTCGGGGTGCTGTTCGTGTTCGTGATCGCCGCCACCGCCCTGTTCGGCCCGATCGCCGCCTGCCTGGTGGAGCTGTTCCCGACGAAGATCCGCTACACGGCCATGTCCCTGCCCTATCACATCGGCACGGGCTGGATCGGCGGCTTCGTCCCCTTCACCGCCTTCGCCATCGTGGCGGCGGTGGGCAACATCTATTCCGGCCTCTGGTACCCCTTCGGCTTCACCCTGCTGTCGGTGCTGACCTGCCTGTTCTTCCTGCCGGAGACCAATGGCCGGTCTTTGGACCAGTAGGACGGCTCAGGCGGCCAGCACCCTGGCCGCCTGATCGAAGGCCGGGCCGGCCATGCCGTCGCGCGCGGCCGCAAGGTGCGCCTTGCCATAGGTCACCCGACCCTCCCAGGGATCCAGGGCGAAGGCCCCCTCGCTGATGCCCCGATGCAGTTGGCCGAGCGGAGGCGCCTCCAGGTCGGCGAACCGCGCCCCCGGCCGTTCGGCCGCCGCGCCCGACAGGAACATCACGCCGTAGAAGACGTGATTGATCTGGCGCATGAGCTGCAGCCGCGCCGCTTCCTGGGGGGTCGGCTCGCGGTTGAAATAGGTGCGCACGGCCAGGGCCGCCTCGGCCTCGTCGGCGGTGAACATGTTGAGAAGCGCCGCGAGATCCACATAGCGGTCGGTGCGGAACGCCGATTCCCAGTCCACCAGCCAGATCCGGCGACCGTCATAGAGAAGGTTGCGGGGGTTGAGGTCGTTGTGGCTGGAGACCTCGTCCGCCGGCAGCCGGCTGTAGAGCGCGGCGAGCCGGGCGTAGCGGCCGAGCAGGTCGTCCAGAACGCCCTTCGCGAAGATCCCGCCGGCCCGGAAAGGCGCCAGCAGGCTCTCCATAGCGTCGAGATAGCCGACCAGGGGCGGGAAGCCGGGGGTCTGGTGCAGGATCCGGACGGTCTGGGCCAGTTCGACGATCAGGTCGGCCCTCGTCCCCGCATAGTCGGTCGACATCGGACGTTCGGGAATGAAGTCGAGGACCGCCACCCCGTCCTCGGGGTCGGCGCACCAGACCCGCGGCGCCAGGCAGGCTTCCGCCGCGCGGCGCATGCAGCCGTACCAGCGATGCGGGTCGCGAAAGGCGTCGCGGGCGCCCTCGATCCTCAGCACATAGGCGATGCCGCCCACCCGGATCTTGAGGATCAGCGCGCCCGACAGGCCGCCGGACAGCGGGGTGACGCTGTCGAGCACGTCCGTGCCGAAGGCCGCGGTCAGGGCGCGGGCGACGGCGGCGCGATGGATTTCGGGAATGGACATGCAGCGGCTCCAGACGAGGCCGCCGCTTTTACCCGGATAAAATCAGGAGTCAATATTACCCGGATTATATTCAACCCGAGCTCGCCGTCGCCAGGACCTCCACCGGGACCCCGGCCGCCGCCAGGGCCTGGACCTCGCCGGCCGGGATCTGGGCGGCCAGCACCCGGACCACCCGCCGGCCCGAGGCCACCAATTCGGCCAGGTGCTCCGGCCCCGCGTCGCCGGGCGCCAGCCGCTCGGCGTCGCGGCGGGCCATGGCCAGGACCTGGGGATCGGCGCCGGCGTCGATGACCAGCACATCGGCGGCGGCGAGCGCCCGGCTGGCGCGGATGGTCAGGAGGTCGGCGGGGCCGCGGCCGGCGACGTACTGGACCTTGCCGATGGCCTTGGGGCCGCGGGCGATGGCGTCGCGGAACAGCTGCTGGGCCTTGGTCATGTCGCCGGACTGGGCCGCTTCCGCCGCCGCGCCGGACAGGGCCTCGCGCAGGAAGGCGCGGCGGGCGTGCAGCTCGGGGAAGCGGGCGCGGATGTCGTCCTGGAACTTGCGGAACAGGGCCGCGACCCGACCGGCGCCCTCCGGCACGCGCTGCTCGATGTCGTTGCGCAGCATGGTGGCCAGCATGGGCGAGGCGCCGCCGGTGCCGATGGCGGCCACCACCTCGCCGCGGTCGATCACCGCCGGCGTGGTGAAGTCGCAGAGCTGCGGCCGGTCAGCGACATTGACCAGGGCGCGGGCCACCCGGGCGGCGGCGGCGGCGGCCTGGCAGAAGCCCTCGTCCTCGTCGGCGATGAAGGCCAGCATGGCGCCGGAATAGGCGCCGGGCAGCAGGGCCTCGGGCCCCTCGACCCGGACCAGAATGGCCGGCGAACTGGCCAGCAGCCGGTGCTTGGCCTCGGCGGGTTCGCCGGAGCCGGCGATCACCACCTTGCGGCCGGCGAGCGGAAAGAAGGCGGGAAAGGCGTCCAAGGGCCTAACCGCGCGCCGGGGCGGCCGGGCTCATTTCAGGGTCTTCAGATAGCCGATCACCGCCGTGCGGTCGGGGGCGGAGACCACGCCGGCGGTCATGCGCGTGCCCGGCGCGAACTTCGAGGGACTGGCCAGATAGGCGTCGAGATTGGCGTCGGTCCAGGTCCCGTCCTTGCCCTTCAGCCCCGTGGAATAGGCGAAGTCCGCAAGGCTCGCGATCTTGCGGCCGGCCACGCCCGCCAGGCTGGGCGCCATGGGCGAGCTCTTGGCCCCGTGGCAGGTCTTGCATTGCAGCTGAAAGATCTTGGCGCCGTCGGCCGCCTGGGCCGTTCCGGCGACGGCCGCAACCCCCAGGGCGAGGGCGGGCAACCAGGGGTGGCGGGTCATGGGCGTCTCCTGAACCTGTGGTGCGAGGTTAGTCGCATGCGCCCTTGGCCGCAAAGCCGGAACCGATTTACGACGCGAGCTAAACGACGTTAAGATCGACCCATAACCGCCGATACGGGGAGGACGCGAACCCATGGCTACGACGCTTGATGTGAACGGCAAGCCGGTGACGGTGAAGGCCGCGCCAGAAACGCCTCTGCTGTGGGTGTTGCGCGACGAGATCGGTCTGACCGGTCCGAAATTCGGCTGCGGCATCGCCCAGTGCGGCGCCTGCACGGTGCTGGCCGATGGCCAGCCGATCCGCTCCTGCTCCATGCCGATCTCGGGCCTGGCCGGCGTGAAGATCACCACGGTCGAAAGCCTGGGCGGGAACTCCGCCCTGCAGCAGGCCTGGGTGAAGAACGACGTGCCCCAGTGCGGCTATTGCCAATCGGGCCAGCTGATGAGCGCCACGGCGCTGCTCGCCGCCAAGCCCAAGCCGACCGACGAGGACATCGACGCGGCCATGGACGGCAACATCTGCCGCTGCGGGGCCTATCAGCGCATCCGCGCCGCCATCAAGGACGCCGCCGGCATGACGCCCGCCGCGCCCGCCAAAGCCTGAGGGAGGACCGCATGAACGCTCCCGTGAACCCTGAAAACCTGAAGTCGGGCGCCACCCGGCGCGAACTGGTGGTCGGCACGGCCCTGGTCGGCGGCGCCCTCCTGGTCGGCTGCTCGCCCGGCGATCTGCTGTCGATCGGCGCCAAGACCGATTTCGGCGCCTTCGGCCCCTTCATCAAGATCGGCGCCGACGGCGTGGTGACCGTGGTCTCCAAGCACATCGAATTCGGCCAGGGAAACCATGCCGGTCTCGCCGCCATCGCGGCCGAGGAGCTGGACGCCAACTGGTCGACGCTCAAGGTCGAGCAGGCGCCCGCCATCGCCAAGGTCTACGCCAATCTGAAGATGGGCGTGCAGGGCACCGGCGGCTCGTCGGCCATCGCCAACAGCTGGACCCAGCTGCGCCAGGCCGGCGCCTCGGCCCGCGCGATGTTCGTCGAGGCCGCCTCCAACAAGTGGAACCTGCCGGCCGGCGAGATCACCGTGAAGGACGGGGTGGTCGGCCATCCCTCCGGCAAGAGCGCCACCTTCGCCGAACTCCTGCCCGACGCCGCCAAGGTGACGCCGCCCAAGGAGCCCAAGCTGAAGGATCCCAAGACCTTCACCCTGATCGGCACCGACCGCGTGCGCCGCAAGGACGCCCAGGCCAAGAGCGACGGCACCGCCCGCTTCACCCAGGACGTCCACCTGCCCAACATGCTCACCGCCATGGTGGCGCATGCGCCGCGCTTCGGCGCGACGGTGGCGAGCTTTGACGCGACCGAGGCCAAGAAGGTCGCCGGCGTGGTCGATGTGTTCCAGATCCCCTCGGGCGTGGCCGTGGTGGCCGAGAACACCTACGCCGCCCGCATGGGGCGCGAGGCCCTGAAGGTGACGTGGGACGAGTCCAAGGCCGAGAAGCGCGGCTCCAAGGAGCTGACCGCCGCCTATACCGGCTGGGCCGCCGGCAAGGGCGCCCTGCCCGAGAAGACCGCCTGGCAAGGCTTCGAGACCAAGGGCGACTTCGCCCAGGCGCCCAAGGGCGAGCTGTTCGAGGCGACCTACGACTTCCCGTTCCTGGCGCATGCGACCATGGAGCCGATGAACTGCGTGGCCGAGGTCTCGGCCGGCAAGGCCAAGCTGACCTTCGGCTCGCAGATCCCGACCGTCGACCAGCTCAACACCGCCAAGATCGTCGGCATGCTGCCGGGCGCGGTGGAGATCGAGACCCTGTTCGCCGGCGGCTCCTTCGGCCGTCGCGCCAACTTCCAGTCCGACTACGCCGCCGAGTGCGTGCAGATCGCCAAGAAGGTCGGCAAAGGCCGGCCGGTGAAGCTGGTCTGGACCCGCGAGGACGACATGACGGCGGGCTATTTCCGCCCGCTGACCCACCACAATGTGAAGGTGGTGATCGGGGCGGACGGCTATCCCGTCGCCTGGCGCCACCGGATCGTCACCCAGACCCTGATGAAGGGCTCGCCGATCCCCTCCAAGGGGCTGGACGAGACCACGGTCGAAGGGGCCAAGGGCTCGCCCTATCTGAAGGCGATCCCGATCGTCGACGGCCAGGCCCTGCTGCCGGATGTCGGGGTGCCGGTGCTGTGGTGGCGATCGGTGGGCGCGACCCACACCGCCTTCGTCATGGAGCACACCATCGACCAGCTGGCCCGCAAGGCCGGCAAGGACCCGATCGCCTATCGCCTGGCCCTGTACGACAAGGCCGGCGCGACCCGGCACACCGCGGTGCTCAAGCTGGCGGCCGAGAAGGCCGGCTATGACCAGCCGGCCACCGCCGGCTGGACCCGCGGAGTCGCGGTTCACGAATGCTTCGGCACGGTGGTCGCCCAGATCGCCGAGGTGAAGCTGGTGGACGGGGCGCCCAAGGTCGGGCGCGTGGTCACCGCCGTCGATTGCGGCGTCGCCATCTCGCCGGACCAGATCGCCGCCCAGATGGAAGGCGGCACCTGCTACGGCCTGTCGGCGGCGATGTTCGGCCAGATCACCCTCAATAACGGGGTGGTCGAGCAGACCAATTTCGACACCTACCGGGTGCTGCGCAATTCCGAGGCCCCGCACGTCGAGACCTATATCCTGCCCTCCGGCGAGGCCCCCTCGGGCATCGGCGAACCGGGCGTGCCGGTGATCGGCCCGGCGGTGGCCAACGCCATCCTGGCGATCAACGGCCAGGCCACCCACAGCCTGCCGATCGTGAAGGCCTAGGACCCGTCCAGGGCCTCGCCCAGATCCCGGGCGCCGTGGAGGATACGCATGATCTCCACGGCGTCCGGCGCGATCCGGTAAAGGATGAGATAGTTTCCAACCGCCCAGCTTCGGGCGTCAGACGCGATGTCGGGCCGTTCCCGGCCCATTTGCGGAAAGTCGGCGAGTCGCTGTTCGGCGTCGTATATCCGAGTGAGCAACCGGTCCGCAGCGCCTTCGCTGTCCACCGCGATCGACATCCAGATTTCGTCGGCGTCGAGGACCGCTTGTGGCGCCCGCCTAAGCCGCGCCACGCCGCATCTCGGCCAGCCTGCGTCGGTTGCGCGCCAGCATGTCGTCCAGGGGCTCACGCTCAACGGACGGGCCGCTATTGACCGCCTCATCCCAAGCCTGGCGCAGGCGTTCGATCGCGGCCGCCTTGCGTTCCTGCTTCTCAGCGAAGTCGCGCAGGGCGTCGCGGATCACCTCGCTGGAGGACGCGTAGCCGCCGGTGCTCACCGCCGCACGGACGACGTCGGCGAGTTCGCCGGTGAGCGAAATGGAGATCTTCTCTACCTTGGACATCAGCGCCTCCTGGTGCGAAAAAGTACTACCTTTTCGCACCACCGTCGAGATCGCCCCGCTCGTCCACGTCGAACAGCACCCCGTCGTCGGGGGCCTCGACCCGCGCCAGCCGATCGCCCAGGTCCTTGAGAACGGCGCGGGCGCCGGCGTCGCCCTTGAGGATCAGGAGCTGGGGGATCAGGTCGCGGCCGATCAGGGCCGGGTGGCCGCGCTCGCCCTGAAAGACCGGCGCAGCGGCGGGCGCCCCGTCGCGGACGGCCTGGATCAGGGCCTCGGCGATTGCGGGCGGGATGCGCGGCATGTCGCCCAGGAAGACGAAGACGCCCCGGGCGTCCGGGGACAGGGCCGCCGCGGCGGTCCGCAGGGAGGCTCCCATGCCCTCGGCGTGATCGGGCGCATGCACGACCCTGAGCCGCGCCGCCTGGCCCGTCCGGTTGGCATAGGCCTGGACGGCGCGCCCGACCGCCTCGTCGTCGGCGCCGGTCACCACCACCACGCGCGCCACCGGGGCGGCGAAGGCGGCGGCGAGCGCGCCCTCGATCAGCACGCCGTCCCGCCAGGGCGCCAGCAGCTTGCCGCCGCCGAACCGCGTCCCCGACCCGGCCGCCAATAGGATCGCCTCAAATGCGTCGCCCCCTGTCATGGACGGCCCATCCTCTCTATGTTGCCAAGGTGATGACGCCCTACGACGCCCCCTCGCCTCGCGCGCCCGCCCTGATCGACGGGTTCGGCCGCACGGTGACCTATCTGCGGGTCTCGGTCACCGACCGATGCGACCTGCGCTGCGTCTATTGCATGGCCGAGCACATGACCTTCCTGCCAAAGGCCGAGGTCCTGACGCTGGAAGAGCTCGATCGCATCGCCTCGGGCTTTGTCGGCCTGGGCGTGCGCAAGCTGCGCATCACCGGCGGCGAGCCCCTGGTCCGCAAGGGCGTCATGGGACTGATCGAGTCCCTGTCACGGCACCTGCATACCGGCGCGCTCGAGGAGCTCACGCTCACCACCAACGGCACCCGGCTGGCGGAGTTCGCGAGCGACCTCGCCAGGTTCGGGATCCGGCGGATCAATGTGTCCATGGACACCCTGAAGCCCGACCTGTTCCGCAAGCTGACCCGCGGCGGCGACCTCTCCAAGGTGATCGGCGGCATTGATGCGGCGCTGGCCGCCGGCATTGCGGTCAAGGTCAACGCCGTGGCGCTGAAGGACGACAACGCCGCCGAGCTGCCGGACCTGATCACCTGGGCCCATGCGCGCGGCTGCGACATGACCTTGATCGAGGCCATGCCGCTCGGCGAGATCGAGGTCGACCGCACCGACCAGTTCCTGTCGCTGAAGGACGTCCGCCGGACCCTGGAGAGCTTCTGGACCCTGGAGGATTCCGACCACGTCACCGGCGGGCCCGCCCGCTATGTACGGGTCGCCGAGACCGGCGGGCGGCTGGGCTTCATCACGCCCTTGAGCCACAATTTCTGCGAGGCCTGCAACCGCGTGCGGCTGACCTGCACCGGCACCCTGCACACCTGCCTGGGCCGCGAGGACGCCAGCGACCTGCGGGCCGTTCTGCGGGCCGGCGGGACCGACGCCGACCTTATCGACGCCATCCGCCTGGCCGTGGACGCCAAGCCCCAGGGTCATGATTTCCAGATCGTCCGCTCATCGGCCCCGGCCGTGGCGCGGCACATGTCGACCACGGGCGGCTGACATGGCCCGCGTGCTGCTGTTCGGACGCCTCAGCGACATCGCCGGCTGGCATGAGCGCGACCTGGAGGGCGACAGCCTGTTCGCCCTGCGCGCCCGTCTGGCCGAGGAGGACGAGGCGCTGGGCCAGGCCCTGGGCGGCCCCGGGGTGCAGATCGCGCTCGACCAGGAGATCGTCCGCGGCGACGCGGCCGTGACCGCCCGCTCCGAGGTCGCCTTCCTGCCGCCGATGAGCGGCGGATGATCACCCTGACCGACCAGCCCTTCGCGCCCGGCGACCTGCTGACCGCCTTTTCGCAGGGGCGCAGCGAGACCGGCGCCATCGCCACCTTCACCGGCCTGGCGCGCGCCGAGGCCGGCGAGACCCAGGTGCTGGAGCTGCAGGCCTATCCCGGCTTCACCGAGCGCGAGATCGGCAAGATCGCCGATCAGGCCCGCGACCGGTTTGCTCTGCAGGACCTGGCCATCCTGCACCGGGTCGGTCGGATCGCGCCGGGTGAGGCCATCGTGTTCGTGGCCACGGCCGCCAGCCATCGCCGCGCCGCCTTCGAGGCCTGCGACTTCCTGATGGATTATCTGAAGAGCCGGGCGCCGTTCTGGAAGAAGGAGACCGGGCCCGGTGGCGACCGCTGGATCGAGCCCCGCCCCCAGGACCACGCCGACATCGCCCGCTGGGAGACCACCACATGAGCACCATCGCCTTCGGCGGCTATATCGAGGACAGCCTGAAGCTGGTCCCCGTCCGCATCGCGGTCCTGACCGTGTCCGACACCCGCACGGCCGAGACCGACACCTCCGGCGATGTGCTGGCCGGCCGGATCACCGACTACGGCCACGAGCTGGCGGCGCGGGCCATCGTCAAGGACGACATCGGCCAGATTCGGGAACAGGTGAAGGCCTGGATCGCCTCGGGCGAGATCGACGCGATCATCACCACCGGCGGCACCGGCATCACCGGGCGCGACGTCACGGTGGAGGCCCTGGAGCCCCTGTTCGACAAGAAGATCGACGGCTTCTCGGTGATCTTCCACCTGGTCAGCTACCAGTCGGTGGGCCTCTCCACCCTGCAGAGCCGCGCCACCGCCGGCATCATCGGCGGGGTGTTCGTGTTCTGCCTGCCGGGCTCCAACGGCGCCGTGAAAGACGGCTGGGACAAGGTGATCTCCGCCCAGCTCGATAACCGGCACGGCCCCTGCAACATGGTCGAGCTCATGCCCCGGCTGCTGGAGAAATGAGCGGCCTGACCCACATCGACGAGACCGGCCGCGCCCATATGGTCGACGTCTCCGACAAGGCGGCCACGGCCCGCGAGGCCCTGGCCGAGGGTTTCGTGCGGATGGACGCCGCCACCCTGGCCCTGGCCCTGTCCGGCGACGCCAAGAAGGGCGACGTGCGCGCCACGGCCGAGATCGCCGGGATCATGGCCGCCAAGAAGACCGCCGACCTCATCCCGCTCTGCCACCCGCTCGCGCTCAGCAAGGTCGAGGTGCGGGTGACGCCCGGCGAGGGCGGCCTGGCCGTCACCGCCCGGGTGAAGACCACCGGCCCGACCGGCGTGGAAATGGAGGCCCTGACCGCCGTCTCGGTCGCCTGCCTGACCGTCTATGACATGCTGAAGGCCGCCGATAAGGGCATGACCATCGAGACCGTCCGGCTGATGACCAAGTCCGGCGGCAAGTCCGGCGACTGGGTCCGCGCATGAAACTGATGCCGGTCGACCAGGCCCGGGCAGCCATGCTGGCGGAGATCCGCCCCCTGGGGGCCGAGACCCTGGCGCTGAAGTCCGCCATCGGCCGGGTGCTGGCCGAGGATGTGGCCGCCGTCCGCGACCAGCCCCCCTTCACCGCCTCGGCCATGGACGGCTGGGCCCTGCGCAGCGCCGACGCGCCCGGATCCCTGCAGATCGTCGGCGAGAGCGCGGCCGGCCACGGATATGAGACCGCGCTGCGGCCCGGCGAGGCGGTGCGCATCTTCACCGGCGCCGCCTTGCCCGCTGGCGCCGACACCGTGGTGATCCAGGAGGAGGCGACCCGCGAGGGCGATCGCGTCACCGTGCCCGCCAGCCCGCCCGGCGCCCATCTGCGGCCGGCCGGCGTCGATTTCCGCGCCGATCAGGTGCTGCTGACCCGGGGCCTGAGGATCGATCCCTGGCGTCTGTCGCTCGCGGCCTCGGCGGGGCGGGAGATGGTGCTGGTCCATGACCGGCCGCGGGTGGCGATCGTCTCCACCGGCGAGGAGATCGTCGAGGCGCCGGCCCATCCCGGCCCCTTCCAGATCTATGACTCCGGCGCTCCGGCCCTGGCGGCCATGGCGAGCGGCTGGGGCGCAGAGGTCAGCAAGCTGAAGCCGGTCCGCGACCAGCTGGATGCGGTGATCGCGGCGCTCAAGTCCGCCGAGGCCGACCTGATCGTCACGGTGGGCGGCGCCTCGGTGGGCGACCACGATCTGGTCCGGGCGGCGGCCGAGGCCCTGGGGCTGAGCCTCAAGGTCGCCAGCGTCAATGTGCGGCCCGGCAAGCCGACCTTCTTCGGGACCCTGGCGGACGGCCGCCGCCTGCTGGGCCTGCCCGGCAATCCGGCCTCGGCCTTCGTCTGCGCCGAACTGTTCCTGAAACCCTTGATCTGCGCCTATTCCGGCGCCCCGGCCGAGCCCGCCCTGGTCGGCGCCCGCCTGGCCCAGCCCCTGGGCGGCAACGGTCCGCGCGAGCACTGGATGCGGGCCAAGCTCAGCTTCCAGGACGGCGGCCTGATCGCCCAGCCCTATCGCGACCAGGACTCGTCCCTGGTCACCGTCTTCGCCGCCGCCGACGCCCTGTTGCGCCGACCGGGCGGCGCCCCCGCCGCCGCCGCGGGCGATGTGGTCGAGGTCCTGCCTCTGCCCCGCGCCTGATCCTCACCCCAAGGAGCCTCGACCATGACCACCCCCCGGACCGTCGCCGTCATCGTCGGCAGCCTGCGCAAGGGCTCCTTCAGCCGGATCACCGCCAAGGCCCTGGCGGGCCTCGCCCCGGCGAACCTGAAGCTGGAGATCGTCGAGATCGGCGACCTGGCGCTCTATAACGAGGATGTCGAGAAGGAGGGCCCTCCGGCCGCCTGGACGGCCTTCCGCGACCAGGTCCGGGCCGCCGACGCCGTGCTGTTCGTCACCCCGGAATACAACCGCTCGGTCCCGGGCGCCCTGAAGAACGCCATCGATGTCGGCTCGCGCCCCTATGGCAAGAGCTGCTGGGCGGGCAAGCCGGGCGCGGTGGTCAGCGTCTCGCCGGGCGCCATGGGCGCCTTCGGGGCCAATCACCACCTGCGCCAGTCCCTGGTGTTCCTGGACGTGGCGACCCTGCAGCAGCCCGAGGCCTATGTCGGCCACATCGCCACCCTGTTCGACGAGGCGGGCCAGATCACCAATGAGGGGACCAAGGGCTTCCTCACCGGCTTCATGGCCAGTTTCGCGAGCTGGATCGAGGCGGTGCTCGGGCGCGCCTGACCTCAGGCGTCGTCGCGCCCCGGCCGGATGATCGGCGCGGACATCAGGTCTTCGAGAAACAGGCTGGCCAGGGCGGCCCGCGAGTTCACGCCGGCCTTGTCATAAACCCGGGTCAGCTGGGCCCGGACCGTGCCCGCCGCCGATCCCCGCAGCTCGCAGATCTGGGCGATGTCGCAGCCCTTGAGCGCGAAGACGGCGACATCGGCCTCGGCCGGGGTGAGCCGCCACTCCCGAAACCGCTGGGCCATCACCTCGCTCAAGGCGCCCGCGGCGACGGCCAGGGCGGCCCGGCGACGCCGCGCCTCGCGCCACATGCGACGGACCTGAAGCGCGCCGGTCACCACGCCCGCCACCAGGGCCAGGGCGATGATCGCCTCGATCACCACATGCGGGGTCGCGCCGGACGCCCCGATGTCCGCCGTCGCGTCGGCCAGGAAGAACGCCGCGGCGATCGCCTGTAGCGCGACGACGGCGGCGACCGCGGCGGCGCCGCGATCGCCAGGGCAGTGATCGGAGCGGGCCATCAGGCGTCCTTGGGAGCGTCCCCTCCGCCTAGCATCGCCGTGACCACCTGGCGACCGCTTCGGCGCGTCTCGAAGGCGACGCCGGCCAGATGGACGGCCGCCAGGACGAACAGGAGGTTGGCGGCGACCTCGTGGATCTCGCCAATCCCTTCGTCCTCGCCCTCATGCTCCTCCTCGCCGCCCTCCGCCTCGCGGTTGGCCTCGGGACGTCCCGCGACCTCCCCCGCTTCATGGGCCCGCGGGGCCGGCGGAAAGCCGGTCATGGCCACCCCCGTGCCGACGACGACCGCCAGGGTCGCCCAGACCGCATAGACCATCAGGGCGCCCAGGGGATTGTGCGACCGATGCGACGTGCGCCGGCCGGCCAGGATGTCGCGCACGTGCCGGACCGCTGCGGCGGGACTGGGCGGGAAGGCCGTGAACCGCGCTTCCGGCGGGCCGATCAGTCCCCAGGCCAGGCGGAGCGCCAGCAGCGCCCCGGCCGCCAGCCCGACCCAGACGTGCCATTGCGAGCCTTCCTCGGTGATCAGGCCATTGACGACGATCGCGGCGGCGACGCCCCAGTGGGTCAGTCTGACCAGGGGGTCCCAGCGGCGCGGCGGGGCGACGGGGCCGGTCATTCGCGGTCCTTTCCGTCCGCGCCGCGAGGCCGGGTCGTGACCTTGGTGACCTTGCCCGAGACGGGATCGACCCGGAGCTCCAGGCGCTGGGCGGGACTGGAGGCCTTGAGCTCGAGCGCGCCGTCCTCGCGTTCGAACGCGGTCATGCGATAGCCCTGGGCGGCGAGGGCCGTGGTCGCGGCGGGCTTGGTGGTCCCGACCAGGTCGCCGACACGGGTCTGGGCAAGCGCCGGGGTGGCGGCGACGAGCAGGGGGATGAGGAGGAGAGGCAGGCGCATGGGAGCTCCGTTCGATGTGACGGAGCCCAGCCTGGCCCTCTGCAGACCGGCGACCATGGGAGGCGCGCTTACGCCCGGCCGCCTAAGCGCCTGCTTAGGGTCAGGCCGGCTGGACCTTGTCCGTCTTCGACTCCGGGGCGCGGTCGGCGCCGCGGGCGTGGCGCAGGGCCATGATCTCGCCGATCACCGAGACGGCGACCTCCCAGGGCGCCTTGCCGCCGATGTCCAGGCCGATGGGGGCGTGGACCCGCATCAGCACGCTTTCGGCCACGCCCTTGGCCCGTAGGGGGGCCAGGCGTTCCGGCAGGCGGCGGCGGGCGCCCAGCAGGCCGACATAGCCGGCGGCGGACGGCAGGGCGGCGGCGAGCGCCGACTGGTCGAGCTCCAGGCTGTGGGTGGCGATGGCGACGGCTGTCCAGGCGTCGACCCCGATGGCGGCGAGCGCCGCCTGGGGTTCGTCGCGGCGATAGGCGACGCCGGGCAGGGGCGGCGGGGCCTCGGGCCCCTTGGGGCGGACCAGGGTGGTCTCGAAGCCGCTCTGGGCGCCGAGGCCCGCGATGGCCAGCGCCGTGGGGTCGGAGCCGAACACCACCAGCCGCGGGACCGGATCATGACGGCGGACAATGGCCCCCGCCCAGGGCGTGACCGTTCCCGGCGCGGCGCAGCTGCGCTTCACCCCGTCGCTGATCCATTCGACCGGACGCCGCTCGGTCTCGGCCGTCAGCAGGGCGGCGAGCGCCGGATCGTCGGCCTCGACCTTTTCCAGGAAGATCTCGATCCGCGCGCCGCACAGCAGCTGGATGTCGGGCCAGGGGCTGCCGGCCCCATAGACCAGGGTGCGGGGCGCGCCGTCGTCCAGGCAGGCGCGGGCGTGGCCGGCGATGTCGCCCTCCACGCAGCCGCCTGAAAAATAACCGGCGACGATCCCACGAGCGAAAACCATCTGGGTTCCGGGGGGACGCGGCCCTCCGCCCTCGACGGCGGTCAGGGTGGCCAGCACCAGGGGCGTTTTCCCTTGCTGGGCTTGGCGCAGGGCGGGGCGCACATCCTCGGCCATGCCGAACAGGGGCCACTCGGGCAGGGTCTCGATCATCGACTGAGCTTAACTCCCCGGAAAGGTTACAGACACCGGTTCTTTAGGCCTTTGCGTCTAGATGGGGGCTCACAGGGTTCGCATCCAGCGTTGTTGATGACCTCACCGCTTACCAAACTCGGCATCGGCTCCGGCCAGTTCGCCCTCGACCAGGCCAGCGTCCGCGGACGTCCGCGCTCGGCCGAGGTCCGCGACATGCTGGAGATCGCCGCGCGCTCGCGACTGTCCGTGTTGGACATCGCCGGGCACTCGCCCCAGGCCGACGGCGCGCTCGCCGACGTCCTGCCGCGCCCCAATCCTTTTGACGTCTGCATCTCGACCGTTCGCGCCGACCGCGGCCCCGACCTGGTCGAGGCCGAAGCCCGCGCCGCCCTGCGCCGGCTGGGCGTCGACCAGGCCGAATGCATCTTCGTGCCCTCGGCCTCCGAGCTGTTCGGCCCCCATGGCCTGGCCATGTGGGACCGCCTGCGCGCCCTGAAGGACCAGGGCGTCACCCGCAAGATCGGCGTCTCGGTCTTCGCCTCCGACGATCCGCTGGGCGTCGCCCGCCGGTTCCGCCCGGACGTGGTCCAGGCGCCGGCCAGCCTGCTCGACCAGCGGCTGATCGTCGACGGCACGCTCGCGGCCATCGCCGAGATGGGCATGCAGGTCCACCTGCGCTCGATCTTCCTCAACGGCCTCTTGCTGCTGCCGCCGGACCGCGCGCCCAATCATCTGAAGGCCGCCGCCGCCCGCATCTCGCGCGCCCGCCGGCTGATCGCCGAAGGCAAGAGCGACCCGCTGCAGGCCGCCCTGGGCTTCGCCCTGTCCCGTCCCGAGGCCCACACCGTGCTGGTGGGCGTGGCCTCGGCCGCCGAACTCAATGCGGTGATCGCCGCCGCCGCCAATCCGCCCCCGGATCTCGACTGGGACGAGATGGCGATCGACGATCCCGTCGCCCTCGATCCCCGCGCCTGGGCCGCCGCCTAAAGGCCGCCCACGGCACGGGTAAGGCGCTCAGAAGGAGCCCGCCCGTGATCCTCGCCATCCTGCAAGCCCGCATGACCTCGCCCCGCCTGCCCGGCAAGGCGATGGCCCCCCTGCGCGGCGAACCTATGATCTGGCGCCAGGTGGAGCGCATCCGCCAGGCCCGCTGCCTGACCAAGCTGGTGGTCGCCACCAGCGGCGAGGCGGTGGACGATCCGCTCGCCAGCTTCCTGGTCTCCCGCGGCCAGACCGTGTTCCGCGGCGCCTCGGAGAACCTGTCACGCCGTTTCATGCGATGCGTGGAGGCCGCCGGCCCCGTACGCCATGTGGTTCGGCTGAAGGGCGACAGCGCCTTTGTCGATCCCGGCCTCATCGACGAGACCATCCGCCTGGCCCTGGCCTCGCGCGCCGACTACGTCTCCAACCGCGTCCAGCAGACCTATCCCAAGGGGCTGGAGGTCGAGGTGGTCACCGCGCAGGCCCTGGCCCGCACGACGGCGGAGGTCGACGAGGCCACGGCCGCCGGGACCTCGCCGCTCGCCCAGATCCGCGCCCGGCCCGACCGCTATCCCCAGGCCCATGTCCTGGCCCGGCGCGATCTGTCCAACCTCGACTGGCGGGTGAAGACCGCCGCGGACATGGCCTTCGCCCGCGGGGTCTATGACGCCCTCTATCCGGCCGATCCGGGTTTTTCCCTGGAAGACGTGCTAGGCGTCCTCCAGGGCCGCCACGACCTGGCGGAGTGGGCCGCGGCCTAGCGGTCCGCCGCCAGGCTCCAGTTGTAGACGCAGCGGTCGAGGCCGATGGCGATCTCCAGCACCTTCACCTCGACCTCGCGGACCTGGCCCGCCTTGCCGGTGAAGCGCGCGCGCTCGGGAAAGTCGGTGCGCCGGGAGATCGAAGCGATCTCCATCCACTTGTCGCCATTGTCGACCTCCACATCCATGGTGATCTCGGAATAGGCCGGCAGCCGGTCGGAGGGGACGACCCGGGCCGGCAGGCCGGTCAGGGTCGTGATCATCCGCCGAACCGGCTCCAGCACGCCCGCGTGATAGTCATTGGCCGTGTCGGCGGCGTAGGCGCACTGGAACTCCTGCTGCCAGAACTCCTTCAGCCGCATGTGGCGGGTGGTCTGGTCCTGTTCGCGGCGGAAGGACTTGCCCGCCTGCCAGACGCAGAGCGGCAGCCGCACGCCGGTGTGGGCGCCCAGGAGGTGCTGCATATAGGCATAGGTCGAGGGCGTGGTCTCCGGCCGCAGGACGAGCTCCAGGTCGTGCGGGCTGAGCTGCTGCTGCACGAAGACGTCGTCCTCGCCATAGGCCTCGGAGATCAGGGCGCGGGGGGTCAGCAGCGGCGCCTCGACCCGGCGGATATCCCAGGCGGGGTTGGCGGATTTCAGGTGGGCCGAGATCTCGGCGGCGAAGTGGGCGAGCATCATGTCGCGCACGCGGATATCGCGGTCGGTCCAGTGGACCAGGCCGTTGGCGGCATAGAGGGACAGCACGGAAAGCTTCCTTGAGATAGGTCGATGAGGTCTGGGGTTCGGGCTTTACGTCTCCGGCGAGGCGGAGACCGTCAGGCGCAAGGGCCCCGTTCCGCGCTTATCCGAAGACGCGCAGACCTCGGCCGCCGGACGCGAAGCGCGTCGGCTGGGCGGCGACATTCATCTGGGTACGCAGGGCGACCATGGGCTGAATCTGATCGAAGGCGTCGGAAATGACAAGCGGATCCTTCTCCTCGCCCCGCTTGCGGGGAGAGGTCGGGTGAGGGGCGCGGCGCGCAGCGGCGCGTCGTTCGGCGGCTCGGCGTGGGGGCGAGGCTGCAATCCCCTCACCCCAACCCTCTCCCCGTGAACGGGGCGAGGGAGCCCTTTACAGCACGCACTCCGCCCCGCCCTCGCGGCGGACGACGCCGGCGGCCTTGGTGATGCGGCCCGAGCGGCGCTGGACGTAGGGGCCCGGGGCGGCGGCGCGCCACTTCAGCGGGCTGGGCAGGATGGCGGCCAAGCGGGCGGCCTGGGCGCTGTTCAGGTGGTCGGCGCCCACCCCGAAGTTCTTCTGGGCGGCGGCTTCGGCGCCATAGACGCCCGGCCCCCATTCGACGCTGTTGAGATAGACCTCCATGATCCGGGGCTTGCCCCAGAGCACCTCGATCAGGACGGTGAAATAGGCCTCCAGCCCTTTGCGCACATAGGAGCGGCCCGGCCAAAGGAAGACGTTCTTGGCGGTCTGCTGGCTGATCGTCGAGCCGCCGCGGATACGCTTCGAGCGCTCGTTATGGGCCATGGCCTTTTCCATGGCCTCGAAGTCGAAGCCGTGATGGTCGCAGAACTTGGCGTCCTCGGCGGCGATCACCGAGCGGGCCAGGGTTGGGGAGATGGCGTTCAGCGGCACCCATTTGCGATGGAAGCCCTGGCCCTCGAACAGCCGCTGGACCATCAGCCAGGTGATCGGCGGCGGGACGACCCGATAGATCGCCACGGTGAGGACCGGCCCGACCAGGCCGAAGATCACGAACAGCATGACGAAGGCCCGGCCGATCCGGCGCAGCAGGCCAGGCCGCTTCGGACCGTCGTCGGCGCGCATGTCGAGCTTGGGCGCCTCGAGATCGGGGGTCGCCTCGGGCGGCGGGGCCGGCGCGAGCGACAGATCGCCCAGCCCCGCGGCCTGGCCGTCCCAGCCAGATCCGGACTCCAGGCTGGTCAGCCTCAGTCCGTCTGAGGAGCCCAGGGGGTGTTGAGAGTCCTTGGGCGCGCGGGGTTCGTTCAAGTTTTCTAGCCTTGCCTTGACCTGGAGACCCAGTGCTACCGATGCCCCCTGCCCGGTCAAGCGGGCGCGCGAGCGAAGGGATGAGACATGAACGTAAGCGAAGCGGTTGAACGAAGGATGTCCATCCGGGCCTTCAAGCCGGACACGCCGCCCGCCGCCGTGGTGCGCGAAATCCTCGAGCGGGCCGACCGCGCGCCGTCCGGCGGCAATCTTCAGCCCTGGCGGGTCTATGCCCTGGCCGGATCGGCCCTGGCCGAGCTGAAGGCCAAGGTCGCGGCCAATCCCTTCGGCGAAGAGCCCGAATACGACGTCTATCCGCCCAATCTCTGGGACCCCTTCCGCACGCGGCGGTTCCAGAACGGCGAGGACCTCTACGCCACCATTCCGATCCCCCGCGAGGACAAGGCCGCGCGCCTGCGCCAGCTGGCCCGCAACGGCGAGCTGTTCGGCGCCCCCGTCGGCCTGTTCTTCTGCCTGGATCGCAAACTCGGCCCGCCCCAGTGGTCGGATGTGGGTATGTACATGCAGACCGTCATGCTGCTGGCCACCGAGCGCGGCCTGGACACCTGCGCCCAGGAATATTGGGCGCGCTATCCCAAGACGGTGGCCGAGACCCTGAACCTGCCCGAGGACCACATGCTGTTCTCCGGCATGGCCCTGGGCTGGCGCGATGAGACGGCGCCGATCAACACCCTGCGCTCAGCCCGCGACCCGTTCGAGGTCTGGGCGGAGATGAAGGGCTTCGAGGCCTAGATCGTCGCCACGCCCGCGCCGCCGTCCTCGTCGCCCCAGGCGAGGCGGCCGGCGTCGGGGCTGATGGTGAGCGCGGTGATCGGCGGGCCCTTGTCGGCCTTGAGCATGTCGATCTTCTGGGTGGCGAGGTCACAGACCCAGACCCGGCCGTCCTCGAGACCGCCGGCCACCTTCTGGCCGTTCACGGCCGCGGCGACCCTTGCGACCATGGTCGACTGGTCGAAGCCGATCTCGGCGGCCTGCTTGCCCAGGGGCCCGGTCGCGCCGGCGAAGGGCCAGACCACCGCGCCATTGGCGCCGGAGGTGGCCAGCATCTGGCCCTTGGCCATGAAGGCCAGGCTCTTCACCTTGGCCGGATAGCCGCCCATCTTCAGATTCTTGTCGTCGGCGACCCGCCAGCCGTGCAGCTGGTTCTCCTGCATGGCCGACATGAGGAACTTGCCGTCCGGGCTCCAGGCCAGCGCCACGTGGCTGCCGGCCCATTTCAGCACCACCGGCTTCTGTTCGGCGATGCGCGCGTACCAGAGCCAGGCCCCGCCATAGGTCGCCGTGGCGATTCGCCGCCCTTTGGGATCGAAGGCCAGATCCGCCACGCTGCGCTCGTGGACGAAGGTGCGCGTGAAATCGGCGTCGGCTGCATCGCGAACGATCAGCTCCTTGCCGGCCGCGAAGGCGTAGAGCTTGGACTCGGCGCTGGCGGCCACCGCCTCGATCCAGCGGCCCTTCAGGCGCAGGATTTCCTGGCTGCCCTCGGCCGTCGTCCAGACCAGGCGGCCGTCGTCGCCGCCGGTCAGAATCCCTTGGCCGGACGGGTGCGGACAGGCGCAGAGCACGGCGCCCTCATGGGCGGGGAAGCTCTTGCCGTCCTCCAGGCGGACCGTGCCGTCGCCCAGGGCGAACAGGACCTGGCCGGTGCGGTCGAAGACGGCGGCGGTGACATAGGCGTCGAAGTCAAAGCTCATGCGAACCCCATAGACGGCGAACAAGGGTCTTGGCGAGAGCCCGCAGGCGCCCAGGATTTCGCGCCCTGGGAGAGTTCCTGGGGCAGGCCGTCGATCCTGACGCCCGGCCGACGCGGTTGGGGCTTTACATTCGCGAATTGATTGGCGATGGGTGTCGTCGACGGCGGGCGCGCGATTGCGCCTCCTATGGGAAGGAATTGCATATGGGTGCGAAGCTGGGCGGCGGGGGCGGCGGCAAGTTCGACCTCGGCCAAAACAGCGAGATCAACGTCACGCCTTTCGTGGACGTGATGCTGGTGCTCCTCATTATTTTCATGGTGTCCATCCCGGCCGCCACGGTTTCGATCAAGCTCGACCTGCCGCCGGCCGTTCCGCCGCCGCCGGGCGCGAAGATTGAAGAACCGACCGTCATCAATATCCAAGGTGGCGGCGGCATCTTCATCGGCGAAGCGGCGACCTCGGTCGCCACCCTGCCGGCGGACCTGGCCCGCAAGCTGAACAAGCCGGATCCGACCCAAGAGCGCGTCTACATCCGCGCCGACCGGACGGTCCGCTACGGCGACTTCATGACCGTCATGAACACGCTGCAAGGCAACGGCTACTTCCAGGTCGCCCTGATCAACGAAGACCTCTAAGGCCTTCGGACCAGACATCGAAAAGCCCGCTCGGAGCGATCCGGGCGGGCTTTTTGCTGTCTGAAATTCCCTCCCCTGAATGCGCAGGGCTACCGCAGAGGAAATAGGCCCCAGGTCGGCTCCGCTCAGTTGCTCCCCTCTTGGGGGAGCTGCCACCCGAATGGGTGGCTGAGGGGGACCTTGATGAACTTCTTTGGGCGGCTTGAACCTCAGCAGAGAGAGTCAAAGTCCCCCTCAGCCCCTCCGGGGCAGCTCCCCCAGCGGGGGAGCAACTTGGCGGGCCTCATACGCCACAGCCCTCCCCTTCATGGGGAGGGAGATATTCAGGCCGCGCAGGCCTCGAAGCCGGCCTTGAGCTTGGCCTCGTCGAGATTGCGGCCGATGAAGACCATGCGGCTGAAACGCGGTTCGCCGTCCTTCCAGTCGCGCTGGAAGTCACCCTCCAGGATCATGTGCACGGCCTGGAACACCAGGCGGCGGTTCTCGCCGGCCACGTCGAGAATGCCCTTGGCCCGCAGGATGTCAGGGCCCTGGGCCTGGAGGACGTCGTTCAGCCAGGCGGTGACCCGGGCGCCGTTCAGCGGCTTGTCGAAGGTCAGCGAGATCCCCCGGATGCCCGCGTCGGCCACATGGTCGTGATGGTGATGATCGTGATCATGGCCGTGGTGATCGTGGTCATGCCCATGATGGTCGTGGTCGCAGTCCTCGTCATGGACATGGCCCGGCTCCCCGTGGGCGGGATTGAGGAATTCCGGCTGCAGCTCGGTGATGCGGTCGAGATCGAAGCCGCCGCGGCCGAGGATCAGCTCCAGCGGCACATTCGAGCGCTGGGCGCGGTGGATGGGGGCCAGCGGGTTCAGCCGGCGGATGCGGGCCTCCACGTCGCGCAGCTGGGCCTCGGTCACGAGGTCGGTCTTGTTCAGCACGATCTGGTCGGCGAAGGCCACCTGTTCGACGGCCTCCTTGGAGTCCGACAGGCGCAGGGGCAGGTGCATGGCGTCGACCACGGTGGTGACGCTGTCCAGCCGGGTCTTGGCGCGGACGTCGTCGTCCACGAAGAAGGTCTGGGCCACGGGGCCGGGGTCGGCCAGGCCGGTGGTCTCGACGATGATGGCGTCGAACCCGCCCTTGCGCTTCATCAGGCCCGAGAGCACCCGGATCAGGTCGCCGCGCACCGTGCAGCAGACGCAGCCGTTGTTCATCTCGAACACTTCCTCGTCGGCGCCGACGATCAGCTCGTTGTCGATGCCGACCTCGCCGAACTCATTGACGATGACGGCGTAGCGCTTGCCGTGATCCTCGCTGAGGATGCGGTTGAGCAGGGTGGTCTTGCCGGCGCCGAGATAGCCGGTGAGGACGGTGACGGGGGTCTTTTCGGTCATGGGGCGTATCTAGTCACTCAGAACGATCTAGGGAACAGGTCGCGGCGCCAAGGCGCCTCGGGAACCGCTTGACCGAGGCTTAGTGTTATAGAATAACACAATCACGCCGAACGGCGGAGTCCGAGATCACCGTGACCGCACCTGTCGACATCGAACCGCCGATCGACGCCTTCCGGGGCGATCGCATCTATCTGGGCGCGGATCATGCGCGCAATGAGCGCCGCACCTGGATCGTGGCCGGGGTGTGCCTCGTCTCCCTGGTCGTCCAGGTGGCCGGCGGGCTGATCTTCCACTCCATGGCCCTGGTGGCCGGGGGGCTGCACATGGGCGCCCACGTGGCCTCCATGGTGGTCGCCGCCGTGGCCTATGGCGTCGCGCGCACCTATGCCGCGGACCAGAGGTTCGCCTTCGGCACCGGCAAGGTCGGCTATGTGGCGGGCTTCGCCAACGCCGTGGTGCTGGGCGTCACCGCCCTGCTGATCGCCGCCGAGAGCGTGCAGCGCCTGATCACGCCGGAGCCGGTCGCCTATCAGGGCGCCATCGGCCTGGCCGGGATCGGCCTCATCATCAACCTGGTCTGTGTCGCCCTGCTGAAGCCCCAGACGGTCCACGCCCATGACCGCGACGGCGACCTCAACCTGTCGGCCGCCCACCTGCACCTGTCGGCTGACGCGGTGGTCTCGGCCCTGACCATCGCCGGACTGGCGGCGGGATCCTATCTCGGCTGGACCTGGGCCGATCCGCTCGCCGCCCTCTGCGGCGCGGGCCTGGTCGGCCATTTCGCCTGGCGGCTGATCACCCGCACCGGGGCGGTGCTGCTGGACATGACGCCGTCCGCCGAACTCAGCGCCGAGATCCGCGCGCGGCTGGAGGGCGACGGCGCACGGGTGCTGGACCTTCACCTCTGGCGGCTGGGTCCGGGACATCACGCCGCGGTCGTGGTGCTGGAAACGGACAAATCGACAGCTTCAGCGCACTATCACGCACGCTTGAACGGTCTTTTAGGACTTAGTCACGTCACCATAGAGACCCGCGACCCCAGGACCGCTTGACGGCGGCGCGCGGATCAGGCGTGAAAATGGTGATGGATCGCGTATCGGATCGCGCTTACGACTTCTCCACCCCCGGGGCCACAGCTTGGCGCCCTGGCGCTGGGGGCGCTCGGTGCGGTGTTCTGGCCGGTCGCCGACGGACTGTTCGTCGCCTGCGTCGCCGCCGACAAGATGGCGCGGAAATCCGCCGCCGCCGCCCGCCACGTGCTTTCCGACATTCCCGGTTCGCTCGGCGTGGCCGCCCTGCGCGCCGGCGCCTTCGCCGTTGAGCGTCGCGCCCCGCTGACGGCCCTGGCGATCATCCTGGCCGGCGCGGGCATCGGCTGGAACGCGACCGCCCCGGCGGGTGTTCCCGGCCGCCACGCCGCGGCGCCCAGCCACGCCATACCGACCAAGCTGGTCACCTCGGCGGTGACCATCCGCACACCGCATCGGCGCGCCCCGACCTCGCCGCCGCCCGCCGCCCTGCAGCACGAGCTCAGCGCGCTGGCCGCCCGCTTCGACGAACC
Source organism: Phenylobacterium aquaticum (assembly GCF_022695515.1). Classification (GTDB taxonomy): domain Bacteria; phylum Pseudomonadota; class Alphaproteobacteria; order Caulobacterales; family Caulobacteraceae; genus Phenylobacterium; species Phenylobacterium aquaticum. The sequence continues at coordinate 91,308 of NZ_JALDPT010000016.1, forward strand.
GGTCGGCATCGCCGTCACTGACGTCACCGAAGGCTGGGTCGCCTCCGTGGACGGCCAACAGTCCTTCCCCCAGCAGAGCGTGTCGAAGCTGTGGGTGGCGATCACCGCCATGGACGCCGTCGACCAGGGCCGCATGCGCCTGGACCAGGGCGTGCTGCTGACCAATGACGACCGCAGCGTCTTCTTCCAGCCGATCACCTATCGGATCGACAAGGACGGCTATCAGACCACGGTCGACGAGCTGCTGCACAAGGCGCTGATCACCTCCGACAACGCCGCCAACGACAAGCTGATGGGCATGGTCGGCGGCCCGACCGCCGTGCACGAGGTCCTGCAGCGCAAGGATATCGAGGGCGTCAGCCTGGCCGAGGACGAGAAGCACCTCCAGGCCCATATCGCCGGCATGACCTGGACGCCGGAGTTCCGGCCCTATGGCGCCTTCGAGGAAGCCCGCGGCCGCCTGCCGCGCGAGGTGCGCGACCGGGCGATGCAGGCCTATCTCGACGCGCCCTATGACGGCGCGAGCCCGGTGGGCATCGTCCAGGCGCTCGCGGCCCTGAAGCGCGGCGAACTGCTGTCGCCCGCCTCGACCGACGTGATTCTCGGCGCCATGGCCAAGGCCCGAACCGGCCCGCGCCGCCTGGCCGGCGGCCTGCCCTCTGGTTGGAAGATCGCCCACAAGACCGGCACCGGCCAGGATTGGCGCGGCGCGACCTATGGCCTCAACGATGTCGGCCTGCTGACCGCGCCGGACGGCCGCACCTATGCGGTGGCGGTGATGATGCCCAAGACCCACAAGCCGGTGCCCGCCCGCCTGGAGTTCATGCAGGCGGTGTCGCGGGCCGTGGTCGGCGCCTGGGAGACCGATCGGCGGACCCTGGCCAGCCTGCGCGGCTCGGAAGGCAATCGCGGGGACTGAGTCCCAAGCCTCAAGGGCCGCCAATCGCGTTGACTCAAACCGGGCTCTCTGTATAAGTCCGCGCCTCTCGCCCGCGGGCCTTCTCGCGGGCGCAATCTTTTTTGCTATTTCAAGGCGCGAACGATGTACGCGGTGATCAAGACCGGCGGCAAGCAGTACCGGGTCCAAGCCGGTGATGTGCTTGTTGTTGAAAAGCTCGATGGCGAACCGGGTGCGGACGTCGCCTTCGGCGAAGTCCTCATGCTGGGCGATGGCGAGGCCGTGACGGTCGGCGCCCCCACGGTGGACGGGGCCAAGGTCAGCGCGACGCTGATCGAAACCCGCCGCGGTGAGAAGGTGAAGATCTTCAAGAAGATCCGTCGCCAGGGCTACCGCCGCACCCAGGGTCACCGCCAGTTCGAAACTGTGCTGCGCGTGACCTCGGTCGAAGGCGCCGGCAAGACCGACAAGTGGGACGGGACCGTGTCCCTGACCACCAAGGCGGTGCTCGACGCCCGTGCGCGGAACCTGAAGCTGGAAGACGGCCCGGCCCAGACCCCGCAGCGCAAGTCCGCCCGCGCCCTCAAGGCCGCCGCCGCGGCTCCGGCGGTGGAAGCCGCTCCGGCCAAGAAGGCTGCGCCGAAGAAGGCCGCCGCCCCCAAGGCCGAAGCTCCGCAAGCCGGCGCCGAATAAGCAACCGACCAGACCAGTTTTAGGAGGCCACTATGGCTCACAAGAAATCAGGCGGCTCCTCGCGTAACGGTCGCGACTCGGCCGGCCGTCGTCTCGGCGTGAAGAAGTTCGGGGGCGAAGCTGTCGCCGCCGGCAACATCCTCGTGCGTCAACGCGGCACCAAGTTCTATCCGGGCGTGAACGTCGGGATCGGCAAGGACCATACCCTCTTCGCCATGGCCGAAGGCGCTGTGAAGTTCATCACCAAGCGTGATGACCGCACCTACGTGAACGTGGTCGCCAACGAGAACGCCAACTAAGGCGGAACCATCCCGATCCGGTTCCGCTTCGACTTCAAGTCAGGCGGTACCGGACAGAATTCCCAAGCGGGGAGTCCGGACGCCGGGCTCCCCGCTTTTGTTTTTCTGACCCTGAGGGTCCGGGAGGTAGAGATGTGCGCCATCGAAATCCAACCCGTCGTCACGACGGAACGTCTGGTCCTGCGCCGGCCCCGGGTGGCCGACGCCGAGCGAATCGCCAACCTCGCCAATGACTTCGACGTGGCCCGCATGCTCACCTCCATGCCCCATCCCTACGGGCCAGAGGACGCGCGGGGCTATCTTGAGAAGCTGGACGACCTTGATCCCGAGACCGGGCGCAAGTTCGTGGTCGAGCATCCCGCCCTGGGCGTGATCGGCCAGATGGGCTTCAAGGCCGACGACCAGGGTCGGCCGGAACTCGGCTACTGGCTGGGCAAGCCCTATTGGGGGGCGGGTCTGGCCACCGAAGCCGTTCGCGCCGCCCTGGTCTGGGCCTCCAAGGACTGGGGCAAGCGCTATGTCCTGGCCCGCCACTTCTCGGACAACCCCGCCTCCGGCGAGGTCCTGAGCAAGGCCGGCTTCCTCTATACGGGCGAGGTCACCCTGACGCGCTCGGCCGCCCGCGGCGAGGCCGCGCCGGCCCGCACCATGGTCTGGCTCGCCTGATCGTCACCCCCGCCCGTCGGACCAACGTCTCGACGGGCGGCTTTCCTTGGTTCAAAAGGCCCACATGAAGTTTCTCGACCAGTGCAAGATCTATGTCCGCTCCGGGAACGGCGGCGGCGGGGCGGTCTCGTTCCGGCGCGAGAAGTACATCGAGTACGGCGGCCCGGACGGCGGTGACGGCGGCAATGGCGGCGACGTCTGGATCGAGGCCGTCGATGGCCTGAACACCCTGATCGACTTCCGCTACCATCAGCATTTCAAGGCCGAGACCGGCACCCACGGCATGGGCCGCAACCGCCACGGCGCCGCCGGCGCCGACGCCGTGCTGAAGGTCCCCGTCGGCACCCAGGTGCTGGAGGAGGACAAGGAAACCCTGATCGTCGACATGGACACCCCCGGCCAGCGCTATCTGCTGTGCAAGGGCGGCAATGGCGGCTGGGGCAATGACCGGTTCAAGGGGCCGGCCAACCAGGCGCCCTATCACGCCAATCCGGGCCAGGAGGGCGAGGAGCGCTGGATCTGGCTGCGGCTGAAGCTGATCGCCGATGTCGGACTGGCCGGACTGCCCAACGCCGGCAAGTCCACCTTCCTGGCCGCGGCCAGCGCCGCCAAGCCCAAGATCGCCGACTATCCGTTCACGACGCTCGCCCCCAATCTCGGCGTGGTCGACCTGTCGCCCAATGAGCGCTTCGTCATCGCCGACATTCCCGGCCTGATCGAGGGCGCGTCGGAGGGCGCGGGGCTCGGCACCCGCTTCCTCGGCCACGTGGAGCGCACCGCCGTGCTGATCCACCTGGTCGACGGCACCCAGGACGACGTGGCCGAGGCCTGGCGCACCGTGCGCCACGAACTGGAGGCCTATGGCGAGGAGCTCGGCGACAAGACCGAGATCCTGGCGCTCAACAAGATCGACGCCCTGTCGCCCGACATGATCGAGTTCCAGCGCCAGGCGCTGGAGGAAGCCTCGGGCGCCAAGGTCCGGCTGGTCTCCGGCGTGTCCGGCCAGGGCGTGGTCGACATCCTGCGCGAAGCCTACGCCCTGGTGCGCCAGCGCAAGGCCGCCGCCGCCCTCAAGGCCCGCGGCGGCGAAGAGGTCGAGGACTGGAAGCCGTGACAGGGCTGACGGCCGCCAAACGCATCGTCGTCAAGGTGGGCTCGGCCCTGCTGGTCGGCGAGGACGGGGCGCCGGACGCCCACTGGCTGGCGGCTTTCGCCTCTGACCTGGCGCGGGTGCGCCATCGCGGCCAGCAGGTGCTGGTGGTCTCCTCCGGCGCGGTGGCGCTCGGCCGCAAACGCCTGGGGCTCGGCAAGCGGGCGCTCACCCTGCCGGAAAAGCAGGCCGCCGCCGCCGCCGGCCAGTCGGCCCTGATGCGGGCCTGGGAAGAGGCCCTGGAGCCCCACGGCTTTTCCGCCGCCCAGGTGCTGCTCACCCGCGACGACACGGAGGTCCGCCGCCGCTGGCTGAACGCGCGGGCGACGGTCGAGACCCTGCTGACCCTGGGCGTCGTGCCGGTGGTCAACGAGAACGACACCGTGGTCACCGAGGAGATCCGCTACGGCGACAATGATCGCCTGGCCGCCCGGGTGGCCCAGATGATCGGCGCCGACGTGCTGGTGCTGCTCTCCGACATCGACGGCCTCTACACCGCCGATCCGCGCAGCAACCCTGAGGCCCGGCATATTCCCCGCGTGACCCGGCTGGACGCCGAGATCGAGGCCATGGCAGGCGGCGCGAACGCCCAGGCCGGGGTCGGCACCGGCGGCATGGCCACCAAGATCGCCGCCGCCCGCATGGCCCAGGCCGCCGGCTGCGCCACGGTCATCACCCTGGGGCGGCGCCCCTCTCCGCTCTATGCGGTGGAGCATGGCGAGCGCGCCACGGTCATCGAACCGGCGATCACCGCCAAGGCCGCCTACAAGGCCTGGATCGCCGGATCGCTCGCCCCCAATGGCGCCCTGATCATCGACGCCGGCGCCGCCCGGGCGCTGGCCACCGGCAAGAGCCTGCTGGCCGCCGGGGTGAAGGCGGTGGAGGGCCGGTTCGAGAAGGGCGACGCGGTCATCGTCCGCGACGAAGCCGGCGCCGAGATCGCCCGCGGCCTCAGCCGCTACGACATCGCCGACGCCGAACGGATCCGCGGCCTGAAGTCCGACGCCATCGAGGCGGCGCTCGGCTTCACCGAGGGCCCGCTGATCCACGCCGACGATCTGGCCCTGGTCGAACGCGCCTAGCGCACGACACCCAGCGCCGGGCCGTCCCAGTCGGCGCCAAGATCCCGCTTCAGCTTCGCCCGGGTCGCGGCCTCAAAGGCCTCCGGCCACGCGGCGCCCACCCGTTCGGCCAGGGCCCTCGCCCGCGGCAGGAAGATCCGCGCATAGGCGAAATTGGTCGAGACGACCGAGTCGCGATTGGCCTCGGCCACAGGCAGGTTGGTGACCAGGTCCATGTCCTGCGGCGAGAGGTGCCGCTTCAGGTGCAGGGCGCCGGTCGGGCTGGGCAGGTCGAGCTCTTCGACCATCAGGGCGATCAGCTGGTTGCGCAACATGCCGGTCCCGGTGACCGACACCGCCCATTCCTCCCGGCCGACGACTACGTGCAACAGGCCCAGGATGCGCAGGAACTCGCAGACCATGGCCTCGACCTTCTCTGGGTCGGCCGAACGCGGCGCCAGCCGATCCGGCAGGGCTTCGAACAGGGCCCGGGGATCGTATAGCGGCTTGAGGCGGTCCTTGGCGCCATGGACCATGCCCGGCACGGTGATGGTCAGGTCCGCCCTCAGCCACTCGGCCGTCACCGAGGTGAACAACGGCATGTTCGGAAAGGTCCGGCGGAAGTGCACGAGGTCGAGGCCGGCCGCCAGCCAGGCCTTCGCCTCCTCGATAAACGTCTGGTGGGCCGCGGGCTCGACCACCACGATGAAGTCGGCGTCGCTATAGGCGTCGCCCACCCCCTGCCCCAGGCTGCCGCTCAGAAACAGCGCCACGACCCGGTCATCCGCGGCCGCCAGGCCCCTGACGGTCTCGATCAGTTGGTCACGTTCCATCCCGCCCTCCGTGCGGTCCCGCTTGTACACCGATCAAGGGTTGCGCACCTCTTATTTGAACCCGCCGAGAAAGACGCCTAGTAAGGCTTGGAACGACACTAAGGCTCACGCTGAGCATATGGGCGCAGGGATGGACGACGCGAGCGCGGCAGGACTGGCCGAGACCCGGGGACGCCTGACGGCGCTCAGCCCGGGCATGGCCGTGCCCTATGGCGGCGACCGCCTGGCCTTCGTCTCGCCGGAGCTGGCGGCGGCCTTCCATGTCGGCGACCAGCTGGTGGTGATCCAGGACACCGGCGACCTGCTGCACGTGCCCGCGGAGGTCCAGGCGGTGGCCCGCGCCGCCGTCGGTCGGGCGCACGCCGCCTTCCGCCAGATGGGCCAGGTCGGCGACGCCGCCATCACCGCCTTCTTCGAGGCCTTCGCCGCCCGACTGGCGGACAACCACGTCTGGGCCGAGATCGCCGCCGCCAACGCCGCCGATGTCGCGGCCGCCCAGGCCAAGGGCCGCTCGACCACGCGCCTGGCGCTCAGCGACCAGATGCGCGCCGACATGATCGCCGGCCTGCGCGCCTGGCGCGACGCCCCGCCGGCCCGCGGCCGGGTGCTGGAGACGATCCGCCATGAGGGCTGGAGCGTCGAGCAGGTCATGGCGCCCCTGGGGGTGGTCGGCTTCGTGTTCGAGGGCCGGCCCAATGTGTTCGCCGACGCCACCGGCGTGCTGCGCACCGGCAACACCGTGGTGTTCCGCATCGGCTCCGATGCGCTGGGCACCGCCCGCGCCATCGTCCATCACGCCCTGGATCCGGCGCTCGCGACCGCCGGCCTGCCCGAAGGCGCGGCGTCCCTGGTGTCCAGCGCCGAACGCTCGGCCGGCTGGGCGATGTTCTCCGATTCCCGCCTGGCCTTGGCCGTGGCCCGCGGCTCCGGCCCGGCCGTGGCCCAGCTGGGCGCCGTGGCGCGCCAGACCGGCACCCCGGTCAGCCTGCACGGCACGGGCGGCGCCTGGATGGTGGCCGACGCCAGCGCCGATCCAGAGCGCTTCGCGGCGGCCGTCTACCACTCCCTCGACCGCAAGGTCTGCAACACCCTGAACGTGGTCTGCGTGGTCCGCGACCAGGCCGAGCCCCTGATCCATCGCTTCCTCGAGGCGCTGGAGGCCGCGGCGCCCGCCGCAAGGGCTGGAAGCTGCATGTCTGCGCCGCCGCCTGGGACCTCGTGCCCCACCATTGGCGCACCCGTCGCGGTCCCGTCGTCCGCGCCGGGGGCGTCGAGGACGAGGCCCTGGTCGAGCCCCTGGTCGAATCCGAGCTCGGCCGCGAGTGGGAATGGGAGGAGACGCCCGAGGTCAGCCTGGTGGTGGTTGACGACCTGGCCGAGGCCGCCCAGCTGTTCAACCGCTACAGCCCGCGGTTCGCCGCGAGCCTGATCTCCCAGGACCCGGCGGCGCACGAGCTGTTCTACGCCCTGGTCGACGCCCCCTTCACCGGCGACGGCTTCACCCGCTGGGTCGATGGCCAGTACGCCCTGAACCGGCCGGAACTGGGCCTGTCCAACTGGGAGCACGGCCGGCTGTTCGCCCGCGGCGGCGTCCTGGCCGGGGACGGGGTCTTCACCGTCCGCGCCCGGGTGCGCCAGACCGACATGGATCTGGACCGCAATCCCGACACCGCCGGTTGGACCCGGACTTGACGGCCCTCACCTCAACAACGGGAAGCGCCCATGTGGTTCGCCGGTCCGGCGCGACGCGTCCCTGACGCCGGCCGTCCCGCGACCCTGCGCCTGGGCTTCACGCTCGCGCGCGGGATGCGGGTGGGGCTCTATGGCGGGTCGTTCAATCCGGCCCATGAGGGCCATGCCCATGTGGCCGAGACCGCGCGCCGGAGGCTGCGGCTCGACCGGGTGATCTGGCTGGTCTCGCCGCAGAATCCGCTGAAGTCCGCCCATGAGACCGCCAGCCTGGACAGTCGCCTCGCCGGCGCCCGGCGCTTCGCCCGCGGCCGGGCCATGGTCGTCTCCGCCGCGGAGACCAAGATCGGCTCGACCTACACCATCGACACCCTGCGGGTGCTCAAGGCGCGGTTTCCGGGCGTGAAGTTCGTCTGGATCATGGGCGCCGACAGCCTGGCCAATTTCCACCGCTGGCGGGGCTGGACCCAGATCATGGGCGGGGCGCCGGTGGCCGTGGTCTCCCGCCCCTGGATCTCGCTGAAGAGCCGCTTCTCGCCGGCCGCCCGCCGCTTCGCCCACGCCCGCCGCCCGGCCGCCGAGGCGTCCGGCTTGGCCGGCGCCAAGCCGCCCCGCTGGGTGTTCCTGACCGGTCCCCTGAACTTCCAGTCCTCGACCGCCCTGCGCGAACGGATGGGCGGCTCCCGGCGCTGACCCACCCGCTAACCCTGTGGGAATCACGCGCCCTGTGCTGATCCCGCGATCTGTGGTAGGAAGCCTTTTAGCGAGGATATAAAGGAGCGACCCCGCTGAGCCCTGAACCTGCGCCCCGCGCGCAAGAGACTCCGGTTTCGGCCGAGTCCCTCGAGACCCAGAAGCGTATCACCGCCCTGGAAGACCTGATTCTGGCGCGTCTCGACGACGACCAGGCCCAGGACGTCGTCTTCATCGATCTCAAAGGCAAGAGCGCGGTCGCCGACGGGCTGATCGTGGCGTCCGGCCGTTCGCACCGCCATGTCGGCGCGATCGCCGACCACCTGCTGCGCGCCCTGAAGGAGCAAGGCTATGGCAAGGCCCGCGTCGAGGGTCTGCCGCACTGCGACTGGGTGCTGATCGACACCGGCGACGTGATCGTCCACCTGTTCCGGCCGGAAGTCCGCACCTTCTACAACATCGAGAAGATCTGGTCGGTGGACGCGCCCACCCACATCCCCTTCAGTTGAGACTGACGATCCTGGCGGTCGGGCGTCTCGCCCGGTCCCCTGAGGTCGAGCTCGTGAAGCTCTATGTCGACCGCGCGACCGCGGCTGGGCGCGCGCTCGGGCTCGGTCCGGTCGAGGTGATCGAGGTCGAGGCCAAGAAGCCCGGCAAGGCCGCCGAGGCCGAGGTGCTGAAGCCTCACCTGGACGGCGCCCATGTCATCGCCTGCGACGAGCGCGGTCAGGCCCGCGCCTCCCGCGCCTTCGCCGCCGAGATCGGCCGGCTGCGCGACGACGGGGTGCGCCGGCTGGTGTTCATGATCGGCGGGGCGGACGGGCTGGACCCGGCCCTGGTCGCCCAGGCCGACGTCAAGCTGGCCTTCGGGCCCCAGACCTGGCCCCATGCCCTGGCCCGCGCCATGCTGGCCGAACAGGTCTACAGGGCGGTCACCATCCTGGCCGGGGGGCCCTACCACCGTGATTGAGGCGCTGCGAAAGCCGCCCGTGCTGATCGCCGCCGCCGTGCTGGCGGTCTCGGCCGCGGGCGCCCTGGCCGCGGCCGGCGATCCGGCGACGCTCGCCCGCCTCAACATCCGCGAGACCGAGCTGAGCGCCCAGCAGGGCCGCAACCTCAACCACCTGTCCCACCTGCTCACCGTCCTGGTGCGCTTCCGCCGTGACCCGCCGCCGGCCCTGCTGGTCAGTCCGGGCGATGCGGTGGACGCCGCCCGCGCGGCGATCCTGATCAAGGCGCTGACGCCCGAGCTGCAGCGCCGCGCCAATCTCTACGCTGGCGAGGCGCGGGAGATCGCCCGCCAGCGGCGGCTGGCCGCCGTGGCCGCCGAGGCCCTGTTCACCGCCGACAGCAATCAGGCCGACCGCGCCCTGACCGAAAGCGCCCCGGTGGAGGCCGACGCCACGCCGCTGCAGGGGGTCGAGGACACCCGCCCCGTCCTGCCCCCGACCGCCCTGCTGGTCCCCACCGACGGGCCGATCGTGCGGCGTTACGGCGACAAGCTCGCCGGGGGCGACCGGGCGCATGGCCTGACCATCGCGGCCAAGGCGGGCGCCAAGGTGGCGGCGCCCGGCGACGGACTTGTTCAATTTGCAGGCCCGGTTAAGGGTTGGGGGGTCATTTTGATCTTGAGATTGGCTGGCGGGTACCATCTGGTGCTGGCGGGCCTGGACCGCGCGAGCGTCAGCGTCGGACAATCCGTCGCGGCGGGCGCGCCTGTCGGATGGATGGCGGATGGGCGACAAACGCCTGCCGAACTCTATCTGGAAGTCCGCGAACGCGACGCGCCGGTGGATCCGGGGCGTTGGCTCAAGGGTTGAACCGGCGCAAGATCGGTTCGTCCTCATGAAACTTTGAGCCATTTGGCTCTATCGGAGACAAGACAACAGTTCGCGGCGTAATTCCGCCGCAAGGGAGCCCTAGGGCCAGACTATGCGCAAGTATCTGCTGATCGGTGTTTCGGCCTTCGTGCTCGGTGCGGGCTCGATGGCCTATGTGAGCCAACAGGCCCTGGCGTCGGCCGAGCCCCGGGCGAAGACCTACAAGATGCTCGAGCTGTTCGGCGACGTGCTGGACACCGTCGAGCGCCAGTATGTCACCGAGGTCGACGACAAGAAGCTGATCGAGGCGGCCATCGACGGCATGCTGACCTCGCTGGACCCCCACTCGAACTATCTGAACCCCGAGTCCTATGACGACATGCGCGATCAGACGCGCGGCGAATATGGCGGGCTGGGCATCGAGGTCACCAGCGAGGACGGCGTGGTCAAGGTGATCTCGCCCATGGACGGCACGCCCGCCTTCAAGGCCGGAATCAAGGCCGGCGACTACATCACCGCGGTCAATGGTGGCAGCGTGCTCGGCCTGTCGGTTTCCGACGCGGTCAAGCAGATGCGCGGCAAGCCCGGCGAGACCGTGACGCTCACCATCGCCCGCGAGAAGACCGATCCCTTCGACGTGAAGCTGGTCCGCGAGATCATCAAGACCAAGTCGGCCACCGCCAAGATGGAGGGCGACTACGGCTATCTGCGCGTCTCGGCCTTCAATGAAAAGACCACCGACGAGGCTCAGGCGGCGATCGCGACCTGCGCGCCAAGAACCCCAAGATCAAGGGCTGGATCCTCGACATGAGGAACAACCCCGGCGGCCTGCTGGACCAGGCGGTGTCGATCTCCGACCTGTTCCTGGAAGGCGGCGAGATCGTCTCCCAGCGCGGCCGCGATCCGCGCGACGTCGAGCGCTACAACGCCCGCCCGGGCGACGCCATCGGCGGCGCGCCCCTGGTGGTGCTGATCAATTCCGGCACCGCCTCGGCGGCCGAGATCGTCGCCGGTGCGCTGCAGGACCGCAAGCGGGCGGAACTGGTCGGCCTGACCAGCTTCGGCAAGGGCTCGGTCCAGACCGTGATCCCGCTGCGCGGCGGCATGGACGGGGCGCTGAAGCTGACCACGGCGCGCTACTACACGCCGTCCGGCCGCTCCATCCAGAAGACCGGCATCCAGCCGGACCTGGAAGTGGCCGAGACCCGCGAGGACGCCCAGCAGATCGCCAACCGCGCCTTCCAGTTCTCGGAAGCCTCCTTCACCAACGCGCTCAACGCCGAGGAGGGCAAGGCCCGGGTCGGCGCGCACGAGCCGGCCGAGGCCCCGCCGGAAGGCTTCGACACCAAGAAGGGCGACTTCCAGCTGACCCGCGCCGAGGACGTGCTGAAGTACGGCTCGGTCGCCGCGACGCCCAAGCTGCCCAAGCCCGCCGCCCGGCTGGCCGAGGTGATCGGCCCCAAGACCCCCAAGGTCGAGCCCGCGCCGCCCGTGAAGAAGTAGGGGGCCCGAGCCCCCTTCCCCGCCGCAGCGGAAAGGCGTCTATCGTTCCCGTCAAACAGGGAGGACGAGCGCCATGGCCGATGATCCGGGGACACCCAGCCTGGGCGATGTGCGGCCCGCGCACCGGCTCGACGAGGCCAGGCTCGAAGCCTGGCTGGCGGCCAATGTCGAGGGCTTCTCGGGCCCGCTCAGCGTCCAGCAGTTCAAGGGCGGGGCCTCGAACCCCACCTATCTGCTGACCACGCCCGCGGCGCGATATGTGATGCGCAAGAAGCCGCCGGGCCAATTGCTGGCCAGCGCCCACCAGGTCGACCGCGAATACCGGGTGATGAAGGCGCTGGGCGACACGCCCGTGCCCGTGCCGCGCATGCGGGCGCTGTGCGAGGACGAGAGCGTCGTCGGCACCAGCTTCTATGTCATGGACTTCCTGGAGGGCCGGATCTTCCGCGACGCCCGCCTGCCCGGCATGACGCCTCCGGAACGCCGGGCGATCTATGACGAGCTGGTGCGGGTGATGACCCTGCTGCACGCCGTCGATCCGGAGGCCGTGGGCCTCTCCGACTTCGGCCGGCCCGGCAACTATTTCGAACGCCAGGTCGGGCGCTGGATCAAGCAGTACCGCGGGGCCGAGACCGAGCTGATCCCGGCCATGGAGGCCCTGATCACCGAGCTGCCGCCGCGCATCCCGGCCGACGACACCGTGACCATCGCCCACGGGGACTATCGGCTGGAGAACGTGATGTTCCACCCGACCGAGCCCAGGATCATAGCCGTGCTCGACTGGGAGCTCTGCACCCTCGGCCATCCCCTGGCGGACATCGGCTATAACTGCATCCTGTGGCACTCCCGCTCGGAGAGCTGGGGCACGCTGGACGGCATCGACCTGGCGGCGAGCGGCATCCCGACCGAGGCGGAATATGTGGCGGCCTATGCCCGCCTGACCGGCCGCGACGGGATCGACGACCTTCCCTTCTACCTGGCCTTCTCGCTGTTCCGCCTGGCCTCGATCAGCCAGGGGGTCTTCAAGCGCAACCTCGACGGCATCGGCGCGGGCGAGCCCAGCACCGACAATTCCGGGGTGAAGATCTTGGCGGCGACGGCGCTGGAGGTGCTGCGCCGCTAGGTCAGGAACGCCACCACCGCCGCCGCGAATTCGGGCTTCGACACCGCGCCCCGGTGATCGCCGGGGGTGATCACGGCCTTGGCGCCGGGAATGGCCGCGGCCAGGCGTTCCGGATGGGCGGCCAGGGGGTCGCGGTCGCCCGCGATGACAAGGGTCGGCGCAATGATGCGGTCGAGCGGGATCGGCTCGGCATGAACCACCTGGGCCTGGGCGGCCAGGGCCTTGCGGTCAGCGCCGGTGGCGTCGGCCATCTGGCGGAACGGCAGGGCCGAGGGCGAGACGCTCGACAGGTCGTCGGCCATCAGGGCCGTGACGATGTCGCGATTGTCGACGACACGGGTGTCCACGCCGCCGCGGGCCAGAATGCCGTCGCCCACCCCGCCGATCACCAGCCGGCGCAGGCGACGCTCCCGCGCGCCCGTAATCAGGGCGACGATCGCCCCCATCGAATAGCCGACCAGATCGACCTCCACGAGGCCCAGATGGTCGATCAGCTCCGACAGGTCGCGGGACATGCGGTCCTCGCCATAGAGGGCAGGATCATGCGGCTTCTCCGACTCGCCATGGCCGCGGGCGTCGATGGCGATCACCCGGCGTCCGGCGTCGGTGAGGGCCGCGACCACTCCGGCCGCCAGCCAGTTCAGCTTGGCGCTGGCCCCGAAGCCGTGATGCAGCAGCACGGGGGTCCCGCCATGTTCGGCGCCCCATTCGTGCCAAGCCAGGGTCAGGCCGTCGGAGGTCTTGAAGTGATTGGCCAAGGCCGTCGTCCCCTATCCGATCTCGAAAACCTGGAGCCGCACCTGGTCGGCCAGACGCTCGCCGGTCGCCAGGGCCAGGACGGCGTTGAGGCGCATCAGGCCCGGCGCGGCCGTCCGCATCCGGACCGCCGTGCGGAAATAATAGAGCCCCGGATCGACCGCCTCGCCGCGAGCCAGGGCGGTCAGAATCTCGGGCGGGCCGGCGCGGACGCCTTCGGAGGTGATCTCCACCTTCCCGTGGCCAGTGAGGTCGAGGATGTAGTGGGCGGAGATGTCCATGCGGCCGTCGGGCCACAGGGTCTGCCAGTCGCCGCCGCCCGGCAGCACCTGGCCTTCGAAGCCGCCCGATACGGTCCCGCCGACAATGGGAATGAACCGCCGGCCCGGCGGTCCCGGATCGATCGACACCGGCGGGGCGACCGCGACCTCCAGGGTCATCAGGGGCGTGAGCGCAGGCGTCATGCAGCGGCCTCCGGCTTGAGCTTCAGGCCGGTCAGCACCTTGTAGCGGGCGGCGATGGCCTCGAGCTCGCCCGGGGCGAAGACGTCCTCGATCCGGGCGAAGCCGTTCGGCGCGCGCTCCTGCGCCATCTGCATGCACTGCTCGGGGCCGTTGCCGCGATTGGCGCGGACGATGGCGGCGGTGGCCGGCAGCCGCTCAGCCTCGTAGGCCGCGAGCGCGTCAACAGGGTCGGGATGGGCGGCGAGCGCCCGGACCAGGGCGCGGGCGTCGAGAATGGCCTGGCTCGCCCCGTTGGAGCCGATCGGATACATGGCGTGGGCGGCGTCGCCCAGCAGGGTCATGCGGCCATGGCTCCAGCGCGGCAGGGGATCGCGATCGACCAGGGGAAATTCGTAGATCGCCTCGGCGCCGGCGATCAGGCCGGGCACGTCCAGCCAGTCGAACCGCCAGTCGGCGAAGCGCGGCAGAAAGTCGGCGGGGTCGCCGGCCCGGTTCCAGTCCTCGCGCTTCAGGCTCTCCGCGATCCGCAGTTCGGCGATCCAGTTGATCCTTTGGCGGCCGTCGGCGGCCGGCGGCGAGATCGGATAGGCGACGAACTTCTGATCCTGATGCCCGGCCATGATCATGCTGGCGCCGGTCAGAAAGGGCATGGCCACCGTGGTCGCCCGCCAGAGAATCCGCCCGCCATAAACCGGCGGCCCCTCGTCCGGGAAGAGCCTGGCACGCGCTCCCGAATGGATGCCGTCGGCGGCGATCAGCATGTCGGCCGTCGCCTCATGCGCTTGGCCGGCGGCGTCGACGAGCCGCACGGCGACCCCACCCGCGTGATCCTCATGGCCGACCATGCGCCGATCGCAGATCACCCGGTCGGGCCCCAGGCGCGCGACGGCGGCGTCGAACAGCACGCCTTGCAGCGCCCCGCGCGGCAGAGAGATCTGCGGCGCGGAATGGCCGGCGAGACGGCCGCGGGCTCGCCCCAGATGCGCTGGCCGTGGCGGTTGAAATAGACCAGCTCGCGGGTCGCCACGCCCCGGGCCAGCAGGGCGTCGATCAGGCCAAGTTCGTCCAGCACCTCGGCCGCATGGGGCAGGAGATTGATGCCGACGCCGAGGGGGAGGATCTTGGGCGCGGCCTCATAGACCGTCACCTCATGGCCGGCCGCGTCCAGCGCCAGCGCGGCGGCGAGGCCGCCGATGCCCGCGCCTGCTATGTTGACCTGCATGGCGTCCTCCCAGCAGACAGGCGGCGTCTGGCCGCATATTGTTATGCACTATAACAATCTAGTTCCGGAGTTCAACCGCACGCCCATGAGCCGAGCCCCTCGCCCGCCCCGCCGGTCCTTTCAGCCCCATCGTCCCGGCGTCGACTACGGCGTGCTGGACGAGCTCTTGGGCTATGAGGTGCGCCGCGCCCAGATCCGGGTGACGGAGGCCTTCGACGCCGGCTGGGGGCGCTGGGCATGACCACCCAGAGGTTCTCGGCCCTGGTGCTGATCGCCGCCAATCCGGGCCTGAAGCAGACGGAGCTGGCGGCCATCATGGGTATCGCCCGCTCCGGGGCGCTGGCCATCGTCGAGGCCCTGGGCGAACTGGTCGACCGCCATCCCGTCCCCGGCGACGCCCGGGCCCAGGCGCTCGCCCTGTCGGCGGAGGGCCAGGCGCGCCTGCCCGCCATCATCGCCGAGGTCCGCGCCCACGACCGCGAGGCCGCGGGCGACCTCACCGCAGACGAGGTCGCGACCCTGAAGGCTCTGCTCGCCCGGGTCGCCCCTTAGGCGGCGGCCATATAGGCGAAGCGCGCGACGAACAGCACGGCCAGAACCAGCAGCAGCCAGTCCTCGCGGCCGATCCGCCGGCCGGCGATCTTGAGGATCGCGCAGGCGATGACCCCGAAGGCCAGGCCGTTGGCGATGGAGAAGGTGAGCGGGATGGCGATCAGGGTGAGGAAGGCCGGGATGGCCACCACCGGGTCCTTCCACTCGATGTCGGCCAGAGGCGCCATCATCATCGAGCCCACCAGGATCAGGGCCGGCGCGGTGGCCGCGGCGGGGATCGCCTGGGCCCAGGGGGCGACAAACAGGGCGGCCAGGAAGAGCAGACCCGTGACCACCGCCGTCAGGCCGGTGCGGCCGCCCGCCGAGACGCCCGAGGCGCTCTCGATATAGCTGACCACCGTGCTGGTGCCGGCCAGCGACCCCACCACCGTGGCGGTGGCGTCGGCGAACAGGATGCGGTTGAGGCGCGGGATGGTCCCGTCCGGCTGGACGAGGCCGGCCTTGGTCGAGACCGCCACCAGGGTGCCGACATTGTCGAACAGGTCGACGAAGACGAAGACGAACAGGATCTCGACCAGCGCCAGGCCCAGCCCCTTGCCGCCGATCCCGAAGGCCGCCGGGATGTCCAGCTGGAAGGCCGTCGCGGTCATCTGGGCGACGCTGTAGGTCTGGGGCGTCCACTGGGCCAGGTGCAGGCCCCAGCCGATCACCGAGGTGATGACGATCCCGATCAGGATCCCGCCGCGCACCTTCCACACCTCCAGCACCGCGATGATGGCGAGCCCCAGCAGGGCCAGCATGGCGTTGGGATTGTGCAGGTCGCCCAAGCCCACCGTGGTGCCCGGATTGGCGGTGACGATACCCGCCCCCTTCAGGCCGATGAAGGCGATGAACAGGCCGATGCCGGCGGCGATGGCCGAGAACAGGGCGCGCGGGATCGCGTTGACGATCAGCTTGCGGACGCCGGCGAAGGTCAGGATGAGGAACAGGACGCCGGAGATGAAGACCAGGCCGAGCGCGGTCTGCCAGGGCACCCCCATGGTCTTGACCACGGTGAAGGTGAAATAGGCGTTCAGCCCCATGCCGGGGGCCAGAGCGATGGGATAGTTGGCGACCATCCCCATCAGGATACAGCCCACGCCCGCGGCCAGGCAGGTCGCAGCGGCCACGGCGGCCGGGGGCATGCCCGTCTGGCCCAGGATCGCGGGATTGACCAGGATGATATAGGCCATGGTCAGGAAGGTGGTCAGGCCGGCGAGCAGCTCGGTGCGGACATTGGTGCCTCGCGCCTTCAGCTGGAAGGTGGTGTCGAGCAGGCTCATTTCGCGGCTCCCGGCAGCTTGGTCTCGTAGGTCGCCCAGCCGGCGACCAGGGCCTTGACCACCGGCGCGCCGGTCAGCCAAGCGGCCTCGAACCCGGCGCGGGCCCCGCCCTCCGCGAACTTCAACACCGGACTGTCGGCGTCGCCCTCGCGGGAATAGTTGCTGGCGGTGCGCAGGACGAGCACGCGGCGGGCGTCCACCTTGCCCTGACGGCCATAGAGGCCGAGCACGTCCAGGATCCCCTGGTCCTCGCAGTCGGTCATGGCGAAGACGCCCTTGCCGTCCGTCCAGGTCTTGATCCAGGCCCGCGCCCATTCGGTGCGGCGGGTCCCATGCCAGAAGCGGGTGGTCCCCAGCACATCGCCCAGGAACACGTGGGGCGGCTTCATCGCCTCCGGCTCGCTGGGATAGCGGGCGCGGTCGGCCTGGAGGGCCGCGGAGTCCGGCAGGACCACATTGCGCGTCAGGCCATAGGCCCAGTCGGTCAGGCCGGGGTCGAGCGCCCAGACCATATCGCTGGAGCCCGGCGCCGCGCCCTTCAGGCCCGGCTTGCCCGCGCCGGGACCATAGAGGCCGTTGGGCCAGTCGGCGGGGATCTCGCGGTCGTCCATCTCGAAGGCCGGATCGGCGTCGACCACATAGCGGGCCCACGCGGCCGAGCCGATCGAACCGGTGCGGGGATCGACCCCGGCGATACCGGCCACGATCCAATAGGCGTGGGAAAGGTCGAACTGCGGCGACAGGGCAAGCGCCGCGACGCTCTCCCGCGCGCGGCCGCGCATGCCGGTGACCACCCCCAGCACCCCGTCGGGCGACAGCCGGACCGGCCGCTCGATGCCCGGCACCGCGAGGGTCTGGTTCAGAGGATAGCGTTCCGCCCAGGCCTGGAACTCGCCCGGCGCATCGCCGACATCGGCGCCCGGCTCGAAGGTGGTCAGCACCACCACCTTGACCGGGATCGGCGCGGCCTGGGCCGCCAGGGGCGCGAACAGCAGCCCCAGAATCAGAATCAGCCTGCGCATCTCGCCCCCCATGGCCCCGGCCGCACTGAGCCGCAGCCAGGCCGAGGGGGCAAGAGCCGAACCGCCTTCCGCCACGACATCATTGCCAAGCGCCTCTCAGGCGTCCGTGATGGCGGCAACGGAAACATCCGGCGTGAAGGACCAGACGGGGTGGAAACGGCAGTGGACCTGGGCGCGCTCAGCGCCTGGATGGATCGGCAGGGCCTGGGCGCGGGGCCCCTGGAAGACGCCGCCCTGCTGGCTGGCGGCACCCAGAACATCCTGCTGAAGTTCCGGCGGGGGGAGCGGACCTATGTCCTGCGCCGTCCGCCGCCGCATCTGCGGGCCAATTCCAACGAGACCATGCGCCGCGAGGCCCGCATGCTGGCGGCCATCGCCGATACGGATGTGCCCCATCCACGCCTGATCGCCGCCTGTCCGGAGGAGGACGTGATCGGGGCGGCCTTCTATCTGATGGAGCCGATCGACGGCTTCAATCCGACCACAGGCCTGCCGCCCCTGCATGCGGGATCAAAGGCCGTGCGTCACCGCATGGGCCTGGCCCTGGTCGAGGGGATCGCGGCCCTGGGCGCGCTCGACTACCGGGCCCTGGGCCTGGAAGGGTTCGGCAAGCCGGACAACTATCTGGGCCGCCAGGTGGAGCGCTGGAAGGGCCAGCTTGCCTCCTACGCCGAGTTCGAGGGCTGGACCGGCCCGGCGGAGATTCCCGGTGTGGACAAGGTCGCCGCCTGGCTCACCGCCAACCAGCCGCAGAGCTTCATCCCCGGCATCATCCACGGCGACTATCACCTGGCCAATGTCATGTACCGCCATGACGGGCCGGAGCTGGCGGCCATCGTCGACTGGGAGCTGACCACCATCGGCGATCCGCTGCTGGACCTCGGCTGGCTGATGGCGACCTGGCCCGAGGGCGAGAACCCCGACCCGTCCGCCGTCTCGGTCAAGCCGTGGACGGGGTTCCCCACCGCCGCCGAGCTGGTCGAGCACTATCGCCCCCGCACAGAGCGGGATCTGGGCGTGCTCGACTGGTACGCGGTGCTCGCCTGCTACAAGCTGGGCATCATCCTGGAGGGCACCCATGCCCGGGCCTGCGCCGGGCGCGCGCCCAAGCCCACCGGTGACCGGCTGCACGCCCAGACGCTCGGCCTGTTCCAGCGCGCCCTGCGCTGGATCGGCTAGGCCCGGCTCTCGGCCCTCAGCCTCTGGCGCCAGTCGCGCTGCATCTGGTCGGTCACCCCCACCAGCTGCAGGAAGCTGATCACCGGGATCGGCAGCCGCCGCGTCGCCAGCAGCGCCCCGCCCGGGGCCTGGGCCTCGACCGTTAACGGAAACACCGCCCAACGGGCCGGAAACGGCCGGATGGTGGGATCAGGATCGGCCCCCAGATGCGGGCAATGCGCCAGGGCCCGCTCGGCGCAGGCCTTGTGGCTCGGCGAGATCGCGCCGGCGTTCAGCACGACCTGGGCGTCGGGCAGGTCGGCCGGGGTGACGGCGCCCAGGCCGCGTGCGCGGAGCGCACCCACCGCCATCAGCTTGCCCGTCTGGTGCCAGCGGTCGTCGGGGGCGGTGGGTTCGCCGCACATGGGACACAGCATGCGGCGCACGCTCTCCCGCTGGCGGCGCAGGTGGTTGCGGGAATATTGCGGCTTGCCCTCACCGGGGCGCTCGGCCTGGCCGATGGCCAGCCGGCCGTCGACGGTGGCGCAGGGGGCGACGCCCAGCAGGGCTTCCGCCGTCCAGCTCGTGACCCAGGGCACATCGACCCCGACCTTCAATCTGGACGCCATGCGCCTATTCTCCCGAGCCCGCGGGGCGATCTTGCGCCCGCCGCGCCGGGGCGCAAACCCCCGGCGCGGGCGAAGGTTCCGGGGCCGGGCCAGGTCTGGCGTTAAGTCATTCATTAACCATGTTCATTCACCCTCTCGGGCAGGAGCTTCGTATGCCCATGCCCGCGTTTTCCCGGAAGACCTATCCCACCGTTCCGGCCGCCCCGAGCGGCGGTTTCCGCCCGCCCGAGGCGCTGATGCGCGCGGTGGCGAACCCCTATGTCAGCGCCGGCGCGGCCGCGGGCCTGTTCCTGTTGACCACGGTCGGGCTGATCGCGGCCATCGGCGACCCCCAGGCCGGGACGCCCGTGGTGCGGATCTCCCTGGCCAAGGTCGCCGCCATGGCCGCGCCGCCCGGCTGGCGCGAGGCCCTGCTGGCCGAGCATCCCGGCGGGCCCACGGTGACCGAGGACATCTACAGCCTGTCGGAGACCCCGATCGGGCCCGGCGGCACGGCGACCATCACCCTGCCCGGCGGCCGCGCCTTCCGCGCCGCCGATCCCCTGCCCCAGGCGCCGATCGCCGGCGTAACGGTCAACGGCCCTAACGGCCCCCTGCCGGTGATCGGCGGGGACGGCCGCACCCCGGCCCAGGCCTATGCCCGGCCCTTCACCTCCAACGGCCGGCCAAAAATCTCGCTGGTGATCGGCGGGCTCGGCCTCAACGCCTCGGCCACCCGCCAGGCCATCGAGGGCCTGCCGCCGGAAATCACCCTGTCCTTCGTGCCCTATTCGGAGGGCCTGCAGGGCTGGATCGACCTGGCCCGCGCCAACGGCCATGAGGTGCTGCTGGAAGCGCCCATGGAGCCGGTGGACTATCCGGACAATGATCCCGGTCCCTACACCCTGATGTCGCGGGCCATGCCGGCCGAGACGGTGAAGAAGCTGGAATGGCTGCTCAGCCGCGCCACCGGCTATTTCGGGGTGACCAACTATCTGGGCTCCAAGTTCATGGCCACCGACCAGGCCATGGGCGCCTTCTCCGACGCCCTACGCAGCCGGGGCCTGGCCTTCATCGACGACGGCTCCGCCGCCCAGCGCCGGGGCGGCATTCCCCGCGCCTCGGCCGACCGGATCATCGACGACCAGCTGTCCTCGGACTCCATCGACCAGCAGCTCCTGGCGCTGGAAGCCGGCGCCCTGCAGCGCGGCCAGGCCCTGGGCTCGGCCTTCGCCTATCCGGTGACCATCGGCCAGGTGGCCCAATGGGCGCGCACGGTCGAGGACCGCGGCTATCAGCTGGCGCCCGCCTCGGCGCTCATGACCCGGAAATGAGCGGCGACCTCTCGGCCTACAGGCCCAATGTCGGAGTCGTGCTGTTCCATCCCGACGGCCGCGTCTGGCTGGGGCGGCGCAACAACACGCCAGGCCCCTATAACTGGCAGTTCCCGCAAGGCGGCGTCGACGCCGGCGAGGACCTGATCCAGGCCGCGCGCCGCGAGCTGGCGGAGGAGACGGGCGTCACCTCGGCGACCCTGCTCGGCCGCACGGACGGCTGGCTCACCTACGACTTCCCACCCGACCACCAGGGCGGCAAGCCCGCCCGCGGCTGGAAGGGCCAGCGCCAGGTCTGGTTCGCCTTCCGCTTTGACGGCGAGGAGGCGGAAATCGACCTGATGGCGCACGGCGAGCCCGAATTCGACGCCTGGCGCTGGGGAAAGCTCTCCGAGGCCCTGGAGGTCGTTGTGCCGTTCAAGCGGCCGACCTATGAGGCGGTGGTCCGGGCCTTCCACGATTTCGCGGGCTAGTCCGGCGCCTCCGGCCTAGAACGGCTTTGCGGACAATTCGAAACGGAGCCCCATTGGCGTCCTCGGTCATCATGGTGCATGGCGCCTTCTGCGGCGGCTGGATCTTCGAGCATTTCCGCAAGCCCTTCGAGGCGGCGGGACTGAAGGTCATCGCCCTCGACCTGCCGGGCCACGCCGACAGCGATCCGTCCAATGCGGTGACCGGCGTGTCCATGACCGACTACGCCCGGGCGGTCGCCAAGGCCTGCGCGGCCGAACCCGAGCCCCCGATCCTGATCGGCCACTCCATGGGCGGGCTGGTGGCTCAGCTGGCCTCGCGCCGATGTGACCTGGCGGGCCTGGTCCTGCTCGCGCCCTCGCCGCCCTGGGGCGTCGCCGCCTCGACCATCGAGGAGGCCGTCTCGGCGGTCAGCCTGCACATGATGGGCCCGTTCTGGATCCAGGCGATCGCGCCGGACGGCCGGCTCGCCCGCACCTACAGCCTCGACCGCATGGCCAAGCCCGAGCGTGACGCCGCCGTCGCCCGCATGCGGCCGGAAAGCGGTCGCGCGCTATGGGAGACCCTGAACTGGTGGATGGACCCGCTGATGACCACCAGCCTGGGGCCGGGTCCCTTGAAGGTTCGCAGCCTGGTGATGGCCGGCGGCCGCGACGTGATCCATCCGCCGTCGACCGTGCGCCAGACCGCCGAGCGGATCGGCGGCGCCTATCTGGAATGGCCGGGCATGAGCCACTGGCTGCCCGGAGAGCCCGGCTGGGAAGAGGTCGCCGCCGCGGTCTTGACCTGGATCGGCTGATCGGACCGCGGCGACGCGGGGCTTGGCCTATTTCGGCTTGGCGGGGATCGGCTGGCTGTTTGGGGCGCCGCACTTGGCGAACTTCTTGCTGGTCTTGTCCTGGCAGCGGACGCCGGGCGCGACCGCCGGAGCCGGGCACTTCATGAACTTGCCCTTGGCGTCCTTGCAGGGGGCCGCGTCGGCGGCCGAGGCGAGGCTCATCGCGAAGGCGACGACGGCAATGACGGAAATCGAGCGCATGGGGTCTCCTGAAACGCGGACGCGCGCGGCCCCTTGGCGGCGCGCCGTCCGGCCTTAGGGCGGACCGCTGATTCTGTCTGGGCGCCCTGCCGTGCGAGCGTCCGGCCTGCGATCTGGGATTGCCATGCGGGCGCGAAAAAGGCGCCGGAGTCTCCCCCGGCGCCTGGATCTCGTCGGCCTGTCGGCGCGATGCCTAGAAGGTGCGTTCGCTGTAGAGCAGGGTCGCCTGGTCGAACCGGGCGTTCAGCGGCGAACCGTCCGGCTTCTTCAGCTGGACGAAGACCAGGCCCTGGGAGACGTGGTCGGTGAAATATTCCCAGGAATTGGTGATGCGCTTCACGTCGGTCGCCGGCACGTAGTCGTTGCGCTGGGCGGCCATGTAGGGGTCGTGCAGATAGGACCAGATGTTGAGCGAGCGGATGATCGGCTTCTCGCCGTCCAGCACGTACTTCAGGCTCAGCGAGCAGACCTGCTTGTTGGAGCCGGGGTTCTCGAGCGTGATCGAATAGTCCTTCGACCCGCCGGTCAGCGGCAGGGTGAAGACGATATTGCCGTCCTTCTTGCCCTTCTTCATCCCGGCGGCCGCGGCCAGCTGGGCGAAGTCGCCGCCCTTGACCATCGGCATGCAGACCTTGGTCAGCACGTCGGTGATGATGGCGCCGTCGCCATCGGTGGGCAGGGTGGGTTCCGGCGCGGCCGGCGCGGCGGCCGGGGCCTCCGGAGCCGGAGCCGCCGG
>NZ_JALDPT010000017.1 GCF_022695515.1 Phenylobacterium aquaticum
CAGGCTGTCACGGACGATGTCCGTAGGAAGAATGGGTGAAGGCTGGACGTGCGGCGGCCGCGCGACGTGCGGGGACACAAGATCGGCCTCACGTCCAAGGCGATGCAGCAGCTCGCCCAGATCGACGAGCCCGACCATGGCGTCCTGCTCGACGACATGATGCTGGAGAGCGGCGCGCGGATTCCGATGTCGCGCTTCATCGAGCCCCGGATCGAGGTGGAACTTGCCTTCCTGCTGAAGGCGCCCCTGGAAGGCCCGAACTGCACGCTGTTCGACGTGCTTGAGGCGACCGCCTATGTGACGCCCGCGCTCGAGATCATCGATGCGAGGGTCCAGCGGGTCGATCCCGAGACCGGCGCGACACGCAAGGTGTTCGACACCATCGCCGACAACGCGGCCAATGGCGCGGTGATCCTCGGCGGGCAGCCCAGGCGGCCGGACGAGGTCGATCTGCGGTGGGTCTCGGCCCTGCTGTACCGGAACGGCGAGATCGAGGAATCGGGCGTGGCCGCGGCGGTGCTGAACCATCCCGCGAACGGCATCGTATGGCTCGCCAACAAGATCGCCCGCTTCGGCAAGCGGTTGGAAGCCGGGGAGGTCGTCCTCGCCGGATCGTTCACCCGCGCCGTGCCCATCAAGCGCGGCGACACCTTCCACGCCGAGTACGGGCCGTTCGGCTCGATCTCCTGCCACTTTGCCTAGTATGGAAGACCGCCTCACCAACCGGTTCAAGGCCCGCGTCGCCGCGGGCGAGCTGCAGCTCGGCCTCTGGTCGGTCATGGGCGACGCCCTGGCCGCCGAGGTCTGCGCCGGCGCCGGGTTCGACTGGATGCTCCTCGACATCGAGCACGCGCCCAACGACCTGCGCACCATCCTGTCCCAGCTGCAGGCGCTCGCCGCCTACGACACCCATCCCGTCGTGCGGCCCCGCTCGAGCGATCCCGACGCGATCAAGCAGTTGCTGGACCTCGGCGTGCAGACCTTCCTGGTCCCGATGGTCGAGAGCGGCGATCAGGCTGCAAGCCTGGCCCGCGCCGTCCGCTATCCGCCGGATGGGATCCGCGGCGTGGGGGCGGGGCTTGCCCGCGCATCCCGCTGGATGCGCATCGGCGGTTACCTTCAACGGGCCGACGCCGAGGTTTGCCTGCTGGTGCAGATCGAGTCCCGGCGCGGTCTCGAGAACCTCGAGGAGATCGCCACGACACCGGGCGTGGACGGCGTGTTCATCGGCGCTGCCGACCTCGCGGCGGACATGGGCCATCTGGGGCAGCCTGGGCAGCCGGAGGTGGTGGCGGCGATCGACGACGCGATCGCCCGGCTGCGGGCGCTCGGCCGGCGAGCGGCGCCCTGTCGGTCGACGAGACTGTCGCGCGCGGCCTCGTCGAGAAGGGCTGCGCCTTCGTCGCGGTCGGCGCCGACGTGCAGCTGCTTGCCCGGGGCGCAGACCGCCTCGTGCGCGCCTTCCGGGCCCGCGCGGCGGAAACCGGCTGATGGGCGATCGAATGAGGCGAATTGAGTGATCGTCTAGCTCTGAACTGTCTCAGACCGGAGCCGCCGGCCCCGCTGCAGTCCAGTTGGCCCCGGAGGTTGTTACACAAAAACACTGGGTTGCGGGGGTGATACCACTCCCAAAATCCGCCCCGGTTCGAACAATGTGATTGCAAGATACGATAGCGTATGTTGTATGTGATGTAATCTCGCGAGCCCGGAACAGGGTCGCGGAAACCCAGGGGGAAATTAATGAAGCTCCGACGGCAAGCCTATTTCTCGACCGCGGCGATCTGCGCCGGGCTGCTCGCCAGCCTGCCGAACGGCGCGGCTGCTCAAACCGCCGCGGCGGACGGCGACAGCGTGGCGCTGGAGGAGCTCGTGGTCACCGCGCGGAAGCGCGAGGAGACCCTGCAGGACGTTCCGGTGTCCGTGGCGGCGGTCACCGGCCGGACCCTGCGTGACGAGAAGATCGTCAACCAGGTCGACTTGGCCATGCGCGTTCCGGCGTTCAAGCAGACCACCGCGGGCGTCAACACCTATACCTTCATCCGCGGCGTCGGGTCGGGCGGCAACCCCTCCTTCGAGCAGTCCGTGGCGAGCTTCGTCGACGGCGTCTATGCGGGTCGCGGCCAGCAGTCGCGGTTCCCCTACTATGACCTGGAGCGCGTGGAAGTCCTGCGCGGACCGCAGGTGGCGCTCTACGGCAACAGCGCCATCGCCGGCGCGATCAGCGTGATCACCCGCAAGCCGGGCGACACCTTCGAGGGCGACCTTTCGGTCAGCTACGAGACCCAGCATCAGGAGACTGTCGTGCAGGGCGGCGTGACGCTTCCCGTGAACGACCGGTTCCGCATCCGCGCCGCGGGCTACTACGCCGACCTGAACAAGGGCTGGCTGAAGACCTTGCGGCCGACCGGCGTCACCCACGACCCGAGGCGGCACGACCGGGCCGGCCGCATCTCCGCGGAGATCGAGCCCACCGACGATCTGTCGATCGAGCTTAAGTACGACTCCTATTCCCTGCTCGGCCTTGGCGGCACGAACCAGGCGACCGCCAACATCGGCAACGGCGCCGTCACCGAGTTCCGCTTCGACCGCGTCCGTTCCTTCGGCAGCGGCCCGCCGCAGAACGGCAAGACCGAAGACACTGCGCGGATGAACAACCAGACCGCCCAGGCGACGGTGAACTATGAGGTCGGGCTGGGCACGATCACTTCAGTGACCGCCTACACCTGGTACGGCTTCTCACAGGACACGGAGGGCGACATGAGCCCTCTGCCGATCTTCGACTACGACCACCATGAGCACTACAACCAGTTCAGCCAGGAAATCCGCCTCACCTCGGGCGGCGACCAGCGGCTGAACTACATCCTGGGCGCCTACTACCAGAGCGACGACCTGAACCCCTCGGCGCAGAACAAGCTCAATCTGTCCGCCCAGCCGGCGCCGTTCGGCTCGCCCCTGCCGCCCATCGCGCGGCTCAGCTACCTCGACCAGCGGACGAAGAACTATTCGGTGTTCTTCGACACCAACTACCAGCTGACCGATCGCCTGAAGGTGAACGTCGCGGCCCGCTATATGCGCGTCGAGAAGGACGCCGAGCAGGGCTCCTACTCGGTGCGGATCAACACCACGATCCCGGATCCGTCGATCGAGCAGTCGCCGGCCCCGGGGGTCCCGTCGATCTACTCGCGCGTCTACGGCTTCCCGCACATCTTCCGCGACCTGGAGCTGTCGGAATCGCACTTCATGCCGGAAGTCGGCCTGCAGTACAAAATCGACGACGGCATGTTCTACGCCAAGGTGGTCCGCGGCGCGAAAGCCGGCGGGTTCGACTGGGTCTATGCCGGCCCGGACCGGAACGCCCTGAAGTTCCTGCCCGAGAAGGCCACCTCCTATGAGGCCGGCTACCGCGGGACCCTGCTGGACGGTCGCCTGTACTTCGGAGCCACGATCTACCGGACGGAGATCGAGGACCTGCAGGTCAGCGTGTTCGACGGCCGCACCAGCTACGTGGTGGGCAATGCCGCCAAGCAGCGGGCGCAGGGGGTCGAGACCGACTTCACCTGGCGGCCGACCGCGGCGCTGCGGATCAACGGCGCGCTGGCCTACAGCGACGCCTACTGGGTCAGCTATCCGAACTCGGCCTGCTACGTCGAACAGCGCCTCGCCACGCCGGCGGGCACCGTCTGCCGGCAGGACCTGACCGGCAAGCCCGCACCCGTGAACTCCAAGTGGTCGGCGTCGATCGGCGTCAGCCACAAGGCGGATCTCGGGCCCTACGTGCTCACGACCCAGGCCAACTACAGCTATCGGACCAAGGCCAATCTGGGTCTCTCCAACGACCCGATGCAGATCCAGAAGGCGTTTGGCCTGCTGGACGCACGGGTCGCCCTGGCGACCGCGGACGAGCGGTGGACCCTGGCCCTGTTCGGAAAGAACCTGACCGACGAACTTTATAGCGATTACGGAACCGACGCGCCCAGCGTCACGGGCGTCAGGTTCCGCGACACCCAGCGCACCCGCCAAGTCGGGGTGGAGCTCTCCACCCGCTTCTAGGCGCGAAAGCAGGCCGCCCCAATCCTCCCGGGGCGGCGACGAACTGGCCCCGGGCTCGCGCCCGGGGCCTTTTTCGTGCGCGGCGGGGGACAAGGGCCCGCTGGCTGTGGCCAGACGGGCGTCCGCCCCGGCGGAAGGGCCGGAGCGGCGTCAGCCATACCGCGGAGCTGGGGCCGTACGTGCTAAGCACGCAGGCGAACTACAGCTATCGCACCAAGTCCAACCTGGGCCTGTCGAACGACCCAATGCAAATCCAGAAGGCGTTCGGCCTGCTCGACGCCCGGCTGGCCCTTGCGACGGCCGACGAGCGGTGGACGGTGGCTGTCTTCGGAAAAGAACCTGATCGACGAACTTTATGGCGATTACGGAACCGACGGCCCAGCGTCACGGGCGCCAGGTTCCGCGACACCCAGCGCACCCGCCAAGTCGGGGTGGAGCTCTCCACGCCCTTCTAGGCGCGAAAGCAGGCCGCCCCGATCTCCCCGGGGCGGCGAAGAACTGGCCCCGGGCTCCCGCCCGGGGCCTTTTTCGTGCGCGGCGGGGGACAAGGGCCCGCTGGCTGTGGCCAGACGGGCGGCCGCCCCGGCGGAAGGCCAGAGCGGCGTCAGGCTGCCCGGGCCGCCCGCCTGGGCGGCCGCCGGGCAGCAGGTGGTCTATTCGGCGGCGATGGTGTGCGGCGCCGCGAGCGCCGCCAGAAGGTCGGAGCGCATGCGCTCCGCCTCCGCCACCCGCGCTTCCTTGATATGGCCGTAGCCGTAGATTTCTGCGGGCAAGGCGGCGAGCTTCACCGCGACGCCCAGGTTGGCAAGCGTCAGCCGTTCCAGCGCCCGCTCCATGTCGGCGCGGTAGGTCTCGATCAGCCGCCGTTCCATGCGCCGTTCCGGGGTGCGGCCGAACGGGTCGAACGGCGTGCCTCGGAGGCCCTTCAGGTGGGCCAGCATCCGGAAGCCGGTCATCATCCACGGACCAAACGTGACCTTTTTCGGAAGCCCGCTGTCCTTGTCCTTGGGAGCGATGATCGGTGGCGAGAGGTGGAAGGTGAGTTTCAGGTCGCCGTCGAACTGGGCCTTCAGCTTCTCGGTGAACTCGCCGTTCGTGTAGAGCCTGGCGACCTCGTACTCGTCCTTGTAGGCCATCAGCTTGAACAGGTTGCGGGCCACGGCCGTGGTCAGGGCGTCAGCGCCCGGCGAGACGGCCTGCTCCGCCCGACGCACCCGGTCGACGAAGGCGCTGTAGGCCTCCGCGTAGCGCCGGTTCTGGTAGGCGGCCAGGAACGTCGTCCGGCGCTCGAGGACCTCTTCCAACGAGCCCGAAAGGGCCGTTGAACCCTTCGCCGCGTCGGTGCGCGCCGGGGCGGCGAGGGCCGCCACGGCCTCCGGCTCGACGACGGCCCATCGCCCCAGAGAGAACGCCAGCAGAGTCTGCTCGATGGACACGCCATTGAGCCGGATGGCCTCCTCGATAGAGGCGCGGCGGACCGGCAGCAGGCCCAGTTGGCAAGCGGCGCCCACGATCATCATGTTGGTGGCGATGGAATCTCCAAAAAGGCCTTCCGCCAGCGCGGTGGCGGGGAGGAAGGCGCTGCGCCGGGGATCGAGCACGTCCTGCAGCTTCCGCGCGGTTTGCGCCTCGTTGAAGTTGATGGTGCGCGTGAACGTGAAGGCGGCCGTGGGCGTGACGTCGCTGTTGACCACCCCGGCGGTGACGCCGCGTTGCAGCATCTGGGCGGCCTCGCCGCCGCCCGCCGTAATCATATCGCAGGCCAGCAGCAGGTCGGCCGAGGCGGTGTCGACGCGCGCGGCGTACACCTCGTCCACGCTGGGCGCGATCTTCAGGTGACTCATCACCGCGCCGTTCTTCTGCGACAGCCCGGTCATGTCGACGATGGAGCAGCCCATGCCGTCGAGGTGGGCGGCCATGCCGAGAACTGCGCCCACGGTGATCACGCCGGTGCCGCCGATCCCGGTGATCAGGATTGAGCTCGATCCCACCGCCTGCACAGGCTCGGGCAGGGCCGGGACGCTGACGCCGCTCGAAACCGGAGTGCGCGCGCGGGGCTTGCCGCCCTCCACGGTGACGAAGGACGGGCAGAACCCCTTGACGCAGCTGAAGTCCTTGTTGCAGGACGACTGGTCGATCTTCCGCTTGCGGCCGAACTCAGTCTCCAGCGGCTGGACGCTGACGCAGTTCGACTTCACGCCGCAATCGCCGCAGCCCTCGCAGACGAGGTCATTGATGAAGACCCGCTGCGGCGGATCGGGGAACTCGCCGCGTTTACGCCGCCGGCGCTTCTCGGCTGCGCAAACCTGGTCGTAGATGATCACCGTGACGCCGGGGACCTCGCGCAGCTCCTTCTGGATCGCATCCAGCCGCTCGCGGCCGTGGAGGGGGACGTCGCCGAGCTGAGCCTTGACCTCATCATAGCGGGCCGGATCGTCGGCGATGATCAGCACGCGCGCCGCACCCTCCGCCCTGAGCTCCTGGGCGATCTGCAGGGTGGTGAGCGTGCCCTCGACCGGCTGGCCGCCGGTCATGGCCACGGCGTCGTTGTAGAGCAGCTTGTAGGTGATGTTGACGCCGGCGGCGATCGCCGCACGCACGGCCAGGACGCCCGAGTGGAAATAGGTGCCGTCGCCGAGGTTCTGAAAGACGTGCTGGGTTTCAGTGAACGGGGCCGCGCCGATCCAGTTGGCGCCTTCGCCGCCCATCTGCACCGGCCAGGCGTGTTTGCGGTGCGGCATCAGCGCGGCCATCACGTGGCAGCCGATGCCCGAAAGGCCGACGCTGCCCTCCGGCACCACCGTCGACGTGTTGTGCGGACACCCCGAGCAGAAGAACGGCGCCCGCGCGTGCTCGGTCAGCGGGGAGGTGACCACGTCGCTGCAGCGCGTGCGGACCGCCGCAATCCGGACGCGGGCCTCGTCGTCCAGGAGGTCGTGCGCCTCGAGCCGCTCAGCCAGAGCCGCGAGGATCGGGCCGGCCGACAACTCCCCGAAGCCGGGCAGCAGGGGCGCGCCCTCCGGCGTGGATTTGCCGGACACTCGCGGCCGCCGTTGTGCGGGAAGGTGGTAGAGCGCTTCCTTGACCTGCGGTTCGATGAAGGCTCGCTTCTCCTCGATCACGAGAACCTCGAGGCAGCCCTCCGCGAAGCGGCGGATCGTCTCGCCGTCGGCCGGCCAGGTGAGGCCCAGCTTCAACAGGCGCAGGCCCAGCTTGCCGGCGCGCCGTTCATCGATGCCGGCCGCCGCCAGCGCCTCGCGCACGTCGAGGTAGGCTTTCCCGGCCGTCACGATGCCCAGGCCGCCTGCCGGCGCGTCGAAGATCGTCCGGTCGAAGCTGTTGGCCCGCGCGAAGGCCTGGGCAGCCGGCAGCCGGAACTGGACCGTGCGGCGCTCCATCCCGAGCTGGGATTCGCCGACCAGGATGTTCAGGCCCTCCGGAGGCATGGCCACGTCGTTCGGCCTGTGGAAGCCGTGGGGAACGGTCCCCAGCCGCGCGCTCATGGTGGCGTCGGCCGTGTCGTTGACGCACTTGAATCCGGCCCAGAGGCCGGTGAAGCGGGACAGGGCGTAGCCGAACGCGCCGAACGCCAGGAACTCCTCGACGTTGGCGGGGTAGAGCACCGGGATCAGGGCCGCCGCGAGCGCCTGCTCCGACTGGTGGGCGGTGGTCGAGGACTTCGCGGCATGGTCGTCGCCTGCGAACACCAGCACGCCGCCGTTGCGGTGGGCGCCGGCGAGGTTGCCGTGCTTGAGGGCGTCGCCCGCGCGGTCCACCCCGGGGCCCTTGCCGTACCAGGCGGCGAAGACGCCGTCGTATTTGGCCCCCTGGAAGAAGTCGAGCTGTTGCGAGCCATAGACGGCGGTGGCGGCCAGTTCCTCGTTCACGCCGGGCTGGAACACCACCCCGTGCGCCTTCAGCTGCTTGCGGGCGCGCCACAGGGCCATGTCGAGGCCGCCCAGCGGCGATCCGCGATAGCCGGAGATAAAGCCCGCGGTGTTCAGCCCCGCGGCCCTGTCGGCCCGCTGCTGCGCCAGCAGCACGCGCGTGAGCGCCTGGGTGCCGGAGACGAAAACACGTCCCTCGTCCAGTTCGTACTTGTCTTCCAGGGTGAGGTTCTGCAGCATCGACAAGCCCTTGAATTCAATTTTTGGCGCGAAACATTCGGAGCCGTATGGTGTTCCCACGAGCGCGGGGCCGTCGGGCAGGAATGCGGTAGCTCCAGGTCCTTGGAGAGTATTCTTGAGAGTTTCGGTTTCGGCGGAGCGGACGCGCGGCGCCTTCCAGCCTTCCGGCAAGCCTAGGTCGCAGGCTCCCGCCGGTCAATACGGTGCCGTATGAACGTAGGGCTAGAGCCACGCAAACGACTGGACCGTGACGACTGGGTGAAGGCGGCGCTGGACGTCCTGGTCCACCAGAGCGTCGACTCGGTGAGCGTGGAGCCGCTGGCTCGCTCGCTGAACGTCAGCAAGGGCAGCTTCTACTGGCACTTCAAGGACCGAGAGGATCTGCTCACGGCGGTGATCGAGTACTGGCGCGACAACTCCACCCGCAACGTGATCCGCTACGTCGAGGCCAAGGGGCAGGGACCAGTGCACAAGCTGCACCTCCTCTCGAAGATCGCAATCGACATGTCGCCGGCGAACGCTCTGGCGCGGATGGAGGTGGCGATGAGGGCCTGGGCCCGTCGCGACGCCCGCGTGCGGGCCGTGCTTACGGAATGCGACCGCGAGCGCATGGATTACCTCGCGCAGTTGTTCCGCGATTGCGGACTCGGTGAGCGGGAGGCGGAGGCCCGCGGCGCGCTGCTGTTCGGCTTTGCGGTGGGCGAGCGGAACGTCTTCCGTGACGAGGCGAAGCGGGCGCAGCGCGGTCGCCTGGAGAACCTGCTGCAATTCCTCATCGACGAGCCCGTGGTGCAGGCGCGGCCGAAGGGGAGGGGGACGAAACAGCCGGATCCGCCAGAGCAGGCTCCTCCCAGGGCCGCTCGTAAACGTCCGGCCAAGACGACCAAGCCCGCGGGCTAGTGTAATCCTTCCACCCGTTCCGGGCCGCGCGGCTGGCCGCGCGCTAGGGAGCGTGAGCCTCCCCGGGGCAATACGCGTGCGTATTGTGTGGGGCGTGGGGGTGGGTTAGGGTCCACACACCGGCTGCAACTCCGCCCAGACGCCACGGCTCGGCTGTCGATTGGGCGCCCAGGACAGCCGGCGAGGAAACGTGCATGTCCCAGCCTACCCAATCGGAAGCCTCTCTGGCCGCTCTCGACCCAGTCGCGCAGTACGCGGCCGCCCCGTGGCGCGCGCACTACGGCGATACGGCGCATCGTGCAGAACGGCTGCGGCCCTTCCCGCTGTTCGCGTTGCTGGCCTGGGCTGAGCGGCACTTCCCCGACCGTCCCTACCTGACGTTCCGCGACCACACCGTCACCTATGCGGAGGCGCTCGAGCTCGTGGAGCGGCTGGCCGCGGGGCTGGCCGGGCTTGGCGTCGGCAAGGGCGACCGTGTGGGCTACTGCATGGCCAATCATTGCGCCTTCGGCCTGCTCCACTTCGCGCTGTGGAGGATCGGCGCGGTGGCGGTGAGCATGAACCCGCTCTACCCGCTGGACCGATTGGCGGGTCAGGCTGCGGACGCTGGCGTTAAGGCGATCCTGGTCACCGACGAGCCGGAGGTGGGCGACCGCTTCCTGCCGCTGGCCGAGGTGGAGCCGCTGCGCCCGCGGCTGATCCTCGCCCGACATGACGCCGGTGACGTTCGTGAGCCCGCGCGGCTCTCGGAGGCGGCCGCCGCCGCGCGCGCCGTGCGGCTGTCCGACCTGGTGGCCACGACGGCCGAGGTCGCCGCGGCGCACGTCGAGCCTGACGACCTAGCGGCGCTGGCCTACACGGGCGGCACCACGGGCGCGCCAAAGGGCGTGATGCTGACCCACGCCAACTTGTCGATGAACTGCCAGCAGATGAAGAGCTGGTATCCGCAGCTGGGCTCCGGCGTGGAAGCTACGTGCGTGGGGGCGCCGATCACCCACATCGCCGGGATCAGCCCCATACTCAACTTCATGACGCTCATCGGCGGAGAGATCATCATACAGCCGCGCTTCGATCCGGCGGGCCTGCTTCAGGCCGTGGACGAGGGCCGAGTCACGCTGCTGCTGCTCACGCCCACCATGCTGGTCGGCATGCGCGACCTGATGGAGAGCCGCCCAACCGACTGGTCGCGGGTGAAGCTGATCCAGTGCGGGGCCGCCCCGCTCACGCCGGACCTAATGCGGGTGTTCCAGGCCATCACCGGCCAGCCCATCGTCAATCTCTTCGGCATGACCGAGACGTCCCCGGCGGTGGTCTATGGGATGCCGACGGCGACTGGCGGCGAACTGGCCACCGGCTGTCCCCTTCCCCTGACCCGGGTCCAGGTGCGGGCAAAGGACGACCCCGGCCGCTGCCTGGCGCTGGGCGAGGCCGGGGAGCTGTGTTTCGCCGGTCCCCAGGTGACGAGCGGCTACTGGAACCGGGACGATGAGAACGCGATGTTCTTCGTCGATGGCTTCTTCCGGACGGGCGACGTCGGATACGTGAGCGAGGAAGGCTTCGTCCACGTCATCGATCGGCTGAAGGACGTCATCATCGCCGGGGGCAACAACATCTATCCCGCCCAGGTGGAAAGCGTCCTGGCCGAGCACGAGGCGATCGCCGAGGCGGCGGTGATCGGCTCGCCCCACCCGTATCGGGGCGAGACAGTGAAGGCGGTGGTGCGGCTCAGGCCGGGCGCGCAGCTGACGCTCGCGCAGTTGCAGGCCGACATGGCGGGCAAGCTCTCGCCCGTCGAGATGCCGAAGATCCTGGAGATCCTGGAGGAGCTGCCGCGAACGCCGGCGATGAAGGTCTCGCGTCAGGCGCTGCGCGAGCGTGAGCGCGAACTTACCGGCGTCTCCGCGCCCGGCGCTGCCGGGTAGCGCCCGCCATGCCTCGGATTGCCCGGCGCACCCCTGGCTTGACAAGGCCCGGGGGAAGGGACATTCAATCCATACGGTAGCGAATGTTTATGGCCCTTGGGCCCCGGGAGGACACGCCATGGCGAGCCAGCAAGGATCGTTCATTTCGGTCGGGGATGTGCGCACGCACTATCATGACGTCGGGTCCGGCCCCCCGGTGGTCCTTCTGCACGGCTCCGGCCCGGGCGTCAGCGCATGGGAGAACTGGGGTGGCGTGATCCCGCGGCTTGCGGATCGATATCGGGTGATCGCGCCCGACATGGCGGGCTTCGGCCTCACCGAGCTGCAGGCCGGCCAGACGCTCGATATCAAGCTCTGGGTGACTCAGTTGATGGGCTTCCTGGACGCCCTCAACGTCGGGCCGGCCGTGCTGGTGGGCAACTCGTTCGGCGGCGGCCTGTCGCTCGCGACCACCTTCCGTGATCCCGCGCGCGTGCGGGGCCTCATCCTGATGGGCACGCCATTCGGTCGCTTCGAGCAGACGGCCGCCCTGCAACAGGGAACCGGGTACACGCCCTCGCTCGAGAACATGCGCGGCGTGCTCGCCAAGTTTCCGCACGATCCGTCGATCATCACCGACGAGATGGTGCAGACCCGCTACGAGATGAGCCTGCGCCACCCCGACAACGCGGCCCTGCGCGCGCTGATGCCGGAGAAGCCGGGCGACGGGCAGCCGGTGATCGTCCGCGGCGCCCCGTTCGAGCGGCTCGCCACCATCTCCCAGCCCACGCTGATCCTGCACGGGCGCGAGGATATCGTCATCCCCATGGAGGTGGCGGTGAACGCCGCGCGGCACATTCCGGACAGCGAGCTTCACCTGTTCGGCCAATGCGGGCACTGGGTGCAGCTGGAGCGGCCGGACGCGTTCGTGCTGCTCGCGCGCGACTTCCTGGCCCGTCGGATTTCCGAGAGGGTGACCGCGTGAGCGTCTACGGCCTCGAGATGGCGCTGTACGACATCACCACCAAAAGCCCGGTGCGCAAGCAGTTCATCGCCGCGCCCGAGGCGGCGGTGGCGGGCTATGCGCTCGAGGCGGACGAGCAGGCGATGCTGCAGGAATTGGACGTGGGCCGCCTGCTCGACGCCGGGGTGAGCCCGATGCTGACCCTGGGGCTGTGGATGTGCCTGCGCGGGCCCCAGACTCTGCTCGACTATCTGGAAGCTGTCGCCGGCCACGACCAAGGGAGGCCCTGATGGCCGAGATCGTCGGCGGTTTCCTGGTCTCTCACGATCCCCTCCTGTTCCTCAATCCCCGGAAGGAGGACCCCACCCGGGCTTTGGCCGGCTATGAAGCCATCCGCGCGCGGGTGGTCGAGCTCGGCGCCACGGCGGCTGTCGTGATCGGGGCGGACCACTACATCCTGTTCGGACCCAACTGCCTGCCGCAGATGGCCATCGGCATCGGGGACGTGCAGGGACCGGTCGATCCGCTTCCGGGCGTTCCGCGGGGCCCGATCACCAGCCATCCGGCCCTGGCCAGGCACATCCTGGACGTGGGGCACGAGGAAGGATTCGATTGGACCGCCGCCAAGACCATGGGGGTGGACCATTCCATTGGCGTGCCGGTCCGCCGCTGCCTGCCGGAGGACGGGTCGGTCGCGACCGTGCCGGTCTATCTGGCCGCCGGCGTCGAGCCACTGATCCGGACGCGCCGGGCCTATGAGCTCGGCCGTTCCATCCGCCGTGCGGTCGCTAGCTTCCCCGGCGAGGAGCGGGTGGTGGTGATCGGGTCCGGCGGGCTCAGCCACTGGGTTGGGCTGCCGCAGATGGGCCGCATCAATCGCGAGTTCGACAAGATGATCCTGGACGCCGTCGAACGCGGCGACGCCGAGAGCCTGGTCGCGATGCCCGACGCCTATGTGCTCGAGCACGGCGGCAATGGGGCCCTCGAGATTCGCCAGTTGCTCTGCGCCATGGGCGCGACGCAAGGCGGCGGTCAAGTGATCGCCTACGAGGCTTGGCCGGGGGGCGTCACCGGCCTCGGCTTCGCCGAGCTTCGGTCCGCAGCATGAGCCCGCGGCCTTCCGGACATTTCCTATCGGTTCGAGGACATCCCAATGGCTGATATCCTACAGGCGTCACAGACGTCGCCCGCAGCAGACCTAGACTACCACCGGCTGGTGGACGTGGACAACGGATGGATCGACCGGCGGATCTTCTGGGACGAGGGCATCTACCAGCTCGAGCTGGAGCGGATTTTCGCCCGGTGCTGGGCGTTCGTGGGGCACGAGTCGCAGTTCGCCGATCCCGGCGACTTCGTCACCACCTACATCGGCCAGGACGCGGTGATCGCGGCGAAGGACCGCCACGGGAACGTCAACGTCTTCCTGAACTCCTGCTCGCACCGGGGCAACCGGGTGTGTTTCGCCGAGGCCGGCAACACCCGCCGCTTCACCTGCAACTTCCACGGCTGGGCCTTCGGTCTCGACGGCGGCCTGCTAGGGGCGCACGAGGAGGAGCACTATGCGAACTGCGCCACCTTCGACAAGTCCAAGCTCGGTCTGCACCGCGCCCGGGTGGGGATCTACAAGGGCCTGGTGTTCGCCACCTTCGATGCCGAGGCGCCCTCCCTCGACGCCTATCTGGGGGACTACCGCTACTACCTGGACGTGCTCCTGGACAACGACGCGGGGGGCACGGAATTCATCGAAGGCAACGTCAAGTCGCGGCTGGGCTGCAACTGGAAATTCGCCGCTGAGAACTTCGTCGGCGACGCCTACCACGCGGGCTGGACCCATGCGTCGGCCGCGGCGGCGATCTTCAAGAAGGACGTGAAGGTCAACGTCGAGCGATCCTACCAGGCGAACGTCAATGGCCACGGCACCGAGTTCGGTCTCGACCTGATCGGCAACGCCATGGGCCTCGCGGAGCCCGAGGTCGTCGAGTACCTGAAGGAGAACGAGGCGCGCTTCGCGGAGCGCCTGGGCAAACTGCGCTCGCGCATGGTCGGGGGGATGAGTTCGTCCAACGTGTTCCCAAACCTGGCCTATCTCACGGGCTTCAACACCTGGCGCACCTGGACCCCCAAGGGACCGCACGAGATCGAGCTGCACACCTGGGTGCTGGTGAACAAGGACATGCCCGAGCGGCTGAAGGAGGCCTATCGGCGCGGGGTGTCGCGCACCTTCTCGCCCACCGGCATGTTCGAGTCCGACGACGGTGAGAACTGGGAGCACTGCACCCGCTCCAACGCTGGCGTCGTCACCCGGCGCCAGAAGCTGCACTACGGTCTCGGCATGGACTCGCGGATCGAGCACGAGGAATTCCCAGGCGCCATCCACAAGGTGCAGCTGAACGACGCCAACCAGCGGGCCTTCTACCAGCGCTGGGCCGACCTGATGTCCGCGGCCAGCTGGGCCGAGGTCCCCGAGCGCTGAGGAGCCGCCCCATGAGCGTCAACACACTGGAATCCCCCGCCGCCGGCGCCCGCCAGGCCTCCTTGCAGCTGTTCCATGACGTTCAGCAGCTCCTGTACAAGGACGCCCGCCTGCTCGACGAGCAGCGGTACGACGACTGGTTCGAGCTGATGACCGAGGACTTCCGGTTCTGGGTGCCCGTGCCACAGTCCCGCTACCGCCGCGACAGCAAGGGCATCTACGAACACGGTCGGATGGCCCACTTCGACGACAGCCTGACCGAGCTGAAGCTGCGGGCCTCGCGCTGGAAGGAAGCCACCGCTTGGAGCGAGGACCCTCCCACGCGGCACGTCCACTACGTGACCAACATCGAGGTGGAGCCCACGGAGACCGCGGGCGAGTGGCTGGTCCGTTCGGTGGTGATCAGCCTGCGCAACCGAAACGAGGACGAGGAGAACTGGCTGGGCGCTCGCCGTGAGGACCTGGTGCGCGAGACCTCGGCCGGCCTGAAGCTGGCCGGCCGAAAGGTGTTCGTCACGCAGTCGGTGCTGATGGCGAAGAACTTCAACACCTTCCTTTGATGGCGCTGCCGTCCGAGATGCAGGCGTGGGTCCTCTCCGGCTTCGGGGACCGCGGCAACCTCGCCTGGTCGACCTGCCCTGTGCCGGCGGTCCGACCCGGCGAGGTGCTGGTCAAGGTGCGCGCTGCCGCCATGAACTTCGCCGACGGCCTGATGATCGCCGGCCGCTACCAGCTGAGACCTACGCCGCCCTTCGTGCTCGGCGCCGAACTCGCCGGCGTCGTGGT
The DNA here is from genome assembly GCF_022695515.1 of Phenylobacterium aquaticum. GTDB lineage: Bacteria > Pseudomonadota > Alphaproteobacteria > Caulobacterales > Caulobacteraceae > Phenylobacterium > Phenylobacterium aquaticum. The sequence continues at coordinate 15,202 of NZ_JALDPT010000017.1, forward strand.
CGCCACCCCGCCCGGCTCGGCGTTCCAGGTCGGCGAGCGGGTCGCGGCGCAGGTTTGGACCGGCGCCTACGGCCAGTACTGCGCCGTGGAGGAGGGCCGTCTGATCCGGCTGCCGGAGCGCCTTGGTTTCGACGAGGGGGCGGCTCTGCCGGTCTCTTACACCACCGCCCATATCGCGCTCTTCCGCGACGGTGGGCTGACGCCCGGCCAGACGGTGCTGGTGCATGCCGCCGCCGGCGGCATCGGGGTGGCGGCGGTCCAGCTCGCCAGGGCCGCCGGGGCGCGGGTGATCGCCACCGCCAGCTCGGACGAGAAGCTGGCCATCGCCCAGGCGAACGGCGCCGAGGTGCTGATCAACTATCGCAAGGACGGCTGGACGGACGAGGTTCGGCGCGTGTGCCCCGATGGCGTGAACCTGGTGGTCGACCCGGTCGGCGGCCAGATCACGCTGGACAGCCTCCGCCTGCTGGCCTGGCGCGGACGTATCCTGCTGATCGGCTTCGCTTCGGGCGCCCCCGCGCAGATCCCGGCCAACCGCCTGCTGGTCGGCGCCGCGGCCGCCATGGGCATCTACTGGAACTACGAGGAGGACGGGCCCCTGGTGAAGGCGGTCCAGGCCGAACTGGCCGATCGGGCTGCGGCCGGAGAGCTCCGTCCGCGGATCGGCGCCCGGTATCCCGTGGCCGACCTGTTCACGGCCCTGGACGCTCTGGAGGGCGGTCGCACCACCGGCAAGGTGGTCCTCGAACTGTAGCCAGGCTGGCGCCGAGACGGCGGCCGGCTGCGGTCGTCGTAGGACAAAATATGATTTGTGAAGACGATAAATGTCTCATAAAAGGCGGCAATGGCGTACACGACGAACCTGAGCGACGGGCGTGGCCCGGACGGTGATCCGGGGGCCGGGGCCACGGGGATCGGCGCCTTGCGGTTTGCGGTGCTGGCGGCGACGCAGTCCGGCAACGCCCTGCTGGTCGCCGACATGGTGGCGGAACGGCTGATGCTCCGCGGCGCCAGGACGGCGTGCGTGATCGACGAGGGGCTGCAGCCGGAAACGGTCCTGGCGGAGAGCGACGTGCTGGTCGCCTGCGTGGCGAGCCACGGCGAGGGCGACGTGCCCGACGGGTTCCTCGACACCTATCGGGCGCTTGCCGACGGGCGGCCGGACCTGTCGCACCTGCGGTATGGGCTGATCGGCCTGGGCGATCGCACCTACACCACGTTCTGCGGCGGCGCCTGGAAGGTCGACGGCCTGCTGCAGGAACTCGGCGCCCGGCGGATCGGGCCGCCCTGCACGATCGACGCTTCGAGCCAGCCCTTCCCGGACGAGGACGCGCTCGCCTGGCTCGAAGCATGGCTGCACGGTCTCTGACCGGCGGCGGGGCGGCAGGACTGGGACGCGAAGACCGGATCACAGGTGAGGAGGCCAGGGTGGAAACCAACACGATGACGGTCGCCGCGAGAGGCAGCGCGGGCTTGGGGGCGAATGTCGGCGAGGTGTTCCGGACGCTGGCGTACGCCGACGGCGACGCCATGGCGTTCCGCCACTGGCGCGGGGAGGGCTGGCGCGATCTCACCTGGTCGGCGTTCGCCGCCGAAGTGGCCGAGATCGGCGCCGCGAACCTCGCATTCGGCCTCGCGCCCGGCGATGTCGTCTGCGTCCTGGCGCGAACGCGTCCAGAGTGGCTGGCGGCCGACCTCGGGGCCGTCACCTGCGGGATGGTCTGCGCGGGAATCTACCCGACCGAGCCCGCCGACAAGGTCGCCTATGTCCTCAACGACTGCGGTGCGCGCGTCGTCTTCGTCGACGACGCCGAACAGGCCGAGAAGCTGAGGGCAGCACGCGCCAAGTGCCCGCAGGTCGAGGCCGTCGTGGTCATCGAGCCCTCCGCTACGCCGACCGACGACCCCTGGTTCGTCAGCCTCGCCGAGTGGCGGCGCGCCGGACGCGAGCTGATCGAGGCCCGGCCGTCCGTGCTGGAGGCGGCCCGCGCCTCAGCCGGCGCCGCGTCGCCCGCCATCCTGATCTACACCTCGGGGACGACCGGGCCGCCGAAAGGCGCGATCGTCACCCACGGCAACATCGTCTACCAGTTGGCGCATGCGCCGGAGGTGATCGGCCTGCAGCCGGGCTGGCGCCGACCCTCGTTCCTGCCGCTCTGCCACGTCGCCGAGCGCCTGTTCACCTACATGGCGATGGCTGGCGGGATGATCTCCTGCTTCGTCGACGGGCCGAACGAACTCCTGGCCGCGATGCCCGAACTGCGGCCGCAGTTCATGCTCGCCGTGCCCCGGGTCTACGAAAAGCTCCATGCCATGCCATGGCCTGGCTCGCGGCTCAGCCTGAGGATCTCCGGACCGAGATCCGGCTGGCGGGGGGGAGGGCGGTCGCTGCCGCGGACCTGGCTGCGCGCGGGCAGCTTTCGGGCGAAGCGGCAGCCGCCTGGCGGCGGGACCAGGACGGACCCTTGAGGATCCTGCGCGCGGCGATCGGTCTCGACCGCGTAGCCATGCTCATGTCGGGCGGTGCGCGGTTCCCGGTGGAGCTCGGGCAGTGGCTGCACGCCATCGGCGCGCGCGTGGACGACATCTACGGGATGACCGAGTGCGGCACGATCGCCTTGAACCAAGATTTCCGCACCGTGCCGGGCCTGGTAGGCCAGCCGTTCTCACACGGTGAGGTGACGCTCGGTCCCGACGGCGAAATCCTGGTCAAGGGGCCCCACGTCTTCGCGGGCTATCTCAATCTGCCGGACAAGACCGCGGAAGCCTTTCGCGACGGCTGGTTCCGCACCGGTGACGTAGGCCGGTTCGACGAGGCTGGGCGCTTGGTCCTGCTGGACCGGATCAAGGACATCATCATCTCGTCCAGCGGCAAGAACATCACGCCCTCCGAGGTGGAGGGGGCGTTGACGGCCGCTTCCCCGGTCATCGCCGACGCCGTGGCCGTGGGCGACGGGCGCAACTACGTCACGGCCCTCGTCATGATCGACGCCGCCGTGGCGCAGCAGGCCCTGGCCGCGAGCGGGGGGTCATACACGAGCTTCTCCGAGCTGGCCGCGGCGGAGAGCACCCAGGCGCTGGTCGCCGAAGCCGTGCGGCAGGCGAACCGCCAGCTTTCGCGCGCCGAGGGCGTCAAGGCCTTTCGGATCATCCCGCGGCAGCTCAGCCCTACGGACGAGGCGATGACCCCGACGCTGAAGCTGAAGCGGCGAGTTCTGATCGAGCAATACCAGGATCTCGTGGCGGAGATGTACCCAGCCGTTGGCGAGGCCTAGCACCGCATGCCGCTCACCCTGAAGCAGCTGAAACCCTTTGAGATCCACGCCCCGGAACCGGCGCTGGCGGACCTCCGCGATCGCCTCGCCGCCTATCGGCCGCCGCGTGAGCCGGATGGCGGCGGATGGCGGTATGGGGTCGATGGCCGGTATCTCGCCGAGCTCCTGGACTACTGGCGCGAAGGCTTTGACTGGCGGGTTGCGGAGCGCAGGCTCAACGCGCTGCCGCACTACAGGGCGACGCTGACCAGCGAGGCGGATGGCCCCCTCGATGTGCACCTGATCGTGCAGCCGGCCGCCCGACCCGACGCGCCGGTCGTGTTGCTCACCCCTGGCTGGCCGTCCAGCCTTTTGGAGTTCCAGGACCTCATCGGCCGGCTCTCGGCCCCCGAGCGCCACGGCGGTGATCCAGCCCAGGCCGTGACGGTGGTCGCCGCGGAACTGCCGGGCTTCGGGCTGTCGCAGGCGCCCGCGCAGCCCATGGCGCCGCGCCAGATGGCGGGCCTCTGGCGCCAGCTTATGGTGGAGGTGCTCGACGTTCCGAGGTTCGTCGCCCACGGCGGCGACTGGGGCGCCGTGGTCAGCTCCTGGCTGGCGGTCGATCATCCGGAAGTGCTCGCCGGCCTGCATCTCAGCATGCTGGGTCTGCGGCCCGCGCTCGACCGCGTCGGGGCGCCGCTCAGCGAACCGGAAACGGCCTGGCTCGGCGAGACCAAGCGCCGTCTCGACCGGGACGGCGGGTACCGTGAGCAGCAGGCGACGCGGCCGACGACGCTCGCGGTCGGCCTCTCGGACTCGCCGGCGGCGCTTTGCGCCTGGCTGGTGGACAAGTACCACGCTTGGTCCGGCGCCGGCCCCGACGAGCCGCCGCCGTTCGACCGCGACGCGCTCCTCACTTCGGCCACGCTCTACTGGACCCTGGGCGATCTGCCCGCCGCCAACTGGATCTACTGGGCCGACCGGCACGAGGGTGGCATCGGGCTGAAGCCCGGCCAGCGGATCCTGACCCCAACGGGCTTCGCTCTCTTCGACCGGGGCTTCTTCCCGGTGCCGCCGAGGGCCTGGGCCGAGCGGGCCTATGCCGTGCGCAGCTGGGACGTACACTCCTACGGCGGGCACTTTCCCGCCTGGCTGACCCCCGGGCCGCTGGCGAGCAGCCTGCTCAGGTTCGTGGGCGAGGTCTCGTGACCCCACTGACGGCCGCCATCGTCGGCGCAGGACCGGCTGGCCTGTTCACCCTCGATGCGTTGCTCCGACAGGCCCCCGACGTCCAAGTCGACGTCTACGAGCGGCTTCCGACCCCTTACGGCCTGATCCGCAGCGGCGTGGCGCCCGACCACCAGGGGGTCAAGGCGGTGGTCCGCCAGTTCGACCGCGCGTTCGCCCGCGACAACGTGAGGCTGATTGCGGACTGCGATGTGGGCTCGGCGCTGCCGCTCGACCTCCTTCGGGAGGCGTACGATCTCGTGTTCCTGGCAACGGGGGCGCCGCGCGGCCGCAGGCTGAGGGTTCCGGGCGAGGAGCTGTCGGGCGTCTATTGCGCCGCCGCCTTCATGGCGTGGCTGAATGGCCACCCGGACCATCGCGATCTTGAGCCACAGGTGGGCGAGCGGGTGGTCGTCGTCGGCGGCGGCAATGTCGCTCTCGACGTGACACGCGTGCTCGCCAAGAGCGAGGCGGAGATGGCGAGCAGCGACCTCTGTGCCCATGCTCGGCGCGTCACAGGCGCGGCCCAGACCATTACCGTCGTCGTGCGGGCGCCGCCGGAGGGGGCGCGGTTCACCCCTACCGAGCTGGCCGCGCTCGGCCGCCTGGAGGCGGCGAACGTCTCGGTCGAGCTGCCTGCAACCGCCGATCTCTCCGTCCAGGTGGTCGCGGCCCTCGCGCGCCTGCCGAGCGGGTCTCCCGCAGCGGCGGCGCGGATCCGCTTCCGCTTCGGCCTGCAGCCCATTGAGGTTCTGGGACGTGGACGGGTGGAGCAGGTGCGCTTCCGCGGCGCCGGCGGCGACGAGGTGGTGGCTGCCGACACCCTGATTGTCGCGATCGGGCAGGAGGCCTCACCGCCCGTGGCGATGGAGCGGACCTGTCCTGTGGGCTGGGCGGGCGGCGGGCGCGGCGACATTCCACGCGCCCGGATGGAGGCGGCGGAAACGGCGCGGCGGATGCTGGCCGGCGCGACCGCGACGCCGCGGGCGGTGGCCCGCGCACGCCTGGCGGCTTGGCTGCAGGACTCCGGGGCCGGGGTGCTGGACTGGGCGGCTTGGCGGCGGATCGACGTCGCCGAGTGCGCCGCCGCCGTCGCGCCGCGGCCGCGCGAAAAGCTCGTTTCGTGGGATGCGCTGCGTGACACTGCGCGATTGTATGAAACATAATAGTACGATATGAGTATGAAATTGTAGTAGATGAGACCGCGGAGGACCGCCATGAAGACCTACGACAAGAGTGACGAACTGCCGGCAGAATACCGCCAGGCGCTGCTGCACCTGCTCACCTTCCAGGCGGACTCCGAATACGCAGGCGCCCAGCGGGTCGGCGAAAACCTGCAATTCGCGCCCCGTCCGGAGGAGGCCTATCGTCTCGCCAAGAAGACGATGGAGGAGTACGGCCACGCCTTCTACCTGTGGACCCTGGTCGAGGACCTCGGCGTCGACGTGAAGTCGCGCATGGAGGAGCTCCGCGACAACCCGGAGAGTCCGGACCCCAAGAAGGTCAACATCATCAACGGCTTCCGCCGCTCCTACTGGCGGGACCAGTTCCAGTGCTGGGAAGACGTGGCGATGATGTCCTGTGTCGCCACGCCGGGCGCGGTGATCTTCCTGGGCCAGTACACCAAGTGCTCCTACCTGCCCTGGGCCCGGGTCTCCGAACGCATCGCGCGCGAAGAGGTGGGCCACATGGGCTTCGGCGTATGGGCGGTGAAGCGGATCATCGAATTCGGCGGCGAAGAAGCCCGTGCGAGGCTGCAGCGGCGCGTACCGAAGTTCATCGCCATGGGGATGGGCATGTACGGCCGCCCCTCCGAGCCCGGCTCGGTGCAGTCTCAGTACTTCGACAAATACTACGAGATGGGCCTGAAGATCATGAGGCCCGAGGAGTGCCAAGCGGAGTACCTGGAACTCGTTCAGCAGCGGCTCAAGGACGTGGGGCTGGAATACGTGGAGGGTGTCGTCCCTGACTACGACCAGCGCATAGGCTACGCCATGGACGACGCCGAGTTGGAACTGCGCGTGGCGGGCGCCGCCTAGGCCGACGCGGAGGCGACCGGCTCCTGCGTGGTCCACACACGCGGGGTGAGGCCGCCGAAGCGCGCATATAGCTCGGGCGAGGGGCGGCGAAGGGGCCCGTCCGCGGTGCGCACGACGCTGGCGAGATAAGCCTCGGACGGCTCCAACACCGCCTCATAGATGTTGCGGCAAAGCGCGAATGCCATTTCGCCCGCCCACAGCGCCGGCAGGTGGTCGCGTGGCAGGCGCGGGTCCCGGAGCGCGATCCGGCGGTATTCCATCATGAGCAGGGCGCGGGTGGCGTAGGCCGCCTCGGGATCGAGGGATCGGGTGCCCTCGATGTGCGACCAGATCGGGCGGAACCGGGCGAGGAACTCCTGATAGCTCTTCTCGAGCGCCTCGATGTCCCAGGCATCGGCGACGATCGCCCGCATGAGTGCGGGGCCGGCCGGGGATGCCGCCGCAGCGTCTAGGATCTGGATGCGGTCCAGCAGGCCCACGGACTTCAGCAGCGCTTGGAGGGGGGCGAGGTCCTCCGCCGCACTGATAAACACATGCGGCGCCACCTGGCCAACGCCGCTCCAGAGCAGATTCCGCCGCAGGGTGGCGTATCCCTTGGCGTCCAGCCCCGCCGCCCCCGTGAGAAGCAGGCGCCACACCGCTGTCCGGCCCACGGACGGCTGCCCGTAGACCCGCGGATAGTAGGCAATGACGTTACGCACATGCTCGTCCGTCATCGAATAGAAGCTGAGCTTGCCGACTCGGGTGGGATGGAGCCAGCCGTCCTTCACGAGGCGCAGGGCGGTGGTGCGTGACAGATATTCGGCGATCCCGAACGGCTCGGCCATCTTCACAAGGCTGCCCAGCCAGACCGTGCCCCCATGGGGCACCAGCATGTCGCCATAGATCGTGGCGATCAGATTCTTGGGATTGATCCGAAGGGTTCCGAGCAGCCGCTCAATAGGCTTCCTGATGGGGCCGCGGACCATCGAAACTCCGTACAACATGAGTGACGCGCGCCGGGCGGTGCCGGCGCGCGGTCACGGGTATCACGATAATCGGGAAAGCTAGCCGAGCCGCAAGGTAATAAGGGCGTCCTGCATCCGGACGCGTAGGACGCCGAACTCTTCGACGGCGTCCTCGTAGGCGTCACGGTCTTCGGCATAGGCCTCCACGAGCGCCGGCTGCGGCCCCTCCTTCAGGATGCACAGGTGCGCCGCGTCGCAGGCGTCCATCAGCCGGTCCAGGCGCGCGCGCTGCTCGACGTAGCCCAAGGCCTGCTCCCGCAGGTCCGGCGGCAGCTGGTCGAGCGCCGGCGCCGTGTCGTCGCCGCCGACGGTGAAGTCGGTGCGGAGCAGGTCCCAGGCCGCGCTTGGGACCGGCGCGGGAGCCGGCCGGTTGGCCGGCTGGTAGCCGAATTTCCTGAGGACCCCACGGCGTCCCTCCTCGTTGGCGAGCGGTGCGGATCTCATCTGTGGTTCTCCAGCTTCATCGATTGCGGAACACCGGGGCGCGACGCTCCGCGAAGGCCGTCATCGCCTCGGTCTGGTCTTCCAGTGCGAAGGTGGCGTGCAGCATGCGCCGCTCGAACCGCAGGCCCTCAGCCAGGGATGTCTCGAAGGCGCGGTTGACGCTTTCCTTGATCATCATGACCACCGGCCGCGAGTAGCTCGCGATCTCCTCGGCGATCTGCACGGCAGCGGTGAGCGCCTGACCAGCGGGAACCAGCCGCGCTATGATCCCGATGCGCTCGGCCTCGTAGGCGTCGATCAAACGTCCGCTCAGGCATAGCTCCATCGTCTTGCTCTTGCCCAAGAGCCGCGCGAGGCGCTGGGTGCCGCCCCCGCCCGGGATCGTGCCCACGCGGACCTCGGGTTGGCCGAACCTGGCGGTCTCGTCGGCGATCACCATGTCGCACATCAAGGCCACCTCGCAGCCGCCCCCGACGGCGTGACCGGCGACCGCGGCCAGGACGGGTTTGCGGCATTTGGGGATCACGTCCCAGTCCCGGGTGACGAAATCCTCAAGGTAGGCCTGTGCAAAGGTCTTGGCGGTCATCTCCTTGATGTCCGCGCCGGCCGAGAACATGCGGTCGCCGCCGGTGAGCACGATCACCCCGATCGCCTCATCATCCTCCAGTTCCATCAGCGCCGCGCCGAGACCCTTCATGAGCGCGCTGCTCAGCGCGTTGCGGGCCTCCGGCCGGTTCAGGGTGATGATGGCGACAGCGCCGCGGCGCTCGACGAGGATCGGTTCGGAGCTCATGTCACCCTGCGGAACTGTGGAGCCCGACGCGCCTGGAAGGCCGCGACGCCCTCCGCGTAGTCTGGCGTGCGCGCGAGTTCTCCCTGGATCCGGGCCTCCTCCGCCAGGACGCCGGCCAGGCCGAGGGTCTCGCTGACGCGGATCAGGGCTTTCTGCGCGCGGAAGGCCGCCTGCGGGCCATCGACGAACCGGCGAGCCAGCGTCTCGGCCGCCGGCTCAAGCAGGCGATCGGGCGCCAAGCGATCGACGAGGCCCAGCCGGAGCGCCTCGGCGCCCTCGATCGCATCTCCAGTGTAGATCATCTCGAGCGTCCGGCCGGGCGTGAGGCGGCGGGGCAGGAAATAGTGGCCGCCGCTGTCCAGCGCCGCGCCCAGTCGGGCGAAGGGGGAGGCGAACCGCGCGCCCTCCGCCGCGAAGACGATGTCGCAGGCGAGCGCCAGCCCCAGGCCGATGCCCATGGCTGCGCCATTCACCGCGGCGATGGTCGGCTGAGGCAGGTCGTGCAGGGTCTGAAGCATCGGATTGACGACCTCAGAGAGGATCGCCGACGCGTCCTCGCTCGCGGTGGCGCTCGAGAGGTCGCGCCCCGCGCAGAAAGCACGGCCGGAGCCGGTGATCAGAACGCAGCGGACGGCCTGGTCCTTGGCGGCGCCTTCGAAGAGCCTCGTGAGCGCGCGGCAATCCTCGTCGGCCAGGGCGTTCATCTTCTCCGGACGGCTTAGCCGCACCCGCAGGAGACCATCGGCCACGTCGGCCTCGAACGCGGCCTGCGCAGGATCAGGCTGGGGCATGGACCGACCGGCTGAACAACGCGCGGATCGCCTGGCGCGAGAGCTTGGCGTTCTCTGTCTTCGGGATCATGTCCATGATCTCGAGCCTCTTTGGCATCTCGATCGGCGACAGCTTCTCACGGAGGAAGCTCTGGAGTTCCGGCAGCGAGAGGCTCACGCCCGGCCGCAGCGTCACGACGCTGAGCACCGTCTCGCCGCGGTACTCGTCGGCCACGCCGACGGCCACGGTCTCGGCCACGGAGGGGTGCTCGAGTACAGCCTCCTCGATGGTCCGGGGATACACGTTGTAGCCGCTGCAGATGATGACGTCCTTGAGCCGGTCGACCACGTAGAGCGCCCCGTCTTCACTCAGGTAACCGACGTCGCCGCTCCGGAAGAGCCCGTCCGGCGTCAGTTCCTGCCCGGTGAGCGGCCGGTTCCAGTAGCTGGCGATGACGTTGGGGCCCCCGAAGCAGACCTCGCCGGACTCGCCTGGCGGCATCTTGCGGCCGGGGTCTTCCGCGGAGCGGATCTCGATCGTCACCTCGGGCATCGGAATACCCGTGGCGCTCTCGTGTCCCTCTACCGCGGTGTTCGGCATGGCCACGCCGCTGCCCGTGGTCTCGGTCATCGCGTAGCCTTGCTGCGGCCAAAGCCCGGTAAGGCCGTGGAAGCGCCGGGCGAGCTCGGCCGGCACCGGAGCGCCGCCGACCAGGACGTGGATCACGCCGCTCCAGTCCAGGTCCCCGGCGTCAGGCTCGGCGACGATGGCGCTCAGCATCGTCGGGATGGCCGTGAGGATCGTCATGCGGCCCTGCCGCACCAGGTCGAGGAGTTCGCGCGGAGAAAACCGCTCGGTGAGGATGGCCTCGCCGCCAACGATCGCCGGCTCGACGATGTAGTTGATCAATCCCGTGATGTGGGAGAAGGGCGCCGCCGCATACCAGGCTTCGCGTCCGTCGCGGATCCGGTGCAGCCAGTTCCGGATCTGATGGGCGGCGTGCCAGATGTTCCGGTGGTTCAACGTGGCGCCCTTGGGCGCGCCCGTGGTGCCACCGGTATACTGGATCATTGCGAGGCGTTCAGTATCGTCCACGCCCCAGGCTCCCGCGCGGTCGGCGGCCAGCAGTTCGGTCAGCGCCACCTCGCCGGCTTCCGTCGCTGCGCCGGGACCGCCCGCCAGATCCGAGCCGTCGGCTCGGCAGATGATCAGCCGGCAGTTCACCTGCGCGGCAAGCTCGCGGATTTTGCCGATGCTGGCCGGGTGGTCCGACACGATGACCCATTGTGCGCCTGAATCCGCGGCGATCTGGGCGAGTTGGCGCAGGGAGTAGAGCGGGTTCATGCCGACGCCGGCGGCGCCTATGCCCCAGAGGGCGAAACAGGCGAGGGGATAGTGCGGCAGGTTGGCCAGGCAGACGCCGACACGGTCCCCTGTGGCGACGGCCAGCGCCTGGAGGCCTGCGCTCAGCCGACGCGCCAGGAACTCGGTTTCGCGAAATGTCCAAGTGCGCTCTTGAAACGTGAGGTGCGGCCGGTCTCCGAACCGCTCGGCGGCGCGCGTAAGCAGGTGCGTCAAGGGCTCGGGCGGCGGCGTCGCGCGCTCGCATTCGGCCAGGCTGGACAACAGGTGCGGTTCGTCTGGTGCGTGCTGCATCACGGGCGCTTCTAACCTTCGATGGAACTCAATATGCGGCAAATCTGGGAGGAGTGACAATCAAAATGTAGTCCATCCAGACTAAGTTGTATGGGACCGCTCCGCGTCGGCCAACCTTGAATCCCGAGTAGGGCGGGGCAGCGAGAGGAATCCACGAGACAGTAGCGTATGGTCATGCCATCGGCTACAGAGCGGCCCGCCGCCGTGCTGCCATTGGAGCCTCGTCATGCCGCTCGACACCGCCGCGGGCCAGAAGACCTACCGCTGGGACGATCCCCTGGACCTCGCCGCCCGCCTCTCGGAAGAGGAGCGGATGGTGTGGGAGGCGGCGCGCGCCTACGCCCGCGAGAAGCTGCTGCCCCGCGTGGTCTCGGCCTACGCCGAGGAGCGGTTCGACGGCGAGATCATGACCGAGATGGGCGAGCTGGGCTTCCTCGGCCCGACGCTTCCCGAGCAATACGGCGGCGCGGGCGTCAGCCACGTGGCTTATGGCCTGATCGCCCGCGAGATCGAGGCGGTGGATTCCGGCTACCGCTCGGCGATGAGCGTGCAGTCCTCGCTGGTCATGTACCCGATCTACGCCTTTGGCTCGGACGCGCAGAAGCAGAAGTTCCTGCCCGGCATGGCGCGCGGCGAGATCATCGGCTGCTTCGGCCTCACCGAGCCCGACGGCGGCTCGGACCCGGCTTCCATGCGCACGGTCGCCAAGCCGGTCGACGGGGGCTACGTGCTCAACGGCGCGAAGATGTGGATCACCAACTCGCCGATCAGCGACGTGGCCTTGGTGTGGGCTAAGCTGGACGGGGTGATCCGCGGCTTCCTGGTGGAGCGGGGATCGAAGGGGTTCGAGACCCCGAAGATCCTCAACAAGCTCAGCCTGCGGGCCTCCGTCACAGGCGAGATCGCCCTGTCCGACGTCTTCGTGCCGGAAGACATGATGCTGCCCAACGTGCAGGGCCTGCGCGGGCCGTTCTCCTGCCTCAACAAGGCCCGCTACGGCATCGCCTGGGGCGCCTTGGGGGCGGCGGAGTTCTGCTTCCACGCCGCCCGCGACTACGTCTCCAGCCGCAGCCTGTTCGGCCGCACCCTGGCCTCGCGTCAGCTGGTGCAGAAGAAGCTGGCGGACATGTCCACCGAGATCGCCCTGGGCTTCGAGGGCGCCCTGGCGCTCGGCCGGCTGATCGACGAGGGCGCCTGGGTGCCGGAGGCCATCTCGATGCTGAAGCGCAACAATTGCGGCAAGGCGCTCGACATCGCCCGGGTCGCCCGCGACATGCACGGCGGCAACGGCATCTCCGGCGAGTACCACGTGATGCGCCACGCCTCGAACCTCGAGACGGTGAACACCTACGAAGGCGCCCACGACGTCCACGCCCTGATCCTCGGCCGCGCGATCACAGGGGAAGGCGCGTTCTAAGGCGAAACTGATGGTCCTTCCGATGGCCGTGCGGCGCTCAGCCAGTGTCGGGCCGCCTTCAATTCAGCCGCCCTCCGGGCCGCGCCTGAGGCCCGCGCGGGGGAGAGGCCCTTGTTTCGGAGGCTTGGTCTCGATGACGCTGGTCCTGCTGGTGGAAGACGAAGCGGCCATCTGCCTGCTGCTTTCGGAGGCCCTCTCCGATGCCGGCCGCGCCGAAACCGACGCGTTGACGCCCCTCGAGGCCTACGATGCGCTCCAACGGCAAGGGCCTGAGTTCCGCGTCCTGGTTACCAACATCAATGTGACGGAGCGCGGGTGGGGGTTCGGCTTCGCCCGCGCCGCCCCTGAGGTGAACCCGGACCTGGCCGTCAGCTTCATCACGGAGGATTCCGAGGCCGCCGTGCGTCAGCAGGGTGTGGCCGGCGCAATGCTGCTCGCCAAGCCGTTCTTGCCTGAGCGGCTGGTGTGGGCAGGAGGGAACGGACTTATGCGGTTCGTCTCGTCGAGGACCGACCGTGTCTGACAACGCTAGAGCCCGATTGAGCCCGCGGCAAATCGAGTGTTTGCGCCTCGCTGCGTCGGGGCGAACCTCTGTCGAGATAGCCGCTGCGCTCGGGCTGTCCTCGCGCACTGTAGATCAGTATGTTGGCGAGGCCTGCGAACGCCTCAAGGTGCGTAACCGCGTACAAGCGGTGGCGAAGGCCTTAGAATTGGGCCTTCTATCTAACTAACCTCCGTAAAATCCCGGGCCGCATTTCTACGGAATTGACCGCTCTGTTGGTTGTGGGGAATCAATCGCTAGTGGTGTCACTGGCGTTGCTTGCGAGCCCATGAGGCTCAGCTGGTTGATGGCCGCCTTACGCGCCTCGTGGCGCTCAACCGGTCGAGTTAGGGGGCAGACCTTGACTAGGAGGTCGGTCAATTGGCCAGCCAAAGCAACTCCCCGCACCGGGATGAACCCCGGTCTTTTCACCCGCACACTTGCATCGAGAACTATCCCACATCGACGCGGTTGATCACACCAAGGCAGCTTGAATGCTTGGCCTGGGTTCAGGAAGGCAAAAGCGCGACCGACATCGGCGGCATCCTCGGGTTGTCGGGTCGGACCGTCGAAGGCCACCTGATCAAGCTTTGCGGCCATCTCGGCGTGAAGACGCGGGTGCAGGCCGTGGTGCGCGCCCGGGAACTCGGCCTGATCGGTCAGTCGCAGCCGTAAGCCTACCCGCCCACGACGCGTAGGCTTACGCCTCGCGCCCAGCGCCCCTGACCGCCAACATCACGGTGGAGGCCTCGACGTGGCCTCGGTGTTGAAGCCCCTTTTCGTCAGGCGTTTCTCATGGCCCTAAGCCTCGCCGCCGCCCTCACCCTGGCCGCCCAGTGCGCGCCGACCGTTGCACCCGAAACGCTCTTGTCGGTGGTGCAGGTGGAAAGCCGGTTCGAGCCTTTGGCCATTGGCGTGAACGGCCTACCCCGGGTAGCGCTTACGCCGGCTTCGGTCGATGAAGCCGTCGCCAGGGCAGGGGAATTGATCGCCGCCGGCCGCAGCATCGATCTCGGCCTCGCGCAGATCAACAGCAAGAACCTGCAATGGCTTGGGCTAAGCCTTCGGCAGGTGTTCGAGCCCTGCGCCAACCTCTCGGCCGCCGCCCGGGTGCTGCAAGACGGCTATGGCCGCAGCGATCCCGGAGCGGTTGGCGAGCAGGTCGCCCTGAGGACCACGCTTTCCTATTACAACACCGGCCATCCCAGCCGCGGGGTCAGGAACGGCTATGTCGGCAAGGTCGAGGCGGCCTCGGCCCGCATCGTGCCGGCCATCAGCGGCCAACCCGCGCTCCCTTCCTCCCAAGTCACGACGCCCGCGCCCCCTGAAAGCCCGCGGCTGGCCTGGGATGTCTTTGGCGATGTCCAGCGCGACCACCGAAGCTTCGTCACCACCGTCTCAGCTCTATCGTCCGGAGGATTCAAGTGAGCGCGAGCAGGCAGAAACTACTTATCGGCCGCGTGGCCCTCGTCGGCGTCATCGCCTTGGCCAGCGCCAGTCCCGCCTTCGCCCAGTCAGCTGGCGTGGGCGGCAATATCGGCACCTTCATCCAGAACATCATCGACCTGCTCAACAGCAACGTCATTCGTGGCTTGGCGGTGATCGCTATCATCATCACCGGCATCGCCTGGATGTTTGGGCACCTGGATATGCGCCGCGCCGGCACGGTCGTGGTCGGCATCATCGTCATCTTCAGCGCCGCGGCGATCGTCGATTTGATCACCGGCGGCAGCGGAGCCGCATGAATCATGACCGCCGAAGCCGAGGACCGCCTGACTGAGGACACCCTGTTCCTGGCCTGCACGCGGCCCGCCATGGTCGCCGGGGTGCCCATGGAAGCCATGGGCCTCAACCTCATGGTGACGGCCACGGTCTTCCTGGCGGCGCACTCGCCGGCCTACCTCCTGATCGCGCCGGCCGTCCACGTCGTCTTCCGTGCGATCTGCAAACACGACCACAACGCCTTCCGGGTCCTGTGGATGTTCGTCGACACGAAGGGCCGCGCCCGCAATGGCGCGACCTGGGGCGGCAGTTCCTCAACGCCGTTGCCGCTGAAGCGTCGCTACGTCGTCGCGGAGGTGATCCGTGGCTAGCCTAATGCTGCAGCCTCGGGCGGCCCCGTCTTCGCTGGGGCGCGACCTGGATCCGCGCGGCGCGCTTCCCTATGCCCGTCACGTCACTGGGGAAATCATCGGCCTGGATACCCAGGCCTGATGATCACCTTCCAACTCGACGGGGCGAGCTTCGAGACCGCCGACGTCCGCGACCTCAACGACTGGCACGCCAAGCTCAACAGCGCATGGCGCAACCTGGCCAACAACCATCTGGCGGTCTGGCACCATCTGGTTCGCCGCCGGCATGAGGGCTACCCCGCGGGCGCCTTTCGCTCCGACTTCGCGGCCGATCTCGACGCCCGCTACCGGGCTCGCCTCGGCGCGACCCAGATGTACGTCAACGAGCTCTACGTCACCCTGGTGCTGCATCCAGGACGCGACGCCACGGAGCGCGCGGGAGCGTGGCTCTCCAAGCGTCGGCGTTCTGAGGCTGACGAGGACGAGGCGGTTAAACGTCTGCAGGATGCCGGCCGCGATCTCGCACAATACCTCAGTCGCTATGGCGTGCGGACCCTGGGGCTCTACGAGCGGGACGGCGGCTGGTTCTCCGAACCGCTCGAGATGTTGCGGCTCGTCCTGACGGGACGGCGTGAACGCGTGCCGCTGATCCGCGGGCACCTGGGTTCCGCGATCTATTCGGCGAGGGTGATTTTCGGCCGAGAGGCCTTGGAAATCCGAGACGCTGCCGAGGCGCGCTTCGCCGGCATGTTCGGGGTGAAGGAATATCCCGCCGTCACCCGGCCCGGTCTCTGGAATGGACTGCTTTCCGCGCGCTTCCCGTTTGTGGCCAGCCAGTCCTTCACCTTCCTCTCAAAGACAGCCGCTCGGGCGGTGATGGAGAGGAAGCAGAACCAGATGCTTTCGGCCCGTGACCGGGCCGCCTCGCAGATCGCCGGCCTAGGCGACGCCCTGGACGACCTGATGTCTAACCGCTTCGCGATGGGCGATCACCAGGCGTCGGTCCTGGTTTACGGCGACGACCCACGCCAGCTCAGCGACAATCTCTCGAGCGCCCGTGCGCTGCTGGCCGACTCCGGCCTTGTCACGGCGCGCGAGGACCTGGCCCTCGAAGCCGCGTTCTGGGCGCAGTTCCCGGGGAACTTCAGCCGGCGGGTTAGGCCGGCGGCGATCACCTCCCGCAACTTTGCGGCGCTGGCGCCCTTCCACACCCACCCTGCGGGCCGCGCCGAGGGGAACCATTGGGGCCCGGCGGTGGCGTTGCTGCGCACGTCCGCTGGCTCACCCTTCCACTTCAACTTCCACGTTGGCGACCTTGGCCACACCTTCATCTGTGGGCCGTCGGGCTCGGGCAAGACGGTGGTCCAGAACTTCATGCTGGCCGCGCTGGAGAAGTTCGGCGCCCAACAGGTCTTCATCGATAAGGACCGCGGCGCGGAGATCTTCGTCCGTGCCTGCGGCGGCGCCTATCTGACCCTGCGCAACGGGGAGCCGACCGGGTTCGCCCCGCTCAAGGCCCTGGACTTCACGCCGGGCAATGCGGCGTTCCTTGGTCAGCTGATCCGCCAGTTGGTCGGCGCCAGCGAACGTCCGCTGTCGGTCCAGGAAGAGCACGCCATCGATGCGGCGGTCGTCGCCCTGGGGCCGCTGCCGCCGAGCCAGCGCTCACTGTCCGCACTCCGCGCGCTGCTCGGCCAGCGCGACGCCGGTGGCGTCGGCGCCCGGCTCGAGAAGTGGTGCCGGGGCGGCGCGCTCGGCTGGGTGCTCGACAACGAAGAGGATGCGCTCGGCCTCGAGGACCGCTTCCTCGGCTTCGACATGACGCACGTGCTGGACAACGCCGAGGTCCGCACGCCGATGATGATGTACCTCTTCCATCGGCTGGCCGCCTTGGTTGATGGCCGCCGCCTGGTCATCGACATCGACGAGTTCTGGAAGGCGCTAGGCGACGAAGCTTTCCGCGGCCTCGCCCAGGGTGGGCTGAAGACCTACCGCAAGCAAAATGCCTTCATGGTGTTCGGCACGCAGTCGCCAGCCGACGTGCTGCGCTCGCCTATCGCCCACACCATCCTGGAGCAGTGCGCGACGAAGATCTTCCTGCCCAACGCCCACGCCGCCGAGCGCGACTACATCGAGGGCTTTGGGCTGACCCGGCGCGAGTTCGCCCTCGTGCGCGAGGAGTTGGCGCCGGAGTCGCGGCAGTTCCTGATCAAGCAAGGTCTCAACTCCGTAGTCGCCGAGCTGCGCCTCGACGGGCTCGAGGACCAACTGGCCGTGCTTTCCGGACGCACCGAGACGGTTGATCTGCTCGACCGCATCCGAGCGCGCGTCGGCGACCAGCCCCAAGACTGGCTCGACCCCTTCCACCGCGAACGCAGGATGATCCCATGAACCGGCGCTTGATCCCCATCGCCATGGCCGGCGCCGTAAGCCTGGGCGGCTCAGCCGCTCACGCCCAGCTCGCGGTCTATGACGCGGCCAGCTACGCCAAGCTGATCCAGCAGGCCACGACGGCCGTGAGCCAGCTGAACGAGCTCAAGACCCAGGTCAGCCAGGGTCAGCAGCTCCTCTCAAGTCTAAATGACGCCTCGGGCGTGAACCGCATCGCCAGCGCGCTTGGCGTCCCCTCACTGCGGTCATTCCTTCCGGACACCTCCGCCTTTAGCGCGGCCGCAAAGGGTGATTTCTCGGCGCTAGGCGCCATCGGGGCGAAGGCTGACGCGATCCGATCCGCCAACCGGCTCTACACCGCCTCGGCGGACGATCCGCTGGGCGCCGACCTTGAGGCGGCCGGCCAGCGCGCAGCCCGCGACCTGGCCTTGGGCCAGAGCGTAACCGACGCCGGCGCCCAGCGGCTCGAGGGCCTGAAGGATCTCCAGGCGGCCATCGATACCGCACCAAACGCCCGGGCCGTGATGGACCTGCAGGCGCGCGCCACGACCGAACAAGCCATGATCGCCAACGACCAGATGAGGCTGCAAGGTATCGCCATGGCTCAGGCGGCCGAGGATCGACTTGAAAGGCAGCGGCAACAAGAGCGCATGATGGCAGCGCGCGACGCGCGGATCGCCCTGTATCGGAGCGGTTTCCAATGACTCGGACTCTATCTGCCCTCGGCGCCGTAGCTCTGCTCGCTGCGTGTTCGCCTCAACCACGGAGCGCCGACTACTTCACTGCACATCCCGACGAGGCGGAGAAGGTCGTCGCCGACTGTGCGACTGGCGCTCACCGCGGCGACGAGTGCGTCAATGCGAAGGCCGGTTCGGCAGCGGCCAAGCGAGACGCGCGGATCGACGCCTACAAGAAGGGCTTCTGAGTGCGGCGATGGCCGAGCCCCTCCAAATCTTCCAGCCGGCCTACGGCTTCGTCGACAGCAAGCTCGACGTCTTCCTGAACGAGCGCGCCAGCTCAGTCATGGCCCAGGTCTCTGGCCCGTTGCGGGCCGCACTGGTGCTCTACGTCCTGCTCTACGGTTTCGCGATCTTGCGCGGCACGATCCAGGAGCCATTCATGGATTTCGTGGTGCGGAGCCTAAAGCTGGCCTTCGTCTACATGCTGGCCACAACCGTCGCCTATTCGGCCTACGTCACCCAACCGCTTTTCCACGTTCTGCCGGACACCCTGACCCAGGCGATCAGTGGGGGAGGCGTCCCTGACGTCGGCTCGGCGTTCGATAACTTCTTCAATCGGGCGGCCTATCTCGCGGAGACCATCACCAAGCAAGCGAGTCCGGTCGACTTCGGGCCCTGGATTCTCGGTGCTGTCGTCTACATCGTCGGCGCGCTGGCCGCCGCTATCGGATTTGGGGTAGTCCTGATCGCCAAGGTGGCGCTCGCCTTGCTCGTGGCGCTGGGCCCGATCTTCGTCGCCTGCGCGCTCTTCGACGCCACCCGCCGGTTCTTCTTCGGCTGGCTCAGCCAGGCGGTGAACTACCTGGTGCTGTTCGCCCTGATCATCACCGTCTTCCAGCTGATCCTGTCGCTGGTCGCCCAGCAGTGGGGCAGCATCGACGGTTCTGACCCCATGGCCGGCGGACTGTTGTTCGTCGCGCTCTGCCTGCTGGGCGCGATCTTTTTCCTGCAGACGCCGGCCATCGCCGCCGGCATCGCAGGGGGCGCCAGCGCAGGCCTGGCGGACTTCGCCAATGCTGCCTCGCTCAGCGGCGTGCCCCGTGCGGGCGCGCCCCAGGGTCCGCAAGAGGCTGGCCGCAGCGCGCCACGGGGCGGGGGCTCCATTCGTCCTGCCGGAGGTCGCGCCTGATGCGCATCCCCATCATCACAGTCACAACGGCCTTGGCCCTCGCGGGCTGCGCTTCAACCGGCGGCGGCAAGCTCGCGGTCTGTGACGGCAAACACCTGCGTCCCGCCAATCCCTACGGCACCGTGCTGGCGCTTCCAGGGCAGGGCGGGCCGACCGCGGCGGCTCCCGCGCCTGACGCGGCCAAGCCGAAGACCTTGTCCTCCAACACCTCCCCGAGGACGTTCGGGAGCTGCCTCGCATGAAGGCCGAAGCCGATTTGAAAGGCTATTTCGCCGAGGCGAAGGGCTGGAACGCCGACCAGCTTCGCAGCGCCGAGCGCTCGCGCCGGCTGGCATGGGGCGTGGCGGCTTTCGCTTCAGTGGTTGCGACCGTGGCCGTGGGGGCGGTCGCAGCCTTGGCGCCGCTGAAGAGCGTCGAGCCGTTCGTGGTCCGCGTGGACCGCAGCACCGGGGCCGTCGACGTCATGACGGCGCTGAGGTCCGACAAGCCGCTCCCCTATGATGAGGCGGTCACCAAGCACTTCCTGGCCCAGTACGTCCGCGCGCGGGAGGGCTGGCTCGCACCGGCGGCCGAGGCCAACTTCCGCCAAGTCTCGATCATGTCGACGCCCGCCGAGCAGCAACGCTGGGGCGACGCCTTCCGGCCCGCCAATCCGCAGAGCCCGCAGGTCATCTACGGTCCGGCCGGCGAGGCGCAGGTCGACATCCGGGCGGTGAGCTTCGTTTCCGATGGCGTCGCCAACGTCCGCTTCCACCGCATCGTGCGTCAGAGCCAGCAGGTCACCGAGAGCGACTGGATCGCGACGATCGCCTACGCCTACACCAAGGCGCCGATGGGCGAGGCCGACCGGCTCCGCAATCCGCTGGGCTTCCAGGTCACCAGCTATCGGGCAGACCCGGAGGTGGTGCGATGAGAGCGTCGCTCGCGATCCTGGCCGCGGCGAGTTTGGTGATCGCCTCGCCCGCCGCTGCGCTGGACACCCCCAAGTCGGGACCGTCGGACCCTCGCATCAAGGTGGTGGACTACGATCCCTGGGCGGTCGTGAAGATCACCGGCGTGTTCCGCACGGCGACCCAGATCCTGCTCGGTCCGGATGAGACCATCCTGCATGTCGCCGTCGGGGACGCCACGGGGTGGGACGTGGCGGCCGAGAAGAACATCCTGTTCGTGAAGCCCAAGGCTGCCCGGCCGCCGACCAACCTGATCGTCACCACCAGTCGCGGGGCCGAGACCCGCAACTATACGTTCGAGCTGGCGACGCGGGCCGGCTCCTCGGCGCGGAACACGCCGGACACGGTCTTTGGCCTTCGCTTCCGCTACCCGCAGGATGAGAAGGCGGCGGCCGCCGCGGCCCTGACCGGACAGGCCGCCGCCCTTGAGCGGCGCATCGTCGAGTTGAAGCTGGACCGCGCCGTGGTCGAGGGCCATCGCAACCTCAACTACGGCGTCCAGGGCGCGACCGCTCTGCAGCCGTCAGAGGTCTCCGACAACGGCCGCTTCACGGTCCTGCGCTTCCCGGCGAACCAGCAGGTCCCCGCCATCTACCAGGTGGAGTCCAGCGGGACCGAGAGCCTGATCCCCTTCGACGTGCGCGGCGAGTTCGTGGTGGTCCACGCGGTGGTGCGCCAGCTGCGGCTGCGCCGAGGGCGCGACGTGCTCTGCATCTACAACCAGGCCTTCGAGCCCTACGGGGTCAATCCGGGCACCGGCACGGCCGCGCCCGACGTCCAGCGCACCGACCAGGGAGCGTCAAAGCCATGACCGACGCCGCCGATTTCAACGACGTCTCGCCCACCGGGGACGAGCGCAGCGCGCCGCCCGCGTTCGAGCGATCGATCTCTCCCATCGCCGGACGGCTCGGGTCGGGGCTCGCCGGCAAGGGCGTCGTTCTGGCCGCTCTCGTCGCCGGCTGCGGCGTGTTCGTGGCCGCCACCTGGGGCCATGAGAAGCCAAAAGCCGAGCCTAAGCGCGACGAGCCCGCGCGGCAGGTGGTGCCGTTCGAGCCGGCGATGAAGACGTCGTCGCCGACTTTGGCTGCGCCGGGCGCCGACGCCCCCAGACTTGCCGCGACCGATACGGGCCAGCAGGTCCCGGCGATTCAGCCAACGGCGGGCGGATCGGCAGCGGCGGCGAACTCCGCCGCGCGTCGGCAGGCGGAGGTCAGCGCCATCCGCGGCGCGCCGATCCTGGCCTACAGCCGGGGCGGCGAGGGGGCCGCTGGATCGGCGATGCCCGCGATCCTGGCGGCCCAGGGCGGGCCGGCGCGAGAGGCGACCGAACTCGACCAACTGCGGCGCGGCTCATCGATCGGACAGGCGCGGGCGGCCCGCTTGCCCGACCGCAACTTCCTCATCGTCGCCGGCGCCAACATCCCCTGCATCCTGCAGACGGCGATGGACACCACCACCCCCGGCTACGTCAGCTGCCTGATCCCGCGGGACGTGCTTTCCGACAACGGGGCTGTCGTCCTGATGGAGAAGGGCACCAAGGTGCTGGGCGAATACCGATCGAGCCTCCGCCAGGGCCAGCGGCGGCTGTTCGTGCTCTGGACGCGGGCCGTCACCCCGGCCGGCGTCGCCATCGCCCTTGGGTCGCCCGCCGCCGATCCGATCGGGCGGGCGGGGTTCGACGGCGATATCGACACCCACTTCTGGGACCGTTTCGGTGGCGCGCTGCTCTTGAGCATCGTCGATGACGCGGCCTACGCCGTCGCCGGCCCCAACAATGGATCCAACATCACGCGGCTGCCCTCGGACGCCGCCGGGATCGCGGTGCAGAACTCGATCAACATCCCGCCCAGCCTGCGCAAGGCTCAGGGCTCGGAGGTGTCGATCTTCGTCGCCCAGGACTTTGACTTCTCCGGCGTCTACGGCCTGAAGAGCCGGTGAGGCGATGGCCCACGACACCGCCATCCTGGAGCACTATCTGAAGCCGCTTCAGGCTTGCCTGCAGCCGGCCGGGGTGACGGAGGTCGTGGTCAACCGGCCGGGCGAGCTGGGGATCGAGCACGAGGGCGGCTGGGAGTGGCGCGCGGCGCCCGACCTGACCGAGACCTGGCTCTCAACCCTGGCCAAGGCCGCCGCCGCCTTCACCGCCCAGGACGTCACCCCCGAGACGCCGATCTGCTCGACGGTGCTGCCAGGCGGCGAGCGCTGCCAGATCGTCATCCCGCCGGCGGCCGAGCGGCTGTCGCTGACGCTGCGAAAGCCGTCGGCGACGACCTTCGACCTCGACGCCTTTGCCCGCAACGGCCTGTTCGATGATGTCGCTGTGGCGACCAACGACCTGTCCGCCGACGAAACGGGCCTCCTGGCCTTACGCGACGCCGGCGATTGGCCGGCCTTCTTCCGGCTCGCCGTGCGCAGCCGGCGCAATGTGCTGATTTCCGGCGCCACCGGCTCGGGCAAGACCACCTTCGCCAAGGGGCTGGTGCGGCTGATCCCCGATGGCGAGCGGCTGCTCACCATCGAAGATGCTCGCGAGCTCACGGTGCCGCACCGTAACGCCGTGCATCTGCTCTACGCCAAGGACGGGCAAGGGCTCGCCAAGGTCGGCGCCAAGCAGCTTCTGGAGAGCGCCCTGCGCATGCGGCCCGACCGAATATTGCTGCAGGAGCTGCGCGACGGGACGGCCTTCTTCTACCTGCGCAACGTCAACACTGGCCATCCCGGCTCGATCACCACCATCCACGCCGACAGCGCCACCCTCGCCTTTGAGCAACTCACCTTGCTGGTGAAGGAGTCCGAAGGCGGCCGGGACCTGGCGCGCGACGACATCCGCTCGCTGCTGCACATGCTCGTCGATGTCGTGGTTCAGCTGCGCCGGATCGACGGCCGCTTTCGCATGACGGAGGTCTGGTATGACCCGCTTCGCAAGCGCGCCCTGGCCGCTTAAGGCCGCCTATGTCGGCACGCTGGCGACGGCCGGCGTCGCTTTGCTCGGCGGGCTCGCCGCCGTCATCGCCCTGGCGGGGCTCAAGCGCCTGTCGCCCGACATCGACCCGGCGCAGGTCCCGGCCTGGTTCTGGTACTTCCGCGACGACCCCCAGGTGCGCCGATGGGTCGGGGTCGGCCTGCTGTCCGCGTTCGGCGGCGCCGGTGTCATCACGGTCGGGATCATCCGCAACCAGCGGCCGCCGCTGCATGGCGCCGCCCGTTGGGCCAGCGAAGCCGAGCTTGTCAGCGCCAGCCTTCGGTCGCGCCAGGGCATTGTTCTCGGCCGAAAGAGCGGCCGGCTCTTGGTGTTCGGCGGCTCCGAGCACGTCATGCTCCATGCGCCGACGCGCAGCGGCAAGGGCGTCGGGGTGGTCATCCCGAACCTGCTGACCTGGCCGGACTCGGTCGTGGTGCTCGACGTCAAGCGCGAGAACTGGGAGGCCAGCGCCGGCTTCCGCGCCGCCCATGGCCAGGACGTCGTCTTGTTCGATCCCCTCGACCCGGAGGGCCGCACGGCGCGGTTCAATCCGCTGGGTCATATTGACCGGGCGGACCCGGTCGCCGTGCTCGACGAGCTACAGAAGCTCGCCGTGATGTTGTTTCCGCCGCCGCAACACGGCGACCCGTTCTGGGCTGAGGCGGCGCGGACGGGCCTGATCGGCGTCGGCGCCTACGTCGCCGAAACCCCGGAGCTGCCCTTCAGCCTGGGCGCCATCTATCGCCAGCTCACCCACGGTGATCCGCGCAGCCGCCTGCCGGAGGAAGTGAAGGCGCGCGCCGCGGCCGGGCGGCCGCTCTCCTACGGCTGCGTCAGCGCCGTCTCAGACTTCTGTTCGGCCTCCGAGAACACCTTCGCCTCGATCAAACAGACCATCACCGCGCGGATGAACCTCTGGCTCAATCCCCGCGTCTGCGCCGCGACTGACGCCAGCGACTTCGACCTGCGGGACCTGCGCGAGCGCCGGATGTCGCTCTATCTCGGCGTCTCGCCAGACAACCTGACCCGCGTGGCGCCGCTCTACAATCTGCTGCTGCAGCAACTCGTGGACTTAAACACCCGGGAGCGGCCGACCGCCGAGCGGCACGCCGTCCAAGTGCTGATGGTCATGGACGAGTTCGCGCGGCTCGGCCACGCCGCCGTCATCGCCCACGGCTTCTCCTATGTCGCCGGCTATGGCCTGCGACTTCTCCCTGTACTGCAAAGCCCCGCGCAGTTGAGGGCGGAATACGGTCCGGACCTGGCCGAGGAGATCATGGCTAACTGCGGCCTGGAGATCGCCTTCGCGCCCAAGGAGCTGAAGGTCGCCCAGGACCTCTCCGAACGCCTGGGCTTCTGGACCTACTCGAGCCGCTCCCACAGCCGCCCAACCCTGCTGTCCGGAGGCCGGCGCAGCACCACCGAGTCCGATCAGCGCCGGGCTCTGATGATGCCGCAGGAACTGATCCAAATGGACCCTGGCCAGCTGATCCTGCTTCGGGCCGGGATGCCGCCGGTGCGTGGCCGGAAGATCCAGTACTGGCGGGAGAAGGCGTTCAGCACGCGCGTCGCCGCGCCGCCGGTCGTCGCCGCCCATCCGGCCATTGCCGCCGGCGTCTCAAGCGCGCCGCCGGTATCAGCCGCGACGCCCGGCCCGGACCTTCTCAGTCTCGACCTTGTCGCTCCCGCCCTGGAGGCGGCTGGGTTTGAGCCCCTGCCGACTGAAGGCGCGACCGACGCCGAGGTCGAGAGCTGGGTGGAGCGCTTCATTGATGCGTCGGTGACCCGAGAGGAGGTCGACCATGGCCGGTGACATAGATCGCAATCAGATCGACAGCGAGGGCCGTGGCCGCTCGATGAACAAGGGCGACGTACCCGATCCGGTGCGCCGACGGTACTACGTCGATGAGCGTGGCGGCCCGGGTCTCGGCTTCTACGCCGACGCCCGCATCCAAACGGCGGCCTTCCGGGACCTCGGCGCACGGTTGGTCTCGCCCCGCGCCGACCCCAACGCGATCCGCGACATGGCCGCGGTGGCCCATCATCGCGGCTGGACGGTGGTGGTGGTGCATGGCGAGGCGGAGTTCCGCCGCGAAGCCTGGCTGAGGTCGGCGGCCCTCGGCATGGAAGTGCGTGGCTACCAACCCACCGAGCGGGACCGCCAGGAACTCGAACGCCGCTTGGCGGCTCAGGCGCGGCAAGCCGCGCGCACTGCGAACGAACGGCCGGAGCGGGGTGACGCCGAAACCCGCGACAGCGCCGCCGCCGGTCGCGCCAATATGCGAGTTGTCGAGGCCGTCGTCCGCGCCAGGGTCGGGGACCGGCCGGCGCAGGACCGCATGCTATCGGCCGCCCGTGAACGGTTGGCGTCCTGGTTGGAGCAGGGCGTCCGGGTTCGTCCCGTCGACGTCGCCCGGTCTCAGCCTGTCCAGGACTCCCAGCGCTCGCGTGACCGGCAGCGGAGCCGCTAGCGGATCGGCGCGGCAGGTGATCGTCGGCGGCAGGAAGTATTGGCCCAGGCTTGAGTCGTCGCGTCCGGTTCGTAATATGTAGTCTGGAGACCGTGGTTTCATCGGCCACAGAAGTGTCCCGCTTCCCTGATGAAGGGAAGGGCGCTTCTGGCTTGGAATCTGCGGGCGTTACGCACCGCTAAGTCGCTCTCGCAGGAGCGGCTGGCGATCGACGCTGGCGTCGACCGAGCCTGGGTGAGCGAACTTGAGCGAGAGCAGGGCAACACTTCCGTCGATCTGCTCGACCGCCTCGCCGAGGCCCTCGGCGTGCCGATCGCGGATCTGTTCGCGGAACCCGCCCCCGACGCCGACAAGCCCCAGCCCCTGCGCAGCGGCCGACGCCCTCGCGACTGATCGCGCTGCGGGGTAGGGCCGGTGGATCGGGCCCTCGTCTGTGCGCACGGCAAGATGGTGGCGATGGTCGCCAGCGTGCTGCAGGCCTCAGGCGTCACGACCACGGATGAGTTCGCCCGGCTGCTGAAGGTGTTCGCCGAGACGGTTGGCGAAGCGGATGCCGAGCAGGCGGAGATTTTGGAGCTGTGGTCTGAGACGGTTGCCGCGATGTTGCCGCCGCAGCCCAAGCACTAGCGGATCGCCGGAAATTCGATTGAGCGAGAGCCTATCCCTCGCTCGATCCGAGCGTGGCTCGCTCCCTTTTGTCCCGCTTCGCGTCGGGATCTTCAACCGGCTCGACTGCCTCGATGAACTCGGCGACGTAGTCGGGCGGAAGGCCGTGCTCCTGGCTGCCAGCCAGGACGTGGTCCTTATACCAGCTGTAGGGCTTCAGGGCCTCGTCAATGGCGTCCGGTGAGGCGAGGTAAGTCAGCACTTTCCGCCGGCGGCCCTTGTCGTTGATGACCGTGACCACCTTGGCGTCATAGCCCTTTCCCGCGCCCTCGTGCCTGTCGAGGGCACCGCGTTCGGACGGGTCGAAGCTGAACAGCACGCCGATGACGGCGCTATCATCATCGGAGGTGGCGAAGGCGTCGCACTTCGCGGATTTGTCCTTGCTGAGCTTGTGAAAGCGCAGCGTGTGGCCGGGGAGGTTGGCAAGGCCCAGCGGCTTGGCGCTCGGCGTGCGCGCCCGCAGCCGCGCCGTCGACATGTTGGACCCGTAGGCGAAATATTCGGTCATCTCCGGGGTGCCGCTTTCGGTGTCCTCCGAGGCCTCGACCTCCGGGTCGCCCGGCTGGCGGATGGCGCGCAGCGGAACGGTCATGATGCTGTGGTCATGGGTCTCCTCGCCTTCGCGGGTGATGATCTGTTGGCTGTCCTCGACGTCGAGGATCGGAACGGGCCTGCCGGCCCAGCCGCAGTCGGCGCAGCGAGGCCGCTCCCACAGGACCCCCGGCGCGGCGGTGTTCTCGCCCTGCTCGGGTTCCAGGTGCGGCGAGCCGCAGTCGGGGCAAGCTTCGGGCACGCCGCGCAGGCCGCGAAGGATCAGGGACGAGGCCATGCCGATGGCGTGCTGGATCAGGCCGTGCGCCAGCTCGGCGTCGACCCAGGTGGCAGACTTCGAATGGGTCAGCCAGTTGGAGAACGTCCAGGCCGACTCGAGCGCGCCCTTCAGGACTCCGCGGCGCTCCTTGTTGGTCTCGCCCTGCATCAGCTCGTTGACGATGATCTCCGTCCAGGCCCGAAAGTTCGCGCGCTGGGGCGGGGCCTCGGTCCAGACCGCCGCGTCCTGGGCGACGCCGATCAGCTGGAGCAGGGTTTCTCGGCAGCGGACCCCGACCGCTTGATAGCCGGCGAGATTGTGGGCCTGGGCGACCGCGTCGCCGGCCTCTTCCATCATCTCGTAGACGCGGCCGAACGGGAGCAGCCGGACGTCGTCGCGCTGCTGCTCCTCCGTGCGGGGGATCCGCAGGATCAGGCCGATATGGAAGGTCAGCGCCAGGTCCATGTTGGGGAACTGCTGCTGGGAGTAGAGATTGGTGTTGCCGGTGATGACCCACCAGCGCTCCTTGTTCGTATGGATGTCCCACACGTCGTGGCGGGTGTTCAGCACCGCCTCCGAATAGACCTTCTGCAGGAAGGTTACTTCGAGATCGGGCGCCTGCCATTCGAAATATTCTCGAACGGTCTCGATCTCCTCCTCGCTGGCTTTCAGCATTCCCAGGCCTCGGCTGCAGTGATGTGTTGCGCCGACCTTAGTCCGTCGCGCGTGATCGAGGGAGGTGGGGAAAGCCTTCCCCTGCGGCCGAGCCTTGAAGTCTCGGCCGACCCCTTCCAGCGGGGACACCCCGCAACGCCCCGGCAAGGAGAGCGCCGGTAGGCGCGCTTGGCGGCAGCGCGCACTCGCGTCTTTGTTGCCACGCGGGTGCCGCCTCACATGGTCAGATGTTTCGTCTTTGTTCTTGTGCTAATTCATTGAACCCATGAGTGAGGCCCGAATCCGCAAGACCATCCATATCGACATGGACGCGTTCTATGCGTCGGTCGAACCTTGGAATGAGGGGAGGCTTGTTGAATTGGACCTTGGGGAGAGAGCCGCCTAGTGCCCAACGCCCCTTTCGGAACGATCTACATAAGTGCACCGATCGAGATCGCGTCCGAGCGCGTCGTCGTCGCCGCCTTGGCCAAGCGCCTGGAGCAGAACCAGGCGCCCTATGTCGTCATCGCCAACGTGGAGATCGGCGGCCGGCAGATCGACTGCGTCGTCGCCTCCGCCTCTTCTGTCACCCTCATCGAGGTCAAGGCCTCACGCACGCCCGTCCGTGGTGACATCAACGGCGTCTGGGCAAGGCGAGACGCCAGCGAGTCATGGAGGCCTTTCCGAAACGGCTATCAGCAGGCGGTCGGGGCTAAGAACGCCCTCAGGGACGCGATGTCGGCGGTGGCTCCCGTCGGCGACTACTACCCCGACGCCTGCGTGATCTTTGCCGACGCTCTGCCTGCAGGCTCAGAGCTCACGGTTGGTGATTTCAAGGCCCGTGTCACGACCCTAACGAACTTCCTTGCCGACTTTCCCGCCGGGCCGGCAAAGCGGCCGCCCTGGAGCTTGGACCAATGGCATGCGTTCGCGGCGTCCTTGTCGCTGGCGGCCGTCAGTCTAGACGAAGCCGTCGGCGGCGATCAGGTCCGCCGCGACCTCGAGCGCCTGCGTCTCTACAACGCCGCCGTTGCGCAAGAATACGGCCGCGCTGGTGAGCAGTGGCTCCACGAAGAGGGTGTTCCAGACGCCCTCGAACGCGCTGCGTCGGACAGCGGGGGATGTGTGATCGTCGGTCCGTCCGGCTGCGGAAAAACCCTAATGGCAGCGGCTCTGGCTAGCCGATTGGCCGCTGCTGGATCTCCTGTTCTGTTCTTCGCATCCAAGGATTTCGCCGGTGAGTGGGCCAAGGCCGTCCGTCGCGAAATCAGCCTTTTGACGGACGACTCCCCCGCGGAACTCCTGCGGGCCGTCGCTAATGGCGGACACCCCGTGTTCCTGATCCTCGACGGGATCAATGAGCTCGCCGGAACCGAGGCTCTTGCTCTGCGGGGGCTACGCGCGCTCGCGCGGCGGCTCGACGCAAAAGTCGTTTTGACGTCACAAGGACCAGCCGCCGGCTTTGACGGCCTCTCGACCTTCGAGGTTTCCCGGCCGAGCGATAACCTCAAGCAACGCATCGCCGAGCGTAATGGTCGACGCGTCAGCGGCAGCGTCGCTGACCTGCTGAAAGCCGTGGGCAGCGGCTTCGAGGCGGAGATGGTGGGCGACGTCGGCTCAAGGCTCGCGGGCGAGGCGACCCGCCTTGCCCTCATCGATCAATACATTCGGACGCGGCTTGGCGCTCACGCCCGCGCCGGCGCCTTTGGTCTGCGGCGCCTCGCCGTCGCCCTGCACGCCGACGTCGCATTCTCCATGGCCGAGGCGCGTTTTGATGAGTTCATGCGCCACGAGACCGTTGGCTTCGACGTGTGCGATGCGATGTTCGCAGCTGGACTGCTTGTCCGGCGCGTCGGTCGCGTGTCCTTCTCCCATGAGATGATCTTGAATGGGTGCGCGGCCTTTGGCCTGGCGAACATTGCAGCCCAAGATCCAGGAAGGTTCGGGGAACGTCTCTCAACGCCGCTACTCGCGCCCCTGGCCGGCGAAATTGTCACCGCGATGGAGAACGCGGACGCCTCAATGCGCGTGCTCGAGTCGGCGACCAGTTCCGATCTTATCGCGGCTGCAGCGGCCGGGAGCCTGGGACGCGTCGCAGCATCCAACGCTCGCAAGCTGATCGAAACGACCAAGCAAGCCTGCATCGAGGAGATTGAGGCCGTCACCCTGGAATTTGATCCTGACAACAAGGCTTACGCGGCGCGCTGGGGAGAGGCGGGCCGGCGTGAATGGACGCCGCCAGAGGAAGCTCGTCTCGGCGCCATCGGCAGATTGGCGACGTCGCTGGCGGGCTTCCAGGACTATCAGGATCTGTGCGCCGTCATGGATGCCCGACTGATCGAGGAACGCCGCCGGCTCGCGCCGGCGCTGAAGGCCGCCGGCATTGGCATCAGAAGTCCCAGTTTCGCGCTGGCGTATTACGGCATGGGCACCAGGATTGGGTTCAACCGCATCGACCACCACGGCTCACGCCGTCGCATGGGCGACACGTCCCAGGCCTTGCCGTCGCTCGACGTGGCGACGCTCACCTCAGGCCAGCTGCACTTCTACCTGGAAAACCGGCATGCCTTTTTCGGCGCTGACGACCGGGGGAAGTTCGCCGAAGAACTGATCTTCGTCCTGGGCGAGCGCTTCGCGCGCGAGCCCTACCACGTGCAGCTCGCTGCCCTGTCGGCAGTGGGATTCGCCCGTGAGGCTCCAGACGAGGTCCTGGGCGAACTGGTGGGCGCCATCAACGCCCTAGAGGTGCCGCAACACAATTGGGCGATCAACTCCAGCATCATCGACGCCCTGGGCCTCCTCGGGGCGCTCGAGGACGACGCCGAGAACGCGCGCGAGGGTATTCGCGCCGAGATCGCGGACGCGCTGGTGGACGGATCCGACGGCAACGACGCCTTGTCGCTCTATGTCCGGATGTTCGATCACCCGTTCAGCGCCATCTACTACGAAGAAATCCATGAGCTTTCGGAGGATCAGCGCCGAACGCTCTATCGACGGGCGCTGGCCTCGGTGGAGATCAAGCGCAGCCTAAGCCTGGGGTGGATCACGGCGGAGGTCGCCCGGCTCGAGGACCCTGCCGACGCGCCTCTATTCGTAAGGTTCGTGTCCCTGCCAGACCGGAGCAACCCGTTTCCCCAGGAAGAGTGGGGTGCCTTCACCCTCAGCCTTCGCTTCCTCGGCCGCCATGGGGCGCCGCTACCGGCGAGTGAAGGCGAGTCCGCCGAGGAGGCCTGCCTCAACGACATCCGGGTCCTGGTGCATGCGGCCGAGTCGCGCCGGACTGGAGACGTGGCCGCGGCGCATGACGCCTGGGCGCGTCTCCTTTCGCAGGCTCCAGGCCTGGTCGTGGGATGCCTTTCCGAGGTCAACGCCGCGCTCATGGAGCGACACTGGGCGGACGACAATAATCGCCCCTATCCCCCCGTTGACCTGCGCGACACCTATCCCACCGAATGCCTTCGGCTCGCGCGCCGCTTTGTCGAAGAAGCCGCGGATCCCCAGTATTTTCACAAGGTGCCGTTACGGGAGCGGGGGCCTGACCTGGTCTTCGGCACGCTCGGACGATTTGGTGACCGAAGCGATGTGGAGGTTCTCCGGCGCCTCGGGCGGGCGCACCGCTACTCCCGGTACGCGCTTGATGCCCTCAGAATCCTGGATTCAGCGGCGGCCGCGACATGAGCCGGGCCCCAGCTCATGTAACCCGCCACAGGCAAGAGGCCCGATAAGGCATGTCGGTCGATCGCCGTGATCGCCTCGTCGAACAGATCGTCGAAAGCCAACCGCGCCTGGTAAGCTTCGTTCGGCCTCTTCCCAGCGATATGATCGCTGGATCGTGGGATCTGCTGTCCTTCAGCTTTCAGCGCGGCTTCGAGCTGATGTGGGACCAAGCCTGCGCTGAGTCTTCGGGGCTTCTGACGCGACCGCTGCTCTCCCTGTGGCGACAGAGCGTCGAACTCGCTTTGAAGGCCTCTATCCTCGAAATCGCCGGGGGCATGAGCGGCAAGCTGAGTCACGATCTGCGAGGCCTATTCGACCGGCTACTCGCCGAGCGAGCCGCGCTCGGGCACGACGACGACGACGATCTCGCGCGCGACGTGGCGCGAATGATCGACCTCGTTCAGAGGTTCGATCCTTTCGCTGACCGCTTCCGCTACCCCACGACGAAAGATGGAACACCGTTTGAGGGTATCCAGGTCGACCTGGATGAGCTCTTCCAGGCGCACTGGATCATCGTGACCTGGTGCGAGGGAGCCGCGATCGAGGTCCGCGAATCCGCCGGCCCCATTTGAATCCATGTTTTACGCCCTACAGGCACCGACTAGTGCGGCCCACGCAGGTGGTGGAGATGCTGCGCAGCGCTGTTCGCTCGCCAGATGTAGCCGATCATGTCCGAGCGCCAGGCGCCGACGTCCGGGATCCGCTTCTTCGCGATCAGACGCTTCATGGCCTCAACCTCGCTGCGCACGTTCGTTCCGCTCGCGGCGCGTTCCAACTCCGCCACCGCCGCATCCCACGAGCCGCCTCGGTCGTAAATCGCCTCAAGCTTCTGGCAGATCGCCGCGATCTGCTCGCCACGCGAAGGCGGCCTGTCGCCTAGATTTGCGCCGCCGCCCTTCTGAAGGGTGACGTCTTCCATGACGGCGGTCAGCCCTACGTCCAAGTCTTTCGCGATCCCAGTCCACGTCTGCAGCCGCCAAGCGTCGCTGGGCCGCGCATAGTCGCCGACATAGGGGTTCAGTCGGAAGTGCCTTTTCACGACCGCGGGCAGCATTTCGAAGCTGTCGATGGTGGCGTGGATGTGGATTTGGAACAGACCCACATCGCCCCCGCGAGCGTCGTTTCTGGACAGGCCTTCGAGCCGGCGCAGGTTGAAGTCCGTCACCGGGTCACCCGTGTCGAAACGCCGGTCTGTCATTCAATCGCCTCCAAGCCGCCTTTGGCCAAGCTAGGTGGACGATACGTCAGAACCGGACGCAGCCAAGGGCGGCTTGACAAAACTCCCACAAACTGGAAGATAAGGAAACTTCCACCAACTGGAAATTACATGGGCCGTCCTTCGAAACATCCTGGATCCGCCTTCACCTCCCGTGAGCTGGCGCTCGCCGGCGGACTGACGCTCCGCAATTTCAGCCTCCTCCACGAGCAGGGTTTGGCGCCGGCCGCGGCCGGCGGCGGCGGCGGAAAGGGAGGGCACCGCACCTACGACAGCCCGGCTGTGGCCCAGGCCGCCCTGATTGGAGCGCTGCACCTGGCTGGGTTCGAGCTTCTCGTCGCGGCGAAGCTGGCGGAGGCCTTTGCCGAGGAAGCCAAGCATACCTACGGACGCTTGTTCTCCAACATCCAGACATACATCCAGGCCCCTCACAACCCACGCCCGGGCTTCAGGCCGTGGACGGCGTCTTCGACAGACCAGGTCGACGACGACTTTTGGGTCCACAACCGCTTGATCGATAGCGTTGTCGATTATCGCCGCGGCGTGGCCATGGTCGGCGACATGGTCATCGACATCGCTGACCATGAATTTGTCCTGACCGAGCACCATGGCGCCAAAATCAAGATCTTCTCGCCGGTCGCGGCCAAGGGTCTGGACGCGAATCCGGACTACCGCATCATCGGGCGGGGTTCCTCAGTTCAGATCGTCCCGATCACGGATGAAGTCGACACCCTCGATTTCTCCACGGACCCGGTGTCGGCCGCGCGCTACAAGGCCCTGGAGGAAGATTATCTGGGGGCGCGTGAGAACGCGGTGACGCGGGTCCGGGTCAATGTTTCGCTGGCCATCCGCAATGCCTTCGACCGCGTCGCCGATGACCGGAACCTGCCCCGGAAGGCCGCATGACCGACCATTCCGAGATGGACGCCGCCCGAAAGGCGGCGATGCAGCGACATTTCATGGTCACGGGGGAGGTGGTCTGGGAATGGAACGCTCTCCATCGGACGCTTGGCTACATTTTCATGTCCTTGCTGGGCGACCGTCAAACCCATGTTTCAAACGCGCTCTGGCTCACACCCGGCAGCGATAAGGCGCAGCGCGACCTTCTAAAGACAGCGGTCGATTGGGCCGACGGCTTCCGGGAGGTGGACAGAGAGCGCCTCGGCTGGGTGCTCGACCAAACCGATAAACTTGGCGCGCACCGCAACGACATCGTTCACGGCTATCCTGGATTTCTGATCACCGAGAATGGCCTGACCACACATTTGTCGTCCGGGCAGAACTCGCTCAGGCGAGTCCTGAAGCAGCAGCGGATCGATACCCCGTTCCATGAGCTGATGGCTGCGCTATGCGACGACCTGCGGCGCCTCGAGCACTACGTTGGCGAGCTGTGGCGCCGCCTGAAGCCGGTCGATGGCGTGCGGAAAGCCGCGCCCCGGCGGCCTGTTCTCCGGTCGCTAGCGCTTGTTGATGCCGGCTATAAGCGAACGCACATCCCGCCCAATAGGAAGCGCCGCAAACCAAGGGTTTCCAAGCGGAAGGCCGATCACAGGCCCGCGTAGGGGGCCGGCGCTCGATCGAGGAAGGGAAACATCGTAGCGTCGTGGGCAGGGGAACGAACGATATGTCCGAAGTGATTTTGCCGCTGCCCGAGCTTCGCCACAGCTTCACGGGCCGAGTCAGGAATTTCAACCTCCCGCCGACCGCATCGAACTGCATGATGCCGGTCTATGAGGCCGTGACCAACGCCCTCTACGCCATTCAAGAGCGTTTCCCTGAGACTTGGGCCGACGACGGCAAGATCACCATCGAGGTTCTCAGGGGCGAATCCTCGGACATTGGAGCGCATGCCCCAGTGACCGGGTTCCTCGTGACCGACAACGGCATCGGCCTTGGTGACGCGTTGTTCGGACATTTTTGCGAGCTGGACACTGAATACCGCGCCGACAAGAAAGGCCGCGGGATCGGCCGCCTCTCTTGGATCAAGGTGTTCAACACGGCGGAAGTCTCGTCGGTGTTTGACCGAGACGGCGAGAAGGTTGCCCGTTCCTTCGCCTTCCGGCTCTCCAACGAGAGGCCGTTCGACTCGTATCTCGAGTCAGAACGCGATGACGATGCGGCAACTGGCACCCAGGTCAAACTGGACAGCTTCCGGGAGACCTACAATGCCAAGGCCTATGTCGACCCGGCGGATATTCGGAATAGTCTCCTAGCGCATTTCATTGCGCTGTTCGCCCAGCCGAAACGCCTTAAGATCGACCTGATCGACGAGCGGAAAACAACCAACCTCTCCAACCTGTTCTTCGACTCTATCGTTGGTTCAAAGGTGCCGGTCCAGGTCGTGATCGACGAGCACCACGCAGCCTCGATCCTGCACGTGCTTCTCCCAAAGAAGCTGGCGCCGATCGGCAATTCCCTGATCTACTGCGCAGCGGATCGCTCGGTCATCACGAAACCTATTTCGGAGATGATCGGGCTAAAGGCGCTGCCGAACGACACGCTCGGCCCGCTCATCTACATCGGCCTCGTGTCGGGACCGCTTTTCGACGACTCCCTGAACCACGAGCGTACCGGTTTTGACTTCGGCGACATCGACTTTGAGGTCGTGAACAAGGTGCTAGTCGATACCGCTAAGAGCTTCCTCGACCCTTACTTAGCGGAACCGCGCCGCCGAAATCGGGAGATGCTCGACAAGCTGTTAGAGACCAATCCGCTCTACGCATCAGCAATCGACGATATCGAAGGCTACGCTGCAGGCATGCCGCTCAATTGGGATGAGACGCGCCTAGTTCAGGACGTGGCTCTGAAGCGACACCGCTACACCAAGGCGCTCTTCAAGCAGATCGAGAAGCTGGAAGCCAACACCGCCAGCATGTCAGACGAGACCTTCGCGGCACACGTATCCAGGCTCACGGCGCAGCTGGGCGATGCCGAGAAAAGTGCTTTGGCGCAATATGTCGTCGAGCGCCGCTGGGTGATTGAACTTCTCAAGGAACGTCGGAAGATTGATCTATCGACCTCTCGGCACGAGCCGGAGAACATCGTTCACGAGGTCTTCTGCCCACTCGGCGTCACCAGCGACACCATGGACTATGACGACCACAATCTGTGGCTCATCGACGATCGCCTTGCCTACTACAGCTACATCACGTCCGATCGCCCAATTAGGTCGTTCGCCGCCGACACAGCGGAGCCGGAGCCGGAGACAGTCGAGCGTCGGTCTGACCTGACAGCGATGGGGGCATTCGGCGAAGCCGGCGAACCCGATTTGGCGATCTTCAAGCGGCCGATGCTATTCCGCCGCGCCAACACCATGGACCCCGCGGTCATTATCGAATTCAAAGCCCCCAGCAAGACGGCCTATTCGGGCGCGCCGGGCGACAATCCAGTCATACAAATTCGGAAGTACATCGAGTCCCTGCTTGAGAAGACCTGTTACTCCTACGACGGTGAACGCATCGCTGACATCAACAAGGGCACGCCGTTCCTGTGCTTCTTAATCGCCGAACCGTCGCAGCAGCTATATGAATTGCTGCGGCAGCATCAGATCCACAAACCGACTCCAGACGGAGACGGGCGCTTCGCTTACCTTGAGGATTTGAACGCCTATTTTGAGTTCATTCCTTATGACCAGGTCCTCAAGAATGCGGCGCTTCGCAATGAGGCCTTCTTCCGAAAGCTGAAGGTAGAGCGCCTGCCGGCCACGCCCGCCAAAGAGGTGCCAGCAGCGTAGCGTTGCCAAAAGGGAGGCGAGATCCTTATCCGCCGTAGACGCTCAAGGATCCCATGGACTCACTCCTCTCTAACGCGGTTCAGTCCATCGAGATCGGCGTCGAGGATTTCCGATCGTCCGATCAGCGAAGGCTCGTCTCGGCCGTCCGGAACGTGCAGGCCGGCATGCTACTCCTGTGCAAAGAGAAGCTGCGCCGCTTATCGCCGCCAGGGACCGACGAGGTCCTGATCAAAGCGCGGATCGCGCCAGGCCTGGATTCGGCGGGGCAGCTTGCCTTCAGAGGACAAGGCGAAAAGACCGTCGACGAACAACAGATCGTCGAGCGCTTCGGTCAGCTCGGGATTCAGCTCGACTGGTCGCCATTGCGCAAGCTGACCAGCCATCGGAACGTCCTTGAGCACTACCGATACTTGGGAAGCCGCGAGGAGCTCCGCGAGGTGGTGGCGCAGTCGGCGACAATGATCCGCAGGCTGTTCGATGTCTTGGGCCTAGACCCCGTCGACATACTTGATGCCGACTGCTGGGAGTTCCTGCTCGAGAACGAAGCGGTCTTCCAGGAAGAGCTCGCGCGCAGCCGTGCGTCGATCCAAATGATGCGCTGGCGGTCCCCCACGATGGCTCGCGCCGCGATAACAGACCTGTCGTGCATCAATTGCCGCTCGGAGTTGCTTGAGCTCGAAAATCCCGACAACGTCGACCAGGAAACGGCTCGGCTCAAGTGTCGGGCCTGTGGGTGGACCTTCTCCGCCAAGGAACGCATCTGGCCGACCCTCGTCCAGTATTTCGGCCAGGATTTATATGAGGCCGCCACCCAGGGAGGCCTGCCGCCGGTTTTCAAATGCGATGTCTGCCGTGAAGTCGCGGTGGTGGCCCAAGAGGGCGAATGCGCCTGTTGCGGGAAAAGCGGTTACGAGCTCCGGTGCGAGGTCTGCAATGCAATCCTCACCGACGAGGATCGGGAGCAAGGCGATTCCCGATGCCTCCAGCACGTCGATTCTCAATACGCGTTTTTCTCAAACGACCGCACCGCAGTGCCAGACTAGCGGCCGATTTCCGTCCTTAACGGAGAGCGGCCGGCGAGCGTGCTCGGTCCCGCCGCGTGCCGCGGCTCCTACGGGTCCGCCCCTGCGGGCGCCTGCGGCGTCGCCGGCCGCTCGACGGCGCTTCCCGCCCTGCAGCGCCTGAAGGCGCGCAGGCTCCTTGCAGCCTCACATGGGGATTTTGGTGTCAAGCTCGGCAGTACCGCAGAGGCGAGCCGTGGCCCATCCGCCAGTCAGGCTCCAGACTGCTGACCGGCCAGCCCCTCGAACATGGCTACTACCACCTCGCGACTTGGCGGACGCGGCGCGGACGCGCGGAACTGGTTAAGGCCCGGTACGATGGCGTGCAACAACAGGGCGAAGGACTCGACCGGCATGGGCAACTCGTTCTCATCGAAGAGTTCCAACAGCCGCGCCTTTGTGCGGGTAGGCCCCATCGAGGTGATGTCCGCCAACCGCTTCTTCATGTCCTCGTGGGTGAGGGCATAGAGCTGGAACTCCGCCGCTCCGACCGCCGCGCGCACCACGTCCCCCCGGCCCTCGTAGATCGCCTCGCCAAGCCGGCGTAGCCGATCACGTACAGTACCCTGCCGTCCCTTGGGCCAGGCGAAGGGCGCCATCGCCTCGTCGGGCAGACCGGCCAGCGCGGCGACGATCATCGCGTCCTTGCTTTCGAAGTTGTCGTAGACCGCGCCCTTGGTCACGCCGACCCGTTTGGCGACGCCGTCGACCGAGACGCCGTGCAGGCCCTTTTCGCCGATCACCGCCAGCGTGGCCTCTAGGAGCTTGCCTCGCGTCGCGGCGCGTCGCGCGCTCATTTTGCCCAGTTCGGTCATTGACATACCTATAGTACGTACTATTAGTACCCTCATTACATACCTGAAGTATGTTGTTTTGCGGGATCGCTGGCAAGGAGAGCCGCATGTCATCGCCTTCACGACGTCAATTCAGCCTCGGCGCGCTTGGCGCCGGTATTTGCGCGGCCGGGGCCGCCTATGGTCAAACTGCAAAGGGGGAGGCCGCCATGGCCATTGATGAAGGTCAGTTCGTCAGCATCAACGGCCAGGAGCAGTGGATCACCATCCGCGGTCGTGACCTCAAGAACCCGGTGCTGCTCATCCTGCATGGGGGTCCCGGGTTCCCAATGAGCTTCATGGCGCCGGTCTTCGCCGAGTGGGAGAAGCGCTTCACGCTCGTCCAATGGGACCAGCCTGGCGGCGGCGCCACCTGGTCGAAGAACGAGGCCGACCCCGGTCCGCTCACCTATGCCCGCTTCGTCGACGACGGGATCGAGGTGACCGAGTGGGTGCGTCGGCGGCTGGGCGCCGTCAGCCCTGTGCTGATGGAGCGCTATCGCGCGGGCGAGCTGACCCTGGACCAGATGATGGCCTATGCGGTCAGCGTGGATCACGCGCGCCAGGAGCAGGTGTTCGATCAACTCGGGCCGGATCGCCCGTCCTACCTGATCCGCCGCACCATGACCGAGGCCAAGGTCATGGCGACGGATCGGAGGGCGATCTTCGTCGGCGCCGAGGCCTACGGCGAGGCGGGCGGCACCATCCTGCGCGACCTCTTCACAGAAGACGGCGGCGGCTGGTTCGAGGACCCGGCCTTGCTGGACCGGCTCGCCGCCGAGAAGCTGGCTGGGATCGCCCAGGCGGTGCGGGACGCGGAGGGATGGAAATGGGCCGAGGCCCACATCGACTACCCGCGCGCGCTCGGCCTTGCCCGCGTCTATCCGCACCCGGTGGAGCGCCCGGAGGAAGAGACGGCCCGCATGTCGGCGCTGTCCGAGGAATACGACGCCCTGGTCAGCGAGTGGGATGCCGTCGAGACGCTTCCGCCCGAGATCGAAGCCCGCTTCGCCGAGATCGACGCGGCGCTGGAAGCCTTCGGTGATGGGACCGCCTTCGACCCCGACGAAATCGCGCGGGGCGGGGTGTTCGTCATCCTGGGTCAGGACGGTGTCGCCCGGGTAGAGCGGGGCCTGATCCGGCCCGAGGACGTCCCGGCGCCCGAGCCCGCAGCCGAAGTGGAGCCCGATGGCGTAGCTGCAGGCGGGGAAGAACACGGCGGGGAGGGCGGTTCCGCCGAGACGGTGCGGGACGAGGAGGCGGACGACGATGCGGGCGCCCCTTTGTCGGAGCGGCTGGTTCTGGACCTTACGGCCCACCGCACCCTGGCGCTGCGGGACGCCCTGGCCGCGCAGCCGACCGTGGCGCTGAGCGCCGTGGTTCACAGCTTGGCGTTGACCGCCTTCTACCCACCCTACGACCGCGCTTCGTGCCTGGAGATCAAGGGCTCGTCCGCTTACCTCGACGGCCATGCGCCGGGCATCGACGACACTCGCGCCGGACGCAGCATCGCTGAGCGCCATGAGCGCTGGGCTGTGCGTCTGCCAAAGGAGGCGGGGGACGTTTGGGCCTTCGTGCAGGCCCTGGCCGCGACCGACCTGCTGGACCTTCTGGCGCATAGCGCGAGCCTGACGGTCAATGCCGTGCGGGCGCCGTTCGACCGCAAGCCGGGGGCGTGGGGCCATGCAGACTAGCTGGCGCAAGCCGTTGAGTTGGACATGAGCAGCTACTGGTCGCCCAGCGTCGGCAGTTATCTCGGCCGGGTCACCAAGGCCAGGATCGGCGAGGCCGTGCGGGAGGCGGTGTCGGAAGAGGCGGCGGCCCGGATCGAGGGCCTGAAGAAGCCCGATATGGCGTCGGAGGCTGAGGCCTTGCTCGCGGGCAAGGGCTGGTTGCCGAGCCTGCTGCGAGCGCCCATCCCGGCGACGGAGACGGTTGATCCGGCGGCTGCGGCGGAGGCCCGGGCGGCTGCATAGAACGGGCGCCGCGTCAGCGGTTCCGACCTAGACTTCATGGAGGGCCGCGCGTCGTCAGGCGTGCGGTCTTTCTCTTGTCCGTGGGCAGGCGTCCTTTGAACGGCGGCGTGGTCGCCACGCCGTTCTCCGCGATGTGTCAGACCGGCCCATGCCGCCTCTCTTGGCGCAAGAAAGCCGAGGGGTTCGGGCCGTACCGGCCCCGCTGATCGACGCAACGGCGTCGCCGACTTCTTTCCCCTGACGCCTGCGGCGTCATTCCTCGCGCAGCAAACAAGTCGGCGCCCGCCGTCCTCCGCTGCGCTGCGGGCCTGCGGCTGCATCGCCCAGCGCCCCTCGTCCTGAAGACCGCCATCGAGGCCGCGATGGGCGCGGTCCGAAGAACCTCAGGAGACTTCACCATGGCGACCATCGGCACCTTCACCAAGGACGACGCCGGCAACTACAACGGCGCGATCAAGACCCTGACCCTCAACGTCAAGGCGGCCACCCTCCGCAAGGTCGAGAAGACCAACGACCAGGCCCCCGACTTCCGCATCTTCTCCGGCCAGACCGAGTTCGGCGCCGCCTGGAAGAAGACCTCCCGTGAGGACCGGGAATACCTCTCGGTCAAGCTGGACGACCCGAGCTTCCACGCTCCGATCTACGCCAGCCTGGTCGACGCCGACGAGGGCTACAGCTTGATCTGGTCGCGCAGCCGCCAGGCCGACTGACCCACCCGCAGAGCGCCTCGCTGGCTGCCGGCGGGGCGCCGCTTCCCCAAAAATCCATTCGACAGGAGGGCGCCATGTTGCGCGCATCCGAGACCTCACGCCCCGACGCCAGGCAAGACCTCTACAGCCGGGTAACCAACGCCATCGTCGCCGATCTCGAAAACGGCGTCCGCCCTTGGACCAAGCCCTGGTCCGCCGAGCATCTCGCCGGGAAGATCAGCCGCCCGCTTCGCTCCACCGGCGAGCCCTACAGCGGCATCAATGTCATCCTGCTCTGGGCCGAATCCGTCGCCCGAGGCTACACGGCGCCAATCTGGATCACCTTCCGGCAAGCCCTCGCTCTGGGCGGCCACGTCCGCAAGGGCGAGCACGGCGCCACGGTGGTCTACGCCAACCGGATCACCCGCACCGAGTCCGGCGATGAGGGCCAGGACGTCGAGCGTCAGATCCCGTTTCTCAAGGCCTACACCGTCTTCAACGTCGATCAGGTTGAGGGCCTGCCCGCGCACTTCCATGCCGTGGCCGAACCCAAGCTCGACGCCGCGCAGCGGATCGACCACGCCGAGGCCTTCTTCGCCGCCACCGGCGCCGACATCCGCCACGGCGGCAGCCAGGCCTACTACGCCATGGGCCCCGATCACGTGCAGATGCCGCCCTTCGAGTGCTTCGCGGACCCGGAGGCCTACTACGCCACCCTGGCCCATGAATGCACCCACTGGACCCGGCACCCGACGCGCCTGGACCGAGACTTCGGCCGCAGCCGCTGGGGCGACGAGGGTTATGCCCGTGAAGAGCTGGTGGCCGAACTGGGCGCGGCTTTCCTCTGCGCCGACCTGGGTCTGGAGCTTACCCCCCGACCCGACCACGCCAGCTACATCGCCAACTGGCTGCAGGTCCTGAAGGACGACCGGCGGTTCATCTTCACCGCCGCCGCCCATGCTCAGCGAGCGGCGGACTTTTTGCATCAGTGGCAGGCCGTGCAGGCGGCGTGAACAGGGAATGGCGGGCGCTCCGGCGCTCGCCAACTCTGTGATAGAAGGACGGTGGGGTTGATACCGGTCTAGAAGGCGGCAGCCCCCTTAGGTATCCCCACATACCGCGAGACCGGGATACCCCGACACGCCGAGACGACGAAACCGTGATACCCGCACGGGCCCCAGATCCTTAACAGCTACAGTATGTTGCCAATTTTCGGGGGTCTGTACGAACCGCCTCGGTATGCGAGCGTGTGTCTTATGCGCGAACTCGAATGTTGAGCTCGTCGGATATGGTGTCAATTCAAACGCAGATACCGAAACTACGCATTCGACTTGTAAAGCGGCGGGGAGCACGATGATGCCATCGTGAAGGTCACGGGAATAGCTGGCGTCCAAACCCAGCCGAATCCCGAAAAGCCCTCGGTCGTCACGGTTCCTGGGGCAGGTCGATAGCGAAGGGCTCGGCGTCCAAACCCGAGCCCGCCTCTATTTCAGCACTCAGGTGAACCATGGCCCGCGGCAAAGCACGATCCATTCAGAGGCGGCAGCTCGACGCTCGCAAGAAGCTGTGGCCTGAACTGTCAACGGACATGTTGTGGAGCATGGACAACGAGGGCTGGGTGGCTCTGCCGCGGCTGATGCCCCTAATGATGAGCATCATGGACGACCTCGCCGGTAAGGGCGTCCCGGTCAGCCGCACCTATCTGGAGCTCTGGTCGAGGGTTCGCATCGAAGAGAACTTCATCGCCCTCAGTCGCCCTGGAGAAATGGCCTTCCACGCGGGATTCGAAGGACAGCGAGCAATGCGGACGTGGAAGGACCGCATGCATCGGCTGGCCGATCTGGGCTTCATTGGAGTCATGGGCGGACCGCTCGGGGACTTGTCGTACGCGGTGATCTACAACCCCTACTACGTCATCAAACGCGCCTACCTTGCCAAGAAGGTGC
This sequence comes from Phenylobacterium aquaticum, assembly GCF_022695515.1. Classification (GTDB taxonomy): domain Bacteria; phylum Pseudomonadota; class Alphaproteobacteria; order Caulobacterales; family Caulobacteraceae; genus Phenylobacterium; species Phenylobacterium aquaticum. The sequence goes on from NZ_JALDPT010000017.1 coordinate 58,368, forward strand.
ACGAGAACAAGTGGCAAGCGCTGGCGATCCGAGCCAACGAGGTGAGCGCCTTCGACCTCGACGACCTCGACGACGCAGGTAACTTCATCACCGACGATGATGATGATGATGCCGCGCCAGCTGCGCCGGCGAACTCGAAGCCTGCGCCTGGTACGACCCGCAGCCCCGCAAAGCCAGGCGCCTCACGGATCGTTCGGCGAGCGAAGCCGGCGGCGAAATGATTATCGATCTCGCCCAGGTGGCCTGAGGCTCATCGGCAAATGGCGATCACCGAGCTCGACGAGCGCCGCTTCAACGCGCTGGCCGGCTACATCCGCCAGCCGCACATTCTTATGGCGGTTCAGGAGTACGACTGGCTTGCGACCAAGAGCGAACGGGTCCTTGGCATCCTCACCTGGGATCGCGTTGATTACGACTTTGGCTGGATCGCCCTGGCCCGTGACGAGACGCTGCGCTACCGAGCCGTCGCCGTGCAGTCGTCCCTGCCGAGCACAGAGGCGGCGCGCAGGGATCTGACCGCCGCAATGGAACGGCTCGAGGCCGAGGCCGACGAGTCGTTTCATCAGGGTGACGTTGTGACCCCGCCCGTCGACTTCTTCGCCCCGCTGGTGCCGCCCGAGCGATGGCATCCGAATTTTCGGCTACTGGTCGATCACCCACGATATTCGCCGGCTCGCGAACTGATCGCCGCGATGATGCGCTATCACGAAGACGCCGACGGCAATTTCATCGAGCAGTTTCAGACGACAGGTTTCGATGCGCGGGTGTGGGAGCTCTATCTCTACGCGACATTCACAGAGCTCGGCTTCGCTCTTCAACCCAACCTGCAAGCGCCGGACTTCATCCTGTCCAGTATGGCTGGTGCATTCGGCGTAGAGGCAACGTCGTCAAACCCGTCCCAAGGTCTGGCCCCTGAGGTGCCTCAGACGCTGGACGCGACCCGCGCCTATCTCGAAAACTACGTCCCGATTAAACTCGCGACGGCGCTGAAGAAGAAGCTCAACAAACGAAGGCCGTACTGGACAATCCCGGAGATGCGCGGCCTGCCGTTCGTCATCGCTCTGCAGGACTTTCATGCACCGGGGTGGATGCGGACCATCGTGCCTGCCGCCACCGAATACGTCTTCGGCGTGCGGCACTGGATCGAGGAAGGTCAGCGCAGAATCGCTTGGATAGGCGAGCATCGATACGAGAACCGCGCGGAGCCGTCGGGGTTCTTTCGACTGCCGAACAGCGAACACGTCAGCGCCGTGCTGGTGAATCCTCAGGGCACGCTGGTAAAATTCAACCGGCTGGGCTTCCTCGCTGGGTTCGGAGACCGCCGTATCCAAATGGTCCGGACTGGCTTGCGGCGCTACGACAACGATCCGGTCGATCCGCGCCCGCGACCTTTCAGCGACGAGGTCCACCGGGCCGACTATCGCGAGAGCTGGATCGAGGGCGCCGTCGTCCTTCATAACCCGAACGCCGCCGTTCCACTCGATCCGTCGCTTCTTCCTGGAGCCACCCACGAGTTCCTAGAACCCGATGGCCGGATCATGAGCCTTCTTCCTCCCGATCCCCCGCCCTACATGGCGCAGACCATTATCGCTCTCGACGATGACCCGTCTGTGGGGCCGGAAGACACCTAGATCGAAAGTCCGAATCTGGCCCGGCTGGGGCGGCCCGAAGGGGCGGCGGGCGAGCGGGCGCGGGGCGTAGGCTTACGCATCGCGCGCGCCGAGGGGAGGGGCCAGTCTGAGTTCGTCGTTGTCTAGGGCAGGATAGCCTTCGCGGCGGCGGATCACTACGTGGAGCGGCCCGGTGGCCAATCTCAGTCTTCGGGTGCCTGACGAGTTGCTGGCCCGGTTCGATGCCGCCGCCGGCGGGCAGGGTGGTCGTGCGCCGACTTTGCGCCGGCTCATGGACCAGGCGGCAGCCGGGCTTTCAGCGCCGGGCGAGCGGCTTCCGACACGTCCCCTGAAGCTGACGGTTCGCCTTACTGCTGAGGACGGGGAGGGTCTGGCGCGCGAAGCGGCCGGCATGGCGCTCACCCCGAACGGCTGGGTGGCCGCGCTCATCCGCCACCGCCTTCACGGCAAGCCGACCTTTTGCTCCGGTGAGACGGTCGCCCTGCTGGCGATCCAGGGCGAGGTGCGGCGGATCGGTGTGAACGTGAACCAGATCGCCCGGGCCCTGAACACCGCCGTCATGGAGGGCAAGGTGCTCGAGCTGGAGATCGCCTATCTCGACGCTCTGAGGACAGAACTACGTGCGCACATGTTCACACTGCGCGAGGCGTTCGAGGGCAATCTCGCTTACTGGGCGGTTGAGCCGTGACTGACTTCCAGATGGTCCAGGGTTTCGAGGACGTCTGGCGCCCACCCGTCCGGCAGCGGATCGTGCGGCCCCGCACCGTGCTGCGGCCGCCGCTAGATTCGGGCGAGGGCGCTAGGGCGCGTCTGGAGCGGGTCGCCGCCCGCGCCCCCGAAGTGATGGTCAAGGTCACCGGCCGCACACGGGACGGCGCCCATCTTCGCGCGCACCTGGAATACATCTCGCGCATCGGCCAGCTGGAGCTTGAGGGCGCCGATGGCGCCCTGATCGTCAGCCGCCGCGACGTTGCGGATCTGGCGGACGAATGGGCCGGGGCGGCGCTCGCTGACAGATCCCGCCGCAAAAACTCGCCGGTCAGCCACTCCGTCATCCTGTCCATGCCGGCTGGTACGAGCGAGATCGCGGTGCGGGACGCCGCCCGATCCTTTGCGGCTGACATGTTCGCAGGCCGGCATGACTACGTGTTCACACTGCATACCGACACGCCACGTCCACATGTTCACCTGTCCATCTGTTCGCGTAGCCACGCGGGCGAGCGGCTCAATCCGAAGAAGGCCGACCTGGAACTCTGGCGCCAGACCTTTGCGCAGGCGCTTCGCGACCGCGGGGTCGAAGCTGAGGCGACGCCGAGACGCGCGCGCGGCGTCACCCGCAAGGCCGAGCGGACATCGCTGCGGAAGATCCGAGACCGGGAAGTGGCGGGGGAGGGGCCCATGGGGCGCGTCCGCCGTTCGGCGTATCGTGAGGCGGCGGGCGCCGCCTTCCAGGGACGGACCGAGCGGACCCCCTGGGAGCAGAGGATCGTCGCCCGGCAACAAGCTATTCGCGAGCTGTACCTTACGCAGGCCAGGCTGCTTGGCCGCTCAGGCGATCCGGCCGATCGAGCCCTGGGCGCAAAGGTGGAGGCGTTCGTTCGAAGCATGCCCCAACCCGATACGCAGCGCTTGGCGTTAGCGCGGGAACTTCGGGCGGCGAACGAAGCGATGCGGAATCGCAATCTTGGCGAAGATCGGGAGCGGCCACGATAACCTATATATGATTGGAACTGCGGATGTAGATAACCCACAGATTATTGCGTGTTTGTATTTTGATCACCTATGAATTATAGAATGATCAGAATTAGATAATGAATGGGTTATCATGCCCGCGACTGATAGAGCGGCCCGAGCGCTTGATATGCGGCTCGGCTTGGTGCGGAACTGGTCGGTCGCCAGGCCGCCTCGCGGCTGGCTGCGCGCCATTCGCGATGCGCTTGGCCTAACCACGAAGCAGTTCGCTAGACGTCTCGGCGTAAGCCAGCCGCGCGTTGTGGCCCTGGAAAAGGGCGAGGTGGATGAGACGGTCACTCTGGCGACCCTGCGGCGCGCCGCCGAGGCGCTGGATTGCCAACTCGTCTACGTGATGGTGCCGAACCGACCGCTCGTCGAGATGCTCCGGGAGCGCGCGGAGGCTAAGGCCGACGAGCAACTTGAGAGCGTTGGCCACACCATGCGCCTGGAGAACCAGGCGCTCACGGCCGGCGATCAGCGGCGACAGCGCGAGGTGCTCATCGACCAACTGCTGCGCGGGAACCTGCACCGCCTGTGGGACGAGCCCGCGTGACCGACCCGCTCTTCGATGCGGACGATGAGGCCAACACGCCGCTCACGCCTGAGGGGCGCCAGGGTCTGCTGCCGACCTACATCACGACGCGGGCGGAACTGAACGAAGCCGAGCAAGAGAACATCGCCGAGGCGGACCGCTGGGCGTTTTCCCGCAAGCGCGGCGATGTTGTGGACGTCGACTTCCTGATGGCCCTGCATCGCCGCATGCTGCGGAAGGTCTGGCGATGGGCCGGCGCCCAGCGGACGACCGAGCTCAACATCGGCGTCGCGCCGCACCAGATTGCGGTCGATCTCCACGCCCTGGTTGGCGACGTCCGCTACTGGATCGACCACAAGACCTTCACCCCGGATGAGATCGCCGTGCGCTTCCACCACCGCCTTGTCGCCATCCATCCGTTCCCGAACGGCAATGGACGTCACGCGCGCTTGGCCGCCGACCTGCTCATCAGGCAACTGGGCGGGCAGCGGTTCAGCTGGGGCCGGGCGAACCTGGTGGAAGCGGCCCAGACCCGCCGGGACTATGTCCGGGCGCTGCAGGCCGCCGACGCCCACGACATCGCGCCGCTTCTGGCGTTCGCCCGCAGCTAGCGCCCCCCGCCGTCGACGGCGGGTAGACTTACGCCTTTCCCGCCGAGGCCGCGCCTGGATAGGTGAGTCGCATGCCGTTCTCGCTTCGCGCAGTTGCGGACCCTGATCGGACGGCCAGGAGGATTTGCGATGTTCGAAGGCGCTCCCATGCCGCCCCGCCTGCTCCGGACGTCGGAAGCAGGGCGTTTCCTCGGCCTGTCGGGCCGCACGCTCGAGAAGCATCGAACCTACGGGACGGGGCCCACTTATCGGAAGATCGGCGGACGCGTGGTCTACGCCATCGACGACCTGCAGAGATGGGCTGATCGCGGGGCTAAAAGCTCAACCTCCGATCCCGGCCAGGGCCGCGTCCTGCCGGCTCGTCCCCAGGAATCTCGCGCCTTCGGCTGACGCGTGCGCCCGTCGGCAGTCGGCAGTCGCCCTTAGCGTTCGCCGAAGGGGTGCTTGCCGTACTTCCGCATCAGATCGTCGAAGGCCTCGCCCATGAGGGCTTGCAGGCTCGTCCCTTGTTCGAGCGCCAGCAGATGCAATCCTCGGCTCATCTCCGGACTGAAGTAGCCGCTCACCGCCTTCTTCCCGATCCTGGCCGGCGCCTTGGCGGACGCGGTGGGCGCCTCTGAGGGGTCGCCGGCCGGGGCCGCCGGTGGCGCAGGCTTGGCCTTCTCCGACTTGATCGCGGCGAACCGGCTCATGCGAGCGGCGCCGGCGTGTGAACAGGTTCACGTGCGGACATGCCCAGCTGTCCTCGCGTCCAGGCCCAGAGCGCCCCGATCTCGCCGGCGGCCTTGCCACCATGATCGAACTCTTCGGCCGTTTGTCCCTGCGCCGTGCTGTGGTGGAAGGCGGCGCGCTCCGGCAACATGACCGGGGCAAGCCGCAGGCCGAAGGAGCCTTCCACAATCTCGGCCGCCTCTCGGTAGATGAGCGGGGCCTTAGGCGGCCCCGCCATCAAGACCACGAAGGCAGGCTTATCGCTGCCCTTCACCAACTCTGCGGTCGCCTCGATCGCGGCCAGGTCGAACGCCTTGGGCCGGCAAGGGATCAGGATGAGGTCGGCGAGACGCGCGGCCTGCCGCGCCATGGCGTCGGCATGGGGCGGCGTGTCGATGACCGCCAACTCAGCGCCCAGTTCCGCCGCCTTGCTGAGCTTGCCCGCCAGCAGCGAGGGCGCACCGCAGTCGATGATCTCGGGGTCAGTCCCACCGCGCCATTCACCCCACCGGCTGGCGGTCGCCTGCGGGTCCGTGTCCACGATGAGCGTAACCTTTTCGGCCGCCGCTGCGGCCGCTAGGTGGACGGCGAGGGTGGTTTTCCCGGCGCCGCCCTTCTGGCTGATGATCGCGATTGTCCGCATGTGGACCTCCTGACAGGAGGGCATGTGAACAGGCGATCAGACGGGCGCTAGGGCTGGCGACGCGCCGTCGTAGGATGTCGTGGAGCCGGCTACAAAAGGGACGCTCAGATGCCCACCGCCAACCATGCACGGTGGATTTAACCGGCCTTACGGCTCAGCGTGACGACCTCTCCGTCCTCCTTGGTGAAGCTCTCGGGCTTCCGCTCCAGGAGGTCCAGCACCGCTTCGGAGGGTCGCGCGAGCTTAGTGCCCAGCGGAGTGACCACTATGGGCCGGTTCACTAGAATGGGATGGGCGACCATCGCCGCTGCGATCTGATTGGCAGTGACTTCCGAGTCGAGGAGTCCGAGTTCGGCCGCCGGCGTACCCTTCTCCCGGATCAGATCGCGCAGCGGAAGTCCGGCCGCCGCGGCAAGATCGCGAACCTGCTCCTCCGTCCACCCGGCCTGCAGATATTCGATGACACGAGGCTCGTAGCCCGCCGCCTGGACCATCGCGACGACGTTGCGTGAGGTGCCGCATGCCGGGTTGTGGAAGATGGTGATCGGGAAGTCGTCATTCATTGGGGAGCGTCCTCTTTGAGTAGCCAGCCGAACACGCCCATCGCGAGCGCCGTCCCTAGGAGCTGAGCGGCGATGAACAGGGGCGCAGAGGTCGGCGCGATTCCGGCGAAGGTGTTGGACAGGCTGCGGGCGATTGTGACCGCTGGGTTGGCGAAGGACGTCGAGGCCGTGAACCAGTAGGCCGCGGTGATGTAGAGGCCCACGGCGACCGGCGTGAACTGCGGCCTGAAGCGGATGCAGCCCAAGATCGTGGCCATCAGGCCGAAGGTGGCGACCAGTTCGGAGAAGCCTTGGCTCGGACCATCCCGTAGCTTGGTCGATACCTGGAGGATGGGCAGGGCGAACATCGCGTGCGCCATCCAAACACCGGCGACTGCGCCGACGGTCTGCGCCACTGCGTATGAGCCAGCGACCGGCCACGACAGTTCCCGACGGCAGGCGAACAGGAAGCTGACGGCCGGATTGAAGTGCGCGCCGGAAAGCGGCCCGAAGATCGTGATCAAGACGACAAGGGCCGCACCGGTCGCCAGAGTGTTGCCGAGCAGAGCCAGCGCCGCGTTCCCGCCAGCAAGGCTTTCGCCCATGATCCCTGAGCCGACCACGACCGCGAGCAGCAGGGCTGTGCCCAGCGCCTCCGCGCCCAATCGACGACCCAGGCTGAAGCTGTGGCGCGGAGGTTCGAGACTGGCGTCGGCCATAGATCAGGCCGGCATATTCGGGGCGTCGGCGGCGCAGCAGGCCGAGCGAGCGGCGATGTCGACCAGGGGTGCGCAGATCGCGGCGTCCCCACCGCAACAGTCTTCCATCAGGAAGCCGAGCACGTTGCTCATGGCGCTGTAGTCAGCCGCATAGATGATGGAGCGCCCGTCGCGCCGCGACCCGATCAGGCCGGCGTGGCTGAGGACCTTCAGGTTCGCCGACAAGGCGTTGGGCATGACCTGCAGGCTGCGCGCGATCTCGCCGGCCGGCAGCCCATCAGGTCCCGCCTTCACGAGCAGACGGAAGATGTCCAGCCGCCCGCCATGGGCGAGCGCGGAGAGGCTTGTGACGACGCTTTGCCGATCCATATTTCAAAGGTAGTTGAACAATGCGACAGTGCCAAGTCGCATACGTGAGTGAGAAGGTCGGCCTGTGAGTGACACCCCCGCGCTTGAGCGCCAGTTCGTGGATACGCCTACTCAGGCAAAGCTGGAGCCGGAACGCTTCTCGACCCATCCGCCGCGCATCCTGCTGCTCTATGGCTCGTTGCGGGAAAGGTCGTTCAGCCGCTTCGCTGTGGAGGAGGCGGCGAGGATCCTGCAGGGCTTTGGCGCGGAGACGCGCATCTTCGATCCGCGCGACCTGCCCCTCCCGGACGCCGTGCCCGCCGAGCACCCCAAGGTGCAGGAACTGCGCGATCTATCGACATGGTCGGAGGGGCAGGTGTGGTGCAGCCCAGAGCGGCATGGCGCCATCACCGGCATCATGAAGGCTCAAATCGACTGGATACCGCTCTCGATCGGCAGCGTTCGCCCGACCCAGGGAAGGACCCTAGCCGTGATGCAGGTCAGCGGGGGATCGCAGTCGTTTAACGCCGTGAATACGTTGCGCCTGCTCGGGCGCTGGATGCGGATGATCACCATCCCCAATCAGTCGTCCGTCGCCATGGCCTACAAAGAGTTCGACGAGGCGGGGCGGATGCGTCCGTCGGCGGCCTCGTTCTCATCGGGCTTGGCGCTTCTATCCTCATCGAGCACCTTGGCCTGATCCGTTGAGGCTTGCGCGTTCCCAGGGCGGAAAGCCTGGCTGTGCTTCCCACCCGATGCAGCCATAGGCTTAAGCGGCGGCCCTCTTGTCCGCTATCGCGTGCAGCGCTTCGGGCCTGAGGTGCGTGTATCGTCGCAGCATCTTCCAATCCTTGTGGCCGGTGACCAGCGCGACCTGTTGGATTTCGAACCCTGCTTCGAACAGCCGACTGGTGCCCTCATGGCGCAGATCGTGGAAATGGAGGTCTTCGATCTCCAGGTCCTGGCAGGCGCGCGTGAAGGCGGTGCCGGCAGACTTGTGGGCGTAGGGGAAGATGCGGTCGTCCTCGTTGCCGCGGATGGCGCGCTGCTCCTCGATCAGCGCCAGAGCATCGAACCCGGACACCGAGAGGAGGGGGATGCGCTGGTCGTTGCCCCGCTTCTCGCGGGGGTCCTTGCGATCACGGATGGTCAGCATCTTGGTCCGCGTATTCAGATCGCTCCAGGTGACCCGGCAGATCTCCTCCTGGCGCATCGCCGTGGCGACCGCGAACTTGATGATCCGGCTCATGGGGATGATCTGGCGAGGGTTGCCGTCGAAGTGAGCGCAGAGCTTTTCAAGCTCCTCGTCGGTGGGCCGCCGGTCCCGTTCCTTGCCCTTCCCGACCAACCCCAGGCGCTTGAGCGCAATCCGGGCCAAGTCCACCGGCTCCACCCGCACCGGCAGACCGTGGACGGCCGCGGCGTGCGACAGGATTAGCTTGATCATCCCGATATCGATGCTGAGGGTCATTGGGCCAGCGCCCTCGGCTGCCCGTTCGCGCCCGAAGGCCAGAAGGCGCTCGCGATCCAGCTCCACCATGTTCCGGCTGCCCAGCCGGCGCTTCAACATCGCGAGCGTGGCGTCCTTCGAGCGCCCCGGCGGCTTGCCGACATCCTTCATGTCGTCGATGTGCAGATCGATCAGGTCGCCGAACGTCTGCAGCTTCCCGACCTTGGAAAGGGTCGGGGTCTCGCCACGATCGATTTGCCGCTCGGCGTCGATGCCCCATTTCTTGGCGTCGTCGTAGCGGACGAACGTCTCGCTGACGGTTCGTCCTTTGCGGCGGACCTGGACGCGCCAGGCGCCGGATTTCTGTTTTCGGATCGATGCCATTTTGGGTGCAAATCCGGTGCAGTGGGATGTCGAAACGTGGCGAAAAGGGTCGAAAAATAGCGTAGGAAGGCGGACGCCGGTCAGTGCCGAACCGGTTGATTTGTATGGGAAAAGTGACGCAATTTCAAGCACATAGATTGTCCATTGCACCCATGATGGACTGGACGGATCGCCATTGCCGGGCGTTCCATCGGGGGCTTTCGGCGCGCGCTTTGCTCTATACGGAGATGGTGACGACGGGGGCGGTGCTGCACGGGGATCGTGAGCGGCTGCTGGGCTATGACGCCGTCGAGCATCCGGTGGCCTTGCAGCTGGGAGGGTCGGATCCGGCCGATCTGGCGGCGGCGGCGCGGATCGGCGCCGACCTCGGCTATGACGAGATCAATCTGAATGTCGGCTGCCCGTCGGACCGGGTGCAGTCGGGGCGGTTCGGCGCCTGCCTGATGCGCGAGCCTGAGCTGGTGGCCGAGTGCATGGCGGCCATCGGCGCGGCCGTGAGCCTGCCGGCGACCGTGAAGTGCCGGATCGGGGTGGACGACCAGGACGCCGATCAGAGCCTGTTCGGCCTGGTCGAGCTCTGCGCCCGGGCGGGGGTGACGCGCTTCATCGTCCATGCCCGCAAGGCCTGGCTGAAGGGCCTTTCGCCCAAGGAGAACCGGGACATCCCGCCGCTGGACTATGAGTTGGTCTATCGGCTGAAGCGCGCGCGTCCGGACCTGACCATCGACATCAATGGCGGGATCGCCGATCTCGACGCGGCCGAGGCGCATCTGGGCCAGGTCGACGGGGTGATGCTGGGCCGGGCGGCCTATCACAATCCCGGCCTGCTGGGGGCCGTGGACCGGCGGATCTTCGGGGGGGACCGCGAGGTCGGGCCGGTCGAGGCGGTCGAGCTCTACAGGCCCTATATGGCGGCGCGGCTGGCCGAGGGCGTGCATCTGGCGGCCATGACCCGGCACATTCTGGGTCTGTTCCACGGCATGCCGGGCGCGCGGGGCTGGCGGCGCATTCTCACGGTCGAGGGCGTGAAGCCCGGCGCGGGGCTGGAGGTGGTCGACGCGGCCCTGGCCTCGGTGACCGGGGCGGCGGCCCTAAGGGCGCAGGATCAGCGCGCTGCGGGTGGCCTCGAAGCGGGAGAGGCGGCCTAGATAGGTCATGCCCAGCAGGGAGGCGTCGAGCCCCTTGTCCAGGACCAGCGCATCGACATCGGCGACCTTCGCGCCGGCCACCGAGACCGAGGCCAGCTTGATGGCGGCGGCGTGGGCCTCGCCATTGGCGGTCATCACCTTGTAGGCGTAGTTCAGCCGGGCCGGGTCGAAGCCCAGGCGCTTGGCGTCGTCGGCGGTGAGCGCCACGGCGCTGGCCCCGGTGTCGACCAGGAAGCGGACCCGCGATCCGTTGACATTGGCCTCGGCCCAGTAGTGACCGTCGCTGGCCTTGGAGATCTCGGCCGGCTCGCCGGTGGCGGCGGTCTCGATGGGGGCGTGATCGACGCTGGCGTTCAGGCTGGCGAGGTGACGCGCGGGGTCGAAGGCGGCGACAGCTTGGGCCGCGCCGACCGCGGAGACCGCGCCGACCAGGGCCAGGACGGCCAGTCGCATCATATCGAAACCTCGTGTCACGGCCGTTTCCGACTCTATTGAGAGGCGAAGGCTACGCGCCGAGCCGTTTGCAAGCTGTGAACGAGACCCCGAAATGGGGATCAGAACATGGCCAGCTTTTCAGGGCGGATCAGGCTGCGGCGCGAGGGCAGTTCGGCCATCACCGCCTCGCGCTCCTCAGGCGTGAGCTTGGTCCAGCCGGCCACCTCGTTGAGCTTGCGATAGCAGCCCATGCACAGGCCGCTCTCGCCATCGACGACGCAGACCTTGATGCAGGGGGTCTTGATCGGGGCGGGGGGCTTGGCGGGCAGGTCGGTCATGGGGCCTCAGGCGGAAGGGATAGCGTAGGTCACTGTGGCCTGGGCCGCCAGCCGGTCGGGACCCTCGGTCCAGAGGCGGACCTCGCAGACGGCGATGCGCCGGCCCAGGCGCAGCATATGGGCGTCCGCCCAGATATCGCCAGGCGCCGCGCCGCGCAGGAAGTTCATCACCAGCGAACTGGTCACCGCCATCAGCTGCTCGCCGTTATGGGCCAGGACCAGGGCGTAGGCGGCGGTGTCGGCGATGCTCATCAGGGTCGGCCCCGAGATCACGCCGCCGGGGCGCAGGAGGCCCGGGCCGTAGGGACGCCGGACCCTGACCCGGCCGGGCTCGGCCTCGACCACCAGGGCCATGGTCTCGGCCCGCGCGTCAGGAAAGGCCTTGAGCAACAGGGCGTTGACGCCCTCGGCATCCAGTTTGAGGCTTGGTTGCGGCATGGGTTCGTATTGATGCAAGCGCTAAGACATTACAAGAAGTTTATGTAACTTAAGTAACTCATAAGTCGATGTAACGTTGTTACCCGGTTTTGGATGAATATTGCCGCGAATTCATTTGAGTCTAAGCGACCCGAAGATCAGGTTTCGGCCACGTTCATTCAAAGGGAGACAACACCATGCGCCTTTTCCCCATCGCCGTGGCCCTCGCCGGTGTCGCGATCGCCGGCTCCGCCATGGCCGCCGGTCGCGCCACCGACGTCGACTATCTGAATGCGGCCCGCTGCCGCGGCATCGCCGGCGCCCTGTCGGCGGACACCTCGGCGCTCGACGCCTTCCTGAAGTCCCAGGGCCGCACGCGGATCGACTACATCCTGCAGAAGGCCGACGACGAGCAGCGGCGCGGCGCCCGCGACGCCAAGAGCCCCGGCAAGTCTGCAGCGGCCACCGCCGAGCTGAGCGGCCCATGCCAGGCCTTCCGCAACTAGGTCGAGCCCAACTTGAGCGGGCGCGCGCGGGTTCCCCGGCGCGCCCGTCCCTTTTGGCCTGCGCCAGATCAATCCACGGAACCGAGCTGAGCCTTAGGCTTTCCCCAGACGCCGGCCGAAGGTGGTCGCGCGTCGCGGCAAGGGGGCCGGATGAGTCTGCTCGCGCCTGGACAGACCTGCTGGCGACGGGAACGCGCCGGTCGCGCGGCCTTCCTGGTCGACACCGAGGCCTATTTCAACGCCGTCTATGAGGCCCTGCGCGGGGCCCGCCGCTCCATCCTGCTGCTGGGCTGGGGGTTCGATCCGCGCACCCGGCTGTTCCCGGACGGGGAGACCGCCGCCGACACCCCCGACGAGGTGGGGCGGTTCCTGCTGACCTTGTCGCGGACGCGGCCGGACCTGGATATCCGCCTGCTGATCTGGAAGTCGGCCCTGCCGATCAGCGCCAGCCAGGAATTCTTCCCGCACCGCGCGCGCCGCTGGTTCGAGAACACCGGCGTGCATTTCCGCCTGGACGACAGCGTGCCCCTGGGCGCCTGCCATCACCAGAAGGTGCTGGTGGTCGACGACGCGCTGGCCTTCTGCGGCGGGGGTGACATCGCCGTGGACCGCTGGGACACGCCCGGCCATCTGGACGACGATCGCCGCCGGCTGATGCCGGACCATGACTGTCACGCCCCTCGCCACGAGGTGATGATGATGGTCGATGGGCCCGCCGCCCGGGCCCTGGGCGACCTGGCGCGCGAGCGCTGGCATCGGGCGACGGGCGAGACCCTGGCCCCACCGCCGCTGGCGACCGAGGACCCGTGGCCGGCCCGGGTGCCCGCCGCCCTGAAGGACGTCGCCATCGCCATCGCCCGCACCGAGCCGGCCTGGCGCGGTCGCGAGGGCGTGGCCGAGATCAGGCGCCTGACCCTGGCCGCCATCCATGCGGCGCGGGAGGTCATCTATCTGGAGAACCAGTACTTCACCTCCCCGCCCGTGGTGGAGGCGCTGGCCGCGCGCCTGGCCGAGCCGGACGGGCCGGAGATCGTGCTGGTCTCCACCGGCCAAGCGCCCAGCTGGTTCGATCGGCTGACCATGGACCGGGCGCGGTCCAACATGCTGTGGCGGCTGCGGGCCGCGGACATCTTCGGCCGGTTCCGCGCCTATTATCCGGTCACGGCGGGCGGGGAGAAGATCATCGTCCATTCCAAGGTCTCGGTGTTCGACGACGCCCTGGCCCGCGTCGGATCGGCCAATCTGTCCAATCGCTCGGGCGGGTTCGACACCGAGTGCGAGCTGGCGGTGGAGGCTGCGACCCTGGACGACCAGGCCCAGATCAGCGCCCTGCGCGACCGGCTGGTCGGCCATTTCATGGGCCACACCGGTGACGCCGTCGCCAAGGCCCGCGCCGCCGGCGGTGGCCTGATCGCGGCGATCGAGGCCCTGAACCGGGGCGGGCGGCTGAAACCCATCCTGCCCCTGAAGCTGACCCCTCTGGGGGAGTTCGTGTCGGCCTGGCACCTGGGCGATCCGGCCGACACGGCCGATTCCTGGCGGATCGGGCGCAGGCGCGAGCGGCTCTACGCCCAGGCCCGGGCCTTCGATGCACGGGAGCTGCTGCACGGCCACGACTGGACCGCGCCGCTCATCTCAGGCGGAAGTCCATCACCAGGGGCAGGTGATCCGACGCCGCCCGCGTGAGGGGCAGATAGGGCGCGAACACCTCCGTGACCTCAATCTCGTCGCTGACGAACAGATGGTCGATGCGCAGGACAGGCAGGCGCGAGGGGAAGGTGGCGGTCGGCGATCGCTCCGGCGACAAGGCCGCGCGGGCTTGAGCCGCCGGGTCAGGGTGCGGTGGACGACCGAGGCCGCGGTGGCGTTGAAGTCGCCCAGCAGGATGACCGGGCCGGTGCAGTCGGGGTGGGCCAGCCACTCGGGGCCCGCCAGGGCCTCAGCCTGGAGCTGCTGTTCGCGCGGGACCAGGCCCAGATGGGTGTTGAGGATCTGGACCGGCCGGCCCTCGATCTCGACCTCCACCCACAGGGCGCCGCGCGGCTCCAGCCGAGGGGCCGGGCGATAGCCTGGCAGGGGGCCGGTCCGCACCTTGCGCTCCGGAAGCCGGGTCAGGATGGCGTCGCCATATCGCTCCTCCTCGACCTTGAGGGCGGCGTGGAAGTGGAAGCTCATGTCCAGGCGCCGCGCGATCTCGTGGGCCTGGTCGACGCCGCCGGTGCGGGCGCGGCCGACATCCAGCTCCTGGAGAGCGACAATGTCGGGGGCCAGGGCCCCGATCACCTCGGCCACCCGGCCGACGTCCAGCCGGCGATCGGTCCCGACGCAGCGATGCACATTATAGGTGAGGATGCGGGCCATGGCTCATGGTGGGCGCGCCCGGCGTTGCAGGGCAAGATGGTCCAACGGCTGGCGACCGGCGAAGGTTCAGGGCAATAGTGAGCGCGACGAAGAGTGGGGATGTCGCCATGCAAGCCGCTGAACCGCCGCCGCCCGCCCCTCCGGCGCTGACCGAGCCGGCGCCGACGCCTGCCCCCATCCATCTTGATCCGCGCATGTTTGTTCGTACGCCGCGGCAAGCCGACTGGAACCGCTGGCTGCCGGGCCCCAATCCGCGTTTCCCGCTTCTGAGCGTGAAGCTCCGATGCGTGGTGGGCGATGAGGGGCGAATGGAGAGTTGTACTGTGGACGACGAGGATCCTCCGGGAATTCGCGTGGGCGCGGCGGCGCTCAAGGTCAGCGGCAAGTTCCAGATGCCTGCGGTGCTGAACGGGGTTTCGACCAAGGGGGGCGTCGTTGTCATTCCTGTAAAGATGCGGGCTCCGATGTGACCGGCTCTTCTCCTCTCGGTGAGCTGCTCCTGGCGGCTGTGGCGTTCTCGATTCTGTCGTCGGGACTGGCTTGCGCCGGCGTCCCGCCCACCGACCGGCAGGGGCGGGCGATGGTGCGGTGCCAGGTCGCGGCGACCGGGCGGCTGACCCACTGCGTGGCGCTGTCCGAGAGCCCGGCCGGCGCCAATGTCGGCGCCTTCGCCGTGAAGCTGGCCGAGGCCTATCGGGTGCAGCCCGGCGACCGCCGGATCCGGGGCGGGGCCATCACGATTCCCATGCGCTTCAAGCTGCCGTGACCGGCTCGCAAGAAAATGGCTTACGTTGACGTAAGCGTCATCTTTCCATTCGGAACCGCTCTGCGTATGTTCCGCCCGCCTGAAATACGCTGTAAGCGCACGCCCCAGGGAGACCCGTCATGAACCTCGACTTTTCGGCCGAAGACAACGCATTCCGCGAGGAGGCCCGCACCTTCATCGCCGAGAATTATCCCAAGGCTCTGCGTGACAAGCAGGACCGCGGCGAGACCCTGGACAAGGAAGACTATCTGTCCTGGCACCGCATCCTGGCCAAGAAGGGCTGGTCCGCGCCGTCGTGGCCCAAGGAGTGGGGCGGCACCGACTGGACGCCCACCCAGAAGTACATCTGGTCCGAGGAACAGGCCCGGGCCGACACCATCGGCATCCTGCCCTTCGGCGTCGCCATGCTGGCCCCGGTGATCTACACCTTCGGCACCGAGGAGCAGAAGGCGAAGTTCCTCCCGGACATCCGTGACGGCAAGATCTGGTGGTGCCAGGGCTATTCCGAGCCGGGCGCCGGCTCCGACCTGGCCTCGCTGAAGACCAAGGCCGAACGGGTCACGGGCGACGACGGCAAGGAATACTACATCGTCAACGGCCAGAAGACCTGGACCACGCTCGGCCAGCACGCCGACTGGGGCTTCTTCCTGGTCCGCACCGACCAGAACGCCAAGCCGCAGTCGGGCATCTCCTTCCTGCTGATCGACATGAAGAGCCCGGGCATCGAGGTGCGCCGCATCACGACGCTGGAAGGCGGCCATGAGGTCAACGACGTCTTCCTCGACAACGTGAAGGTGCCCGTCGAGAACCGCGTGTTCCACGAGAACCAGGGCTGGACCTGCGCCAAGGCGCTGCTCGCCCACGAGCGCTCCGGCATCGCCGGCGTCGCCCGCTCGAAGCGCGGCCTGGAGCGTCTGCGCCAGATGGCCACCACCGAGATGTCGGACGCCGCCGGCCCGCTGCTGCAGGACCCCTTCTTCAAGCGCAAGGTGGCCGAACTCGAGATCGACCTGACCGCGCTGGAATACACCGAGCTGCGCGTGCTGGCCGGCGAGTCCAGCGGCAAGGGCCCGGGCACCGAGAGCTCGATCCTGAAGATCAAGGGCACCGAGATCCAGCAGCGCCTGCAGGACCTCGCCCTGGAAGCCGTGGGTCACTACGGCGCGCCCTTCATCACCGGCGGGCACCACAACATGCCGATCGGCCCGGCCTATGCCGAAGGCCTGGCCGGCGACTATTTCAATGGCCGCAAGACTTCGATCTATGGCGGCTCGAACGAGATCCAGCGCAACATCATCTCCAAGATGGTCCTGGGCCTGTAGGGAGAGCCAACCCGATTTCCCCTCCCCCTTGCGGGGAGGGGGTAGGGGGTGGGGGTGCCGGAGCGAACGCCAGGAGCTTTGCACAGGTCGGATCGCGCCTCGGGAATTTCGAGGCGCACGCGTCGAACGCCGACCCGCGCTGAAGCCAAACTGTGGCAGGGTCTCCGCCGACTGGAGATCCAGGACACCCACTTCCGACGTCAGGCCCCGATGGGGACTTACGTGGTCGATTTCGTCTGTCATTCGGCTCGATTGATCATCGAGGTGGACGGCGGGGTTCATGCTCTCGATCAAGTCGCCCTGCGCGATTTCGAGCGAGAGACCTGGCTCAAGGGACGCGGCTATCGTGTCCTGCGGGTCTCGAACGACGAGGTCATGAGCGACATAACATCGGTGCTGGAGCGGATTGTCGCCGCGCTCAGAGCCGACACCCCCACCCCAACCCCTCCCCGCAAGGGGGAGGGGCTCTAAGGAGGAAATCACATGGATTTCAGCTTCACCGAAGAACAGTCGATGCTCCGCGACACCGTCGCGAGCTATCTGTCGGACAACTACAGCTTTGATCAGCGTCGCGCGGCCCTGAAGGCCGAGCCGCGCTGGCGTCCGGACGTCTGGAAGGCGTTCGCCGAAGAGCTCGGCATCCTGGGCGCCCCGTTCGCCGAGGAGCTTGGCGGCCTGGGCGGCGGCGTCACCGAGAACATGGTGGTCATGGAAGAGCTGGGTAAGGCGCTGGTCGTCGAGCCCTATCTCGGCACCGTGGTGATCGGCGGCGGCTTCCTGAAGCACTCGGCCTATGCCGGCGCCAGCGACGTGATCGGCAAGATCATCGCCGGCGAGGCCATCATCGCCTTCGCCTATGCCGAGCCCCAGGCCCGCTACACTTGGCAGGACCTGAAGACCACGGCCAAGAAGGACGGCGCGGGCTATGTGCTGAACGGCCACAAGGCGGTCGTGATCGGCGCGCCCTACGCGACCCACCTGATCGTCACCGCTCGCACCGGCGGCGGCCAGCGCGAGGCCCAGGGCGTGTCGGTGTTCCTGGTCGAGAAGTCGGCCAAGGGCGTCACCACCCGCGACTACCCCACCGTCGACGCTTCCTGGCTTCGGAAGTCTATTTCGAGAACGTCTCGGTCGGCGCCGACGCCCTGATCGGGGCCGAGGGCCAGTCGCTGGCCCTGGTCGAGAAGGTGATGGACGAGGCCGTGGCCGCGACCTGCGCCGAGGCCTGCGGCGTGCTGCGCAAGCTGCACGAAGGCACGCTGGAATACACCAAGCAGCGCAAGCAGTTCGGCCAGCCGATCTCGTCCTTCCAGGTGCTGCAGCACCGCATGGTGGACATGTTCATCCAGCTCGAGCAGTCGATCTCGATGACCTATATGGCCACCATCAAGCTGACCGACACCGACGTCGAGCGGGCCAAGGCCGTCGCCGCGGCCAAGGTGCAGATCGGCAAGGCCTGCAAGTTTGTCGGCCAGAACGCCATCCAGCTGCACGGCGGCATGGGCATGACCGACGAAATGGCCATCGGCCACTACTTCAAGCGCGCCACCATGATCGAGGGGGCCTTCGGCTCCACCGACCACTATCTGGCCCGCTACGAGACCCTG
This sequence comes from Phenylobacterium aquaticum, assembly GCF_022695515.1. Classification (GTDB taxonomy): domain Bacteria; phylum Pseudomonadota; class Alphaproteobacteria; order Caulobacterales; family Caulobacteraceae; genus Phenylobacterium; species Phenylobacterium aquaticum. Next base: position 76,573 of record NZ_JALDPT010000017.1, read on the forward strand.
TCCCTGGGCGCCGCCGCCTAAGGACTGTCTGAGACATCCCGCACCCGGGCTTAAAGTCCGGGTGCGGATGATTTCCCCCGCGCCGGGACAAGGGCGCCTTCCTCCCAAAATCAGGCCTGACCGACCGCCTTTTGCGCTGCGGCGCGCCGTCGCGTCTGGTGATTTTGGTTTTCAAAAAATTCAATGAAAACAAACATAATGCCGAATATCCGTAGGCTGAATTAGTCCGTAGGCGGATTTAATTCTTGCCATTGAGCGCGGCTGTGCCGATCCTTGCCTGGACGCGTTGACGACTAGGAGGGTGAGAGCCCCTGGAAGCCGCTCCGCGTCTCTTTCTGGCTCAACCGGCTGGTCAAGGAGACGCCGACATGACCGTATCGAAGATGGACCACGCTATGCTGTCCTTCGCCTTTCTGGGCAGCCTTTCGGCGCCCGCCCGGCGCAATGACAAGCGTCCGCCCAAGGCGCCCGCGGCCCAGGACGCCAAGCGCGCCGAGCGGTAGTCCGGGCTTGCCCGCCAGGCTTCTGTCCCGCTATCGGCAGGGACCTGGGAGACGCACATGGGCAAGGACGCGACGGTCCGCGCGACATTCACCGACGGTCCTGAGGAGGGGCGGCTGCAGTTCGAGGCCGGCCGGCTGCTGTTCCGCGGCGCCCGGCGACGGGTGTTCGAGGGCGAGGCCCTGGCTGGCCTGAAGGCCGAGGGCGAAGACCTGGTCCTGGCCGACGGCAGCCGGTTTGCGCTGGGCGCCAAGGCGGCGGTGAGCTGGGCCCAGGCGATCCTCAACCCCAAGGGGCGGCTCGACAAGATCGGCGTGAAGCCCGGCATGCGGGTGGCGGTGGTCAATGTCGCCGACGCGGATCTGGCGGGGGAACTGGCCGCCCGGGATGCGGCCCCGGTCGGCGACCTGAGCGATCTCGACCTCTTATTCTATGGCGCCGACAGCCCCGCTGAACTTGACCGGATCCCGGAGCTCATTCCCGCCCTGGCCGAGAAGGGCGCGCTCTGGATCGCGTCGCGCAAGGGCAAGGCCGCCACGCTCAAGGACGTCGAGGTGATGGCGGCGGCCAAGGCGCACGGTCTGGTCGACAATAAGGTGGTGGGCTTTTCCGACACCCTGACCGCGCTCCGATTCACCCGTCGGCGCGTCTGACACAGGGCATGAGACATCGGGGCGCGGCCGATTGCGGTTGCCCCGCGGGGAGAAGCAGGCTTAAGCCACGGCCATGGCGCTTCGCGACTTCGCCCTCATGGTCCTGGTCTGCCTGATCTGGTCCTCCAACAATATCGTCTCCAAGTTCGTGGTCAGTCACATGGGCGTGGAGCCGCTGTTCTATGCGGCCCTGCGCTTCGCCATCGTCGCGGTGGCGGTGTGCCGCTGGCTCCTGCCGGCGCCGCGGCCGCTGTGGCGGCTGGTGGTGGTGGCGCTCTTGATGGGCGGCGGCAATTTCGCCCTGATGTTCGTGGGGCTGAAGACCTCCAGCCCCTCTTCGGTGGCGATCGTCAGCCAGCTGGGCGTGCCCATGACCGCGGTGATGAGCTGGTTCATGCTGGGCGAGCGGCTCGACGCCCGCCGGGCCTTCGGCGTGGCCCTGACGCTGGCCGGCGTGCTGCTGGTCATGTGGGACCCGCGCGGCCTGCACGCCTCCTTCGGTCTGCTCTATGTGGTCGCCGCCACGGTGCTGGGCTCGCTGGGCGCGGTGATGATGAAGCAGATGCCGGGCGTGAAGCCGTTGCAGTTCCAGGCCTGGGTCGCTTCGCCTCGATGTTTCCGCTGTTTGTGCTGTCCTTCTGGCTGGAGCCCGGCGCCTGGCGCGGGGCGGTGAACGCCGGCCAGCCCTTTGTCGCCGCCGTGCTGTTCTCGGCCCTGATCGTCTCGGTCAGCGCCCACACCGCCTATTACGGCCTGATCCAGCGCTATGAGGCGACGCTGGTCTCGCCGCTCACCCTGATGACGCCGCTCGGCACCATCGCGCTCGGGGTGATGATCACCCATGACAGCTTCGGCCCGCGGATGGCGATCGGCTCGGCCATCGCGCTCGCCGGCGTGCTGGTGATCGCCTTGCGGCCGAACCAGATCATGAGCCTGCTGCTCGCCTTACGGCCCAGGTCGCAATAGGCTGTCCCGCATGGACCTGATCGACGCGCCTTCGCCCAATTTCGACGCTCGCAAGAGCCCGCCGGACATGATCGTCCTGCACTATACCGGCATGCAGACCGGGGAGGCGGCGCTGGCGCGGCTGCGCGACCCGGAGGCCAAGGTCAGCTCGCACTATCTGGTCGAGGAGGACGGGCGGGTCTTCCGGCTGGTGCCCGAGGAACGGCGCGCCTGGCACGCCGGGGTGTCGTCCTGGAAGGGGCAGACCGACATCAACGCCCGCTCGATCGGGATCGAGATCGTCAATCCGGGCCATGAGTTCGGCTATCGCGACTTTCCGGAGGCCCAGGTCGCTGCGGTGATCGCCCTGGTCGGCGAGATCCGCGGCCGCTGGAAGGTCGAGGACGGCTATATCGTCGGCCACTCCGACGTCGCCCCCGACCGCAAGGAAGATCCCGGCGAGCTGTTCCCCTGGAAGCGACTGGCCGAGGCCGGCCACGGCCTGTGGATTGAACCGCCCGCCGCGCCCGGCGACCCGCTGGGCGAGGGGGAGGAGGGGGCCGGGGTGTTCGCCCTGCAGGCGGGCTTCACCCGGCTGGGCTATGACTGCGCGCCGTCGGGGGTGTTCGACGCCCACACCACCTCGGTCGTCCGGGCCTTCCAGCGCCATTGGCGGCCGGACAAGGTCGACGGGGTGGCCGACGGCGAGACCCGGGCGCGGCTGATCGGCCTTCTGAGACTGGGGACGTGAGCGCGGACGCCGCGGCCCGATGAACCTGACCCGCCAGACCCTGCAGGCTGGCGCCTATAGCCTGCGGCCTCTGGCGCGGGGCGACGCCCGCGATCTGCTGGCCCTGTTCGGCGACCCGGCGGTGGTCCAGTTCATGGATATCGAGCCGCTGACGGCGATCGACCAGGCCCGCGACATCATTGATTGGGCCCGCGAACTCGCCGAGCGCGGCGACGGCCTGCGCTGGTCGATCCGGCGCGCGGGGGAGGGGCGCCTGATCGGCACCTGCGGTTTCAACACGATCGAGCTCGAGCGCGGCCGGCGCGGCGAGGTGGCCTATGATCTGGCCCAGGCCGAGTGGGGCAGGGGCGTGATGAGCGAGATCCTGCCGCATGTGATCGCCTACGGCTTCGGGGCCCTGGGGCTGCACCGGCTGGAAGCCATGGTGACGGTCGGCAACGGCCGCTCCTGCGCCCTGCTGGAGCGGCACGGCTTCCAGCGCGAGGGGCTGCTGCGCGATCACGCCTGGTGGAAGGGCCGCTACTGGGACCAGCTCATCTATGGGCGGGTGGCCGATTGACCCCGGGGCCGGGCCAGACCATGGTCCGCGCGGAACCAGACGGCCGGGCGGTCGCTCTCACCTTCGGGTGGGGGAGGAAAGTCCGGGCTCCACGACGACATGGCGGCGGGTAACGCCCGCCGGGGGCGACCCCAGGGATAGCGCCACAGAGAGCAGACCGCCTGGCCCTCGGGTCAGGTAAGGGTGAAAGGGTGCGGTAAGAGCGCACCGCGGACCCAGCAATGGGGACGGCATGGCAAGCCCCGCCAGGAGCAAGACCGAATAGGGACCACGCGCCGGTTCGCCGGCAGGGCTGTCGTAGGCTCAGGGGTCCGGGTAGGTCGCGAGAACCGTCCAGCGATGGGCGGTCCAGAGGAATGATCGCCAATGCCCGTTTCGGCGGGCGGCACAGAACCCGGCTTACAGGCCGTCTGGTTTCCGTCTCAACAGTTGAGCTTATCGCCCCATTTTGGGGGTGTCGGTCAGTGACGCCGACCCACCAATCCGCCCGCTGAACATTTGACGGCGCTGTCAGGTGCGGCGTGTTGTCCACAGCTCCTGCGGCGCGCGGTCGCTATATTTAACAGGTTCGCTGTATGTTCTGTGGATTGTTTACGCGCGTTAACCATAAGTCGGCGCGACATCTTTGTTTCTGCGCCAAATAGTCATTTGGAGTCATTGTCACCCAATTGAGCCCGTGTTAACCCAATCGCTGTTCGGTAGGACCCTGAGGAGCCGTTTTTGCGGGGCGTCGGGGCGCCATCGCGGACATGGCAGGGACGGCCCGTGCGGGGGCTTTCCGAACTGGGGCGCGGCGGGATGTTCGTCTCGACGTTTGAGAAGCAGCTGGATTCGAAGCGGCGCATCGTCGTGCCGCAGGAGTTCCGCGCGCTCGCCTCTGGACCTTTTGACGGAATCTTCTGCTTTCCCTCTATCGAAGCTGATTGCATCGAAGGTGGGGGCAAGGCCTTGTTCGACCGTTACCTCGGGGTGATCGAGGAGCTTGATTTCGGCGATCCGCTGCGGTCGGCGCTGGAAACCTCCATCCTGGGCGGCCTGGCCAAGCTGAGCTTCGATCCCGCCGGCCGCGTCACCCTGCCGGAAAACTTGTGCGACCTGTTCGGCCTGACCGACAATGTCGTGGTGGTCGGCCTGGGCGACCGGTTCCAGATCTGGGAACGGGAAGCGTTCCAGGCCCACCGCGCCGCCCAGCGCGAATTGGCCCGCGAGGGCCTGGCCCAGATGCGCGGCGCCCAGCGCGCCGCCCGCGCCGGAGCCGGCGCATGAGCGAGATCGCCGACGCCCCCCATGTCCCCGTCCTGCTGGACGGCGTGATGGAGGTCCTGGAGCCGTCCGCCGGCAAGCACATCGTCGACGGCACCTTCGGCGCCGGCGGCTATAGCCGCGCCTTCCTGGCCGCCGGGGCCCAGGTCACCGCCTTTGACCGTGATCCCAGCGCGCGCCGCTTCGCCGAGGGGCTGGGCGACCGCTTCCGCCTGGTCGAGGGCCGCTTCTCCGAGATGAACGCGGAACTGGGGGAGGGCGCCGTCGACGGCGTGGCCCTGGACCTGGGCGTGTCCTCCATGCAGCTGGACGAGGCCGATCGCGGCTTCTCCTTCATGCGGGACGGCCCGCTGGACATGCGCATGGGCGCCGACGGCCCCACCGCCGCGGACCTGGTCAACACCGCCGAGCCCAACGACCTGTCGCGGATCTTCTGGATCTATGGCGAGGAGCGCAATGCGCGCCGGGTGGCCGCGGCATCGTGCGTCGCCGGGCCGAGCAGCCCTTCACCCGCACCCTGGAGCTGGCCGAGTTCGTCGAGCGGGTCCAGGGCGGCCGCCGCGGCGCCAAGGTCCATCCCGCCACCCGCGTGTTCCAGGGCCTGCGCATCGCCGTCAATGACGAGCTGGCCGAGCTTGAGGCCGGGCTGGTCGCCGCCGAGCGGGTGCTGAAGACCGACGGCCGGCTGGCCATCGTGACCTTCCATTCGCTGGAGGACCGCATCGTGAAGGCGTTCCTGACCCTGCGCGCCGGCCGCACCCCGGCAGGGTCGCGGTATCTGCCGCCGGTCGAGGTGACGACCCAGCCGAGCTTCCAGCTGCTGTTCAATGGCGCCCGCCCGCCCTCCGAGGCCGAGACCGCCGCCAATCCGCGCGCCCGCTCCGCCAAGCTGCGCGCGGCCGTCCGCACCGCCGCTCCGGTCTGGAAGGAGGCCGCATGAGCCTGCTCGAACGCCGCGTCCGCGGCTTCCGCCTGGTCGACCTGGTCGCCGCCGGCCTGCTGATCGCGCTGATCCTGTCGCTCTACCTGGCCAAGACCTTCGCCGGCCGCGAGCGCAGCGAGATCGCCACGGTCGAGCACCAGATCGACGCCGAGCACGAGCGCATCCGCCTGCTGCAGGCCGAGGTCAGCCACCTGGAGCAGCCGGCCCGGATCGAGAAGCTGTCCAGCCAGTATCTCGGCATGGTCCCGATCTCCGCCAAGCGCGAGACGACGCCTGAGGGCCTGGCCGAGGTCGCCCGCCGGGGGCCGAACTCATGAGCCTGGCCCATAACGGATTTCCCGCGCCGGGCTGGCGCTGGCTGAAGGCCAGGCTGTGGGGCCTGGAGCACGCCTTCGAGCGGGCCAAGGCGGCCGGCAAGGCCGAAGACGACACGCGGATCCGCATCTTCTTCGTGCTCGCCCTGTTCGCCGCCGGCTTCCTGACGCTCGCGGCCGGCGCGACGCGCATGGCCCTGTTCCCCGCCGATCACGGGTCGGACTTCGCAGGTCCGGTCGGGGCGGCGCGGGCCGACATCGTCGACCGCAACGGCGCCATGCTGGCGGCCGACCTGCTGCACTACGGCCTCTATGTCGATCCGCGCGAGATCTGGGACCTGGCCGAGACCCGCCGCGCCCTGCACGCGGCCCTGCCGGACCTGCCGCTCGCCCGGCTGGACAAGGCGCTGAACTCGCCCCGCCGGACCTTCCTGGTCGGCGGCCTGACCCCGGACGTGCGCGGCGGCATCCATGACCTGGGCCTGCCGGGCGTGACCTTCGAGCCGGAGTCCAAGCGGGTCTATCCGCTGGGCCAGACCGCCGCCCATCTGATCGGCTTCGCCGACACCGGCGGCGAGGGGCTGTCGGGCGCCGAAAAGGCGCTGAACGATCCGATCCGCCTGGCCACGACCAATCACCAGTCCGTGCCGCTCTCCATCGACCTGCGGGTGCAGGCGGCGCTGGAGGACGAGGTCGGCAAGGCCGCGGCCTCCTTCGGGGCCAAGGGCGCGGTCGGCATCGTGACCAATGTGCACACCGGCGAGATCCTGGGCCTGGCCAGCTATCCGACCTTCGATCCGAACCAGGCGGGCAAGTCCTCGCCCGACGCCATGCTCAACCGCGCGGCCTCGTCGGTCTATGAGATGGGCTCGACCTTCAAGGTCTTCACCATCGCCATGGGGCTGGATTCCGGCACCACGACGCTGACCTCGACCTTCGACGCCAGCCAGTCGCTGACCATCGGCGGCCAGACCATCCACGACTACCACAAGGGCGATCACGTCCTGTCGGTGGCGGACATCTTCATCCACTCCTCCAACATCGGCACCTCGAAGATCGCCCTTCAGGCCGGAGGCGGCACGCTGACCAAGTACTTCCGGGCGTTCGGCCTGATGAAGGCGGCCCCGATCGAGCTGACCGAGAGCGCGCGGCCGATCCTGCCGCGCACCTGGAACGACAACGCCATCGCCTCCTCGTCCTTCGGCCAGGCGATCTCCGTCTCGCCGATCGCGGTGGCGGCCGGCATGGGATCGATCCTCAACGGCGGCACCTATGTGCCGCTCACCATCCGGCCGATGAAGCCGGGCGCGCGTCCGACCGGGCCGCGGGTGGTGTCGGAGGAGACCTCGCGGGCCATGCTGGACCTGATGCGGGTCAATGTGGTGCGCGGCACCGGCGGCAAGGCCGACGCGCCGGGCCTGAGGGTCGGCGGTAAGACCGGCTCGGCCGAAAAGGCCATGGGCGGGCACTATGTGCGCGACAAGCTGGTCGCCTCCTTCGCCGCGGTGTTCCCGGCCGACGGTCCGCTGGAGGCCGACCGCTATTTCGTGCTGATCCTGATGGACGAGCCTAACGGCACGCCCGAGACCTATGGCTTCCGCACCGGCGGCTGGACGGCGGCCCCGGCGGCCGGCCGGGTGATCGACCGGATCGCGCCGTTCCTGGGCGTGTCGCGCCGCATGGACGCCTTTGACGCCCAGCCCAAGGTCGTGGCGACCCAGCTCCTGGCGGACGATCACTGATGGCCGTCACGCTTTCCCAACTGGTCCGCCGCGACCTGCCTCAGGATCCCGAGATCACCGGGGTTACGGCCGACAGTCGCAAGGTGAAGCCGGGCTTCCTGTTCGCCGCCCTGCCGGGCTCGAAGGTCAATGGCCGCGAATTCGCCGGCCGGGCCGTGACGGCGGGGGCCGCCGCGATCCTGTCGGCCGAGGACATGGCCGGCATGGGCGTGCCGGTGGTCCGGGTCGATGATCCGCGCCGGGCCTATGCGCTGGCCGCGGCCGCCTTCTGGCAGGTCCAGCCGCCGGTCGTGGTGGCGGTGACCGGCACCAACGGTAAGACCTCGGTCGCCGCCTTCTGCCGCCAGATCTTCAATGCGCTGGGCCACAAGGCGGCCAGCATGGGCACGCTGGGCGTCTACGCCACCGGCCCGGGCGGCTTCGCCGAGCAGCTGACCCCGCCGGGCCTGACCACGCCGGACGCCGCCGATGTCGCCGAGCTGATGGCGAAGCTGGTGGGCCTCGGCGTCACCCACCTGGCCATGGAGGCCTCGTCGCACGGGATCGACCAGCGGCGCCTGGACGGGGCGAAGCTGACCGCCGCCGGCTTCCTGAACCTGACCCAGGACCATCTGGACTATCACGGCACCATGGGGGTCTATCGGGCCGCCAAGCTGCGCCTGTTCGACACCCTGTTGCCGCGCGGCGCGACCGCCGTGCTGAACGCCGATTCCGACGCCTATGACGCCTTCGCCGGCGCCGCCGTGACGGCCGGCCAGACGGTGATGAGCGTGGGCGTCGAAGGCCAGGGCCTGACGCTCGCGGCGCGGACCCCCACGCCGGGCGGCCAGACTCTGACGGTGGAGGCCGAGGGCCGCAGCTTCCAGGTGAACCTGCCGCTGGTCGGCGCCTATCAGGCGTCCAATGCGCTGGTGGCGGCCGGCCTGTGTGTGGCCGCGGGTGAGCCGCTCGACCGGGTGCTGGCCGCGCTGGAGACCATCGAGGGCGCGCCCGGGCGGCTGCAGCGGGTGGGCGCGAACGCCGCCGGCGGCGAGGCCTATGTCGACTACGCCCACACCCCGGACGGGCTGGAGACCGTGCTCAAGGCGCTGCGTCCGCACGTGACCGGCCGGCTGATCGTGGTGTTCGGGGCCGGCGGCGATCGCGACCGCGGCAAGCGGCCGATCATGGGCAAGATCGCCTCGGACTTCGCCGACATCGCCATCGTCACCGACGACAATCCCCGCACGGAAGTCCCCGCCGCCATCCGCGCCGAGGTCATGGCCGGGGCCCGCAGCGCCCGCGAGATCGGCGACCGCCGCGAGGCGATCCGCGCCGGGGTCGCCCTGCTGGGCGCCGGCGACGTGCTGGTCGTGGCCGGCAAGGGCCATGAGGACGGCCAGACCATCGGGGACGTCGTCCATCGCTTCAACGACGTGGTCGAGGTCGCGGCCGCCCTGAAGGGTGTGGAGGCGGCCTATGTCTGAGCCCCTCTGGACGGCCGAGGAGATCGCGGCGGCGACCGGCGGCCGGGTGGCCGGCGACTTCCATGCGCAGGGCGTCTCCATCGACACCCGCTCGATCGAGCCGGGCGACCTGTTCGTGGCCCTGGCCGGGGTTCGCGACGGCCATGAGTTCGTGGCGCCGGCGATCGCCAAGGGCGCGGCGGGGGCCCTGATCTCCCAGCCTGTCGACGCGCCTGCGGTTATGGTCAATGACACCTTTACGGCCCTGGAGGCCCTGGGTGTCGCGGCCCGCGTTCGGGCTGCGCAAGCCAAGCGCGGGGCGGTGACCGGATCGGTCGGCAAGACCAGCGTCACCCAGGCGATCCGCGCCGGCCTGGCGCTGGCCGGCCGCTTCCATTCCTCGGTCAAGAGCTACAACAACCATATCGGCGTGCCGCTGACGCTGGCCCGCATGCCCCGCGACACCGAGCGGGCGGTGTTCGAGATCGGCATGAACCACGCCGACGAGATCACCCCGCTGTCGAAGATGGTCCGGCCGCACGCCGTGGCGATCACCACGGTCGGCCCGGTGCATGTGGAGAACTTCCCGGACGGGGAGGCGGGCGTCGCTCGCGCCAAGGCCGAGATCTTCGACGGGATCGAGCCGGGCGGCGTCGCCGTGCTGAACGCCGACAATCCGTGGTTCGGGTTCCTGAAGGACGCGGCCCATAAGGCCGGCGCCCACGTCCGCAGCTTCGGGGCGGCGGAGGATTGCGACGCTCAGCTGGTCGACTTCGAGCCCCATGCCGGCGGGGCGCGGGTCAAGGCGCGGCTGCACGGCAAGGCGCTGGATTTCACCCTGCTGCAGTCGGGCTTCCACTGGGGCCCCAACAGCATGGCGGTGCTGCTGATGCTGGAGGCGCTGGACGTCTCGCTGGAGGACTCGCTGGCCGCGCTGGCCGCGTTCCAGCCGCTGGAGGGCCGCGGCGCCGAGCGCCGCGTCCGCCTGCCGGGCGGCGTCTTCACCCTGGTCGACGAGAGCTACAACGCCAATCCGGTCTCCATGGCGGCGGCCATCGCCTCGCTCGGCGCCCGCGCGACGGAGGGGCGCAAGATCGTCGCCCTGACCGATATGCTGGAGCTGGGGGAGGGGAGCCCGCAGTACCATGCGGACCTCGCCGGGCCGCTCGAGGCTGCGTCGATCGATCGCGTCTTCTGCGCCGGTCCGCTGATGAAATCGCTCTGGGACGCCCTTCCGCCGACTCGAAGAGGCGGCTACGCCGTTACAGCGGCGGAGCTGGCGCCGCTGGTCGCACGGGCCGTAGAGCCCGGTGATCTGGTGATGGTGAAGGGGTCCAACGGCTCAAGCGCAGGCGTGGTGGCAACCGCGCTCGCGGCGCTCGGCGCACGTTCGGAAGAGGTGGGCTGATGCTCTATTGGTTATACGAGCAGTTGTCGGCCGGCGGTCACGTCCCAGTCCTCAACCTCCTGAAATATCTGACGTTCCGCACAGGCATGGCGCTCGCCACCGGCCAGCTGGTGGTGGTGCTGATGGGTTCGCGCTTCATCCGCTGGATGAAGGCCAAGCAGGGCAAGGGCCAGCCGATCCGCGCCGACGGGATCGAGCGCCACATCGTCGAGAAGGCCGGCACGCCGACCATGGGCGGGGTGATGATCCTGGCCGGCCTGCTGGTCGGGACCCTGCTGTGGGCGGACCTCACGAACGTCTATGTCCAGGCGGTGCTGCTGGTCACGGTCGGCTACGGGATCCTGGGCTTCACGGACGACTACGCCAAGGTCACCAAGCAGAGCACGGCCGGGGTCTCAGGCCTCGTGCGCCTGGGCCTCGAAGCGCTGATCGCCGCGGCCGCCATCGCCCTGATCATCGTCCACCCGCACGCCCCGCCGGAGCAGGCGGGCCTCGCGACCTCCGTCGCCTTCCCGCTGCTCAAGGGGCTGCTGCTGAACCTCGGCTGGTTCTATGTGATCTTCGGCGCCTTCGTGATCGTCGGCGCGGCCAATGCGGTGAACTTCACCGACGGCCTGGACGGCCTGGCCACGGTGCCGGTGATGATCGCCGCCGCCGCCTTCGGGTTCATCGCCTATCTGGTCGGCAACTTCCTGTTCGCCCGGTATCTGCAACTGCATTTCGTCCAGGGCGTGGGCGAAGTGGCGGTGTTCTGCGGGGCCATCATCGGCGCCGGCCTGGGCTTCCTCTGGTACAATGCGCCGCCGGCCAAGATCTTCATGGGCGACACCGGCTCCCTGGCCTTGGGCGGGGCGCTGGGCGCCGTCGCCGTCTCGACCAAGCATGAGATCGTGCTGGGGATCATCGGCGGGCTGTTCGTGCTCGAGACCCTGTCGGTCATGATCCAGGTCGCCTCGTTCAAGCTGACCGGCAAGCGGGTGTTCCGCATGGCGCCGATCCACCACCACTTCGAGAAGCTCGGCTGGTCGGAATCGACCGTCGTGATCCGCTTCTGGATCATCTCGGTGATGCTGGCCCTGCTGGGCCTCGCCACCCTGAAGCTGCGATAGGGAGGGCGGGCGACAGTCATGATCCCGGTCCGAGGCTTCGAAGGCAGGACGGTGGCCGTGTTCGGTCTGGCCCGTACGGGTCTGGCCGCCGCGCGCGCCCTGATCGCCGGCGGGGCCAAGGTCGCGCTGTGGGACGAACGGCCCGAGGGCCGCGCCGCCGCCGAGGCCGAGGGGCTTCCGCTGGTCGACCTGTCGACCGCCGACTGGTCGGACTTCGCCGCCCTGATGCTGTCGCCGGGCGTGCCCCTCACCCATCCCAAGCCGCATTGGACGGTGGATCGGGCCAAGGCCGAGGGCGTCGAGATCCTGGGCGACATCGAGCTGTTCGCCCGCGCCGTGAACGCCGCGCCGGAGCACAAGCGGCCCAAGGTCGTGGCCATCACCGGCACCAATGGCAAATCGACGACCACCGCCCTGATCGGCCACATCTGCGCCAGCGCCGGCCGCGACACCCGGATCGGCGGCAATATCGGCTATGGCGTCCTGGGCCTCGACGACATGCACGGCGGGGCCGTCTATGTGCTGGAGCTCTCCTCCTACCAGCTGGACCTGACCTCGAGCCTGAAGCCCGACGTCTCGGTGATGCTGAACATCTCGCCCGACCATCTGGACCGCCATGGCGGCATGGAGGGCTATGTCGCCGCCAAGCGCCGGATCCTGCTGAACCAGGGCAAGGGCGACACGGCGGTCATCGGGGTGGACGATCCCTGGGGCCAGCGGATCTGCACCGAGATCACCGCCGCCAATCGCCGGACCATCGTGCCGATCTCGGCGTCGAAGGCCATGGGCCGGGGCGTCTATGCGCTGCAGGGCCTGCTCTATGACGCCACCGGCGAGCGGGCGACCGAGGTCGCCGACCTGCTGCGCGCGCGCTCCCTGCCGGGGCGGCACAACTGGCAGAACGCGGCCGCCGCCTACGCCGCCGTGCGCGGCCTGGGCATCTCGCCGGAGGAAGCCGCCGAGGGGCTGATGAGCTTCCCGGGCCTGGCGCACCGGATGGAGACCGTGGGCCAGGTCGGCCGGGTGCGCTTCGTCAACGACTCCAAGGCCACCAACACTGACGCGGCCCGCCAGGCCATGTCGAGCTATCCGAAGTTCTACTGGATCGCCGGCGGCCAGCCGAAGACCGGGGGGATCGAGTCCCTGGCCGACCTCTTCCCGCGGATCGAGAAGGCCTATCTGATCGGCGAGGCCAGCGAGGCCTTCGCCGAGACCCTGAAGGGCAAGGCCCAGGTGGTGGAGTGCGGCGATCTCGCCTCGGCCACGGCGCGGGCCTATGCCGACGCCGCCGCCAAGGGGCAGGACGCCATCGTCCTGCTGTCGCCGGCCTGCGCGTCGTTTGACCAGTTCACCGATTTCGAGGCGCGCGGCGAAGCCTTCCGCGCCGCGGTCCAGGGGCTGAGCGTGCCCCAGCCCAAGGGAGCCTGCGCCTGATGGCCAATCCCGCCCACGCCTTTTCCCGGTCGGACCGGACCCAGGTGGGGCTGTGGTGGTGGACCACCGACCGCTGGCTGCTGGGCGCGGTCGGCGTGCTGATCGTGCTCGGCGTGCTGATGTCCTTCGCCGCCAGTCCGGCGGCGGCGGCGCGGATGAATGTCGGCGATCCCTTCCACTTCGCGGTCCGCCAGTGCTTCTTCGCCGCGACCGGGGCCGTGATCCTGATCTCGATCTCCATGCTGGACATCCGAGGGGTCCGGCGGGCGGCCTTCTTCATCTATCTGGTGGCGATCGCCATCATGATCGCCCTGCCGTTCTTCGGCCATAACGCCAAGGGCGCGACCCGATGGCTGGAGTTCGGCGGCTTCTCGCTGCAGCCGTCGGAGTTCATGAAGCCGGCCCTGATCATCCTGGTCGCCTGGATGTTCGCCGAGGGCCAGAAGGGCGAAGGCGTGCCGGGCGTTTCCATCGCCTTCGGCCTCTATTTCCTGTCGATCGGCCTGTTGCTGATCCAGCCGGACGTCGGCCAGACCGTGCTGATCACCGTGGCCTTCGGCGCCGCCTTCTGGATGGCGGGGGTGCCGCTGTCCTGGGTGATGCTGTTGGGCGGGGTGGCGGTGGCCGGCCTGTCCTCGACCTATTTCCTGTTCCCGCACGTGGCCAGCCGGGTCGACCGGTTCCTGAGCCCGGAGACCACCGACACCCACCAGGTCGACCGCGCCGCCGAGGCCATCGCCAATGGCGGCCTGTTCGGCCGCGGTCCCGGCGAAGGGGTGATGAAGCGTCACGTGCCCGACCTGCACACCGACTTCATCTATTCGGTGGCGGCCGAGGAATATGGCCTGATCTTCTCCCTGATCCTGATCTCGCTGTTCGCTTTCCTGGTGATCCGCGGGCTCTACAAGGCGATGAAGCTGAACGACCCCTTCCAGCAGGTGGCCGCCGCCGGCCTGTTCGTGATGGTCGGCGAGCAGGCCTTCATCAATGTGGCGGTGAACCTGAACATGATCCCGACCAAGGGCATGACCCTGCCGTTCATCTCCTATGGCGGCTCGTCCATGTGGGCCATCTGCCTGACCCTGGGCTTCGCGCTCGCGCTCACCCGCCGACGTCCCGGGGCCTACGCCCAGGGCTAGAAGAGCTACCCATTCCGCCGCCTTTCACCTAAACGGGCGCCTATGCGTAAAATCGCCGTCGTCGCCGCCGGTGGCACCGGAGGCCACCTCTTTCCCGCCCAGGCGCTCTCCGAAGCCCTGATCGCCCGCGGCTGGCGGATCGTGCTGGCCAGCGACGAGCGGGTCGCCGCCTTCGCCGAGAGCTTCCCGGCCGAGGAGCGGATCGGATTGTCGGCCCGCACCTATAAGCCGGGCGATCCGGTGGGCCTGGCGCTCGCCGGCCTGTCGATCTTCCGCGGCGTGCTGCAGGCCCGCAACGCCTTCAAGCGCATCGACCCGGCCGTTGTGGTGGGCTTCGGCGGCTATCCGTCGGTGCCGGGCCTGCTGGCCGGGATCACCCAGGGCCGCCCCACTGTGCTGCACGAGCAGAACGCGGTGATGGGCCGCGCCAACCGGCGGCTGGCCGGCCACGTCCGCGCCGTCGCCTGCGCCTTTCCGATCCTGCAGAAGGCGCCGGCGCGCGTCGCCCAGAACGCCGTGGTGGTCGGCAATCCGGTGCGGCCCGAGATCGCCGACCTGTTCGACAAGCCCTATCTGCCGCCCGAGCCGGACGGCACGCTGCGCCTGTTGATCACGGGCGGCAGCCAGGGCGCGCGGCTGTTGTCCGAGCTGGTGCCCGAGGCGATCGCCAAGCTGCCGGAGGACTTGCGCAACCGCCTGCGCATCCAACAGCAGACCCGGGCGGAATCCATGGACAACGCCCGGCGCGTCTACGCCAACGCCAATGTCCAGGCCGAGATCGCGCCCTTCTTCCGCGACATGGCCACCCGTCTGCGCCAGGCCCATCTGGTGATCGGCCGTTCCGGCGCGGGCTCGGTCTGCGAGTTCGCCATCGCCGGCAAGCCCGCGATCCTGGTGCCGCTGGCCATCGCGCTCGACGACGACCAGGGCCAGAACGCCAAGGTGATGGCCGACGCCGGCGGCGCCGAGGTGGCCCGCGAGAGCCAGCTCACCGTCGACACCCTGTCCAAGGCGCTCGCCAAGCTCTTGACCAATCCGGACCGCCTGGCGCGCATGGCCGCCGGCGCCCGCTCCATCGCCAAGCCAGACGCCGCCGAGCGCCTGGCCGACCTGGTCGAGAAGACCGCCGCAAGCCGACAGGCGCTGCTCACATGACCCGTCGCCGTCCCGTCCCCTTCGAACTCGGCCCCGTGCACTTCATCGGCATCGGCGGCATCGGCATGAGCGGCATCGCCGAGATCATGCTGCGCATCGGCTATACGGTGCAGGGCTCCGACGCCAAGGCGTCCGCCAACACCGAGCGGCTGGAGAAGCTGGGCGCAAAGATCTTCATCGGCCAGGACGGGTCGAATGTCGAAGGCGCCTCGGCGGTCGTCTATTCCACCGCCATCAAGGCCGACAATCCGGAGATGGCCGCGGCCCGCGAGCGCCGCCTGCCACTGGTCCGCCGGGCCGAGATGCTGGCCGAGCTGATGCGGCTGCAGTTCTCCGTGGCGGTCGGCGGGACCCACGGCAAGACCACCACCACCTCGATGGTCGCGGCCCTGCTGGACGCCGGCGGTCTGGACCCGACCGTGGTCAATGGCGGGATCATCAACGCCTATGGCACCAACGCCAAGGTGGGGGAGGGCGACTGGATCGTGGTCGAGGCCGACGAGAGCGACGGCACCTTCCTGAAGCTGCGCTCGACCTGCGCTGTGGTCACCAATATCGACCCCGAGCACCTGGACCACTACGGCGACTTCGACGCCGTGCGGAAGGCGTTCCGCGACTTCGTGGAGAACATTCCCTTCTACGGGTTCGCCGCGGTCTGCACCGACCACCCCGAGGTCCAGGCCATGGCCGCGCGGGTCGAGAACCGCCGCCTGGTCACCTATGGCACCAATCCCCAGGCGCAGATCCGCGCCGAGAAGATCACCATGGGCCCGGACGGCTCGCGGTTCGACGCGGTGATCGCGCCGCTGGAAGGCCCGACCTTCCGCTGGGCCGACCTGCACCTGACCATGGCCGGGCACCACAATGTCATGAACGCCCTGGCCGCCATCGCCGTGGCCCGCGAGCTGGGCGTGACCGAGGCCGCGATCCGCGAGGGGCTGTCGGGCTTCGAGGGCGTGCGCCGCCGCTTCACCACCACCGGCGTGGCCGGCGGGGTGCGGGTGATCGACGACTATGGCCACCATCCGGTGGAGATCGCCTCGGTGCTGAAGGCCGCCCGCGCGGTGACCGAGGGCCGCGTGATCGCCGTGGTCCAGCCGCACCGCTATTCGCGCCTGCACGACCTGTTCAACGAGTTCTGCGGCTGCTTCAACGACGCCGACGTCGTGGTGGTGGCCGATGTCTACGCCGCAGGGGAGGCGCCGATCGAAGGGGCCAGCCGCGACGGCCTGGTGGACGGCCTGCGCCGGTTCGGCCACCGCAAGGCGCTGGCCCTGAACACGCCGGCCGAGCTCGCCCGACTGATCAAGGCCGAGGCCAAGCCCGGGGACCTCGTGGTCTGCCTGGGCGCCGGCGACATCACCAGCTGGGCCTACGCCCTGCCGCCCCAGCTCGAGGCGCTGTCGGCGTGAGCTGGAAGGACCACCTTCCCGCCGTCCGCGGCAAGATCCTGCGGGACGAGCCGCTGGGGCCGTTCACCTGGTTCCGGGTCGGTGGGCCGGCGGATGTGATCTTCCTGCCTGAGGACGAAGCCGATCTGGCCGATTTCCTCAAAGGGCTGGATCCGGCGGTTCCGGTCATTCCACTGGGCGTCGGCTCCAACACGCTGGTCCGCGACGGCGGGGTCGAGGGCGTGGTGATCCGCCTGGGCAAGGCCTTCGCCAAGGTCGAACCCCGCGGCGGCGCCCGCATCTTCGCCGGCGCCGCGGCGCTCGACGCCATGGTCGCGCGCGAAGCGGCCAAGGCCGGGATCGCGGGGCTGGAATTCTATCGCGGCGTGCCCGGCTCGATCGGCGGGGCGACGGTCATGAACGCCGGCTGCTATGGCGCGGAGACCAAGGACATCCTGGTCGAGGCCTATGCGATCACCCGGGCGGGCGAGCGGGTCACCTTCTCCAACGCGCAGATGGGGTTCTCCTACCGCAAGTCGGCCAAGGCGGCGGAGGGCGGACTGATCTTCACCGGCGCCCTGTTCGAGGGGCGGCCCGACGATCCGGACGCCGTCGAGGCCCGCATGGCCGAGATCACCGCCAAGCGGGAGACCACCCAGCCCATCCGCGAGAAGACCGGCGGCTCGACCTTCAAGAACCCGCCGGGCCACTCGTCGTGGAAACTGGTGGACGAGGCGGGCTGGCGGGGCAAACCCTATGGCGGCGCCATGTTCTCGCCCCTGCATGCGAACTTCCTGATCAATACCGGGGAGGCCACCGCCGCCGACCTGGAGGGCCTGGGCGAGGCGGTCCGCGCCGATGTGAAGGCCAAGACGGGGATCGAGCTGGAATGGGAAATCAAGCGCATCGGCCGCCCCGCCGGCTGATCCTGGTCAAGCACGGTCAACCGCGCATCGACCCCGACGCCCCGCCCTCGACCTGGCCGCTGAGCGACGAGGGACGGGCGGCTGCGACCGCGTTGGCGGCCCGCCTGGATCGCTTCGAGCCCGCCGCCCTGGTCTCCAGCCCGGAGCTGAAAGCGGTGGAGACCGCGCAGGCGATCGCCGTGGTGCTGGGCCTGCCGGTCAGCCAGGACCCGGACCTGGGCGAACAGCACAATGAGACCGGCGGATTCCAGGACGCGTTGGTGTTCGAGGCCCTGGTCGCCCGGATGTTCCGAGAGCCGCATCATCTGGTGCTGGGCGAGGAGACTGGCGAGGCCGCGCGCCGGCGTTTCGACGCGGCCCTGGATCGGCAGCTGGCCGCCCACCCGGTGGGAACCCTGGTGGTGGTCGCCCATGGCCGGGTGATCTCGCTGTGGGCCGCCCAGGTGCTGGGGATCGACGCCATGCCTCTGTGGAAGCGCCTGGGCCTGGCGACCGCCCTGGTGATCTCGGCCGACCGGGATGACTTCGAGATCGTGGCCTGAAGGCTGCTGACAGGACGCTGGCGGGGGCCGGTTCCCGTGCGGGGAGGGGAGCGCTTGACTCCCGGCCCGGAACGGGCGACCGGCGAGGCATGAAAACGCTTCTGCTCGCGGCCGCCGCCGCCGTCCTGACAGCCGCCTCTCCCGCCGCCGCCGCCGACCTCGGCGCCAACGCCGCCGCCCTGCGCGACAAGGCGCTGAGCGACACCACGGCCTGGAACGTTCTGGAATCCCTGACCACCGAGGTGGGCGGCCGACAGGTCGGGTCCGCGGCCATGACGCGGGCCAAGGACTGGGGCGTCGCCAAGCTGCAGAGCCTGGGCTTCGAGAACGTCCATGTGGAGCCCTTCGTCACCGGCGCCTGGCTGCGCGGCGAGGAGAGCGCCGAGGTCGTGGTTCCCTATCCGCACAAGCTGGCGATCCTGGGCCTCGGCAATTCGACCCCGACGCCGGCGGGCGGGCTGGAGGGCGAGATCGTGCTCTATCGCTCCTACGCCGCCTTCCTGGCCGCGCCGCCGGAAGCGGCGAAGGGCAAGATCGTGGTGGTCACCGGCCGCATGGTCCGCGCCCAGGACGGCTCCGGCTATGGCGCGATCAACGCCCAGCGGACCCGCGGGCCCGCTGAGGCCGCAAAGCGCGGCGCGGTCGCCTATCTGCTGCGCTCGCTCTCCACTGACGACACCCGCCTGCCGCACACGGGCACGGCCGCGCCGGGCGGCATTCCGGCCGCGGCCCTGTCCACGGTCGACGCCGAGCTCCTGGAGCACATGGCCGATCGCGGCCAGCCGATCCGCATCCGCCTGAACCTGCAGTCGACCTATAACCCCAAGGCCCAGGCCTGGAACGTGGTCGGCGAACTCAAGGGCCGCGAGAAACCGGACGAGGTGCTGGTGGTCGGCGGTCACCTGGACAGCTGGGATCCGGGCACGGGCGCCATCGACGACGGCTCGGGCGTCGCCATCGCCACCGCCGCGGCCAAGCTGGCGGCGTCCGCCCATCCGCGCCGCACGATCCGCGTGGTCATGTGGGGCTCGGAAGAGCAGGGCGGCAGCGGCGAGGCCTATGGCGCGGCCCACAAGGCGGAGTCGCCCAATCTGGTGGTCGCCGGCGAGAGCGACCTGGGCGCCGGTCACATCTGGAGCCTGTCGGTTCCCAAGAACAGCCTGTCCCATCCGGCCATGAAGGCCTTCACCGCGGCGATCACGCCCCTGAAGGTGATCGTCACCCCGACCGCGCCCCGGTTCGGCGGCTCGGACATCGAAGGGCTGATGACCAACGGCGTGCCCTTCGTCGACTTCAACCAGGACGCCAGCCGCTATTTCGACCTGCACCACTCGGCTGACGACACCCTGGACAAGGTGGATCCGGCGGAGCTGGCCCAGAACGTCGCGGTGTGGACCGCCTTCCTCTACTCCGTCGCCGACAGCGACATCGATTTCCGCGCATTGGCCGCCCAGGAGTCCAAGTGAGCCTTCCTCTCTCCGGCCGTCATGTGGCCCTGCTCTATGGCGGTCTGTCCTCCGAGCGGGAGGTCAGCCTGGTCTCAGGCCGCGAATGCGGCGCGGCGCTGGAGCGCCTGGGCGCCAAGGTTACTTATGTCGATGCGGGGCGTGATCTCGCCCAGGTGCTGGCCCGGCTGAAGCCCGACGTCTGCTTCAACGCCCTGCACGGGGAATGGGGCGAGGACGGCTGCGTCCAGGGGATCCTCGAGACCCTGCAGATCCCCTATACCCACTCCGGCGTGCTGGCCTCGGCCCTGGCCATGGACAAGGCCAAGGCCAAGGCGGTGATGGCCGCCGCCGGGGTCACGGTGCCGGGCGGCGGGCTGTTCAATCGCTTCGAGGTCGCGGCCGACCACGTCATCGCCCCACCCTATGTGGTGAAGCCCAATGCGGAGGGGTCCTCGGTCGGGGTGTTCATCATCATGGAGGGCGCCAATCGTCCGCCCCAGGAGGTGGTCGCCCCCAGCTGGACCTTCGGCGAGCAGGTCATGGTCGAGCCCTATATCCAGGGGCGCGAGCTCGCCGTGGCGGTCATGGACGGCAAGGCGTTAACGGTTACAGACATCGTCGCCGCCACCGGTTTCTATGATTACGAAGCCAAGTACGGAGAGGGCGGTTCGCGCCACATCCTACCGGCCGAACTTCCGGGCCATGCCTTTGACAAGGCGTTGGAATTGGCCGAGCGGGCGCATGCTGCGCTTGGTTGTCGCGGCGTTACCCGCAGCGACCTCCGTTATGACGACATTAACGACATTCTGGTCCTATTGGAGGTCAACACACAGCCCGGCATGACGCCGACTTCGCTCGTTCCCGAGCAGGCGGCGCTGAAGGGTGTGGGGTTCGACCAACTGGTGCTTTGGATCACGGAGGATGCTTATGCCCGCGGCGTTGCGGGGGGGATCGCGCGTTCAGGCGAAACCCCGGGCGAAAGCACCCGCTAGCTCCAAGGCGCGCTCCCAGGCCAAGCCCCGGGGGGCGGCCCCGATCCCGCACGCCAAGTTGCGCGCGGCTCAGGTGGTCGGCCTCTCTCCGCAGAACGCCCTGATCGGCGCGGCCGGCCTGATGGCCGTCGCCCTGATCATCACGCTGGCGACCGGCCACCGCGCCGAGCACCTGGCCCAGGGCATCGAGACCGCCATCGACAGCGAGTTCGGGGCGGTCGGATTCAAGCTCAATTCCGTGCGGGTCCAGGGCGCGTCGCCCATGGCCACCGCCGACATCCTCAAGGCGGCGGGCGTCTACAAGGACCAGCCGCTGCTCGGCCTAGACCTTGAGGCCCTGCGCCAGCGCGTCGAGGCGGTGGGCTGGGTCAAGCAGGCCAGCGTCGTGCGCCTGCTGCCCGACACCCTGGTGCTCAAGGTCGAGGAGCGCCGCCAGCTCGCCGTCTGGCAGCATGGCGGCCGCAGCGTAGTGATCGACGACCACGGCCGGGTGATCCCCGAGGCCGAGTCCGCCAAGTTCCCGACCCTGCCGCTGATCGTCGGCGACGGCGCCAATGAATATGCGGCGACGATCCTGCCGGCCGTGGCGGCTCAGCCGCGGCTGATGGAGCGGCTGGAGGCCCTGGTGCGGGTCGACAACCGCCGCTGGGATCTGCGGCTGAAGGACGGCTCACTGGTGCAGCTGCCGGCTGTCGACGAAGAGGCCGCCCTGATCCAGCTGCAGCAGCTGGACCAGAAGTCGCGGATTCTCGAACTGGGTTTCGAGCGGATCGACCTGCGCGATCCCTCGGTGGTGGCGGTGCGGCCGCGAGACGGGGCCCTGCCGGGCCAGCTCGTGGCGAATGGCGTTTAAGATGAAGGGCCAGACGACTTTGGCGACCCGCGCAGAAGCACGGAAAGAAGGCCGGGACGGACTGAAGGCGGCGCTTGGACGCCAGCCCGTCGTGGCGGCTGTCGACCTGGGCGCGTCCAAGGTCGCCTGTTTCATCATGAAGCCCGACGGCATCCGCCGCGGTGACCGCACCTTGACCACGGCCGGCGTCGGCTATGTGCAGTCGCGCGGCGTGAAGGGCGGCTCGATCGTCAATCTGGACGAGGCGTCCGACGCCATCGCCCAGGCCGTGGAGCGGGCCGAGAACGTGGCCGGCGTGCAGGTTCAGGGCGTCACCGTCTGCACGGCGGGCGGATCGCTCACCAGCCATCGCGTGGCGGGCCGCGTCTCCCTGGGCGCGCGGGCCATTTCCGACGGCGACCTGGTGCGCGCCATCCATGCGGCTCTGGCGCAGATCAAGATTCCGGGCCGTCGCGCGGCCCACATCCTGCCCGTGGCCTGGTCGGTGGACGGCCAGTCCGGCATCCGCGACCCACGCGCCATGTTCGGCCGCTCGCTGGGCGTGGAGCTGCTGGTGGTGTCGGTGTCCGAGGCGGTGTTTCAGACGCTCGGCGCCTGCGTCGAGCGCGCGCACCTGCAGTTCGAAGGCGTGGTCGCCGCGCCCTTCGTCTCGGCGCTCGCTGCCCTGGAAGAAGACGAGATGGATCTCGGCGCGGTCTGCATCGACATGGGCGGCGGCTCGACCTCGGCGGCGGTGTTCGCCGGCGGCAGCCTGATCCATGTGGAGACCCTGCCGGTCGGCGGCAGCCACGTGACCGCAGATATCGCCCGCGGCCTGTCGACCTCGGTCGCCGGCGCCGAGCGCATCAAGACCCTGCATGGTTCGGCCATCGCCTCGGCCAATGAGGATCGCGAGATGATCGAGGCGCCGCCGCGCGGCGACGATCCGGGCGCCGGTCCGGTCATCGCCCCGCGTTCGCTGCTGAAGGGCATCATCGCCCCCCGCGTCGAAGAGACCCTGGAACTGCTGCGCGACCGCCTGAAGGCTTCCGGCGCTCCGGTCGAGCCGGGCGCGGGCCTGGTCCTGACCGGCGGCGCGAGCCAGCTGGCCGGCGTGCGGGAAGTGGCCGTGCGGGTGTTCGACCGTCCGGTCCGCCTGGGCCGTCCGCGCCGGGTGCCGCACCTGGCCGACGCCGCGTCCGGTCCGGCTTTCTGCGCGGCGGCCGGCGTGCTGCACCGCTCGGCCTTCGGGCCCCGCGAGGCGGTCTCGGCCAAGACGCTCGCCAGCGCCAAGCTGCGCCGCGAGCCGCTGGACCCCCACGCCAATCCGGTCGCCAAGGCCGCGGCCTGGCTGCGCGAGAACCTGTAGAGCCCCACAGGCGACAACGCCGCCGAGCTAAGGCTCGACGGCGCGTATCGGCTCTGATCGCCCCTGGGGCTTGAGGCCTATTGCTTGCTCCAGGTCGTGTTGTTCGACCAACGGATGGTCTTGCCGTCGAACGTGCCGGTCAGGGTGCGGTCGTCGGGGAAGGTCACGGTCAGGTTGCCGCCCGAGCAGGTCCCGTAGGCGTTGGGTCGGCCGTTCGCCAGGGTGAGGTTGACGGTCTTGCCGTCCTGGCCGACCACGATGGCGGTGACGTTACCATAGTAGCCGCTGAGGCCGTTGCAGGGGGACTCCGCGTGAGCGGCTCCGGCGGCCGCGGACAGGGCGGCGGCGGAGAGGGCGGCGGCGCCCAGGGTCACAAGGTTCTGGCGAAGGGTCTTCATGGGTCTGCTCCAAGTTTGACGGGGGAGGCGAGTGAACGCGTTCGCCGCCCGAGCATCGGACCGGCGATCCGCTCGAGCCCCGTCCCCCGGTCACGGCCCGCGCGGATGTCTGACGCCGTGGGACCGGTTCGGGGCGGGCTTGGCGGCTCGCCCTGGCGTGGTCCTCACAACTCAGGCGGGCGAGCATAGGGAGCGGCGCAGCCGGGCGAACTGAACGACCGGACAGTCGGCTTTGGACGAACGTACAGGGCGGTGAGCCCCCGCGGCGTCTCTAACCAAAGATTGCGTCGGCCGCCCAATGCACGCGGCGCTGGGGAATTCGACACCGGTGGCCAAGGTGCGACTCAAAAGCGACTCACTCCCGGCCTAGGACCGAATCTGACAACTGTCGGAACGCTCTAAGGTTATCGTGAGACAGGATGTCGCAGTTCAGAAGCATGGTTAACGCGCAAGCCTTGTGCGCTAACAAATTTTGCTCCGTGACCGGCTCGACTGATCTCCGACTCGCCTTATGCAGTTAACCGCCAATTAACGATGGTGGGCGCTTCCTTAACGCCTACCGTCGCGGGGTTCCGGCCAGCGGGCGCCGAAGTCCCAAGAGCAGACTGACGGAGGACGCGAGAGGTCCCATGGCTATTGCACTTTCCGCGCCGCGCGCGACCGAGTTGAAGCCGCGCATCGTCGTGTTTGGTATCGGCGGGGCGGGCGGCAACGCCGTCAACAACATGATCGAGGCTGGGCTGGAGGGCGTCGAATTCGTCGTCGCCAATACCGACGCCCAGCAGCTTTCGTTCTCCAAGACCGACCGGCGCATCCAGCTCGGCGTTCAGGTGACGCAGGGCCTCGGCGCCGGCGCCCACCCGGAAGTCGGCATGAGCGCCGCCGAGGAGTCGATCCCCGAGATCGGCGAGCATCTCGACGGCGCCCACATGGTGTTCATCACGGCGGGCATGGGCGGGGGCACCGGCACCGGCGCCGCGCCGATCATCGCCAAGTGCGCCCGTGAGCGCGGCATCCTGACGGTGGGCGTGGTCACCAAGCCCTTCCACTTCGAGGGCCGTCACCGCATGCGTCTGGCGGAGGCCGGCATCAGCGAACTGCAACGCTATGTCGACACCCTGATCGTCATTCCGAACCAGAACCTGTTCCGGGTCGCCAATGAGCGGACCACCTTCGCCGAGGCCTTCGGCATGGCCGACCAGGTCCTGCACTCCGGCGTTCGCTCCATCACCGACCTGATGGTTCTGCCCGGCCTGATCAACCTCGACTTCGCCGACGTCCGCACGGTCATGACGAGATGGGCAAGGCATGATGGGCACCGGGGAGGCGTCCGGTGAGGACCGCGCCCTGATGGCCGCTCAGAACGCCATCCAGAACCCGCTGCTGGACGAAGTCTCGCTGAAGGGCGCCAAGGCCGTGCTGGTCAATGTGACCGGCGGCCTGGACATGACCCTGCTGGAAGTCGACGAGGCGGCTAACGCCATCTCCGAACAGGTCGACCCCGAGGGCAACATCATCTTCGGCGCGGCCTTCGACCCGACCCTGGAAGGCATGATCCGCGTGTCGGTGGTCGCCACCGGCATGGACGGCGCCTCGATCGCGGCCATCGAGCCGAAGATGGAGCGTCGCCCGCTGCAGGCCCCGCCGCTGCGTGCGCCGGAACCGGCCCGCCCCGTGGGCTATGTCGCCCCGCAGGTCGCCGCCGAGCCGGTCCGCTCGATCTATGCGACCCCGGCGGCCCAGACCTCGCGCTATGTCGAGCCGCCTGTCGCTCAGCAGCCGCAACCGCAGCCTCAGCAAGCCTACGCCCCTCCGCCGGCCCCCGCGCCGGAACCGGTGATGCGCAGCTACGAGCCCGCGCCGGCCCCGCCGCAAGCCGACCTCTACACGCCGGCCCCCGCGCCGGCGCCGGCGAGCCGGTTCGCGTCGAACCCCAGATCACGGCCGCGGCCCGCCCGCAGCCGAGCTATGCGGCCCAACC
>NZ_JALDPT010000018.1 GCF_022695515.1 Phenylobacterium aquaticum
CGACCGCGCCCGCCAAGGCCGCCGCCGTCCCGGCCCCCGCGGCCGGCGCCACCGGCGCGGCCATGGTGCAGATCGGCGCCTTCTCGTCCCAGGCGCTCGCCGACAAGGGGTGGAACGACGCCGCCCGCATCGCGCCCGGCGCCGTCGCCGGCAAGGGCAAGAAGGTCGAGCCGATCCAGAAGGACGGCGCCACCCTCTACCGTACGGCCGTCACCGGCTTCGCCAGCCGCGCCGACGCCACCGCCTTCTGCGACAAGCTCAAGGCGGCGGGTAAGAACTGCTTCGTGAAGTGACGACCCACGCCGCCATCCTGGGATGCGCGGGTCAGGCCCTGACGGCCGAGGAGCGGGCGTTCTATCGGGACGTCCAGCCCTGGGGCTTCATCCTGTTCAAGCGCAATGTCGATGCGCCGGACCAGGTTCGGCGGCTGACCGATGACCTGCGCGCCTGCGTGGGCCGCGCCGACGCCCCCGTGCTGGTCGATCAGGAAGGCGGCCGCGTCCAGCGGCTCGGCCCGCCCCACTGGCGGCGCTATCCGCCCGGCCGGGCCTATGGCCTGCTGCCGGAGGAGGACGCCGCCGACATGGCGCGTCTCGGCGCCCGGCTCATGGCCCATGACCTCGCCGCCGTCGGGATCACCGTCGACTGCCTGCCCGTGCTCGACGTGCCCCAGGCCGGCGCCCATGACGTGATCGGCGACCGCGCCTACGCCGCCACGCCGGACCGGGTGGCCGAGCTGGGCCGCGCCGCCTGCGAGGGCCTGATCGAGGGCGGCGTCCTGCCGGTGATCAAGCATCTGCCGGGCCATGGCCGGGCCGGGGTCGACAGCCACATGAACCTGCCGGTGGTCGACGCCCCCTTGGCGGACTTGGAGGCCGTGGACTTCGCGCCCTTCAAGGCGCTCGCCGACATGCCGATGGCGATGACCTCGCACGTGGTCTACACGGCCGTCGACAGCCTGCACCCCGCCACCACCTCGCGCGCCGTCCACGACCAGGTGATCCGCGGCGCGATCGGCTTCGATGGGCTGGTGATGAGCGACGACCTGTCGATGAAGGCCCTGGGCGGCGGCTTCGAGAGCCGGGCGCGCAAGAGCCTCGCCGCCGGCTGCGACATCGTCCTGCACTGCAATGGCGACATGGACGAGATGAAGGCGGTGATCGCCGGCACGCGTCCCCTGGCCGGGCCCGCGGCCCGCCGGGCCCGTACCGCCCTGGCCCGCATCGCGACCCCGCCCGCGCCGTTCGACGTCGCCGCCGCGCGCCGGCGCTTCGACAAGGGCTTCGAAGGACGCTGGGCCCCATGAGCGACACCCGCAGCTTCCAGCCCAATCTCGACTTCGAGGCCGCCACCACCGCCGCCGACGACGGCGAGGCGCTGATCGTCGACCTGGACGGCTATGAAGGCCCGCTGCATGTGCTGCTGGCGCTGGCCCGCAGCCAGAAGGTCGACCTTCTGAAGCTGTCGGTGACCAAGCTCGCCGACCAGTACCTGACCTTCGTGCAGCAGGCCCGGCGCCTGCGGTTCTCGCTGGCCGCCGACTATCTGGTGATGGCCGCCTGGCTCGCCTATCTGAAGTCCCGCCTGCTGCTGCCCAAGCCCGAGCGGCCCAAGGCCGACGAGCCGCCGGCCGAGGAGATGGCCGCCCAGCTGGCCTTCCGACTCGCGAAGCTCGACGCCATGCGCAAGGCGGCCGAGGAACTGAAGGAACGGCCGCAGCTCGGCCGCGACGTCTTCCTGCGCGGCGACCCCGACGCCATCCAGGTCGTGCCGTCCGGCCGGCTGGAGGGCGATCTCTACGGCCTGATGAGCGCCTATATCGCCCAGCGCCGCAAGGAACAGGGCCGTCACTACACGCCGATGAGCCGCCACCAGGCCTATTCCCTGGAGGACGCCCGCGACCGCCTGCGCGAGATGCTGCCGGACATGTCCCGCTGGACCCCGCTCAGCGGCGTCGCGCCCCTGCCGGCCAGCTTCGCGCGGCCCTCGGGCGAGGCGGGTCCGAGCCGCGCCTCCTATGTCGCCTCCACCCTGTCGGCCAGCCTGGAGCTGGTGAAGGAAGGCGCGCTGGAGACCCGCCAGCTTGAGGCCTTCGCCGACATCTATCTGCGCGCCCGCCGCGCGGGGGCGGGCCTGTGATTTTCCAAAGCTCAGGCTGCTCCCCTACTGGGGGAGCTGGCGCGAAGCGCCTGAGGGGGCCGGCTGGCAGGCCGGTCTCGGTCAAGCCGCTGCATCCGCCTTGCGGCGGCCCCCTCCGTCTCGCCGCGACGCGGCGATCCACCTCCCCCAAGTCGCGCTTCGCGCTGGGGGAGGAGCTTGGAGGCATGCGATGAGCGACGCCACCCTGATCGAGCGCCAGATCGAGGCCTTGCTGTTCGCCGCCGCCGGCCCGCTCAGCCTGGACGACCTGGCCAAGCGCCTGCCGGAGGGCGCTTCGGTCGAGGCAGGGCTCGCCGCCCTCAAGACCCGCTACGAGGGCCGCGGCGTGGAGCTGGTCTGCGTGGCCGACCGCTGGCGGTTCCAGACGGCGCCCGACCTGTCGCACCTGATGACCGAGGAGCGTGACGAACCGCGTCGCCTCTCCAAGGCCGCCCAGGAGACGCTCGCCATCATCGCCTATCACCAGCCGGTGACCCGGGCCGAGATCGAGTCGGTGCGGGGCGTGCAGGCCAGCAAGGGCACGCTGGACGTGCTGCTGGAGCTGGGCCTAGTGCGCATGCGCGGCCGCCGGCGCACGCCGGGCCGGCCGGTCACCTACGGCACCACCGACGCCTTCCTGGAGCACTATGGTCTGGCCAGCCTGTCGGACCTGCCGGGCATGGCCGAGATGAAGGCCGCCGGCCTGCTCAGCCTGGATCTGCCGCCGGACTTCGCCATTCCCAATCCGGGCGGGGAGGGGCGGACGAAGACCCCCTCGACCTCGACGAGGCGGCCCCCGAATTCCACATCGATTTTCTCGGAACAGACGATCAGGCTTGAAGTCCGGCTCGCGTGAGCGGAGGGATGGCGGCAGGCGCGCCAAGTCTCTATATTGCGGCGCAACGGGCGGGCGCGCGGCCAGGGATGGCCGCCGACGTGAAGGAGTTGAGACGCCATGGGCGGTTTGAGTTGGGTTCACTGGGTCATCGTCATCGGCGTGGCCGCCCTGCTGTTCGGCGGCGGCGGCAAGCTGTCGGGACTGATGGGCGATGCGGCCAAGGGCATTCGCGCCTTCCGCGACGGTCTGAAGGGCGAGGACGAGGTGACCGACAAGTCGGCCGCCGCGACCACGACGCCGCTCCCGCGCACCGAGCGCGAGAAAGAAGAAGTCCGCAGCTGATCGGCTGCGTTCAACCAGGTTTCGCCCACGCCGGTCTCCCCGGCGTGGGTTTGCACGTTTAAGGCCAGCGCATGCTTCCCGAAGTCGGTGGGTCGGAACTGATCCTCATCGCCGTGGTCGCGCTGATCGTGGTGGGCCCCAAGGATCTGCCGCTGATGCTGCGCAAGCTCGGCCAGTTCGTCGCCAAGCTGCGCGGCATGGCCGCGGAGTTCCGGGCCAGTTTCGACGAGATGGCCCGCCAGTCCGAACTGGATGAGCTGCGCAAGGAGGTCGAGGCCATGCGCCGCGGCCAGACCTTCGACATGGCCGCCCGCGACGCCGCGGCCCAGGCGACGGGTCATGGCGACGTGAATCAGATCTTCAACGAGATCGGCGACAGCCTGAGCGGGTCGGGCGTCCAGTTCCATCCGCCGATGAGCCACCAGTCGGACGCCGAGTCCCTGGCGGTCGAGACGACCGCGCCCCAGATGACCCCGATCGAGCCGGCCCCTGCGCCGCCGCTTGAGATCACCGCGGCCAAGGTTCCCGCCAAGAAGGCCCCGGCCAAGCCGCGCGCGAAGCGCGCGCCGACCGTCGAGGGCGGGACCGATCAGGAGATCGGCTATATCGAGGCCCGCGCGCCGACCAAGCGCGCGCCGCGCAAGAAGTCGGGGACGGTCGCTTGAGTTCTTCCCACGACGACGAGATCGAGGCCTCCCGCGCGCCTCTGCTCGACCATCTCATTGAACTGCGTCAGCGGCTGATCATCTGCGTCGGCGCCCTGGCGGTGGGCTTCGCCATCTGCTTCGGCTTTTCCAAGCAGATCTATATCGCCCTGCTGCATCCCTTCGAGATCGCCGCCCAGCTGCTGGCGGCCCAGAAGCAGGCTCAGGCCGCCGGCGGCGAGCATCTCAACATGATCGAGAGCGCCAAGGTGTTCCTGCACCTGCGCCCGCCGCCCGCCCATCCCGCCCACGAGGGCGGCGCCTTCGACCTGCTGCTCGCCCTGGTGGGCCTGAAGGAGGTGCCGAGCGTGGCGGGGCAGGGGCTGAAGCTGGTCTTCACCGCCCCGCTGGAGTTCTTCTTCACCAAGCTGAAGCTGGCCGGCTTCGGCGCCGTGATCGTGACCTTCCCGGTCCTGGCCTGGCAGGTCTACGGCTTCGTGGCGCCCGGGCTCTACAAGAAGGAGCGGCATGCCTTTCTGCCGTTCCTGATCGCGTCCCCGACCCTGTTCGTGATGGGGGCGGCGCTCGTCTATTACATGATCCTGCCCTTCGTCCTGTGGTTCTCGCTCAGCCAACAGATCGTGGGCGCGGGCGCGATCTCGGTGGAGCTGCTGCCCAAGGTCTCGGACTATCTGTCCCTGGTCACGACCCTGCTGCTGGCCTTCGGTCTGTGCTTCCAGCTGCCGGTGGTCCTGGCCCTGCTGGGCATGGCCGGGCTGGTCAACGCCAAGATGCTGTCCGAGATGCGCCGCTACGCCATCGTCGGCATCTTCATCGTCGCCGCCGTGGTCACCCCGCCCGACCCGATCAGCCAGACCCTGCTCGCCGCCCCGATCATCCTGCTCTACGAGATTTCGATCTGGTGCGTGAAGCTGATCGAGTTCCGCCGCAAGCGCCGCGAAGCCGGCACGGATATCGTGCCGGTCTAGCGATCTGCGCGTGACGAAGGTTGGCGCCCCCGCCGACGCGCTCTAGAGAAAGCCGCTTATTCCCAACGGCCTGCGGGCCCCCTGGCGGCGAGATCATGCACGACATCCGAGCCCTTCGTGAAAACCCTGAGCTTTACGAGAAAGCATGGGCTGCGAAGGGCCGTTCGGGCGCCTCGTCGGAGGCCCTGAAGCTCGACGAAGCCCTGCGCGCCGCCCAGACCGCGCTGCAGACCGGCCAGAGCCGCCGTAACGAAGCCTCCAAGCTGATCGGCCAGGCCAAGGCCAAGAAGGACGAGGCGGAAGCCAGCCGCCTGATGGCCGAGGTCGAGGCGCTGAAGGGCGAGCTCGCCGCCAACACCGAGGCCGAGAAGGCCGCGACGGAGGCCCTGCGCGACCTGCTGGCCTCCCTGCCCAACCTGCCGGCGGCCGATGTGCCGGAAGGCGCGGACGAGGAGGGCAATGTCGAGGTGCGCCGCTGGGGCGAGCCCAACGCCATCGCCAACCCGAAGGACCACGTCGATCTCGGCGAAGCCCTGAAGCTGATGGACATTGAGGCGGCGGGCCGGATGAGCGGCGCCCGCTTCACGGTGCTGAAGGGCCAGCTGGCCCGGCTGGAGCGCGCGCTCGGTCAGTTCATGATCGACATGCAGACCCGCGAGCACGGCTATGTGGAGGTCTCGCCGCCGCTGCTGGTGCGCGACGACGCCATGTTCGGCACCGGCCAGCTGCCGAAGTTCGCCGAAGACCTGTTCCACACGACGGACGGCCGATGGCTGATCCCCACGGCCGAGGTCTCGCTGACCAATCTGGTCCGCGAACAGATCACGCCGGAGGAGGAGCTGCCGCTGCGCCTCACCGCGCTGACCCCCAGCTTCCGGTCCGAGGCCGGGGCGTCGGGGCGCGACACCCGCGGCATGATCCGCCAGCACCAGTTCTATAAGGTCGAGCTGGTCTCCATCACCACGCCCGACCAGAGCGAGGCCGAACACGAGCGGATGGTGGGGTGCGCTGAGGCCGTGCTGAAGGCGCTGCAGCTGCCCTTCCGCACCATGCTGCTGTGCAATGGCGACATGGGCTTCTCGGCCCGCAAGACCTACGACCTCGAGGTCTGGCTGCCGTCGCAAGGCAAGTATCGCGAGATCAGCTCCTGCTCCAATTGCGGGGACTTCCAGGCCCGGCGCATGGACGCGCGGACCAAGAAGGCCGGCGAGAAGGGCACCCAGTACGTCCACACCCTGAACGGCTCGGGCCTGGCCGTCGGCCGGACCCTGGTCGCCGTCATGGAGAACTATCAGGACGAGAAGGGCCGCATCGCCATTCCCCAGGCCCTGCACCCCTATCTGCCGGGGCTGACGCATATTGGCGGTGACCTGTGAGCCATAAGATTCCGCTCATCCCCGCGCGGGCGGGGACCCATGCTGAGTCAGCGGGCGTCAATGCGATCTTGCGTCCTTCGCGAACGCGGCTTGGATCCCCGCCTTCGCGGGGACGAGCGGGTTTGGTTTGATATGCGCATCCTCCTCACCAACGACGACGGCATCCATGCCGAGGGGCTTGAGGCGCTGGAGACCATCGCCCGGACGCTCACGGACGACATCTGGATCTGCGCGCCGGAATACGAGCAGTCGGGCGCCAGCCGGGCCTTGACCCTGTCGGACCCCATCCGCGTGCGCACCCTCGATCCCCGCCGTTTCGCCACCACCGGCACGCCGACGGACTGTGTGATGATGGCGGTGACCGAGCTGATGGGCGGCCTGCGCCCCGACCTGGTGCTGTCCGGCGTCAATCGCGGGGCCAACCTGGCCGAGGACGTCACCATGTCCGGCACGGTCGCCGGGGCCATCGAGGGCATGGCCCTGGGCGTGCCCTCCATCGCGCTCTCCCAGATGAGCTGGCCCATTCCCGGCCAGAGCTTTTCGGAGCACGACCTGTTCGCGCCGTCGGTCCATTTCGCCCCGGGCATCATCAAGAAGGTGATGGAGACCGGCTGGGCCAAGGACGTGATCCTCAACGTCAATTTCCCGGCCCGCCCGATCGCCGACATCACCGAGGTCGAGGTCACCCGCCAGACCTTCCGCGACATCCATGTCCGCCAGGCCGAGAAGCGCACCGACCTGCGCGGCCGCGACTATTACTGGATGGGCTTCCGCCAGGAGCGGTCCGTGCCCGCCGACGGCACCGATCTCAAGGCCATCTATGAGGGCCGCATCTCGGTGACGCCGCTCCATATCGACCTGACCCACCGCGAGACCCTGCATGCGCTCAAGGGCGTGCTGGGCGGCGCGCGCCCAAGGGGTAGACGATGCCCATGGCGGACAAGGACACCCCCGAGGCCGAGACGCCGGAGACCCGGCTGGCGCGCCTGATCCTCTCCCTGCGCAAGCAGGGGGTGACGGACCCGGGCGTGCTGGCCGCCATCGAGTCCACGCCCCGCGACCTGTTCACGCCCGATCTGTTCCAGGAGCGCGCCTGGGAGGACCAGGCCCTGCCCATCGCCTGCGGCCAGACCATCAGCCAGCCGTTCATCGTCGGCCTGATGACCCAGGCCCTGAAGATCGAGCCCCGGTCGCGGGTGCTGGAGATCGGCACCGGCTCCGGCTACCAGACCACGATCCTCTCCAAGCTCTCGCGGCTGGTCTACACGGTGGAGCGCTACCGCACCCTGATGCAGGAGGCCGAGGCGCGCTTTAAGACGCTCGGTCTCACCAATGTGATCACCCGGTTCGGCGATGGCGGCCTGGGCTGGCCCGAACAGGCGCCTTTTGACCGCATTCTCGTCACAGCCGCGGCGCCTGATGAGCCGAAAGCCCTGCTTTCGCAACTCAAACCCAACGGAATCCTGGTCGCCCCGATCGGCCGGGGGCCGGTTCAGACGCTCAAACGCTATACCGGCGATGGGCATGGAGGCTTCGACATCGAGCTGATGACGGAGGTTCGGTTCGTGCCGCTGCTGGACGGGGTGGCGCGCGAGCTCTGACGGTCCGTCCGAATGTTACGCGTTTGTGGGTTGGCGCTGGCGTCACGCTTAACCCATCATAAACCCTGACGCCTCGACTGAGTCCCGTGGACGTCCTCGGCAGGGAGCTTCTCCCGTCCGCCGAGACGCCCAAGTTGAAATTCGCGCTCCTGTCCGACCGCCGGCCCCCCCGCCGACGCGCCGTCCAGGGACGCCTCCCGCGGAGCGGCGATGACGCTTTATCCTTCCCGACTGGTCCTGATCCTCCTGGCGGCGAGCGCGCTGACGGCGTGCAGCACCTATGAGCCCTTCGCCGATCAGCCCACCGAGCCGGCGCGACCCAATTTCCCGATCCGCACGCCGGCCCAGACCCCGGACCAGAGCGCGCCCCAGGCGCTGCCCCAGGACACGACGCCCGCGCCCCAGGCCAGCCCACTGCCGCCCGTGGAGAGCCGTCCCCTCGACGCGCCCGCCGCGCCGGCGCCCTCGACCTATCAGCCCCAGGCGCCGGCCTACCAGCCGCCCGCCTATCAGCCCCCGGCCTATCAGCCGCCGCCGCCGGTCATGCAGACGGTCACCAAGCTGACCGTGACCGGCAAGGTCGTCACGATCGGCGGCCCGCCCAAGACCCACAAGGTGAAGTCCGGCGACAATCTCGACGCCATCGCCCGCGACCTCGGCACCACCCGCAAGCAGCTGGCCGAGGACAACGACCTCAAGTCGCCCTTCCGCATCCATCCCGGCGACGTGCTGAAGGGCCCGTCCACCGAGGCCAAGGCCTATGTGGTGGGCCAGGGCGACACGCTCTACGCCATCGCCAAGCGGTTCAATGTCACCGGCCAGGCGCTCGCCGACGCCAACGATATCTCGATCCACACCCCGCTGAACGCGGGCAAGAAGCTGATCCTGCCTGACGGCTACAAGGACAAGGGCCCGATCAAGGTCGAGACCCAGGTCCAGATCGCCGGCGGCCCCTCGGCGCCGCGCCCGACCTCGCCGGCCCAGACCTATCCCTCGCAGACCTATCCCTCGACGCCGCAGCCTGGGCCGGAGACGCGGCCCTATACGCCGCCGCCCGAGCCGGCGCGGCCGACCAGCGTCACCACCACGACCACCAAGCTCAGCGTCACCGGCAAGGTGGTGGAGATCGAGGGCCCGCCCGCGATCCACGTGGTCGAAAAGGGCGATGCGGTCGACGCCATCGCCCGCGGCTTCGACATGACCCGCCAGGAGTTCGTGAAGCTCAACAAGCTCAAGGAACCCTACAACATCCATCCGGGCGACAAGCTCAAGGGCCCGCCGCAGACGCTCAAGGCCTATGTGGTGGGGCAGGGCGACACCCTGGCCCTGATCGCCAAGCGCTTCAACGTCACGCCCAAGGCGCTCGCCGCCGAAAACGACATGAAGCCGACCGCCGCGCTCAAGCCCGGCAAGAAGCTGACCCTGCCAGACGGCTTCAAGGACAAGGGCCCGATCAAGGAGACGATCAAGACCGTCACCGAGACCCCGGCGCCGAACAATTCCTATACGCCGCCGCCCTATACGCCACCGCCCTACACGCCGCCTCAGACCCAGCCCCAGCTGCCGTCCCAGCCCCGGCCCTATACGCCGGGCCCGACGACGCCCCGGCCGGGTCCTCGACCCCTGCGGTGATCCCGCCGTCGGCCTCGGAGCTGACCGAGTCCCAGATCTCGGCCCTCGGCCGTGGCCGCTTCCAGTGGCCCCTCCGCGGCGACATCATCTCGGACTTCGGGCCCAAGGGCACCGGCCAGCGCAATGACGGGATCAATATCCGCGCCCGCGCCGGCGACGCCGTCCGCTCGGCCGCGGCCGGCGACGTCGTCTATGCCGGGGACCAGGTGCCGGGCTTCGGCAACCTGGTGCTGATCAAGCACGCCGACGGCTGGGTCACGGCCTATGGCCATCTGGCCCGGGTCGACGTGAAGATGCAGCAGAAGGTGGTCCAGGGTCAGCAGATCGGCCAGGCGGGCGCCAGCGGCGGGGTCAGCGAACCCCAGCTGCACTTCGAGGTCCGCTATGCGCCGTCCGCCAACGAACGCGCCAAGCCGGTCGACCCGCAGCTGGTTTTGGCTAAATAACGGAATAACAACATAAATATTCCCACGCTCTCCATTTTTGGAGGGCGTGGGGAATACCTGTTCAAGAAGTGGGTGAAGACCCCGGCTACAGCGGCAGGTCCTTGCCCAGTTCGCCGGCCAGGTCGCGGATGAACTGCCAGGCCACCCGGCCGGAGCGGCCGCCGCGCAGCTGCGACCACTGCAGGGCCCGGCGCTCCAGGTCGGCGACGATCAGGTCATAGCGGCGCGCATAGGCCTCGACGGCCTCCAGATAGGTCGGCTGGTCCATGGGCGGGAAGCCGATCCACAGGCCGAAGCGGTCGGAGACGCTGATCTCCTCCTCGGCGTCCTCGGCCGTGGCGATCAGGCCGCGATCCTCCGAATGGCCCCGCGGCATCAGGTGGCGGCGGTTCGACGTCGCCACGAACAGCACATTGGCCGGCGGACCTGAGACGCCGCCCTCCAGGGCCGACTTGAGCGCCTTGGCCGCCGCCGCCCCGTCCTCGAAGGACAGGTCGTCGCACAGCACCACGAAGCGCTCGGGCCGCGCGCGCAGCAGGTCGAACAGCGGGGGCAGGGCGGTCACCTGGTCGCGGTCGACCTCGACCAGCTTCAGGTCGGGGCGGCCCGCGACCACGGCCATGAAGGCGGCCTTGGAAATCGAGCTCTTGCCCGTGCCGCGCACGCCCCACAGGAGGACGTGATTGGCGGGCCGCCCCTCGGCGAACCGCTCCAGGTTCTTCAGGAACTGGGTCTTCTGCCGCTCCACCCCCACAAGCGAGTCGAGGGGCAGGGGATAGTCCGGCGCCGCCACGAAGCCGCCCGTGGCCGGGTCATGACGAAAAAGTCGCGCCGCCTCGAAGCTTGGCCGGGGCGGCGGGGCCGGGGCCAGGCGCTCCAGGGCGTCGGCGATCCGGTCGAGGGTCGATTTCAGCGGGTGTTCCATGGCGCTGCTGCTTAGCGGCAGGCAGGTTCCATTGCAAAACGGAGGGCGAACGCATAGCTTCCGCCGACTTGAAAAACGGGCCCGTCGCGGCGCCCGTCCCCGTGCTTCGGAGAGGCCATGTTCGCCACCCCCGCTTTTGCTCAGACCGCAGCCGGCGCCGCCGGCGCTGGAGGGCTTATGGAACAGCTGGGGCCGATGCTGCCCCTCGTCGCCATGGTCGTGCTGTTCTACTTCCTGATGATCCGCCCTCAGCAACAGCGGGCCAAGCAGCATCAGGCCACGCTCGCGGCCCTGAAGCGCAATGACACGGTCGTCCTGAACTCCGGCGTGATCGGCAAGGTCGTGCGGGTTGAAGACAAGGAAGTCGGCCTCGAGATCGCCACCGGCGTCACCGTCAAGGTGGTGAAGGGCATGATCGCCGAGGTCCGGGTGCGCGGCGAACCCGCCCCGGCCAACGACTCCAAAGCCTGACCCGCACCACGCAAGGCCCCCCTAGATGATCGCTCCCTCCCGCTGGAAGACGATCGCCGTGGTGATTTCGATCATCTTCGGCGTTCTGTTCACCCTGCCGAACGTTCTCCCGCAGAACATGCGAGACGCCCTGCCGGGTTTCCTGCCGAAGAAGACGCTCAACCTGGGGCTCGACCTCCAGGGGGGCTCCTATCTGCTGCTTGAGGTCGACACCAAGGCGCTGCGCGCCGAGAAGCTGACCAACCTCATCGAGGACACCCGCACCACCCTGACCGAAGCCGGCATCGACTTCAGCGGTCTGGGCCAGGCGCAGGGCGTCGTCTCGGCGCGGATCACCGACCCGACCAAGATGACCGACGCGCTCAACGCCGTCCGCAAGGGCGTCGGCTCGCAGATGAAGACCGGCGGTCGCGACGTGACCGTCAGCGCCGGCCCGAACCAGACCGTGCAGATCGCCCTGGTCGAGCAGGCGATGAACGCGGAGGCGGGCAAGGCGGTCGACCAGTCGATCGAGATCATCCGCCGCCGGATCGACGCGCTCGGCACCAAGGAGCCGGCGATCCAGCGCCAGGGCGTCGATCGCATCGCGATCCAGGCGCCGGGCGAGAGCGACCCCGAGAAGCTCAAGAACATCATCGGCCAGACCGCGAAGCTGACCTTCCAGATGGTCGACGACTCGGTCACCCCCGCCGAGGCCGCCCAGGGGCGCACACCCCCCGGCTCGGTCGTCCTGCCCAGCGGCGACGACTATGCGCCGGCCTATGTGGTCAAGAAGCGCGCCCTTGTGACCGGCGAGATGCTGACCGACGCTTATCAGGTGTTCGACCAGCAGTCGGGCGGCGCCGCCGTCCACTTCCAGTTCAACAGCCAGGGCGCCAAGCGCTTCGGCGACGCGACCATCAACGGCATCGGCAAGCGCTTCGCCATCGTCCTCGACGGCAAGGTGATCTCGGCGCCGGTCATCAACAGCGCGATCACCGGCGGCTCCGGCCAGATCACCGGCAACTTCACGCCGGAAAGCGCCAACAACCTGGCCATCCTGCTGCGGGCCGGCGCGCTGCCCGCGCCCCTGATCCCGGAACAGCAGTCGACGGTGGGCTCCGAGCTCGGCGCCGACGCCATCAAGGCCGGGGCCATCTCGCTGGCCATCGGCGGCGGGGCGATCCTGGTGTTCATCGTGCTGGCCTACGGCCTGTTCGGGGTGTTCGCGGCCATCGCCCTCATCGTCAACGTGCTGCTGATCTTCGGCTTCATGTCGATGACCCAGAGCACCCTGACCTTCCCGGGCATCGCCGGCCTGATCCTGACGCTCGCCGTCGCCGTCGACGCCAACGTGCTGATCTATGAGCGCGTCCGCGACGAGGCCCATGCCGGGCGAACTCCGCTGGCGGCCCTGGAACACGGCTATCAGCGGGCTCTGGTCTCGATCATCGACGCCAACATCACCAGCGCCATCTCGGCCCTGATCATGATGAGCTTCGGCTCCGGCCCGATCCGCGGCTTCGCCATCACCCTCCTGACCGGTGTCGTGACCTCCGTGTTCACCGCCGTCGTCATCACCCAACTGCTCATCGGCTTCTGGTATCGCGCCACCAAGCCGAAGACGCTGCCGATCGTTTAGAGGCTTACCGACCATGGCCTGGCCCCTGATCCGTACGCTCCCCCGGGAGTTCCATTTCAACTTCGTGGGCCTGGCCCCCTTTGCGGCGATCTTCTCCGCCCTGCTGATCATCGGCTCGGGCGTGTCCTTCGCCATGCAGGGGATGAACCTCGGCATCGACTTCGTCGGCGGCACCCTGATCGAGGTGCAGACCCAAGGCCCCGCGCCCATCGCCCAGCTGCGGGCGACCCTGTCGCGCGTCGGCGGCGAGGACGCTCAGGTCCAGGGTCTAGGCGGGCCCAACGGCGCCATGCTCCGCTTCCGGCCGCATGAGGGCGTCAGCGCCATCGATTCCACCGACACGGTGAAGCGCGAACTGGCCAAGACCTTCCCGGGCATCCAGTTCAAGCAGGTCCAGACCGTCGGGGCCAAGGTCTCCGGCGAGCTGATGAAGTCCGGCTTCATGGCGCTCGGCATCGCGCTCCTGCTGATGCTCGGCTACATCTGGTTCCGCTTCCAGCTGCAGTTCGGCCTGGGCGCGGTCGTGGCCGTGCTCCACGACGTGCTGCTGACGCTCGGTCTGTTGTCGGTGATGCAGCTGGAGTTCTCCATGACCTCCATCGCCGCCCTGCTGACGGTCATCGGCTACTCGATGAACGAGAAGGTCATCACCTTCGACCGGCTTCGCGAGAACCTGCGCAAGTACAAGACCACCCCGCTCGGCGAGGTGATCAACAAGTCCGAGAACGAGCGTCTGTCGCGGACCCTGATCACCGGCACCACGGCCATCCTGGCGCTCTCCGGCGCCCTGTTCCTCGGCGGCCCGGTGCTTTTCCCCCTGGTCTTCACCATGGTGTTCGGCATCATCATCGGTACCTATTCGTCGATCTATGTCGCCCTGCCGATCATCCTGCTGTGGGGTGTGAAGCGCGGCGACGAGGAAGCCACGCCCCTGAAGCCGGCCAACGCCCGGCCCTGATCATGGCCCGCAACGCCCCGTCGGTGGACGCCTATGGCGACGGCGGCTTCCGCCTGTCGGCGCCCGCCATGACGGGTCGGTGCTGATTCTTCAGGATGAGGCGCGGCCCTGGCCGGTGCGGAGCCTCGCCGAGCTTACGCCCGAGCAATTCGCCGAGGTGATCGGCCTGGGCGCCCGCGAGGTCGAGTTCGTGCTGCTGGGGGTAGGGCAGGTCAACGCCCAGCCGCCGCGGGCCGTGCGCGAGGCCCTGGCCCGGGCGGGCATCGGTCTGGAGTTCATGGACACGCCGACGGCGGCCCGGACCTACAACCTGCTCACCGCCGAGGGGCGGCGTCTGGCAGCGGCCCTGATCGCCATCTGATATCGCCTATCAAGCGCGGCTTCCCGCCTCAGCCGAAACGCCCTATAGCTTGGCCCACAGGGCAGGACACTTTTGAGGGCGCATACATGGCCGGTCTACTTTCCAACCTTCGCAACACCATCATCGTGAGCTCGATCCTCGCGCTCATCATGATCGCGGGCTACCTCTCCCATAACGGGGCGGCCGACGCGATCTTCTTCCAGGGCGTCTTCCGCTTCCTGCACGTGCTGTGCGGGATCATGTGGATCGGCCTCCTGTATTACTTCAACTTCGTGCAGATCCCCCAGATGGCCCAGATCCCGGCCGAGCTGAAGCCGGCGGTCTCCAAGTTCATCGCCCCCGCGGCGCTGTTCTGGTTCCGCTGGGCGGCGCTGTTCACCTGGGTCGCCGGGATCATCCTGGCGCTGAACCGCGGCTATCTGGTCCAGGCGCTGACGCTCGGCGCGCTGGAGGGCTTCTCGGTGCCGCAGCACACCTTCATCGGCGTCGGCATGTGGCTGGCGACCGTGATGTTCTTCAACGTCTGGGTCTTCATCTGGCCGAACCAGAAGATCGCGCTCGGCATCGTTGACGGCGACGCGGACGCCAAGGCCAAGGCCGGCCGCACCGCGATGCTGTTCTCGCGGACCAACACCCTGCTTTCGATCCCGATGCTGGTCACCATGACCATGAACCAGACCATCTTCGGCTGATCCGAATTCCAGGCTAGAACCGGAAGGCCCGCCCCAACCGGCGGGCCTTTTGCTTTTCAGACATGACCGACGCATCCCCCGACGCCATCCTCGCCGTGGAAGACCTCGACGCCCAGCTGAAGCGGGTCGATCCCGACCGCTGGCTGTCCAGCCGCTTCATCGCCGACGCCCAGGCCCGCGCCGATGTGGTGGCGCTCTACGCCTATGACCATGAACTTGCCCGCGCGCCGAAGGTCGCCAGCAATCCGCTGCTCGGCGAGATCCGCCTGACCTGGTGGCGCGAGGTGCTGGACGAAGTGTTCGAGGCTCGTCCCGTACGCCATCACCCGGTCGCCCAGGCCTTGGCCGAGGTCATCCGCCGCCATGACCTGCCGCGCGCGCCGCTGGAGGCGATGATCGACGCCCGCTATCGCGAACTCGACGCCAAGCCCATGGACCTCGCTGAGGCCCTGGACTGGGCGCGGGACACGGGTGGGGCGACCGCCGGGCTGGCCGCCAGGATCCTGCAGGCCGACAGCGACACGGCGCGCGCCCAGGCCGGCGGCGAGGCCTGGGCCATCGGGCGGCTCATGGGCACGGCGGGGCTGACGGGGGCCGAAGCTGACGCGGCCCTGCGCAAGGCGCTCGCCGGGGCCAAGGGACTGTCCGTCGCGGCCTTTCCGGCCATCGCCCACGCCACCCTGGCCCGGGTGAGGGCCAAGGGCGGACGGCCCACCGATCTCGGCGCCCAGGCT
Source organism: Phenylobacterium aquaticum (assembly GCF_022695515.1). Classification (GTDB taxonomy): domain Bacteria; phylum Pseudomonadota; class Alphaproteobacteria; order Caulobacterales; family Caulobacteraceae; genus Phenylobacterium; species Phenylobacterium aquaticum. The sequence goes on from NZ_JALDPT010000018.1 coordinate 15,770, forward strand.
CGCGTGCTCTGGGCGGTGGTGACCGGACGGGTCTGACCTACTCGGCGGCCAGAGCCGGCGGGCCCTCGACCCAGGCGGCGAGGTCGGCGAGCGCGCGTTCGCCCACCGCCAGCTTCTTGTTGCGGCCCTTTTCCTTGGCGCCCAGGCGGCGGCCGTCGGCGTCGCGCTTGGCGACCTCCATCGGCGGGATCAGGCCGTAATTGATGTTCATCGGCTGGAAGCTGCCCTTGCCGCCCTCCAGGTGGCCGCCGGTGATATGGCCGATCAGGGCGCCCAGCGCCGTGGTCGGCGGGGGAGGGGCGATCGGCTTGCCCATGCGCTCGGCCGCGGCGAAGCGCCCGGCCAGCAGGCCGACGGCGGCGCTCTCCACATAGCCCTCGACCCCGGTGACCTGGCCGGCGAAACGCAGGCGGGGGTCGGCCTTCAGGCGCAGCTGGGCGTCCAGCAGGCGGGGGCTGTTCAGGAAGGTGTTGCGGTGCAGGCCGCCCAGGCGGGCGAACACGGCCTTCTCCAGGCCCGGGATCATGCGGAAGATCTCGGTCTGGGCGCTGTGCTTCAGCTTGGTCTGGAAGCCGACCATGTTCCAAAGGGTGCCGAGCGCATTGTCCTGGCGCAGCTGGACGATGGCATAGGCCTTTTCCTGCGGATTGTGCTCGTTGGTCAGGCCGACCGGCTTCATCGGGCCGTGGCGCAGGGTCTCGCGGCCGCGCTCGGCCATCACCTCGATCGGCAGGCAGCCGTCGAAATAGGGGACGTGCTCCCAGTCCTTGAACTCGGCCTTGGGGCCGGCCAGCAGGGCGTCGATGAACGCCTCGTACTGATCCTTGTCCATCGGGCAGTTGATATAGGCCGCCGCGTCGCCGCCGGGGCCTTCCTTGTCATAGCGCGACTGGCGCCAGGCCACGCCCATGTCGATGGACTCGAAGTTCACGATCGGGGCGATGGCGTCGAAGAAGCTGAGCTGGCCTTCGCCGGTCAGCTGCAGGATGGCGTCGGCGAGCGCCGGAGAGGTGAGGGGGCCGGTGGCGACCACCACGCTGTCCCACTCGGCCGGCGGCAGGCCGGCGATTTCCTCGCGCTGGATGGTCACCAGGGGGTGGGCCTCCAGCCGGGCGGTGACCTCGGCGGCGAAGCCCTCGCGGTCGACGGCCAGAGCGCCGCCGGCCGGCACCTGGTGCTGGTCGCCCGCCGACATGATGATCGAGCCCAGGCGGCGCATCTCGGCGTGCAGCAGGCCGACCGCATTGGCGGTCCAGTCGTCGGCCCGGAAGGAGTTGGAACAGACCAGCTCGGCCAGGGACCCCGTCTGGTGGGCGTCGGTGCCGCGGACGGGGCGCATCTCGTGCAGGATGACCGGGACGCCGGACTGGGCGATCTGCCAGGCGGATTCCGAACCGGCCAGGCCGCCGCCGATGACATGAATGGGTGTGATGCTCATGCGTGGCTAACTAGCAACGATCCGCGCACTTCGCGAGGGAGGCCTTGCGGGCGAAGGGGCGCGGACCCTAATTTCGCATCCGAAGCAGCGGCCGACTCGTTGATCGTTCCAAAGTCGGCCAGGAAATTGAAATGACCACCCTGTCGGCGACCGATGTCGCCCTCGAAGGTTTCCGTGTCACCCGCGAGAACCCTCGGACCTTCCTGATCTGGAGCGGGTTCTCCTTTGCGGTCAGCATTGTCGGCGGGCTGCTCACCATTTCATTGGGCGACGAGGCGCGCGCCGCATTCGGGGTGATCAGCGGCAAGGAACAGCCGGACCTCAACGGCCTGTGGAAGGCGGTTGAGACCCTGAGCCCCCTCCTGATCATGGGGCTGGTGGTCCAGTGCATGACGGTGGCGGCGGTCTATCGCATCGTCCTGCGCCACGCCGACCATGGGTTCGGCTATCTGAAGCTCGGCATGGACGAGGTGCGGCTGATCCTGCTCACCCTGATCTATGTGGTGATCGGCATGGTGCTGCTGACCATGGTCTCGATCGCCGCGGCCCTTGTGGCGCTGGCGGCCTCGGTGGCGGGCCAGCAGGCCGCCATTCTGGTGGGCCTGGCGACGGAACTCTTCGCCATGGGGCTCCTGGCCTACATCGCCGTGCGCCTGTCGCTCGCCCCGGCCATCACCTTCGCCGAGAACCGCCTGGCGATCTTCGATTCCTGGCGCATCACCCGCGGCCATGCCTGGACCCTGGCCGGGGCCTATGTGCTGGCCATCGCCTGCATGGTGGTGGTGATGCTGCTGGCCATGACCATCTTCGCGGCGGTGGCGGCCTTGCTGAACGGCGGCGACATGCAGGCCGTGGGTAAGGCGCTCAGCCCGGACCAGAGCTCGCTCTCCGCCTATTTCACGCCCTTCACCATCGGCTATCTGGTGTTCGCCGCCCCGCTGTCGGCGGTCTGGTACACCGTCGTCGCCGCGCCGGCCGCCGTCGCCTATCAGGTCCTGTCCGGCCGTCCGCCGGAGATCGACGAAGCCGCCCCGGCGTCCGCCTAGGCCCATGGCCGCGCTGCACGCCTCGATCGCCGCCGCCCACGGATTCGACCTCATCAAGCGCGAGCCGCGCGCCGCGGCCGTCTGGGTGCTGATCTCGGCGCTCGCCGCCGTCCTGCTGGTCTGGGCCTCAGGCCAGGGCGCGGCGGTCCACATGGTCGCCATCGCGGTCAATCTGCTGGTCGGCCTGGCCGTGACCGGGGCCGCCTATCGCGCCTTCCTGCGGCCGGACGCCCGGCGGCTGGCCTATCTTCGCCTGGGCGCCGACGAACAGAGGTTGCTGGCGGTCGCCGTCGCCTGCCTGGCCCCCGCGGTGCTGATCATCGCGCCGCTCTCCCGGTTCGCCCCCGGGCCCCCGGTCCTGGCGGCCGCGTCCGCGCTGCTGGCGCTGTGGGCCTGGTACGCCCTGCGCCTGACCCTGGCCGGTCCCATGAGCTTCGAACAGGGCGGGTTGCGCCTGCGCCAGGCCTGGCCGCTCAGCCGCGGCATGGCCGGCAAGCTGCTGCTCTCCCTGCTGCTGGTGCTGGTCTTCCTGGTCCTGGCCGCCATGGGCCTGGGCGTCATTTTCCTGATCGTCAGCGTCCTGATGACCGTGGCCACGGGCCAGAAGTCGCTCGCTGAGCTCGGCCCCGTGGCCAACCTGGTCAACGCCGCCCTGCAGGGCGGATTGAGCGCCGTGGGGCTGGTGCTGCTGGCCGGGGTGGCGGTCACCGCCTATCAGACGGCGACCGCGCCCAAGTCCTAGGCGTCGGCGCTCGGCCGCGCCTTCATCCGCGCGCGCCAGGCGACCAGGTTTTCGAACTCTTCCTCAACCGGCAGGCCGATCCAGTCGGCGAAGTCGACCGTCGAGAGCAGGCAGATGTCGGCCATGGTCAGGCTGTCGCCGACCACGAACTCATGGCCCGCCAGTTCCCGGTTCAGCCACTTCTGCGCGCCCTTGTAGGTCTCGCGATTAGACTCCCCGAAGTCCTTGTACTGGGTGAGCAGCGCCGCCGTGCGCGGGTGGGCGTGGCGCCAGAAATTGCCGACGGGCGTCATGACCGTGAACTCGATCCGGCGGATCCACATGTCGACCAGGGCCTTCTCCACCGCCGTGGTCCCGAACAGGGGCGGGGAGGGGTTGGTCTCCTCGAAATAGCGGCAGATGGCGACCGTCTCGGAGATGCAGGTCCCGTCGTCCAGCTCCAGGGTGGGGATCTGGCCCATGGAGTTCTTGGCGCGGAACTCCTCGCTCTTATGCTCCCGCTTCATCATGTCGATCTTGGTCTCGGGCAGATCGATTCCCTTCTCGACCAGGAACATGCGCACGCGGCGCGGGTTCGGCGCCGGCATGGGCGCGCCATACAGGATCATGGGTGTCCTCCCTATTCTTCAAACAATCGGGGGAGGCTATTTCAAACAATTGTTTGAGGGAAGATGGCGCGCAATCTATTTCGCGTCGGCGATTTGACTCCCTCCCCATGAAGGGGAGGGAGATTTTACGCCCCGACCCGTTTGCGCCGCTCGCCGCGCCGCTGGGCGTGGCGTTCGAGGAGTTCGGCGAGATAGCGGCCCGTCCAGCTGCGGGGGATGGCGGCGACCTGTTCGGGCGTGCCTGTGGCGACGATCTCGCCGCCGCCGTCGCCGCCCTCGGGCCCGAAGTCGACCAGCCAGTCGGCGGTCTTGATGACATCGAGGTTGTGCTCGATCACCACCACAGTGTTGCCCTGGTCGACCAGCTCGTGGAGCACCTCGAGCAGCTTCTTGATGTCCTCGAAGTGCAGGCCGGTCGTGGGCTCATCCAGAATGTAGAGGGTCTTGCCGGTAGCCCGGCGTGACAGCTCCTTCGACAGCTTCACCCGTTGGGCCTCGCCGCCCGAGAGCGTCGTCGCCTGCTGGCCCACCTTCACATAGCCCAGCCCCACCTGCTGCAGGGTGGCCATCTTCTCGCGGACCGGCGGCACGGCCTTGAAGAACTCGAAGGCCTCGTCGACGGTCATGTCCAGCACGTCGGAGATCGACTTGCCCTTGAACAGGATCTCCAGGGTCTCCCGGTTGTAGCGCTTGCCGTGGCAGACATCGCAGGTGACGTAGACGTCCGGCAGGAAGTGCATCTCGATCTTGATCAGGCCGTCGCCCTGGCAGGCCTCGCAGCGGCCGCCCTTGACGTTGAAGCTGAACCGCCCCGGTCCGTAGCCGCGGGCCTTGGCCTCGGGCAGGCCGGCGAACCAGTCGCGGATCGGCTGGAAGGCGCCGGTATAGGTGGCCGGGTTCGAGCGCGGGGTGCGGCCGATCGGCGACTGGTCGATGTCGATGACCTTGTCGAACTGCTCCAGACCCTCGATGCGCTCATGCGGGGCCGGGGCGTCGGAGGCGTTGTGCAGCCGCCGCGCGGCGGCCTTGTAGAGGGTCTCGATGGTGAAGGTCGACTTGCCGCCGCCCGACACCCCGGTGATGCAGGTGAAGGTGCCCAGCGGGATCTCCGCCGTCACATTCTTGAGGTTGTTGCCGGTCGCGCCGATGACCCGCAGCACCTTCTTCTTGGAGATCGGCCGGCGGTCCTCCGGCACCTCGATCTCGCGCACGCCCGACAGATACTGGCCGGTGATGCTCTTGGGATTGGCCATGATATCGGCCGGCTTGCCCTCGGCCACGATCTCGCCGCCGTGGACGCCGGCGGCCGGGCCCATGTCGATCACATAGTCGGCGGTGAGGATCGCCTCCTCGTCATGCTCGACGACCAGCACGGAGTTGCCGAGGTCGCGCAGGCCCTTGAGGCTGGTGAGCAGGCGGGTGTTGTCGCGCTGATGCAGGCCGATGGAGGGCTCGTCCAGCACATAGAGCACGCCCGTCAGGCCCGAGCCGATCTGGCTGGCCAGGCGGATCCGCTGGCTTTCGCCGCCGGACAGCGTGCCGGAGGCCCGCGACATGTTCAGATAGTCGAGGCCGACGTTCACCAGGAACCGCAGGCGATCATTGATCTCCTTCAGGATCCGCCGGGCGATCTCCATCTGCTTGGCGGTGAGCACGTTCTCCAGGTTCTCGAACCATTCGCCGGCGTGGCGGATGGAGAGCAGGGAGACCTCACCCACGTGGCGGCCATCGATCTTCACCGCCAGGGCCTCGGGCTTCAGGCGGAAACCGTGGCAGGCCTCGCAGGGGGTCTCGGACTGGTAGCGGCCGAGCTCCTCGCGCACCCAGGAGGAATCCGTCTCGCGCCAGCGACGCTCCAGGTTCGGCAGCACGCCCTCGAAGGTCTTGTTGACCTCGTATTTGCGGGCGTTGTCGTCATAGATGAAGTGGATCTTCTGGGTTCCGGACCCGTAGAGCACCACCTTCTTAGCCTCGTCCGGCAGCTTCCACCACGGAACATCCATCGAGAAGTCGTAGTGGGCGGCCAGAGCCTGCAGGGTCTGGGTGTAAAGCGGCGAGGGGCCCTTGGCCCAGGGCGAGATCGCGCCCTTGTGCAGGGTCTTGTCCTTGTCCGGCACCACCATGTCGGCGTCGAAGGCGAGCTTCATGCCCAGGCCGTCGCAGACCGGGCAGGCGCCATAGGGGTTGTTGAACGAGAACAGCCGGGGCTCGATCTCGCTGATCGTGAAGCCGGAGACCGGGCAGGCGAACTTCTCGGAGAACAGGATGCGGCGCGGTTCGGCGTCGCCCTCGGGCTTGTCGGCCCATTCGGCCACGGCGATGCCGTCGGCCAGCTTCAGGGCGGTCTCGATCGAGTCGGCGTAGCGGCTCTCCAGGCCCGGCTTGGTGACCAGCCGGTCCACGACGATGTCGATGTCGTGCTTGAACTTCTTGTCGAGGGTGGGGGCGTCCTCGATCGGATAGAACTCGCCGTCGATCTTCAGGCGCTGGAAGCCCGCCTTCTGCCACTCGGCGATCTCCTTGCGGTACTCGCCCTTGCGGCCGCGGATCACCGGGGCCAGCAGATAGATCCGCTCGCCCTCGGGCAGCATGGTCAGCTTGTCGACCATCTGGCTGATGGTCTGGCTTTCGATGGGCAGGCCGGTGGCCGGCGAATAGGGCACGCCCACCCGCGCCCAGAGCAGGCGCATATAGTCGTGGATCTCGGTGACCGTGCCGACGGTGGAGCGCGGATTGCGGCTGGTGGTCTTCTGCTCGATGGAGATGGCCGGCGACAGACCCTCGATCAGGTCCACGTCCGGCTTGCTCATCAGCTCCAGGAACTGGCGCGCATAGGCCGACAGCGACTCGACATAGCGCCGCTGGCCCTCGGCGTAGATGGTGTCGAAGGCGAGCGAACTCTTGCCCGATCCCGACAGCCCGGTGAGCACGACCAGCTCGCCGCGCGGGATGTCGACATTGACGTCTTTCAGATTGTGCTCACGCGCGCCGCGCACGCGGATGAAGTTCAGCTGTTCGGCCATGATTTCCTGGAACGCTCTTCCCCGCCGAGGACGCCCGCGGGACCGCCTAATGTAGTGTCGGGACTCACAGATAACACAGGAACAATAAGTGAACAAATCCCGCGCCCTGGCCCGCGCGACGTGATCTGGCGCGCGGGCAGGCGATCCTGGCCGAGGGGCGGACCAAAAACTGTCAGCAGTCTGGCGCGGGGCGGCGGGATCGGTCGCGGGTGTCACAGGTTACATTCTGGTAACTAGCGCCGGCCGGGCCCCCTACCTAGGGTCCGCTTCCAGGATTCCAGGAGACGCCCCATGAGCCTCGATCGTCGCCAACTGCTGCTGAGCGGCGCCGCCGCGGGCCTCGCCACCGCCGCCCCGGGCCTGGCGCTCGCCGCCTCGGGCGATGCGGCCGCCAACGCCTTCTTCGACAAGACCTGCGTGCGGATGCTCGACGAGGCGCCCGAGTTCGCCACCAGCCTCGGCCTCGACACCGGCGCCTACGCCTGGCGCAAGTCGAAGCTATCGGACTCCTCCTGGGCCGGCGTGGAGGCCAAGCACCGGTTCTGCGAGGAGGGGCTCAAGTCCCTCAAGGCCCTGCCGGACGCCGGGCTTTCGCCGGCCGTGAAGCTGAACAAGGACGTGGTGGCCTACGCCATGGAGCTGGGTCTCGAGGCCAAGCCCTTCGCGTTCGGCGAGAACAATTTCCAGTCCGCCATGAGCGAGGCCTCGACCCCCTATGTGGTCAGCCAGCAGGGCGGGACCTATTCCGGCGCCGTGAATTCCTCGACAGCCAGCACACCATCGCCACGGCCGCCGACTGTGACGCCTATCTGGCCCGTCTGCACGGGGTCGCCGTCGCCCTCGACCAGGAGACCGAGCGCGTGAAGCGCGACGCCGGCCTGGGGGTGATCGCGCCCGACTTCATCATGTCGAACATGCTGGGCCAGATGAGCGGCATGCTGGCCGTTCCGGCCGCCGACGCCCGGTTTGTCTCCTCGCTCGCCGGCCGCGCCAAGGCCAAGGGCATTCCCGGCGACTGGTCGGGCCAGGCGACCAAGATCGTCTCCAGCGAGATCTATCCCGCGCTCACCCGCCAGTATGAGACGCTCAAGGCCCTGCAGCCCAAGTCGACGCACGACGCCGGCGTCTGGCGGTTCAAGGACGGCGAGGCCTATTACGGCTGGCTGCTGAAGGCCGGCACCAACACCGACATGACCGCCGAGCAGATCCACCAGACCGGGCTCGAGCAGAACAAGGCCATCGAGTCCCGGATGGACGCGATCCTCAAGGCCAATGGCCTCACCCAGGGAACGGTCGGCGAGCGGATGATCGCGCTCGGCAATGATCCGCGGTTCCTGTTCCCGGACGATGACGCCGGGCGCGCCCAGGTCCTGGCCTATCTGAACCAGCTGATCGCCGATGTGCGGCCCAAGCTCGCCACCCAGTTCAACCTGAAGCTCAAGGCGCCGGTCGATGTGAAGCGGGTGCCCGCCGACATCCAGGACGGCGCCGGCCAGGGCTATATGAACACCGGCTCGCTCGATGGCTCCCGGCCCTCGACCTACTACATCAATCTGAAGTCGACGAAGAATTGGCCGAAGTTCTCCCTGCCGTCCCTGACCTATCACGAGACCATTCCGGGCCACGCCTGGCAGGGCGCCTATCTGACCGAGACCGGCCAGTTGCCGCTGATCCGCATCCTGCTGTCGGGCTTCAACGCCTATGTCGAGGGCTGGGCGCTCTATGCCGAGCAACTGGGCGACGAGATGGGCATGTACCAGACCGACTGGGCGGGTCAGCTCGGCTATCTCCAGGCCCAGCGTTTCCGCGCCATCCGCCTGGTGGTCGACACCGGCCTGCACGCCAAGCGCTGGTCTCGCGAACAGGCGATCGACTGGGCGGTGGCCAATTCCGGCCGCACCCGCCAGGCCATGACCAGCGAGATCGACCGCTATTGCGGCACGCCCGGCCAGGCCTGCGGCTACAAGGTCGGCCACAATGAGATCAACCGCCTGCGCGACCACGCCAAGCAGGCCCTGGGTCCGAAGTTCGATATCCGCGGCTTCAACGACACGGTCGTGAAGACCGGCGCCGTGCCGATCAGTGTGTTGTCCGCCCAGATCGACGCCCTGATCGCGGCGGGCGGCAAGGCCTGATCGGGGGGCGATGGCGGAGGTTCAGCCCACTTTGCGGTAGGCTGGACCCGAACGCCTCAGACGAAGCGGAAGGTCACATTGGCGACCGTCGCGACCTGGCCTGCCCGGGCGCGGTCGCGGGCCTTCAGATGCAGGGCCATCAGCCCCTTGGGCCCATCGCCCGCCGGGATGAAGTCGATCCGCCGGTCGCCGAACCGCACGCCTGTCCCCTGCTGGTCGCCCAGGAACGTCGCCGCCGCCGTCGCCGCGATGGCGGCGGGATCGGCCACGGCCACCTCGGCGCCCAGGATGTCCTCCGCCGCGCGCGGTCGTTATAGGCGCCGTGCAGGGGATCGCCCCACCAGTTGTCCTCCGGCGTGTACTTGTAGAATTCGAACCGTGAGCCGAAGGTCTTGTAGTCGAACTGCATCAGGTGCTGGCCCCGGAAGTCCGGGATCTCGAAGGCCAGCTTGTGGCCGTTGGCGGCCGCCGCGCGAGCAGAGCGTCGTCATCATAGGTCTGCATCACCACCATGAACCCGCCGTCGCCGCCTCGCTCGGCGAAGAAGCTGTGGAGTTGGTGCGGCTCGCGAATGGGGGAGACCACCTCGATCAGGGTGGTCCCCACCCGGATCATGCGGGTCCGGAACCCGAAGGCCAGGGTCGGCTCCGGCCCCTCGCGCTTGGGCGTCGGCTCGACCTCCAGCAGGTCATAGAGCTGGCGGCAGGTCGCCTCCAGGTCACGGGCGGCGATGACGTAGTGGCGCACTCGGCTGGGCCGCACGGTTTGTCCCTCCTGCGCCAGGGCCGGCGACGCGAGCATGCCCGCGGCGAGCATCACCACGGACCGTCGATCCGGCAGGTCAACCATCGCGCCCTCCCTGGGTATGGTTATGAAAGCAACTCGATCCTAGGCGCGCAAGAGACGAGGGCAAGGCTTCTTATCTCTCCCGGAGGAGCGGCAGCCGTTGGTCGGCGTCCTGTTGCGTCGCAGTTCCCCCAAACCGGGGAGGGCGTTTGCGGCCTTGCGCCTTAGCATCGCCGTCTGGCGCGCCAGGTGCGGCGCAGGAGGAGCGGTGTTGATGGGGCGGTGGCGTTTTGGGGGCGGGGTGGGCCTCTTGGTGGGGCTGGGCCTGGGGATGGCGGCGCCGGCGTCGGCCCTGCCGCCCCAGCAGGACTATGACCGCTGCAACAACTACCAGAAGACCTTTGCCCCAGCTCAGGTGATCGCGAGCTGCACCGCCCTGGTCGAGGCCGGGGACGTGTCGGCGGAGGCGCGGTCCAGCGCCTATTCCTTCCGCGGCATCGCCCGCACCGCGGGGCAGGACTATGCCGGCGCGGTCGACGACCTCACCCAGGCGATCGCCCTGAAGCCGCAGGAGGGGGCCTATAGCGCGCGCGGCCAGACCTATGTCCGGCTGGAGAAATACGACCTGGCGGCGGCCGATTTCACCAAGGCGTCCAAGATGAACCCTGACGAGGCGGCCCATCTGCTGGAGCGGGGCAAGGTCCGCATCCTGCAGAAGGACTATGATCACGCCATCAGCGATTTCGGCATGGCGCTGGCCCTGGACCCCAAATCGGCCACGGCGTTCAGCCTGAGGGGCAACGCCTATCTGGAAAAGGGCGACCCCGACCGGGCGGTCGCCGACTACTCCAGCGCCGTGGGGCTTGATCCGAAGAACGTCGACGCCTTCATGAACCGGGGCAATGTCTATGCGAACCAGGAGAAATACCCGCTGGCGGTCGCCGACTTCACCCAGGTGATCGCCCTGGCGCCGAGCTATGCGCCGGCGGTGATGAACCGCGCGGACGCCTATTGGCGGATGGGCGACAAGGTTCGCGCCATCACTGAACATGACCGGGCGGCCGAGCTGGACCCGGACAATGTGATCTACCACGCGATACGGTGCTGGCGCCGGCTTATGGCCGACCGGGAGCTGGACGCGGCCTATGCCGCCTGCAGCCGGGCGGTGGAGCTGAAGCCCCAGGCACCGGAGATCCTGAACCTGCGCGGCATGGCTGGACTGAAGATGGCGCGGTGGCGCCCGGCCTGGGAGGACTTCCAAATGGCCCTGCAATCCGACGACACCCGCGCGGACTCCCACTACGGCAGCGGGATCGCCAGGCTGCGGCTGGGCCTGACCGAGGGCGGGGAGGCGGAGATCCGCGAGGCCAAGGAGATCGATCCGCAAGTGGCCGAGAAATTCGAGGCCATGGGGATCAAGCCCTAGCTATGGGGGCTATGGAGTCGAGCCGCCTTCCCCGGTCGAGGGGGAAGGGGCGCGACCTTCATATGCGACAGCCTTGCCGCGGCGGGGGAGGCGTCTGGACGTCTCAGCTGTCCCGCTTGGCGTAGACCGGCGTGCGCTTCTCCAGGAAGGCGCGCACCCCTTCGCCGAAGTCGCCGTCCTGGGCGCAGAGGATCTGGTTGCGGTCCTCCATGGCGATGGCGGCTTCCAGGCCATTGGCGTCGATGGCGTGGTTCAGCGCCTCCTTGGTCAGGCGCAGACCCAGCGGGGTGGCGTGCAGCATGTCGGCCGCGAAGCCGCGGGCCTCGGCCTCCAGCTGGTCGGCCTCGACGATCTTGCTGATCAGGCCCAGTTGGTAGGCGCGCTCCGCGGTGATGAACCGGCCGGTCAGCATGTACTCGGCGGCGACCGATGACCCCACCATGCGGGGCAGGAAGTAGCTCACCCCGATGTCGCAGGCCGACAGGCCGATGCGGATGAAGGCGGCGTTCATCTTCAGGCTGGGCGTGGCGATGCGCACGTCCGAGGCCAGAGCCAGGGCGAAGCCGCCGCCGGCCGCCGCGCCGTCGACGCAGGCGATGATCGGCTGGGGGCAGCGGCGCATGGCGATGACGATTTCGCTGATCCGCCGCTGGCCGGTCAGGCCCGCGCCCACGGAGCGGTCGGCGTTGTCGCCGCTGCGCTCTTTCAGATCCAGGCCGGCGCAGAAGGCCTTGCCGGCCCCGCGCAGCACCACGACGCGCACGTCGCGCCGCCAGTACAGGCCGACGAAGAAGTCGCGCAGCTCCTCGACCAGCTTGGGATTGAGGGCGTTCAGCCGGTCCGGCCGGTTCATGGTGGCGAAGACCACGTCGCCTTCGGTCACGAGTTGCAGGTGTTCGTACATGGCGGGCTCCGACATCAGCGGGTCTGGCCGCCGTCAACGGGCAGGATCGCGCCGTGGACGAAGCTGGCCTTGGGGGAGAGCAGGAAGGCGGCCGCGGAGCCGATCTCTTCCGGATGGCCGAAGCGCTTCAGCGGCACCTCGCGGTCGATCCAGCGCTTCCAGGAACTGGCGCGGGGGCCGTTGGAGCGTTCCTCCCACTCGCCGCCGGGGAAGATGATGTTGCCGGGCGCGATGGCGTTGACCCGCACATTGGCGGGGCCGGCGATCCGGGCGAGCTCCTTGGCCAGGTGATTCATGCCGGCCTTGGCCGTGCCATAGGTGAGCGGCGTGCCCAGTGCGCCAAGGCCCGCGATCGAGCTGATGAACAGGATCGCACCCTCCTGGCGGGGCGACATCAGGCGGAAGGCGCCGCGCGCCAGGCGCCAGGCCGAGCCCAGGTTCTGCGAGAAGCCCGCGTCCCAGGTCTCGTCATCGACCTCGGCGCCCAGCGGGCAGGGGTGCAGGCCGACATTGGCCACGGCCCCGAAGATGGGGCCCAGCTCAGATTCGGCCCCGGCCAGGGCCTTCTCGATGGTGGCGGTGTCGCGCATGTCGCCGGACATGGCCCACAGCCTGTCGGCGCCATACTGGGCGGCCAGCCGGGCGCGGGTCTCTTCCAGCGCCTCGGCGCCACGGGCGGTGATCGCCACCTTGGCGCCTTCCGCCAGGCAGGCCTCGACGATGCCCAGGCCAATGCCCCGGCTCGCTCCGGCGACGAAGATGACCTTGTCTTTCAGGCCCAGATCCATGTGCGTCTCCCTCGTGGCCGGTCGTGCGCCAGCCCATCACGGCAAGCTGAACGCCCGGCCGCGACGTCAGGCAAGCAGGGCTTTGACTGACCCTGGGAAAGCTCGCTCAATTGTCGCCACGAACCGCTCGAACGCGGCTGGGAGGCCTCAGGTGAACTTCGATTTTTCCGACGAACAGAAGCAGTTGCGCGATCAGGTCAGGCGTTTCCTGACCGACCAGTGCCCCAGCTCCGCCGTGCGCGCGATCCTGGAAGGGCCGGAGCCCTATGACCGCAAGCTCTATAAGGGGCTAGGCGAGATGGGCTTCCTCGGCGCGGCGATTCCCGAGGAATTCGGCGGCGTCGGCCTGGGCCATCTGGAGCTCTGCGTCATCGCCGAGGAGCTGGGCCGGGTGAATGCGCCGGTCCCGGTGCTGTCCTCGATCTATCAGGCGGCCGAGGCCCTGCTGATCGCCGGGACCGAGGCCCAGAAGGCGGCCTGGCTGCCCCGGCTGGCGTCCGGCGAGGCGGTCGCGACCCTGGCCCTGGGCGAAGGCCCCGGCAAGGTCAGCGAGACCTCGGTCAAGGCCCAGGTCTCGGGCGGCAAGCTGACCGGGGTGAAACTGCCGGTGGCGGACGGCGACAGCGCCGATCTCGCCATCGTGGCGGCGCGCGAACCCCAGGGCGTGTCCCTCTGGCTGGTGGACCTCGCCGGACCGGGCGTCAGCCGCGAGACCCTGGAGACCATCGATCCCACCCGCAGCCAGGCGAAGCTGAGCTTTGACGGCGCCCCGGTCGAACGGCTGGGCGAGGCCGGGCAGGGCTGGCGGATCGTCACCGATGTGCTGGACCGCGCCGCCATCCTGCTGGCCTTCGAACAGGTGGGCGGCGCCGACCGTGCCCTGGAGATGGCGCGCGACTATGCGCTGGAGCGCATGGCCTTCGGTCGCCAGATCGGCTCGTTCCAGGCCGTGAAGCACATGCTGGCCGACATGTATGTCTCTGCCACGCTCGCCCGCTCCAACGCCTATTACGGCGCCTGGGCGCTTTCCACCGGCTCGGCAGAGCTGCCGGTGGCGGCGGCGACGGCGCGGGTCTCGGCGACCCAGGCCTTCCAGCACTGCGCCAAGAACAACATCCAGACCCACGGCGGCATGGGTTTCACCTGGGCCTTCGACTGCCACCTGTTCTACCGCCGCGCCAATGCCCTGGCGCTCGCCCTGGGCTCCCAGTCGACCTGGGAAGACCTGCTGATCGAGCGTCTGCGCCAGCGCAACGACGCCCCCGCCGCGGCCTGAGGATCAAGATCATGAATTTCGACGACACCCCCGAAGAAGCCGCGTTCCGCTCCGAGGTCCGCGCCTGGATCGCCGCCAATGCGCCGACCCATCTGGAAGCCGAGCTGAAGCAGTCGAGCTTCGGCAATATGGGCCTCAAGAGCGAGGACCCGATCGCCGCCGCCAAGGCCTGGCAGAAGAAGAAGTTCGACGCCGGCTGGGCCTGCCTGCATTGGCCGAAGGAATATGGCGGCCGCGGCGCGACCCCGATCGAGCGGGTGATCTGGGGCCAGGAGGAGGGCGCCTATGGGACCCTCGGCGGCCTGTTCACCATCGGCCACGGCATGTGCGGCCCGACCCTGATGGCCTGGGCCCTGGAGGAGCATAAACGCAAGCTCTTGCCGGCCATGGCCTCCGGCGCCGAGGTCTGGTGCCAGCTGTTCTCCGAACCGGCCGGCGGGTCCGACCTGGCCGGTCTGCGCACCAAGGCCGAGCAGGCCACGGACGGCTCCGGCGACTGGATCATTCAGGGCCAGAAGATCTGGACCAGCGGCGCCCAGAATTCCGACTACGGCATCCTGATCACCCGGACCGACCCGAACGTGCCCAAGCACAAGGGCCTGACCATGTTCTGGCTGTCGATGAAGTCGCCGGGCATCGAGATTCGCCCGATCAAGCAGGCCAATGGCCAGTCCGGCTTCAACGAGGTGTTCTTCAACGAGGTCCGCATCCCCGACAACCAGCGGCTCGGCGCCGTGGGCCAGGGTTGGACCGTGTCGCTCACCACCCTGATGAATGAGCGCCTGTCGATCGGCTCGGGCATGCCCACCGGCTTCCCGGAGCTGTTCGACTATTGCCTGAACTTCCAGACCGAGGACGGCCCTGCCGCCGACGACCGCATGGTCCGCTCGCGCCTGGCCCAGTACGCGGTCAAGGCCAGCGGCCTGAAGTACACCGGCATGCGGGCCATCAGCGCCCTGTCCAAGGGCGAGACCCCCGGGCCTGAGAACTCGATCGGCAAGCTGGTGGCCGGGGCCACCATGCAGGAGCTGGCGATGTTCGCCCTCGACCTGCAGGGTCAGGCCGGGGTGATCCTCGATCCCGCCCACGCCGAGGCCGCCGCGCGGTTCCAGGCCATGCTGCTGCGCTCGCCCGCCACCCGGGTCGAGGGCGGCACGGACGAGATCCTGCGCAACATCATCGCCGAGCGCGTCCTGGGCCTGCCCGGCGACATCCGCGTCGACAAGGACGTCGCCTTCAAGGACATCCCGACCAGCGGGCGCTAGGCGCTGCTCCCCTTCTGGGGGCTTTCGACTAGATTGGCATCTGAAAGTTCGCGCTCCTCTCCCCCTTGCGGGGAGAGGGTAGGGTGAGGGGGTGTCAGCGCCAGCGCTTGCTGTTTGGGTTCTTGATGAGCCGAAAGACGCACACGCACAGCCGACACCCCCACCCCAACCCCTCCCCGCAAGGGGGAGGGGCTTTGGATCACTTCCCCTTCGCGGCCTCGACCTCGGCCAGGACGCGAAGGGCGTTGCCGCCCCAGATCTTGGCGACGTCTGCCTTGGTGTAGCCGGCGGCCATCAGCCGCTGGGTGATCTTAGGATAGTCGGCGACGCTCTCCAGGCCGTCGATGCCGCCGCCGCCGTCGAAGTCGCCGGAGACCCCGACATGGTCGATCCCGGCGACCTCGATCGCGTGCAGCATGTGTTTCATGTAGTCGTCGAGATTGGCGCGGGGCACCGGCCACTTGGCGTCGATCGCCTTCCTGCCGGCGATGAAGGCCTTGCGCTGGTCGGGCGTCATGTCGCGGCCGCTGAACCCGATCTGCTTCATCAGGGCCGCCATAGCCGCATCGCGCTCCGGGATGTGCGGCGTGGGCACCATGTAGTTCGAGAAGGCGTTGATCTGGATGACCCCGCCATGGGCGGCCAGGGCCTTCAAGTGCGCGTCGTCGATGTTGCGCGGATGGTCGAAGATCGCCTTGCAGCCCGAGTGTGAGAGGATGATCGGCGCCTTGGAGAGCGTCAGCATCTGGTCGAGCACCTGGTCGGAGGCGTGGGAGGCGTCGAGCACAATGCCCAGCCGGTTGGCCTCGGCCACGAAATCCTTCCCGCGGGGCGACAGCCCGCCCCATTCGGGCTTGTCCGTGGCGGAGTCGGCCAGGTCGTTATTGAGGAAGTGGACTGGCCCCATCATGCGAACGCCCAGCGCATAGAAGGCCTGCATCAGGCTGATGTCGCCGGCGACCGGCGGGCCGTTCTCCATGCTGAGGAACACGAAGCGCTTGTTCTGGGCGAGGATCGCCGGGGCGTCGGCGGCCTTGAGCGCGATGGCGAACTTGTCGCCATGCTTGGCGACCATCTCGTGGATCTCGGTGGCGCGGACCAGGCCGAAGTCGCGGGCCTGCTGGTCGCCGGCCACGCCGCGGGCGCCCTGCGGCGTGTAGATCGCGAAGAAGCCGCCATCGACCCCGCCCTCGATCATGCGCGGCAGGTCCACCTGGCTGCCGTCGACCGCATAGTCGTGGCGGTCGAGCATGTCCCAGCCGGGCACATGGAAGTTGGCCGGGGTGTCATAGTGAGTGTCCAGCACGATCGCGTCGCGATGGGCCACGGCCCAGGCCGGCAGCGGCTTTGCCTTGGGCGCCGGCTTGGCGGCGAGGGCGCCCGTGGCGCAGGCGGCCATCAGGAGGGCGAGCGGAACGGTCGAACGGCGCATGGACGATCCTTGGGAACTGATCCTGCAAGGTGAGCCCCGTCCGACCGCGCACGCAAGGCCTAGCTCCGATCGATCCGCGCCGCATAGCAGCCGCGGCCCGCATTGTGGGCGTGGAGATAGGCGGCGTCCGGATTGTCGAGCAGGCGCAGGATCAGGGGCTCGATCTCGTCCCCGGCCGCCAGATCGGCGTCGAGCATCATGCCCGCGGCGTCGAAGCTGCGCACGGAGATCGCCTTGCGCACGGTCAGGACCGGCGGAACCTCGTCGACGAACCGAGCGGTCTCGGTCGCCGCCTCCTTGACGAAGATGGCGTGGCGGCTGCGATAGGGGCTGTCGACCGGCAGGTGCTCGTGATTGAGCAGCAGCAGGGTCGCGCCGGGGCGGGCGTCGGCCAGGCTGATGCGGCAGGGAAAGCCCACCGGGGCGTCGGCCGTCATGCGCACGATGTTGCGATCGGCGAGCTCGGCGTCCGACATGCCGAACAGGGGTTGGAAGTCCGCGACCGGCAGGCCGCTGATGACGTAGGTCATGGCTGTGTCCTCGAAGGGCTAGAAGGCGTCGTGGAAGATGACGCCGAGGGTATGGCGGGCGCCGGTGCGGACTCGGCTGACCCCATGGCGCAGGGCTACGCGATAGGACCCGCGCGATCCGCTGACCGGCCGCTGATTCACGGCGAAGATCAGGGCGTCGCCCTGGCGCAGGGGCGCGACCTCGACGCGGGACTGCATGCGCGGCCGCTGTTCGGTCAGCACGAATTCGCCGCCGGTGAAGTCCCGCTCCGGCTCCGACAGCAGAACGGCGATCTGCAGCGGGAAAACGTGTTCGCCGTAGAGGTCCTGGTGCAGGCAGTTGTAGTCCTCGGGCCCGTAGCGCAGCAGCAGCGGGGTCGGCCGGACCTGGCCCGCCGCGTGACAGCGGGCCAGGAAATCGGCGTGGTCGGCGGGATAGGCGATGTCGATCCCCATCCGCCCGTTCCAGCGGTTGGCGATGGGGGCGAGCCGGGGATAGGTCGCCTCGCGCAGGGTCTGGACCAGGTCGGGCAGGGGATAGGCGAAGTACTGGTACTCGCCGCGGCCGAACCCATGCCGGCTCATCACCACCCGGCTGCGGAACCCGGCCGGGCGGTCATAGAGGGCGGTGACCTCCGCGCACTCCTGTGGGCTCAGCAGGCCCGGCAGGAGGGCGCAGCCGCGGGTGTCGAGGTCCGACTCGACGGCCGTCCAGTCGACCTGGGCGATGCGGGTTGAGAGATCGGCGGGGGAGAGGAGGGCCAAAGCGCTCACGCCGCCGCCTCCCGCTCCAGCAGCGCGCGCTTGCGCTCCACCCCCCAGCGATAGCCGGACAGCGCCCCGTCGTTGCGGACCACCCGATGGCAGGGGATGGCGACGGCGAGCGCATTGGCGGCGCAGGCCTGGGCCACGGCGCGGACGGCGCGGGGCTGGCCGATCCGCTCCGCGATGTCGGCATAGCTTGCGGTCCGCCCGGCCTGGATCTCAGTGAGCGCCTGCCAGACCCTTTGCTGGAAGGCCGTGCCGCGCACGTCGAGTGGCAGATCGAGCCCGGCGCGGGGCTGCTCCACCAGGCCCACGACCCGGGCCATGGTCGCCTCGAAGGCCGCGTCGCCGCCGACCAGCTCGGCGCGGGGGAAGCGGTCCTGCAGGTCGCGCACCAGGGCGTCGGGGTCGTCGCCCATCAGGATGGCGCAGACGCCCTTGTCAGTCGCGGCGGCGAGGATGGCGCCCAGCGAACACTGGCCGACGGCGAACCGGATGGTGGTCGCCTCGCCGCCCTTGCGGAAGCGGGTGGGCGTCATGCCCAGCACCTGGGTCGAGGTCTCGTAGAACCGGCCGCCGGAATTGAAGCCGGCGTCGTAGATCGCCTCGGTCACCGTGCCGGCGCGGCCCAGCTCCTGGCGGACGCGGGCGGCGCGATGGGCCTTGGCGTAGGCGCCGGGCGTCACTCCGGCCACGGCCTTGAACACCCGGTGGAAGTGGTGGGGGCTGAGCCCCGCGGTCCGGGCGAGGTCCTCCAGACTGGGCGGGGTCTCGGCCGCCTCGATCGCCCGGCAGGCGGCGGCGACGGTGTCGGCATAGCGTTCGGCGAGCGGCGCCTCCGTGGGTTTGCAGCGCTTGCACGGGCGGAATCCGGCCGCCTCGGCGTCCGCCGGCGTGGCGTGGAAGGCGACGTTCTCGCGCCGGGCAAGCCGGGCGGCGCAGGCCGGGCGGCAGTACACGCCGGTGGTGCGGACCGAATAGAAGAAGTCCGCGTCGGGATCGCGGGCGACGACCGCCGCCCAGCGGGTGTCGTCGAGGGGTGTCTGTGACAGCATCTCAAGCTCCTTCGGATGTCTTGAGGCCATGTCTAGGACTCCCGCCGGCGCGCCGAACTCCGGCTCTTGCTCTCAAATTCGGGACTTCCGCCCGATCCGCAAGGGTGGGGTCAGCGCCATGTCCGATTTGCGCGAGGGCGCGGCCGGGCCTATATCCAGGGTCGAGCCCTGAGGAGATCACGACCATGCGCCACGTGACGGACACCCGCCTCGTCCCGAACGTCCACGCAAATCCGGTCGCCCATGTCCGCCTTTCTCACGCTCGACGCCGTCCGCTACGCCACGCCTGACGGCCATACCCTCTTCGACAATCTGACCCTGGCCTTCGGGGCCGAGCGCACCGGCCTGGTCGGGCGCAATGGGGTCGGCAAGACCACCCTGATCCGGCTGATGCTGGGCGAACTCGCCCCGGCCTCCGGCGCCGTGACCGTGCGGGGCCGGGTCGGCGTCCTGCGCCAGGCGCTCAGCCCGCCGCCGGGCGCTCGGGTCGCCGAGTTGCTGGGCGTCGCAGATCCCCTGGACCGGCTCGCCCGCATCGCCGCGGGGCAGGGGACGGACGACGATTTCGCCGAGGCCGACTGGGCCCTGGAGTCGGACCTCGCCCAGGCCCTGGCCGATGTCGGCCTGGCGGGGCTGGATCCTGAGCGGCCCGCGGCGGAGCTCAGCGGCGGACAGGCGACGCGCGCCGCCCTCGCCGGCCTGCTGGTCTCCCGGCCGGACCTGCTGCTGCTGGACGAGCCGACCAACAATCTCGACGTCGAGGCCCGCGCCCTCGTTGCCCAGGTGCTGGCCCGCTGGAAGGGCGGGGCGATCGTGGTCAGCCACGACCGCGGCCTGCTGCGCGCCATGGACCGGATCGTCGAGCTGACCAGCCTGGGCGCGCGGGTCTATGGCGGAAACTACGACCTCTACGCCGCCCGCAAGGCGGAGGAGGAAGCGGCCGCCGCCCGCGATCTGGCCGAGGCCGAACGGTCCCTGGCCCGGGTGGCGCGCGAAAACCAGCAGGCCCGCGAACGCAAGGAGAGGCGCGACGCGGCCGGCCGCCGCTTCGCCGCCAAGGGCGGCACGCCCAAGATCGTGCTGGGGGCCATGGCCGAGCGGGCGGAGAATTCCGGCGCACGCGGCCAGCTGCTCGCCGAT
Organism: Phenylobacterium aquaticum; assembly: GCF_022695515.1. Taxonomy (GTDB): domain Bacteria; phylum Pseudomonadota; class Alphaproteobacteria; order Caulobacterales; family Caulobacteraceae; genus Phenylobacterium; species Phenylobacterium aquaticum. Next base: position 36,108 of record NZ_JALDPT010000018.1, read on the forward strand.
CGCCAGGCCGCCGCAGCCCAGGCCGAGCTGGCGGACGCCCAGTCCCGGGTGGAGCGAACCCGGCGGCTGGCCTTCGACCTGCCGTCCTGCGGCCTGCCGGCGGGGCGGACCGTGCTGGCCTTCGAGGCCGTCAGCTTCGCCTATCCGGGCGGCCCGCCCCTGATCCGCGACCTGGACCTGAGGCTGACCGGGCCGGAGCGGGTGGCCGTGACCGGCCCGAACGGCGGGGGCAAGACCACCCTGATCCGCCTGGCGACCGGCGACCTGGCGCCGTCCTCAGGCCAGGTGAGCCATGGGGTTCCGGCGGCCCTGCTGGACCAGCGCACCGCCATGCTCCGCGACGACGAGACCCTGGCCGAGGCCTTCCGCCGGCTGAACCCGGAGGCCAGCGAGAACACCGCGCGCGCGGCTCTGGCCCGCTTCCTGTTCCGCAACACGGCGGCGGATCGGCAGGTGGGATCCCTCAGCGGGGGCGAGCGGCTGCGCGGGGCCCTGGCCTGCGTCCTGAATGGCGCAAGACCGCCGCAGCTGCTGATCCTGGACGAGCCCACAAACCACCTCGACCTCGACTCGATCGCCGCGGTCGAGGCGGCCTTGCGGGGCTATGACGGCGCGATCCTGGTGGTGAGCCACGATCGCGACTTCATTGACGCCATCGGGGTCACCCGGACGCTTCGGCTGGGGTCGGACGCGAGGTCCTGAACACCGCGTTCGCCCGGGCGCAGGGCGTCCCGTCGGCGGTCACGAAGGCCAGGGCGTAGCTGAGCGTGCCCCCGGTCTTCACGAACACCGTGTCGACCTCGACCCATTGGCCGATCTGGGCCGGCGCCAGGAAGTCGACATTGAGGTTCACCGTCACCAGCCGCGCGGCGCCGCCCAGCTGCTGGCTGCAGGACAGGCCCATGGCGTTGTCGGCGAGCGCCGAGATCAGCCCTCCATGCACCATGCCCCGGCTGTTGGTGTGGGGCCGGTCGGCCCAGAGCCCGAGGACCACCTTGTCCTCAAGCTTTAGGCTGAACAGCGGCTCCCAGGGCTCGGTGAGCGGGCTGGAGCGGAAGTGCGGCTCGAACCCCTCGGGGGGAAGCGCCTGACCCATCAGGCCCCTCCTGTCAGCTTCTGCAGGCTCTCCAGGGTCTTCAGGCAGGCCTGGGCCGCCTCGACGCCCTTCTGGACGAAGTGCTCGCGGAAGAACTGCTGGTGGGTGTCGTGGTCATGGAAGTGGTGCGGGGTCAGGACCACCGAGAACACCGGGATCTCGGTGGTGAGCTGCACCTGCATCAGGGCCTGGACGACGGTGGAGGCCACGAAGTCGTGGCGATAGATGCCCCCGTCGACCACCAGGGCCGCGCCGACGATCGCCGCATAGCGGGCGGTCTTGGCGAGAGTCTGGGCGTGCAGCGGGATTTCGAAGGCCCCTGGGGTGTCGAACACATCGACGATCTTTTCGGAAAAGCCCTGGCGGACCAGCTCGGCGAGAAAGCCCTCAAGGGCCTTGTCGACGATCTCGGCGTGCCAGCCAGCCTTCACGAACGCGATGCGGGCGGGCCGATAGGCGCCGTTGGCGGTGGCGAATTCATAAGCAGCTTGGGTCATGGTCAGCTCCCAGTCGGATGAACCACGACTCAGGGAGACACCATGAGCGCCGCGCGGCCGCGCGCATGCGGCCGCCCAGCATTCAGGTGGTTCTCATAACCGGACTCTAACCGTCGGCCCCGGGATCACACCGGTGTCTGCTGTCCCCGCCTAACCTTGCGGCTGGACGGGCGCCCGCGGGCTCGTGCGGCGCATCTTGCGAGGACGCCGCCATTACCGCCGGTGGGGACTTTCACCCCGCCCTGAGAACGCGTGCCGCCGGAACAGCCCGACGACGCCCGGAAACTAGGCAGATGACGAGGCGTCAAACAAGCGTTTTAATTTGGGAGGCGAGATCAGAAATTCTCCCTCCCCATGCAGGGGAGGGAGGCGGGCGCTACGCCCGCTTGTTCAGGGTGATCGAGGTGGCCGCGCCGGGGGCGTGGACGGTCGCGCCGGGACCATAGCCCACGGCCTTGGTGCGTTGGGCGGCGACCTCGTCGGCGATGGCCCGGACCAGGCCCTCGGTGACGGTCTTGGCGGCTTCCAGCGCGCGGCCCTGGCGGGCGAGCACGGCGTCGAAGGCCTCGGTGGCGGTGATCAGCTTGGCCCGCAGGGCGAAGGGCGCGGCCGAGATCAGGCCCGGATTGGCCCGCACCCGCGCGGACTCATGGCGGTAGATATTGGCCAGCTTCGAGGTCTCCTCGATATGCGCGGCCGCATCCTGGGGACGATGCGCCTCGAAGGCCTGGGCCTCGAGCGCAATGAGTTCCGTCAGGCGTTGGGTCAGCATGATCAGCTGCTCGACGCGGTCGGAAGCGTCCGGCGCGGTTAGCGTCATGGGGTCTCCTCAGTCAAACCTTGAAGCTTCAGCATTTCCTTCTGGACGGTGGCGGCGATGCCGATCCCGCCCGAGCGCGACACCTGCTTGGCGATCGCGTCCGACATGAAGGACTTGAACATCTGTTCCCCCTGGCCGCCGCTGAAGGGGCTCTCGGTGGTGTTCACGCCCTCGAACATCTCGCCGACCATCACCGAGAGGAACGCGCTCTCGAAGTCCTTGGCGGTCTTGGCGATGTCGCCGCGCTTGGCCAGCTGGGCCGCGGTGGCCTGGGCGCCCTGGCCCTGCAGCACGCTGGGGCTGACGATGACGGGGGAGAGGCCGCCCATCACATCACCTCGATGTCGGCTTGGAGGGCGCCGGCGGCCTTGATGGCCTGCAGGATCGAGATCATGTCGCGCGGCGTCACCCCCAGCGAATTGAGGCCGGCCACCAGCGAGGAGAGCGAGGCGCCGTTGTTGAGGGTGAGCAGCTGCTTGCCCTTCTCCTCGTCCACCGAGACGCTCGACTGCGGAACAACCGTGGTCTGGCCCTGGCTGAAGGGGGCGGGCTGGCTGACGCCCGGCGTCTCCTGGACCCGGATGGTCAGATTGCCCTGGGCGATGGCGACCGTGGAGATGCGGACGTTCTCGCCCATCACCACCACGCCGGCGACCTCGTCGATGATCACCTTGGCGGGTTCATCGGTGTCGACGGTCAGGTTCTCGACCTGGGAGACGAAGTTGACCATGTCCTGGCCGGCGGGCGGCTGGATGGTGACGATGGTCGGGTTGTCGGCTCGCGCGCAGCCCGGGAAGCGGCTGTTGATGACGTCGGCGATCTTGCGCGCGGTGGTGAAGTCGGGATTGCGGAGCGTCATGCGCAGCTGGGCCATGCTGGCCAGCTGGAAGCCGATCTCGCGTTCGACGATCGCCCCGGAGGAGATCCGGCCGGCGGTCGGCACGCCCTTGGACACCGAGCTGCCCGAGGCGCCCGACGCCGAGACCGAGCCGGTCTGCACCGTGCCTTGCGCCACCGCATAGGCCTGGCCGTCCGCGCCCAGGAGCGAGGTGACCAGCAGGGTGCCGCCCTGCAGGCTCTTGGCGTCGCCCATGGCCGAGACCGTGGCGTCGATCGGCGCGCCGGCCGCAACGAAGGCCGGCAGCTTGGCGGTGACCATCACCGCGGCGACGTTCTTGGTGTTCAGATTGGCGTCGCGGGTGTTGACCCCCAGCCGCTCCAGCATCGCCTCGAGGCTCTGCTTGGTGAAGGGCGCGTTGCGGAGCGAGTCGCCGGAGCCGTTGAGGCCGACCACCAGGCCGTAGCCCATCAGCATGTTGTCGCGGACGCCCTCGAACTCCACGACGTCCTTGATGCGGGACTTCGCGAAGCTCGGCCCGGCCGCGGCGGCGGCGAAGGCGAGAACGAGACTGAACAGACGAATCGTGCGGCGCATGGAGCCCTTGGGGGGAAGCAAAGCGAACCCGCCTGCCTATGCGACGCTCATGCCAATCCGTGTGGCCTTGGAATCCCTGAAGAAACTGGCGTTTTCCGCCGACGAAGGGCCGGGCGAATTTGGGGCTTGGGCAGAAATTGCCCGGCATTAACCATACTCTAAGGTCCGGAGCCGAAGAGTGCCCCCGAAGCGTAAGGCGGAAAGTTTGACCTGCCCATGAAGGTGAACGGAACGAGCGGCGTAGGGCCGGCCGGCGGACCTGGCAAAGCCAGGGGCGGCGACGGCCAGGGATTCCGCCTCCCGTCGATTTCGGCCCCTGCGGGGCCGGCCCAGGTGGCCCGGGCCGCGGGCCTCAGCGGCGTCATGAGCGTCGACGCCATTCTCGCCCTGCAGGACGTGGGCGGGCCTTTGGAACGCCGCCGCCGTGCGGTGCGCCGGGCGGGGCGTCTGCTCGACGTCCTGGACGGCGTGAAGCTCGGCCTGCTCTCCGGCGAGGTGAGCGCCGGCGATCTCGACAGCCTGCAGCGCGCCATCCGCGACCAGCGCGACTCTACCGACGATAGCCAGCTGGAGGGGGTGCTCGACGAGATCGAGACCCGCGCCGCTGTCGAACTGGCCAAACTGGAATGCGCGAAACTTTTACGATGATCCGCGCGCTGCGAGCGAGTCTCATTGCTTGGCCGCAGCGGTTTGCTATAAGCGCCCCGCGTGTCTTACGGGGCGTAACTCCAGGGGGCGTGAGGCGTATATGACCACAGCCACTGTCTTGGCTGACAAGCCGGAATACCGTCCTTCCGAGGACGAAGAGTTCATGAACGAGCGTCAGCTTGAGTATTTCAAGCAGAAGCTCATCAATTGGAAAGAGGATATCCTTCGGGAATCCCGCGAAACTCTGGTCCATCTCCAGGCCGAAACCGAGAACCATCCCGATATCGCCGATCGTGCGACGTCGGAAACGGATCGCGCGCTCGAACTGCGGACCCGGGATCGCCAGCGTAAGTTGATCTCCAAGATCGACGAGGCCCTGCGGCGAATCGAGGACGGCAGCTACGGCTACTGCGAAGAGACGGGGGAGCCGATCGGCGTCGCCCGACTGGACGCCCGGCCGATCGCCACCCTCAGCCTTGAGGCGCAGGAACGCCATGAACGCCGCGAGCGCGTTCACCGCGACGACTGACTTTTTGGGAGCGCCGCCCCTCACCGGGGCGGCGTTTCTGTTTCCCGCATTCCGACAGTCGGTATTCCGGCTGGCGAGGCGTCCGCAGCGACGCTACATGACGGGCCATGACACACCGCCTCGTCATCGCCGCCATCCAGGCCAATCCCACCGTGGGGGCCATCGCCCGCAACGAGGCGCTCGCCCGTGAGCGCATGGCCGAGGCCCGCGCCGCCGGGGCCGACATCGCGCTCTTCTCCGAACTGTTCCTCAACGGCTATCCGCCGGAGGACCTCGCCCTGAAGCCGGCCTTCTGGGCGGCGGGCAAGGCCGCCGTCGAGCGGTTGGCCGCCGAGACCACGGCCGATTTCGCCGCCCTGGTCGGTGTGATCTGGCCGGCCGAGGCCCCGGGCCGACGCCCGCGCAACGGGCTCGCCTTCCTGGCCGACGGCAAGGTCCAGGGCGTCGCGTTCAAGTGCGACCTGCCCAATTACGGCGTCTTCGACGAGAAGCGGGTGTTCGAGCCGGGCCAGGCGCCCAGCGTCTTCGAATGGAAGGGCGTGAAGCTCGGCGTCCCGATCTGCGAGGACATTTGGAGCGACGCGGTTTGCGCCGCCCTCAAGGCCCAGGGCGCCGAGATCCTGCTGGTCCCGAACGGCTCGCCCTTCCGCCGGCTGGCGGACAAGGAGCGCATGGGCGTCGCCGCCGCCCGGGTCGCCGAGACCGGCCTGCCGATGGTCTATGTCAACGAGGTCGGCGGCCAGGACGAGCTGGTGTTCGACGGCGGTTCCTTCGCCCTGTCGGCCGCGGGCGAGGTGGTCATGCGCCTGCCGATGTTCGAGGAGGCCCTGGCGCTCTCGACCTGGGAGCGGGAGGCCGGCGGCTGGACCTGTGTCGAAGCCCCGATGGGCCAATGGGTCTCGGGTGCGGAAGAAGTCTATCGCGCCATGGTGCTGGGCCTTCGCGACTACGTGAACAAGTCGGGCTTTCCCGGTGTTCTGCTTGGACTTTCCGGCGGGGTGGACTCCGCCATTGTCGCCGTGGTCGCGGCCGATGCGCTCGGCCCCGACCGGGTCCGGTGCTTCATGCTGCCGTCGCGCTACACCAGCCAGGACAGTCTCGACGACGCGGCGGGCTGCGCGGGCCGGCTGGGCGTGCGGCTGGACGAGATCGCCATCTCGCCCGCGGTCGACGCCTTCGCGCAGATGCTGACCCCGCTCTATGAGGGCAAGGCGCCGGATCTGACGGAAGAGAACATCCAGGCCCGGACGCGCGGCCTGTCGCTTATGGCGCTCTCCAACAAGCTCGGCCTGATGCTGCTGACCACCGGCAACAAGTCGGAAATGGCGGTGGGCTACGCCACCCTCTATGGCGACATGTGCGGCGGCTACAATGTCCTCAAGGACATCTACAAGACCGACGTCTACGCCGTCTGCGAATGGCGCAACGCCAATGATCCCTACGGCGTGGCGGCCAATCCGATCCCCGAGCGCATCCTGACCAAGGCGCCGTCCGCCGAGCTCCGTCCCGACCAGAAGGACCAGGACAGCCTGCCGGAATACGCCGAACTCGACGCGATCCTGTTCGGGCTGGTGGAGGAGGAGGCGACCCTGGACGAGATCGTCGCCCGCGGCCACGCCCCCGAGACGGTCGAGCGGGTCCAGCGCCTGCTCTACGGCTCGGAATACAAGCGCCGCCAGGCGGCCCCCGGCGTGAAGATCGGCCCCAGAGCCTTCGGCCGCGACCGCCGCTACCCGATCGTCAACGGGTTCCGCGACGTGGTGACGAAGGCCTGATCGCGCCGGGCGCTTACCCTTCGTTGTATTGTCGAGCTTGGGTGCTATCGTCCCCACGACCGGGGGGCGACCATGACCAAGAAGATCTTCGCAAGTGTTCTGGGCTGCGCCGCCCTGCTGCTCATCGCAGGCTGCGCCACGACGGTGGCGATCAGCGCGCGCTTTCCGCCGCGCTATGCGGAGACCGCGGACATCCGGCGCATCGCGGTGGGCGGGTTCAATGGCTATGGCGGCGCGGAATTCCAGGCGGCGCTGCAGGCCGAACTGTTCGCCGCGACCTTTGACGGCCGGCCCTATTTCACGATCGTCGCCACGGGCGGCCCGCCGGATACGGCCGGGGCCAGCGCCTATGGGCGGGAGATGGGCGCTCAGGGCGTGATCTTCGGCACGGTCAGCACCGACTTCAACACCTCGAGCTACCAGGGCAGCGAGGACCGCTGCGTCGAGTGGAACGAGAAGAAGAACTGCAAGAAATACAGGAGCTTCCCCATCCCTTGCTGGCGGCGCAACGTCGATCTGGTCGTCACGCCCAGCCTGGCCAACATCGCCGCCGGTCGGGTGGTCTATTCGAGCCAGAAGCGCGCCAGCCGCAGCGCCTCCTGGTGCGCCAACCAGAGCCCGTCGGGCAGCGACCTGGAGCTGGTGACGAGCGCTCAGCGGGAAATCCTCGGTGAAATCCGCCGTGACATCGCCCCCTACAACACGACGCTCGACGCGACCCTGAAGACCCGCGGCGACGGCCTGCCGACCGAGATCAAGGCGCAGTTCACGGCGGCGGTGAAGGCGGCGTCGAGCGGCGACATGGGCCAAGCCTGCGACGCCTGGACGGCGATCAACAAGGCGAGCCCCCGCAATGTCGACACGGTCTATGATCTGGGCGTCTGCGCGGAGAGCGCGGGCGACTACACCGGCGCGCTCACGCTCTATCGCCAGGCTCAGGGGCTGGCGACGGCGCCGGACAAGGATATCGCCGCCTCAATCGCCCGGGCCAGCGACCTCGCGGCGGCGCGGGCGGCGCTGGCCAGGACCAAGACGGGCAAGCGCTAGGCCTGGGCTGAGGCGCGGGAACCGCCGTTGATCATTCCGACGACGATCGCGACATCTCGGCCAAGAGCGATCCTGCGAATGGTAGGGTCGCTGGTCTTTGGGCTCATGGCTCTCATGGGTGTGAATTTGTTGGGGCCTGTGGGGCTTGGACTCGCAGTCCTTAGCGGTGGCTATTGCCTCGCCTGCCTGAGCGTAAATCTCTGGACGATCCGAGACCCAGGGGCGGTGCGTCTCACACACGAGGGCATTGAGGTTAAGCGGCCGTTGGGACAGGTGGCTGTGACTTGGAAGGAAATCTCGGGAACCTCGGCGCGTCGCGTTGGACTGATGGCAGATCTGGCGTTTGCGCCATTCACGGGCTTTGAATGGGTCGAGGTCCATCGAGTTGTAGGAGGGCCACCCGTGATTATCGCTGGCAGCACATTTGGTTCTAAGGCCCTGGCAGACCTCATCATCGCCGGGCGGTCGGAATGGCTGGCCAGGGAGCGGGCGATCTTTGGCGAGCCGGACTTCGCCCCAACCCCGCTTATCCCCGCGAAGGCGGGGAACCAAGCCGAGTCTGGTCCTGGTCAGGGCGAGGCAGGTTGATATCCCGCTTGGGTCCCCGCCTTCGCGGGGATGAGCGGTGAGTTGCTAGGTCAGCCTCGCCACGTCCGGCGCCATGGCGTGGATCTTGGCCGGGCCGCGGAGCAGGGCGGGGACCACGTCCTCGATCGCCTCGACGGTCACCCAGCTCTCCATGAATTCCGGCGGGGTGAGCTTGTGGTCCACCGTGTGCTGGAAGAGGGCGAACAGGGGTTCCCAGAAGCCGTTCGGGCTCCAGAACACCACCGGCTTGGCGTGCAGGTCCAGGCGGCGCCAGGACAACAGCTCGACGATCTCCTCCAGGGTGCCGACGCCGCCGGGCAGGACGACGAAGCCGTCCGAGCGCTCGAACATCATCTGTTTGCGCTCATGCATGGAGGTGACGACCACCGTCTCCACCACGTCGAGGCGGCGTTCCTTGATCTTCAGGAACTCGGGAATGATCCCCAGCACCTTGCCGCCGGCGTCATGCGCGGCCATGGCGCAGGCGCCCATCAGGCCGACGCCGCCGCCGCCGTAGATCAGCTCAAGCTTCGCGGCGGCGAGCGCGCGGCCGAGGTCGGCCGCAGCGGTCAGGAAGGCGGGCTCGGCCGCATCGGCGGAGCCACAGAAAACGCAGACGGAGGTAAGGGGGGCGGGGTCGTGCCCCATGTGGCAGGCTCCAGGAGAATCAGGTCGCGCCGCTTGAAGACCGGCGCGGAAGGGTCAGATTAGCTAGGACTTGGGTTAAGGAGTTTCAACCGGCCGTGTTTCGCGTGCGTGCGCCCCTTGTCGCGGTCCTGGCCGGCGCCGGCCTGCTGCTGGCCGCCTGTGGGCCGCAACCGGCGCAGAGCTCCGCGCCGGCCAGTGAGACCGAGACCCACGCCGCCTATCTGACCCCGCCGGCGGTGACCGATATCGCGCTTTCCGCCGGGCAGATGCTGATCTCAGGAACGGCGGCGCCCAATGCGCGGGTGCGCCTAGCCACGCCGACAGGTGTGACCAGCCTGGCCACCGCCGACGCCGCCGGCCTGTGGCGGCTGTCGGCGCCCGCCCAACCCCAGGCCGCGCTCTACGGCCTGTCCCAGAGCCTGGGCGGCCAGACCGTCCAGGCGGAGGGCTATGTCATGGTGACGCCGGCCGGCGCGGGATACCTGCTGCGCGCCGGGGCCGGCGCCGTGCGGCTGGGCCGACCGGCGACCCAGGGCATCACCGCTGTGGATTTCGACCGCGAGGGCGCGGCCGTGGTCTCCGGCCGGGCGCCGGCGGGAACCAGCCTCAGCGCCTGGGTCGATGGCCGCCGCGCCGCCGAGGGCCGCGCCGACCAGGCCGGCGCCTTCTCCCTGTCGCTCAACGCCCCCCTGCGGGACGGTGGCCACGATGTGAAGGTGTTCGGCGAATCCATCGACAGCCGCATCGCCTTCAGCGCCGCCCAGGCCCAGCCCCTGGTCGGCGGGCCATTCCGCGTGGTCCCGACCGCCGGCGGCGTCCGGGTGGACTGGATCACGCCCGGCGGCGGCGTCCAGTCGACGGTCGTCGCCGCCTCCTAAGTTCCTCGATCGCCCCGACAGGCAGGAAGACACCCCTCACTTGGCATTTCATCACGCTCATGGCGGCGGGCATTTCAAGGCCCCCGAGGTCGCGGCCCCGAACGAGAAGGGCTTCGGGTTCTGGCGCTCCATGTCGGAGCTGGCGCGCCTGGTTCTGCGCTCGGGCGCGGCCGGGCTGCGCTGGCGCCTGCCGCTGGCGTTGGGCCTGGTGTTCCTGGGCAAGCTCGCCGGGGTGTGGGCGCCGGTCATGCTGGGCGACGCCATCAACACGCTCGCCCCGGCCAAGGGCGAGACCCTGAAGCTCGGCGCCGATTTCGTCACCCTGGCCCTGGCCTTCGCCGGCTTCCGGCTGATCTCGGCCTGCGCCCCCTTTGCCCGCGACGTGGTCTTCACCCCGGTCTCGCAGCAGACCATGGCCAAGGCCGCGGTGGAGACCTTCGCCCACTCGCTCTCCCTGTCGCTCGACTTCCATCAGGGCAAGCAGACCGGAACCCTGGCCAGGATCATCGACCGGGGCTCGCGCTCCACCGACTTCCTGCTGCGCAGCGTGGTCTTCAACCTGGGTCCGACGGCGATCGAGCTGGTCATGGCGATGATCGTCATGGTCACCCGGCTGGACTGGCGGTTCGCGGTGACGGCGCTCGCCACCATCGTGGTCTATACGGTCGCCACCTTCCGGATCACCGACTGGCGGCTGTCGCACCGCCGGCGGCTGAACGAGACCGACAACCGTGCGGCCGGGGTCTCGGTCGACGCCATGATCAACTTCGAGACGGTCAAGACCTTCGGCGCCGAGACCCGCACGGTCGACCGCTACGAGGCGGCCATGGGTGACTATGTCCAGGCCTCGGTCCAGGCCAATGCGTCGCTCTCCATGCTCAACGCCGCCCAGGCGGTGGTGCTCAACGCCGGCCTCGGCCTGATGGCGGTCATGGCCGGGCTGGAGGTGATCCACGGCCACATGCGGATCGGCGACGTCACCACGGCGATCCTGCTGCTGACCGGCATCTATGGCCCCCTGAACATGCTGGGATTCAACTACCGCGAAATCCGCCAGGCCTTCATCGACATGGAGCAGATGGTCGGCCTGACCTCGCTGAAGCCGGACATCACCGATTCCGCCGCCGCCCGCGACCTGCCGCCGGCCAGCGGGAAGGGGGCCGAACTCACCTTCCAGGATGTCGACTTCCGTCATGACGCCCGGTCCAACGGCCTGCTTGGCGTCAGCTTCGTGGCCCCGCCGGGCACGACCACGGCCCTAGTCGGCCCGTCCGGCGCCGGCAAGACCACGGCGGTGCGCCTGGCCCTGCGCCTGCTGGATCCGCAGTCGGGGCGGGTGACCCTGGACGGCGTCGATCTGCGCGATGTGCGTCAGGCGACCCTGCGCCGGGCCGTGGCCTTGGTGCCCCAGGACGTGGCCCTGTTCAACGACACCCTGTTCGCCAACATCGCTTTCGGCCGGCCGGACGCCGATCCCGGCGCCGTGCGCGCCGCGGCCGACGCCGCCGAGCTGGGCGCCTTCATCGACGGCCTGCCCAACGGGCTCGACACCATGGTCGGCGAGCGGGGCCTGAAACTGTCGGGCGGAGAGCGGCAGCGGGTCGGCATCGCCCGCGCCCTGCTGGCGGAGCCCCGCCTGCTGATCCTCGACGAGGCGACCAGCGCGCTCGACGGCCGCACGGAGGAGGCGATCCAGGCCACCCTGCGCAAGGTGAGGGAGGGCCGCACCACCCTGGTGGTCGCCCACCGCCTGTCGACCATTGTCGACGCCGACCAGATCCTGGTGCTGCGGCGGGGCAAGATCGTCGAGCGCGGGACCCACGCCGAGCTGCTGGACAAGGCCGGTGAATACGCCGCCCTGTGGCGGCGCCAGACCCGGGCTCACTAGCCCCGCAGGGACAGGCTCATTTCCGAGGTCTGGGCCCAGCCCATCCGCTCATAGAGCGGGCGGCCCATGCGGGTGGCGTGCAGGATCATGTAGTCCAGCTCCCGGCGGCGGCCCTCCTCGACGGCCCGGTCCATCAGCTGGCGGGCCAGGCCCTGGCCGCGATGCTCGGGCTCGACGAAGACATTGAGAACATAGCCCCGCGCACCCTGCCGGGGATGGGACGGGTGGGGCGGCCAGTCGATCACCATCATGCCGAGCCCGGCGATCGGCGTCCCATCCGCCTGATCGACGATCCAGCCGAAATAGTCGCCGGCCGCCAGCCGCGGGGCGAGCCAGGGCCGGAACGCCTCGTCCATCGGGGCGAGATCGGCCGCAGACCGCCCGGACGCCTGGAACATCTCGCGGCGGTGACGGCAAATCACGTCGAGATCATCGACGCTCACCGGCCGGAAGACGCGAGCCTCCGCCATGGCCGCTCCGCCCGCCTATTCCGCAGCCCGGGGAAGGCCGTCGGGTTCGGCCTTCTTCCGCTTCAGACCGATCTGCTCGAACAGCCAGACGAACCGGGCGGAGGCCACCTTGGGCGCCGCTAGCAGCACCGGCGTCAGCACCAGGGTCAGCAGGGTGGCGAAGGTCAGGCCCCAGACCACGGCCGCCGACAGCTGCACCCACCATTCCGACCCCGGCGCCCGGTATTCCAGGTGCAGGTTGTGGAAGTTCGGGTGGACCTGGAACATCAGCGGCAACAGGCCAACCACCGTCACCAGGGTGGTCAGCATGACCGGCCGGAAGCGCTGGGCGCCGGCCCGCATCGCCGCCTCGTCCGCCTCATAGCCGGCCCGGCGCAGCTGGTAGAAGGTGTCGACCAACACGATGTTGTGGCCGACCACCACCCCGGCCAGGGCCACGACGCCTGTGCCCAGCATGATCACCGAGATGTAGTCGAAGGTGTGGGCGAGATTGATCTGCACCCCCAGCAGCACCCCCATGGTCGACAGGATCACCGCCGAGAGGGTCACGAACACCCCGTAGAAGCTGTTGAACTGCCAAAGCAGGATGATCATCATCATGAACAGGGCGGCCGAGATCGCGGTGATGAAGAACACCACGGCCTTGCGGCCCTCCTCGTCGGCGCCGGTGAACTTCCAGCGGACGGAGGAGTCGATCGGCGCCTTCTCCATCCACGGCCGCAGCTGCTGGATCTTGGCGTTGGCCGCGACGCCATCGACGACATTGGCCTGCACGATGACCAGCCGCTGGCTGTTGCGCCGCTGGATGGCCGTGACCTGCTGGGCCGGCACCCGCTTGACGAAGTAGCTGGCCGGAACCGGTCCGACGGCGGTGGGGATCTTCAGGTTCTCGAAGGCGTCGACATTGCGTCCCGCCGGGGTGAAGCGCACCCGGATGTCGAGCTCGTCCTCGGCGTCATCGGGCCGGAAGCGTCCGACCAGAACCCCGCCGGTCGTGTACTGAATCGCCTGGCCGATGGTCAGGACGTCGACCCCGTAGCGGCCGGCCGCCTCGCGATCGACGGTCAGGTTCCACTCGATGCCGGGCGAGGTGCGATTATCCTCGAGCTCGATGATCTGCGGGTCGGCGGCGAGCTTGGCCTTCACCAGGTCGGCGGCGCGGTTGAGCGCCGCGGGATTGTTGCTGCGCAGTTCGACCTGCACCGCCTTGCCGGTCGGCGGACCGCCCTGGGGCTCGCGCACCTCGATCTGCATGCCCGGCACGTCGGCCAGGCGGCGACGGATCTCCTTGGCGATGTCCTTGCCGCGCAGACCCAGGGCCTTGCGCTCCTCGTAGTGCTGGAACTCGACCTGGATGCGCCCGATGGTGTCGTTGGGCGCCGAGCGCGGGCCGCCGCCTGTGGCCGTGCCGGTCCGGACGTAGAGCGACTCCACGCCCTTGATCCCGAACAGCCGCCGTTCGACCTGGCTGACCAGCACGTCCTGGGCGTCGGGCGACATGTTGCCCCGCGCCTTGACGTAGACCGAGACATATTCCGGATCCTGATCGAGGAAGAACTCGGTCCGGTGCGGCGTCTTCGAGAACCACATGAAGATCGAGACCACGATCACCAGGGTGGCGACCACCGTGCGGCCGGGATGGCGGCCGAGCGTGTTGATCGAGCGGGCGTACCAGCCCATGAAGCCCGCCATCTCGCGCGGTCGCCCCGCTCGGACTTCTCGATCTCCGCCAGCAGGTGTTCGTCCACGCCGGCCTTGCGGCCCATGATCGAACCCAGCGCGGGGGTGAAGATCAGCGCCACGAAGATTGACGCGCCCAGCACGAAGAACAGGGTCAGCGGCAGGAAGCTCATGAACTTCCCGGCGATCGAGTTCCAGAACATGAACGGGATGAAGGCGCAGAGCGTGGTCAGGGTGCCGTTCAGCACCGGCCAGAACATCCGCTTGCCGGCGGCGGCGAAGGCCTCCTCCTTGGGCAGGCCCTCGGCCATCTTCCGGTCGGCGTATTCCACGACCACGATGCCGCCGTCGACCAGGATCCCCACCGCCAGCACCATGCCGAACATGACCATCTGGTTGAGGGTCACGTGCATGGCGTTGAGCATCAGGAAGGCCAGCATGAAGCAGGCCGGGATCGCCAGGCCCACCAGCAGGCCCTGACGGATTCCGAGACTGGCGATGATGATCACCATCACCAGGATGGTCGCGGAGATCAGGCCGCCCTCAAGCACGTTCAGGGTGCGGCCGATGAAGTCGCTTTCATCGAAGGTGTAGGAGACGTGGATCGTCTCCGGCCAGCGCTTCTGCTCCGTCGCCACGGTGGCGCGGATGCGCTTGACGGTGTCGAGGATGTTGGCGCCCGCGCGCTTTGAGACCTCCAGCGAATAGGCGGACTCCCCGTTGAAGCGGGTGATGTAGTTGGCTTCCTTGAAGGTGCGCCGCACCTCGCCGATGTCGCCCACCGTGATCAGCCGGTCGCCGTTGCGCTTGATCGGCAGGCTGAGGATGTCCTCGGGCTTGTCGACCACGCCCGGCACCTTGACCGCGAACTTGCCGCCGCCAGAGCGCATGTCGCCGGCCGGGACCAGCTGGTTGTTGCGGCCGATCACCTGGGCGAGGTCGCCGGTGGTGACGTTGTAGGCCTCCATCCGCACCGGATCGACGGTGACTTCCAGGAATTCCTCGCGGCCGCCGCTGAGTTCGGCCTCGAGGACGCCGGGGGTGGCCTCCAGCCTCTGCTTCAGGTCGCGCGCGACCCGGACGAGCTCGCGTTCCGGCGCCGCGCCCGAGAGCACGATGCCGATGACCGGGTCGCCGGAGAAGTTGGCCTCCTGGATAACCGGCTCCTCGGCGTCCGGCGGGAACTTGCCCCGCGCCAGATCGACCTTGGCGCGGACGTCCTCCAGCACCTTGTCCTTGTTGAAGTCCGGTTCGAACTCCAGGGTCACCACGGCCATGCTCTGGCGTGCGGAGGCGTTCATTTCCTTAAGCCCGTCAAGGGACTGGAGCTGAATCTCCAGAGGCTTGACCAGCAGGCGCTCGGCGTCCTCGGGGCTCACGCCCGGATAGGGGACGACGACCGAGACGAACGGAATGGTGATGTCCGGGTTCGATTCCCGGGGCATGGCGTTGTAGGCCATGAATCCGAAGAAGCTGGCGATCAGGGTGACGCCGAGCACGACTTTCCGCCGTTTGATGGCGCCGTCGATCAAGGGTCCGATCATGGTCTTCGCCTCCCGAGGACCGCGGCTCTGTGGCGCGCGGTCCAGACAATTCTAGCTCATGCGAGGCCAGGGCCCCAGCGGGGGCCCGGCCGGATCAGCGGCTCGCGCCGACCCGGACCTTCTGGCCCTCGGCCACATAGGACTGGCCCACCGTGATCACCCGGACCTGGCCGTGCAGTCCCGAGACCCAGACCCCGTCCGGGGTCTCCTCGATCACCGTCACCGGCGCGAAGCCGACCACGTCGTCGGCCTGCACATAGCGCACGCCCTGGCGGCCCGCGGCGTCCAGCACCAGGGCCGAGACCGGGACCAGATGGGCCGGGCCCTGACCGGCCTCGATCTTCACCGTGGCCGAGAGGCCCGAGCGGATCTTCAGGCCCGGATTCCGGGCCGTGACCTCGACGTGATAGGTGCGGGTCTGGGGATCGGCCTCATGGCTCAGATAGCGGACGTGACCCGACAGGGTCTGGCCGGAGAGCAGCAGGGCCGTGCCGGCCGCGCCGACCCGCAGGCGACCGGTCTCGGTCTCCGGCAGGTCGCCGACGATCAGCAGCGGGTCGAGCTCGATCATGGTGCCGCAGGACTGGCCGGGCGCCAGATAGGCGCCGATCTCGGCGTCGCGTTTGTCGAACACCCCGTCAAAGGGCGCGCGGACATTCATCTGCTCCAGGGCCACCTCGGCCTGGCGCAGGACGGCCTGGGCGTTGTCCAGCGCGGCCTGGGCCTGCAGCACCTGGGTCTGGGAGCGATAGCCCTTGCGGGCCAGCTCGACGGAAGCCTGCTGGGTCAGTTGCTGGGCGCGCACCTGGGCGCGGGCCTGGTCCACCGCCGCCTGGCGGGCGTCGACGTTCAGCTTGCACAGGATCGCGCCCTTGCGGACGAAGGCGCCCTCGACGGAGGGCACAGCGGCGACCGTGCCCGCCGTCTCCGAACGGACCACGACGCTGCGCGCGGCTTCCGTGCGGCCGCGGATGGTGACGGTGTAGCGATGCAGGGTCTCAGGCGTGGCCTGGACCTGGACGCTGGGCGGGCCGGACGGCTTCGCCGCCGCCGCGCCGGCCTTGGCGTCGGCCTTGTCGGTCTTGCCGCCGGACAGGCTGCCGATCGCAAACAGCAGCGCCACGAACAGGACGATGCCAATGGCGACCACATATGAAGACTTAAGACGCATCCAGTCGTTTCCCCAGCGCGACGTTCGCTTATTCGACCGACGCACGCGGGTGCGCGACCGTTTCCCCAACCTTCATGCAGATAGGTTGATGCGGTGTCTGATGCCACCGTTCCGCGAAGACAAATGAAATCGCCGACAGGAAGCGCATGCGTCGGCTAATGTGCCCCGAACGCCGCAATCCGGCGGTATGGTCTTGCGCGGAGACCGGCTATCCGGACCCCGCCAGTTTTGTGATTTGAGAGGAGCCAGAGCCGATGAAGTACCTGCACACGATGGTCCGGGTGACCGACCTGGAAGCCTCCCTCGACTTCTATTGCGCCAAGCTGGGCCTGACCGAGGTCAGCCGTGTCGAGAACGCCGGCGGCCGCTTTACCCTGGTCTTCCTCTGCGCGCCCGGCGACGAGGACCAGGCCAAGGCCTCCAAGGCCCCCATGGTCGAGCTGACCTACAATTGGGATCCGGAGGAGTACAAGGGCGGCCGCAATTTCGGCCACCTGGCCTATGCTGTGGACAATATCTACGAGACCTGCGCCCGGCTGCAGGCCGGCGGCGTGACCATCAATCGTCCCCCGCGCGACGGGCACATGGCCTTCGTCCGCTCGCCCGACGGCATCTCGGTGGAGCTGCTGCAGGCCGGCCCGGCGCTGGCCCCCGCCGAGCCCTGGGCCTCGATGGCCAATACGGGGGTCTGGTAGGCGCATGTCGGATCAGACCCACCTGACCCTGAACGACGGCCGCAGCATTCCCCAGGTGGGGCTCGGCGTCTGGCAGACGCCTGCCGACACCACGGCCGATACGGTCGCCGTGGCCCTGGCCGCCGGCTATCGCGCCGTCGACACGGCGGCCGTCTATCGCAACGAGAAGGGCGTGGGGGAGGGCGTGCGCCGCTCCGGCCTCGCCCGCAACGAGGTGTTCGTCACCACCAAGCTGTGGAACGACAACCAGGGCTATGACGCGGCGCTCACCGCCTTCGACAAGAGCCTGGGCCGGCTCGGCATGGACCACGTGGACCTCTATCTGATCCACTGGCCGGCCCCGACCCAGAACCTCTATCTGGATAGCTGGAAAGCCCTGGTCCGCCTGAAGGAGGAGGGGCGCGCCAAGTCGATCGGCGTCTCCAACTTCGCCGTCCCGCACCTGGAGCGGATCATCGGCGAGACGGGCGTCACCCCGGCGGTCAACCAGATCGAGCTGCACCCGCGGTTCCAGCAGTCCGCCCTGCGCGCCTTCCACGCCGACAAGGGCATCCTGACGGAGAGCTGGAGCCCGCTGGGCCAGGGCAAGACGCTGGATGATCCGACGCTCACCGCCCTCGCCCAACGCCACGGCAAGACCGCGGCCCAGGTGATCATCCGCTGGCATGTCCAACTGGGGCTCATCGTGATCCCGAAATCGGTGACCCCGTCGCGCATCGCCGAGAACCTCGACGTGTTCGGCTTCGCCCTGGACGACGCGGACATGGCGGCGATCGCCGGGCTGGACGGCGCGCAGGGACGGATCGGACCGGACCCGGCGGCGTTCGGCTAGTCGGATCTGATTTTGACTTTGACGCCGGGGCGGCCGAGGCGGACGCTCCGGCCCGATCCCGCAGGAGAACCCCCATGGATGTAACGGTCGAGGACCGCTGGTCGTCCGCCGACGACGGCGGCCATGGCGGCCTGCAGCTGCTCGTTTCGGCGGGCCGGCCCGGTTCGTCGCCGATGAGCCGGTCTCCCATGGCGGGCTCGACCTGGGGCCCACGCCCCATGACCTGGTCGCCGCCGGTCTGGCGGCCTGCACCGCCCAGACCCTGCGCCTCTACGCCAAGCGCAAGGGCATTCCCCTGGGCGCCGTCCATGTGGCGGTCTCGCACCACCGCAGCGCCGAGGCGACGCCCCACGACAGCTTCACCCGGGTGATCACCCTGGCCGGCGGTCTCGACGCCGATCAGAGGGCGCGGCTGCTGCAGATCGCCGAGATGTGCCCGGTGCACCGCATGCTGACCGCCGGCTCGGCGATCAGCACCTCCCTTACCCCCTAGTCCTACTGGAGACCTTCCATGGTTCATGTCGTCTATCAGGTCGTCGAGCACGACGGGGGTTGGGCCTATCGCTCGAACGGGGTTTATTCGGAGACCTTCAAGACCCGGGCCGAGGCCCTGGCCCGCGCCCAGCGCGTGGCCCGCGAACAGCGGGTCCCTGGCGCGACCGAGGAGATCCAGTACGAGGACGAGACCGGCGTCTGGCGCACCGAACACGCCGACGGCCATGACCGCCCGGAGACCGACGTCCAGGGCTGAATTCGCTCCGAGAGGTTTGCGTCGGTCGCCAAAGCCCGCCATTCAGTCGCCTGTCGCAAGATGGGAGACCGGCCGTGAGCGAGCCCCTGGAGCAAGGCCTGATCGAGACGTGGCGTGGCTGGATCGGCCGCGAGGAGCGGCGGAGCGAAGCCCTGGATCCTGAGGCTCTGCGCCGGTTCGCCGCCGCGGTCGGCGCGGGGCTCGACGTCGAACAGGCCCAGCCGCCCCTGGCGCACTGGGCCTTCTTCCTGCCGGTGTTCCCGGACAGCGAGATCGGGCCGGACGGTCACCCCAAGCGCGGCGGGTTCCTGCCGCCGGTGACCCTTCCGCGCCGGATGTTCGCGTCGTCCGCCATGACCTTCGGCGCGCCGCTCGTGCTGGGCGAGCCGGCAGAGATGGTCTCGACCATCCTGGACGTGAAGCATCGTTCGGGCCGCACCGGCGATCTCGTGTTCGTCGAGGTCGAGCGGGTGATCTCGCAAGGCACGGGCGTCTGCGCGCGCGAGCAGCAGACCATCGTCTATCGCGGGGCGGGGGAGGCGACCGCCGCCCTGGTCCCGGTCGCCCAGGACCTCGGGCCGGACGACGAAGCCTGGCGGCCCGACACGGTGCGTCTGTTCCGCTTCTCGGCCGTCACCTTCAACAGCCACCGCATCCACTACGACCAACCCTATGCGCGCGGCGAGGAAGGCTATCCCGACCTGGTGGTGCATGGCCCCTTCACGGCGGCCAAGCTGCACGCCTATGCCACCCGACGCCTGGGGCGGCCCCTGACCCGCTTCTCGTTCCGCGCCGTGGCGCCGATCTTCGTGGACCAGCCCGTACGCCTGACCGGCGATCCGGCGACGGGCGCCTTCCAGGCCATCCGCTGCGACGGCGCCCAGGCCATGGCGGCGGAGGCGGGCTGACGCCCTGGATCGCGGTCGGGGTTATCGACAGGTCCGCGAAGCTGTGTTTCGATCAACCTGAGGTGGGGGTCGAAGCGCTGTGGACACGGTCATTCTGCGGTCGGAGTGGCGACGCTGGACGTTGGCGCTCAACATCATCTCGACGCTTTGCCTGGGTCTTCAGGGTCTGCGCGCCGTGTTGGTCGGCGACCTGGCTGCAGCCTGGCTCGGGGATGTCGGCGACGCCGGAGCCGTGACGGATGTGTGGCTCAAATGGACCTATGTGGCCACGGCTTGTGTGGAACTGGCCTGGATCTACAAGGCCTATTCGCTCGCGTCTCAAGTCTCTGGAAAGCTGAAATATTCGCCGATCCAAGCGGTTACGCTGCTCATATTCCCCGCGCTCAATTTGCTCTACGGCATACCCGTGGCCTATGCGCTTTGGAGGAGCGCTCGAGCCCCCGAAAGGTCTCTGTTGATCCTTGTCTGGTGGGGGTTCTGGATCGTCTCCTTCTATTTCAGTGTCCTATGGTACGTTTCGTATCTCATGCCGGTCAGAGGCCAGATCCTATTCGTCGGATCGACGGTGTGCTTTCTCATCCTGGCCAACCGCATCACGGGCTATCAACTCGCCCAAATGGCGGCCGAGCCGTCGGGCCTGGCGGACGCCGCAGAGGAACGGCCTTCAGCGCCCCGGCCCGCGGGCTGGAGCCTGGACGGCGGCGTCGAGCCCCTTGCCACCACGCGCATTGATGAGCTGGCCCAAGAGCATTCGATGACGGTTCAGCAGGTGATCCCCGCGGCCCCTGCGCCAGTGGTTGTGATCAGGAAGCCGGCGGCGCCGAAGGGCGATTGATCCGCGGCATGATCGGCGGACTGGCCTTGAAGGCCTAAGCCAGCCCGATCCGGCGCGCTTTCTCCACCAGGCCCTGGGCCTGACGGACGGAGGCGATGTCGATCATCTTGCCGTCCAGCACCACGGCCCCGCGGCCGGCGGCCGAGGCCTCGTCCAGGGCGGCCAGGATGCGCTTGGCCTTGTCGATCTCGGCGGGGGAGGGCCTGAAGGCGGCGTTCAGGGGCTCGATCTGGCTGGGGTGGATCGCCCACTTGCCGTCGAAGCCCATGGCGGCCGAGCGGCGGGCGGCGGCCTCTAGGCCCTCGGGATCGTTGAAGTCGCCATAGGGGCCGTCCACGGGCCGCACGCCGGCCGCCCGGCAGGCCACGACGATGCGGGCCAGGGCATAGTGCCAGGGATCGCCCAGGAACCGCGCCCGAGCCCCTTGCGCGTCCGCGTCGGCGAGGACGGCGTAGTCCGGCACCGGGCCGCCGATGGAGGTCGAGCGCGCGCCGATCGAGGCGGCGAAGTCGCCGGGGCCAAAGTGCAGGCTCTCCACCCGCGGGCTGGCGGCGGCTATGGCCTCGACGTTGGTGAGCCCCTCGGCGGTCTCGATCTGCAGCTCC
Source organism: Phenylobacterium aquaticum (assembly GCF_022695515.1). Taxonomy (GTDB): domain Bacteria; phylum Pseudomonadota; class Alphaproteobacteria; order Caulobacterales; family Caulobacteraceae; genus Phenylobacterium; species Phenylobacterium aquaticum. The sequence continues at coordinate 57,448 of NZ_JALDPT010000018.1, forward strand.
AGACCCAGGCGCTTGCGGCCGGTGGCGGCCTCGATCTGGGAGAGCAGCACATCCAGCAGGTGGACGTCGGCGGCGCTGTTGATCTTCGGGACCATGATCAGGTCGAGCCGGTTCCCGCCGCGCTCGGCCACCTCGATCAGGTCGCGGTACATGAAGGGGGTGTCGAGCGCATTGATCCGCACCGAGACCGTGCGCTGGCCCCAGTCCAGTTCGTTGAGGGCGGCGATCACCGTCTCGCGGGCGGCGGGCTTGTCGGACGACGCGACCGAGTCCTCCAGGTCGAGCATGACGATGTCGGCGGCGCTTGCGGCGGCCTTCTCCAGGAATCGGCGCTGTGATCCGGGAACCGACAGCTGGGAGCGATTCAGGCGGGCGGGGCGGGCGGCGTCGAACATGGGGACGGCTCACAGGGCAGGGCGCGGCGGCGCGGGAACGCGAGCCCGGTCATAAGTGCGGCGATGGCGTGGGTCTAGCGGGGGAGCGCTCCGGCTCCCCACGATGGCTCCCCGAGCAGGACTCGAACCTGCGACAAGTCGGTTAACAGCCGACTGCTCTACCAGCTGAGCTATCGGGGAACATCGTTGGAGGCCGGGCGTATAGACTGGCCGCGCGGGCGCGCAAGCGGGTCTTGGCGACTAAAATCCGAGCTCCTTGCCGTTGGCCTTCCCGTCGACGATCTGATCGAGATATTCGCTGAGCCCGTAGCCCACCAGCTCGCCGCAGCGGTACTCGGTGAAGCCCTCGGTGATGCGGGTCTGCAGCTCGGTTCCGTCCGGCGCGGTGCGGCGGTTGCGCAAGGGAATCAGCGAAATCACCTGGCCGGTGACCTCATAGGCCTTGCCGCCCTCGGTCTTCACCATGGCGCGCAGGGCGGTCTGATAGCCGTGCTCGTCCCAGTCGCTGTCGATCACGCATTCCTCGATCAGGTCATAGATCCCGTCGCGGAACACCATGCCGCCCTGGCGGACCCCGCCCTTGCCGTCGCCGATGGTCGACAGCATCATCCCGAAGTCGCGGCCGAAGTTCATCGGGCACCAACGGTACCAGTCGATCGCCTGCCAGTGGCGCGGGCCCCAGGACTTGTCGCGCAGGCCATAGCCCGAGATCTCGAATCGCTCGTCGCCGACCGAGAAGCTGCCGCTGGCGGCGCAGTGCTGCTCGTAGTGCGCCTTGGCGAAGGACTTCTCGGGATCGATCTCCAGGGGCGTGCCGTCCGCCTTGACGGTCTCGCCGCCATACATGGGCGACACGCCCTCATAGGTCAGGTCGACGGTGCAGGGGACGGTGGGGTTCTCGCGGAAGGCCTTCTTGGGATCGGCCATCTCATGCGGCCGGGCCAGGACCAGGGCCTTGCCGGAATAGGTGACCTTCAGGCGCTTGAAGGGCTCGACCACCTCGACCTTCAGGCCGCCGGCGTTGAGCTCCTTGTTGTCCTCGATCGTCGGCCGCCCGAACATGAAGGCCACCCGGCCATCCGGCAGATAGAGGCAGACGCTCATCTCGGCATAGTGCTCGTTGGGCCGGTTGCCGACCCGGAACCAGCCGCCCGTCTTCTTCGCGGGGTCGAAGACGTTGAAGTACATGCTCTCGTTATAGTTCTTGGCGTCGCCCGGATCGTGCGGGAACTCGTCCTGCGGTTCGAGGCGGGTCTTGAAGCCGGTCGGAGTCTTGGCCATGCGGGCCTCCCAGGGATTGGAATTTCCGGTATGTTGGGCGCGTTGACGCTGGGGGCGCCAAGCGGAACTCGACGGTTTTGACGCAGGTCAAAAAAAAGCCCGGCAGTGCGCCGGGCTGTTTGAAGTCGGTGATGGTGGGGTGTCTTCAAGGAAGACAACGACAGACTCTGCTCCCCTGGTGAACCAAAGGTTAATTGGGCGGATTCAGACTCATTAATCGCCCAAAAGGACAGAATGCCGCATAGGAAGGCGCTGGTCGGGATAGGGCGGCTGGCGGCAAGAGGGGCGGGTCCGCGGGATTGGCGGGGCCGGAGACGGGGCGAAATGCGCATACATTTCACAGGTATAGCGGGGGCCGGCATGAGCGCGGCGGCCCTGATGATGCGCGACGCCGGCCATCAGGTGTCAGGATCCGACCAGGACGTGTTTCCGCCCATGTCGACCTATGTGGCGGGCCTGGGCTTCCCGGTCGTTTACCGATTCGACGCGGCGAATCTCCCGCAGGACCTCGACATCCTGGTGCTGGGCGCCAGCGCCAAGCTGGGCGGAGACGACAATCCCGAGGTCGCGGCGGCCCGCGCCCGGGGCGTGAAGATCACCACTTTCGCCGAACTGGTGGGGGAGGCGACGGCCAAGCGCGTGAACACAGTGGTCGCCGGCTCGTTCGGAAAGTCCACCTGCACGGCCCTGCTGGCCCATGTGCTGCACCAGGCGGGCGTCGACGCCGGCTGGATGATCGGGGCGATCTCGCCGTCGCTTCCCGCCACCGGCCATTGGGGCACGGCGCCGGACATGGTGCTGGAGGGCGACGAATATGTGGTGAGCCAGAGCGACCACCGCTCCAAGTTCGCCCTCTATCACCCCGACCACCTGCTGCTGACCTCGCTGATCCACGACCACGTCAACGTGTTCCCGACCTTCGCAGAGTACGAGGCGCCGTTCCGCGACCTGCTGAGGGGCCTGCCGGCGGCCGGCGTGGCGGTGATGCGCGAGCACCCGGCGATCCGCGCCGTAGCCGGTGAGACCGCCGCCCGCATCGTCTGGTACGACACTGAGCCCTGCGACGGCTGGTTCAGCCGCGACGTGGTCTATGGTGAGACCACCCGCTTCACCCTGGTCGGGCCCGGCGGGCGCACCCTGCCGCTGGCGACCTCCCTGCTGGGCGCCCACAACATCGAGAACATCGTCGGCGTCAGCGCCTATCTGCTGGAGCGCGGCCTGGTGAGCGAGGCCGCCCTGGCCGCGGCCCTGGCGAGCTTCGGCGGCATTCGCCGCAGGCTGGACCGGCTGACCACCACCTCGCGCGTCCCCCTGATCGAAGGCTTCGGCTCCTCCTACGAGAAGGCCCGCTCGGCCATCGAGGCCCTGCAGCTGCACTATCCCGACCGCCCCCTGACGGTGGTGTTCGAACCCCACACCTTCTCCTGGCGCTCCCGCGACGCGCTCGGCTGGTACGACACGGTGTTCGAGGGCGCGGCCCGCGTGCTGGTGATCCCGCCGCCGGAGCACGGGGCGGCCAGCCATCACCAGTCCAGCTATGACGAGATTCTCGCCCGCGTCGCCGCCACCGGCGTACCGAGCCGGGGCGTCCGGACTGCGGAGCAGGCAACCGCGGCGCTCAGCGAGCTCGAGGGCGACGAGATCGTCCTCCTTCTGTCCTCAGGCCCCCTGCTGGGCCTGCCGGACAGCCTGCCGGCCGTGATGGACCGCTTCTACGGCTGAAGATCGCGACGGCTGGCGTCGAGCGCGGTCGACAGAATCTCGCGGGCCAGCGGGCTGTCGTCCGGCAGGGCGCGGGCCAGGATCATGGCGCCGGCCATGCGGCTGAACAGGGCGATGGCGTCGGCCCGCTGGGTCTCGCCCGCCGGCAGGCGTTCGGCCACAGAGGCGAAGATCCGCTCCAGACCCTCGGCGAACACCGCCTTGACCGGCTCTGGCTGGCGCGCCGCGTCTCCGCCCAGGGCGGCGGCGGGGCAGGTGCGGCCCGGCGCCCGGCGCGCCGCATCGGACAGATAGCCGGTGACCAGCTCGTCCAGGCTGCGGGCCTTGGCCCGCTCGGCGTCCATGCTGCGAAAGGCGTGGTCCAGGGCCTCGGCGGCGAGCGCCTCCTTGGAGTCGAAGTGATTGTAGAAGCCGCCATGGGTGAAGCCGGCGGCCTTCATCAGCTCGCCCACCGCCACGCCCTCGAAGCCCCGCTCGCGGAACAGCCGGGCGGCGACCTCCACCACCTTGTCGTGGTTCTCCTGGGCCTGGCTGCGGCTGATGCGCATGGCGGTCGCCTTTCGATGATGTGCATCATCAATAATCCGTGAGCGCGCCGATTTCAAGCGCAGGACGGATTGTCCCTCGGGTTTAAATGATGATGATCATCATCAATGAGTCCGGCGGGAATGGCCTGCGGACCAGCAGGGACATCCGTCATGCCGCTTTGGAAGCTCTATCACCCGCCCGGCGCCTTCTCGGCCGAGGACAAGAAGGCGATGTCGACCGCCATCACCGCCCTCTATGCGCGGCTGCCGAAGTTCTATGTGGGGGTGATCTTCGAGGAGGTGGCGCCGGCCAATTTCTATGTGGGCGGCGAGAGCCGGGACAATTTCGTCCGCATCTGGATCGACCACATCGCCCGGACCCTGCCGACCCCGGAAGCCCGGGCGCGATGCGTGGCGGCCTTCGACGCGACCCTGGCGCCCTATATCCGCGACCGCGGGCTCGACTGGGAGTTCCACATCGACGAGACGCCCTTCGACCTCTGGTCCATCCAGGGCTACCGGCCGCCGGCCGCGGACTCCGAGGCCGAGAAGCGCTGGATCGCGGAGAACCGACCCAGCGCCTATGCGACGGAGCCGGCGGTCTGACCGCCGGCCCCTAGGATCAGTGCCGCGGTGGGATCGGCTGGACGTATTCGTCGCTCACCGCGACATCGGCGAACATCTTCTTGCGCGGCCCCATGTAGCCGAACAGGAAGGCCGCCACTTTCCGCATCTGGATCTCTTCCGACCCCTCGGTGATCCGATAGCGGCGGTGGTGGCGATAGATGTGCTCGAAGGGCTTGTGGCGCGAATAGCCCATGCCCCCGTGGATCTGCATGGCGCGGTCGGCGGCCTCGCAGACCAGTCGGTTGGCCCAGTAGTTACACATCGAGACCTTGTCGGAGATCTGCTTCTCGATCTCCTTGTGCTCCATGTGATCCATCTGCCAGGCGGTCTTACGGATCAACAGGCGCAGCATCTCGCACTGGGTCGAGAGTTCGACCAGCGGCCACTGGATGGCCTGGTTGTCGGACAGGGGCTTGCCGAACGGCTTGCGCTCGCGGGCGTACTTCACGCTCTCGTCGATGCAGAAGACCGCCGCCCCCAGGGACGAGGCCGCCTGGCGGATGCGATTCTGGTGCACGAAGCTCTGGCCCAGGCCCAGGCCGCGGTCGACCACGCCCCAGTAGCTGTCCTCCGGCACCCAGACGTCGGTGTAGCTGACGCGGGGGTGGTCGGTCGGCATGTTGAAGGTCCACATGTACTGCTCGACCTTCACCCCGGGCGCGTCGGCCGGGACGATGAAGCAGGTGATGCCGGTGGCGTCCCCGTCCTTGCCGCTGGTGCGGGCGAAGACCATGCAGTGGGTGGCCACGTGCATGCCCGTCGACCACATCTTCTCGCCGTTGATCAGCCAGCCGGGCTGGCCGTCCTTCACGTGCGGGACGCGCGGGTCTCCATGAAGGTGGCGTCCGAGCCGTGATTGGGCTCGGTTAGGCCGAAGGTCGTCCGCATCTTGCCGCCGAGCACCTTCTCGCCGTCGCGGGCGTACTGGGCGTTGGTGGCGAACTCCTTGAACATCAGGATGAAGGGGTTGTTGCCGACGATCGAGTGCTCGGTCTGCAGGTCGTTGTGCAGGCCCAGGCCCTTGGCGGCCAGGTGCTCGCGGATCACCGCCATGTCCAGGTTCGAGCCGCCCTTGCCGCCCATCTCCGGCGGCCAGGCGTAGCGCAGGTGGCCGGCGTCGTCGGCGACCTTGCGGGCCTCGGCGAGCAGCTCCTCCCACTCGTGGCGGGGCAGGCCGTCGCGGTCCCAGTCGGTCCGGGCGTGCTCGCGCCGATGGTCGAAGAACCGGATGTTGTCGTCGCGGTTCTCGATCGGCTTGATCTTGTCCTCGATGAAGGCGTCGAGCTCGGCCAGATAGGCGGTCAGCTCAGGGGACAGGTTGAAATCCATGGTCTCACTCCCTCGGGGTGTTGGCCCCGTCGCGTTTTGGCCGGCAGGTTGGTCGTCAAAATTGGCGATTTACAAGCCGGCTGTTCGTCCTGCAGATCGTTAAATCTGAGTCAGCCGAAAGTTCCGTGGCGTCATGGAAGTCGATATCGCACAAGCTCTTACGCGGCTCGCGCCGAAGCTGGGAGCGCCGGGTGGAAGTATAGAAAATCTCCAGCGCCTGTCCGGCGGCGCCAGTATGGAGACCTGGGCCTTTACGGCCGTAGCGGAAGGTGTCCGCAAGGAGCTCATCTTGCGGCGCCGTCCTGGCCCGTTTGACGAGGAGACATCCCGCTCCACCTCGCTCGCAACCGAGGCGGCCCTGATCCGCGCGGCCGAGAAGGCCGGCGCCCCGGTCGCCCCGATCATCCATCTCGCCGAGCCCGAGGACGGTCTGGGAGAGGCCCACATCACGGCGCGAATCAGCGGCGAGACCTTGGGGCGGAAGATCGTCTCCGACCCGAAATTCGAGACTGTGCGTCCGCATCTGGCCCGCCAGTGCGGTCAGATCCTGGCGCGGATCCACTCGATTTCCCCCGAGGGGCTGCCCCTGAAGAGCGCCGATGCGCTGGGCGAACTCGACCGCTACGAGGCGGTCTATCGCCACTCCGGCGCCGAGCGGCCGATCCTGGAACTGGCCTTTCAGTATCTGCGCAAGGCGACGCCGCCACCGATCCAGGACGTGGTGCTGCACGCCGACTTCCGGAACGGCAATCTGATGGTCGACCCCGACAAGGGGGTCGCCGCGGTGTTGGACTGGGAGCTCTCGCACCTGGGTGATCCGGCCGAGGACCTGTCCTGGCTCTGCGTCAATTCCTGGCGGTTCGGGCGCAGCGACAAGCCGGTCGGCGGCTTCGGCGAGTATCAGGAGCTGCTGGAGGGCTACGCCGAGGCCGGCGGCGCTGAGATCCCGCTGTCGCGGGTGCTCTATTGGCAGACCCTGGGCTCCCTCAAATGGGGGGTGATGTGCCTGATGATGTACGAGAGCTACGCCTCGGGCGGCACGACCTCCGTCGAACGGCCGATGATCGGCCGCCGGGTCTCGGAAACCGAGATCGATCTTGTCCATCTGATGGAGGCCGGCCTGTGATTGAACATCCGAAAGCCGAGGAACTGGTCGAGGCCGTCTCCAAGTGGATCGACAGCGTGCGTCCGAGCCTGCCGCCCCGCGACGCCTTCCTGGCCCGCGTGGCCGTGAATGTGCTGGGCGTGGTGCAGCGCGAGCTGGCTCTGGGCCCGGCGGCCGAGGCCAATGCGGTGCGTCGCCTGCGGGACCTGCTGGGCCAGGAGGGCGACTTCCAGGCCCTGAACGCCCAGCTGTGCGAGGCCATCCGCAGCGGCGAGATGGGGGTGGAGACGCCTGGACTGCTGGCCGCGCTCAAGGCCAACATCACCGAGCAGATCGCCATCGACCAGCCGAACTACGTTTCGGTGCGGCCCGCGACCTAGCGGAAGGCGGCGTTCGGCGGTAAGCGCGGGTCATGAGTCTGACCCGCGCGGCCTGCGAGGCCCTCGATCGCGACGATCCCCTGGCGGCCCGTCGGGACCTGTTCGATCTGCCCGAGGGGCTGATCTATCTGGACGGCAATTCGCTGGGCGCCTTGCCGCGGAATGTCGGCGTGCGCCTGTCGGCCGCCGTGACCGGGGAGTGGGGGCGGGGCCTGATCCGCAGCTGGAACACGGCCGACTGGATCGGCCTGCCGGCGCGGGTGGGGGGCAGGATTGCCCGGCTGGTCGGCGCCGAGGCCGACGAGGTGATCTGCGCCGACTCCACCTCCGTGAACATCTTCAAGCTGGCGGCCGCCGCCCTGGCCATGCGGCCGGGCCGCAAGGTCATCCTGTCGGAGCCCGGCAACTTCCCGACCGATCTCTACGTGCTCCAGGGCCTGGCCGAATTCGCTGGCGACGTGGAGCTGCGCACCCTGCCGGCGGACCAGATCCCCGCGGCCCTCGACGACCAGGTCGCCCTGCTGCTGTTGACCCAGGTCCACTACAAGACCGGCCGCCTGCACGACATGGCGGGGCTGACCCGTCGCGCACACGAGGTTGGCGCCCTAACGCTCTGGGATCTCAGCCATTCGGCCGGGGCGTTGCCGGTCGATCTGAACGGCTGCGAGGCCGATCTGGCGGTAGGCTGCGGCTACAAGTATCTGAACGGCGGCCCCGGCGCCCCGGCCTTCGCCTTCGTCGCGCGGCGCCACCATGAGGCCTTCCGCTCGCCCCTCTCAGGCTGGATGGGCCATGCGCGGCCCTTCGAATTTGTGGACGCCTATGAACCCGGCCAGGGGCTGGCGCGGGCCCTGTGCGGCACGCCGCCGGTGCTGGGGATGACGGCCCTGGAGGCGGCGCTGGAGGCCTTCGACGGGATCGACATGGCGGCGCTCCGGGCCAAGTCGATGCGGCTCGGCGACCTGTTCCTGGATCTGGTCGAGGCGCGCTGCGCCGCTCATGGCTTCGCCATCGCCTGCCCGAGGGATGCGACCGCGCGGGGCAGCCAGGTCGCGCTCGCCCATGCCGAGGGCTACGCCATCATGCAGGCCCTGATCGCCCGCGAGGTCATTGGCGATTTCCGCGCCCCCGACATCCTGCGTTTCGGCTTCACGCCGCTCTATGTCCGCCATGTCGATGTCTGGGACGCCGTCGACCGGCTGGTCCTGGTCATGGACCAGGGCGAATGGCGGGACCCCAAGTTCCATCAGAAGGCGGCCGTCACATGACCGAACAGATCCACGCCCGCCCCGACATCAGCTACGGCCAGTACCTGGACCTGGACAAGCTCCTGTCCGCCCAGAACCCGCGCTCGCCGGTGCATGACGAGCTCCTGTTCATCATCATCCACCAGGCCTCGGAGCTGTGGCTCAAGCTCTCGATCCACGAGCTGGCCGCCGCGCGCGCCCACATCGCGGCGGACGATCTGGGCCCGGCCTTCAAGATGATCGCCCGGGTCAGCCGCATCCAGGGCCAGCTGATCCAGTCCTGGGACGTGCTGGCCACCATGACCCCCAGCGAATACGCCCTGATCCGGCCGCACCTGGGCCAGAGCTCCGGCTTCCAGTCGCATCAGTACCGGATGCTGGAGTTCCTGATGGGGGCCAAGGACGCCGACATGCTGCGGGTCCATGAGGACACCCCCGCCCACGCCGCCCTGTCGACCGAGCTGTCGGCGCCCAGCCTCTATGACGAGTGCGTGCGCCTGCTGGCCCGGCGCGGCTTCGCCATTCCGGCGGTGGTGCTGGACCGCGACCTGCGCACGCCGCACGAGGCCGATCCCGCGGTCATGACCGCCTGGGCCGAGGTCTATCGCGATCCCGACCGCCACTGGGACCTCTATGAACTGGCCGAAAAGCTGGTCGATCTGGAGTTCCGGTTCCAGCAGTGGCGGTTCGCCCACCTCAAAACCGTTGAGCGGATCATCGGATTCAAGGGAGGGACAGGCGGCTCGTCCGGCGCCACCTATCTCGCCCGCGCCCTGCAGGCCTCGTTCTTCCCCGAGCTGTTCCAGGTGCGCACCAACCTCTGATCGGGACAGGACCATGGACGCGGACGGCATCAGCTTCGGCTTTCGGGATGTGGGCGGGCTCAGGCTGCATGTCGCCGAGGCCGGGCCGCCGGACGGGCCCCTGGTCATCCTGCTGCACGGCTTTCCGGAATTCTGGTTCGGCTGGCGGGCCCAGATCCCGGCGCTCGCGGCCGCGGGCTTCCGGGTGATCGCCCCGGACCAGCGCGGCTATAGTCTCAGTGATAAGCCGGCCGGCGCCTCAGCCTATCGGCTGGACCTCCTAGCTCGTGACGTCTTCGGCCTGGCGGACGCCTATGGCCGGACGACCTTCAGCCTGGTCGGCCATGACTGGGGCGCTGCGGTGGCCTGGTGGGCGGCGACCTTGCAGCCTGAACGGGTCGGGCGGCTGGCGATCCTGAATGCGCCCCATCCGGCGCTCTGGCGTCGCGCCATGCTGGAAGATCCGGTTCAGCGCGCCAAGAGCCGCTACGTCCAGTTGCTGCGCCTGCCCTGGCTGCCGGAGCTGATGCTGTGGGCCGGCGGCTATCGGGGCCTTTCCCAGGCTCTGGAGGGCGCGGCCCGGCCGGAGGCCTTTGGCGCGGCTGAGCTTGCGCATTATCACGACGCCTGGCGCCGGCCCGGCGCGCTGACCGGCGCCCTGAACTGGTACCGCGCCCTGTTCCTGCAGCCCTTGCCGGTTCCCGCCCCGGGAAGCCTGGTCACCCCGACCCTGGTGCTCTGGGGCGACCGCGACGCCTATGCCGAGCCGCGGCTCGCCGAGGAGAGCGCGGCCCTGTGTGCGAACGCCTCCGTTCGCCATTTTCCGGACGCCACCCATTGGCTGGCCCATGACGAACCCGCGGCGGTCTCCGAGGCCCTGACCGCCTTCCTGTCGGCCTGAGCGAGAGAGCCCCGACCCATGACCGAGATCGATGAAGCCGGCCGCCGCATCTGGGACATCAGCCAGCCCCTGCGTCCGGGCCTGCCGGTCTGGCCGGGCGACACTGCCTATCAGGAGGAGCGCACCTGGCTCCTGGAGGGCGATTGCCCGGTCAATGTCAGCCGCCTGACGCTCTCGACCCATTCCGGCGCCCATGCCGATGCACCGCTGCATTACGACCCGGCCGGCGAGCCGATCGGCCAGGTGGGGCTGGTTCCCTATCTGGGCCCGGCCCAGGTGATCACGGCCCAGGGGGCAGGGGAGCGCATCGCCCTGTCCGAAGTGCGGGCGCAGTTGAGGCCCGGCGTCCGGCGGGTGCTGCTGCGGACCTATGACCGCTTTCCCCATGACGCCTGGCGATCAGACTATCGCTGTCCGTCGACGGAGTTGGTCGATCATCTGGGGGCGGCCGGCGTCGTCCTGATCGGCATAGACAGCCCCTCGCTCGATCCCGAGACCGCCAAGGACCTGGTGGGCCACCAGGCGGTGCGGCGCTGGCGCATGGCGATCCTGGAGGGCCTGGTGCTCGATGGCGTGGAGGATGGTCTCTACGAGCTGATCGCGCCGCCCCTGCGGCTGGAGGGCGCCGACGCCGCCCCGGTGCGGGCGATCCTGCGGTCGCTCTGACCCAAGGTCAGGCTTGCGCCCCGGGCCGTGCGGTCCTTAGCTGGCGGCCAAACCGACAAAGGGAGAAACGCGCCATGAGCGAGACGCTGAACAAGCCGGCGGCGGAGACGTCGGACGAGGTCCTGTACGAGGTGTCCGAGGGCATCGCGACCCTGACCCTCAACCGCCCCGACCGGCTGAACACCATTTCCGGCCCCATGCTGGACCAGCTGACCCAGCTGCTGCTCAAGGCCAACGCCGATCCGGAGGTGAAGGTTATCCTGCTCACCGGCGCGGGCCGGGCCTTCTGCGCCGGGCTGGACCTGGTCAGCGCCACGCAGGGCACCGGCATCGGCGGACAGACCCAGCGGGTCTCGGTCGATCTCGACCTGCGCAACACCCCGCCGACCGTGCTGTTCGCGCTCGACAAGCCCTCGATCTGCGCCCTGAACGGCTCGGCGGCCGGCTACGGCATGGACATCGCGCTGGGCTGCGACATGCGGGTCATGGCCCAGGGCGCCAAGATGGCCGCGGCCTTCGTCAAGCGCGGGATCGTGCCCGAGAGCGGCGGCACCTGGTATCTGCCGCGGATGATCGGCTGGGCCAAAGCCTCGGAGCTGATCTTCACCGGGCGGACCCTGTCAGCCCAGGAGAGCCTGGAGCTGGGCCTCGCCAATCACGTCGTGCCGGACGCCGAGGTCGCGTCCAAGGCCCGCGCCCTGGCCGCCGAGATCGCGGCCAACGCGCCGCTGGCGGTGCAGAGCTCCAAGCGCTTGATGCGCATGGGCCTGCAGGAGACGTTCAACGATCACGTCCACCACGTCTTCCTGCAACTGATGCAGCTGTTCCGCACCGAGGACTTCCGGGAGGGCATGACCTCCTTCCTCGAAAAGCGGCCGGCCGAGTTCAAGGGCCGCTAAGTATCTAGAAGCGCCGGGCCAGGCCGAAGTAGGCCTCGAGGTCCGGCGTCTTCCGGTTCAGCCCGGCGTTTGCCCCGATGTCGAGCTGCAGATTGGGCAGGCCCTGGGGGATCCAGGCGGCGGAGAGGTCGAAGCTGGCCTGGGTGGTGTGGCCGGCGGGATCGTCATCGACCTGGGTCCAGAGTTCCGCGCCCAAGCTGACGGGCCCCACCGCCTTGCTGAGACCCGCCGTGAACGATCCAGCGGCGTGCGTCCCATGCCCGTTGGAATTCGCGGCGACGTCGAGTTCGGTGGTGAGGCCGAGCCCCACGGTGTCGCTGAGCGAGATCGCCACCGGCACGATCACGCCGCCCTGCCAAGCGTCGGCCCCGATGCCCGAGCGGCCGGTCGGCGCCGTGACGAAGGGCTGGACCGCCACCGACAGGCCCGAACCGTCCGGATTGAGCAGGGACTTGCGCACCGCCAGCGTCAGGTCGCCCGCGCCGCTGACCCGACTCGACGGCCCGCCGCCGTGCTGACGCGACTGCACGTAGGGTGACCACGCCAGTTCCGCCTCAAGGGTCGGGGTGAGGCCATAACGCAACCCCAGATCACCGATCAGGGTGGATTCGGTTGTGACGCCCGCCGTGCGGTCGCGGGTGTAGTCGACCCCGCTCACCTCGACCTGGAAGCGCCCCTGATCGAGCACGCAGGGCGGCGAACCCTTGCCAGGACGGTTGGCGCACAGGGCGCGGCCGTCCTCGGCCTGGGCGAGGCTGGCGATGCTCAGGGCCAAAGCCGCGACACCGGCGAACATCAGGGTTTTCATAGGGGCTCTCCAGCGGTGTGATCTGCCTGGGCGGCGCCGTTCAGCTGGGCGTCCATAGACGCGGATTCAGGCAGGCGCCCGATCCCTACGCCGAGCGCCCAAGCTTTGGGCGCCGTCCGGGGATTTGCGAAACTCATATGCGGCCTGACAAGATCGCGATTGTCACGCCCCGGCCCGGTTCCTCCATTGGCCCCATTCAAGGGCGGATCGAGACGCTGGGCGTCCCCCGCAAACATTTGAATGGCCCAAGTTGGCGGACGGTGAGGCAAGCGTCTTTTCCCAGTCCATCGAAGGCGAAGAATTCCGGCGTGGACGGACTCTCCTCCGCGCGCGCAGGATTGTTTTAGGGGAGCGGGGATAAAAAATGGGTTCTCAGTTCATGATGGGCGGCGGGGTCTCGCGGCGTCGGTTCCTGGAAGGGCTCGGCGGGATCGGCGGATCGTCCCTGCTGATGGCGGGGATGAGCGCGCTGGGCTTCGGCATCGCCTCGGCTCAGGCTGCGCCGCCGAAGCTGACCGGCGGCGGGGGCAAGCGGGTCGTGGTGCTGGGCGCTGGCGTCGCCGGCATGACCTCGGCCTATGAGCTGTCCCGCGCCGGCTACGACGTGGTGGTGCTGGAGGCGCGCGGCTTCGCCGGCGGCCGCTGCCAGACCGCGCGCAAGGGGTTCCAGCTGACGGAGCTCGGCGGCGAGACCCAGAACTGCGACTTCGACGACGGGCTCTACATCAATCACGGCCCCTGGCGGATCCCCTATCACCACCAGTCGACCCTGCATTACACCAAGGAATTCAACGTCCCGCTGGAGATCTTCGTCAACGACAACGACAACTCCTATGTGATGTTCGACAAGGGCAAGGGCCCACTCGCCGGCAAGCCGGTCCGCAAGGGCCAGGTGGCCGCCGATATCCGCGGCGCGGCCGCCGAAATGCTGGCCAAGCAGGTCAAGCAGGGCGCGCTCGACCAGCAGATGACCGCCGACGACCGCGAGGCCTTCATCGCCTATCTGGTCCATGAGGGCTATCTGACCAACGACCTGGCCTACAAGGGCACGGAGGGCCGCGGTTTCGATGTCGATCCGGGCCCCGGCGTGGTTCCCGGGCCGGGCAAGCCCTCGACCCCGTTCCCCTTCACCGACGTGCTGCACTCCAACGCCTGGCGGACCCTGTCCTCGGTGACGGCCTATGACCAGCAGCGCACCATGTTCCAGCCGGTCGGCGGCATGGACCGCATCGCCAAGGGCTTCGAGGGCGCGATCGGCAAGCTGATCCGCTACAATCACGTGGTGAAGAAGCTGCGCCAGAACGACAAGGGCGTGGAAGTGGCCTATGTCGACGGCGACGGCGTCTCGGGCGTCATCAAGGCCGACTACTGCATCTGCGCCATCCCGCTGTCGGTGCTGCGCCAGATGGACATCGAGGTGTCCAAGCCCTTCAAGGAAGCGATCGGCGCGGTGTCCTACGCCCTGGTCGGCAAGATCGGCATGCAGATGAAGCGCCGGTTCTGGGAAGAGGACCACCACATCTATGGCGGTCACATCTATTACGACGACCCGGACATCAACTCGATGGCGCTGCCCTCCACCGGCTGGCAGAGCAAGAAGGGGATCATCCTGGGCTACTACCAGTTCGGCGCCAACGCCGCGAAGGTTTCGGCCCTGTCGCCGGCCGAGCGCCAGGCCCTGTCCGCCAAGGCGGGCTCCAAGGTGTTCCCCGAGTTCGCCGACAATGTGGAGACCTCGTTCTCCGCCGCCTGGCACCGGATCGAGCACAATCTGGGCGGCTGGGCCCAGTGGAGCGATGACGCCCGCAAGGACGCCTATCCGCTGCTCTGCGAACCGGACGGCCGGATTTATCTGACCGGCGAACACCTGTCCTATCTGACCGGCTGGCAGGCCGGGGGCATCGAGTCGGCCTGGCAGCAGATCGCCAAGCTTCACGCCCGCGTCCACGCCGCCTGATCTGGAGTTAGACCATGCGTATCGCCCTCTCGCTGGCCGTGGCGCTCACGGCCCTGTCCGCCACGCCCAGCCTGGCCGCCGACGGCCAGCACCTGTTCCAGGAGAACTGCTCGGCCTGTCACCAGGTGACCGGCAAGGGTGTTCCCGGCGCCTTCCCGGCGCTCGCCGGCAGCAAGGTCGCCCAGGGCGACCCCAAGGATCCGATCACCCGGGTGCTGAACGGCCGTGGCGGCATGCCGGCCTTTGGCGGGGAGCTCTCGGACGCCGAGATCTCCTCGATCCTGACCTATGTCCGCGGGGCCTGGGGCAACAAGGCCAAGCCGATCGCGCCGACCGACGTCGCCAGCCTGCGCACCGGCGCCAAGCGCGAGAACGCCAAGGCCTCTCTGCAGGCGCACTGAATGGGGCAGGGGGCGCGGTGAGCGCGCCCCCTGATCCTTAGGGTCGCCAGACGATCGGGAAGTTGGGTTTGAAGGCGTCCATCCAGCCCATGATCCTGCCAAAGGCGGCTGGGTCGCCCTCCAGCTTGGCCTGACCCGCCTTGACCATGGCGGCCGGATCGCCGCCGCCCATCGACATCATCAGGAACATCGGCCGGTTGAGCGTCAGGGTCGCGTCGGTCGCCCCGGCCTTGGGATCGGCTTCCCAGGTCAGCACGCCATTGGCGACGGCCACCCGGAAATGCTCCTTGCGGTCGGGGAAGACGAGGTCGACGGTCGCGTGATCAGCCCCGACCTTGTCGGCGTTCAGCCGCACCGACATCAGATCCAGGAACATCGGCGTGGTCATGTTGCGGATCAGGTCCAGCGACACGCCCGGCCCCGCGCTGGTCTTGATCCCGCTTCGCAGCTCACTGGCGGCCGACAGGTACATGTTGCGCCAGATGGCGTTCTCGGTCGCGTAGCCCATGGCGTCATAGACCTGGGCCAGCAGGTCGCGGGCCTTCTGGTTCTTGGCGTCGGCATAGACCAGCCGGTTCAGGAGGTCCGCCGCCCAGCGATCGTCGCCCTTGGCGTGGGCCGCCTTGGCCAGGCCCAGCACCTTGGCCGGACCGCCCATGGCCGCCACATAGCGCGCGCTCTCGTCGGCGGGCTCCAGGGGCGCCAGGTTCACCGGATTGGCGTCGTACCAGCCCATATAGCGCTGATAGACCGCCCGGCTGTTGAAGCTGAGCGAGCCGTAATAGCCGCGGTTGTACCATTCGCGATCCAGGGCCGGCGGCAACTTGATCCGGTTGGCGATCTCGTCGCCGGTCAGACCCTCGTTCATCATCCGCACGGTCTGATCGTGCAGGTACTTGTAGGAGTCACGGTGCTTGGCGAGGAAGTCGTCGACCACCGCCTGACCGAACCGCGGCCAGGCGTGGCTGGTGAACATGACATCGGTCTTGTCGCCATAGAGGCGGATCGACTCGGTCAGATAGTCGGCCCAGGCCTTGGAGTCGCGGACCAGGGCGCCGCGTGGGGTCAGCACATTGTGCTGCGAGGCGTTGGCGTTCTCGGCCATGCACAGGGCGTGCAGGTCGGGGAGATAGATGTTCATCTCCGACGGGGCCTCGGTGCCCGGCGTGATCTGGAACTGCAGCCGTACGCCGTCGACCACCATCTCCTGGCCGGTCGTGGTCACGCTGACCGTCGGCGGGATCAGGGTCTGGGTTCCGGGGCTGATCGCCGCCCCGATGCCGGACGACACCTGACCCGTCGGGCCCTTGGGCAGGAAGTAGCCGAACTGATAGGTGGCGCGCCGGCCCATGGCGTTGCCGGCGATGATGTTCTCGCTGACCGCGTGCTCCAGGAAGCCGGCCGGGGCGATGACCTGGGTCTTGCCGCTGTCCACATCGGCCTGGGCAACCATGCCCCGCGCGCCGCCAAAATGGTCGGTATGGCTGTGGGTGTAGATCAGGGCGACCACGGGTCGCGCGCCCAGGTTCTCGGTGACCAGGTCATAGGCGGCCTTCGCCACCTCGGACGAGGTGAGGGGATCGATCACGATCCAGCCGGTCTTGCCGGCGATGAAGGTGACGTTGGAGATGTCGAAGCCGCGCACCTGCCAAACGCCTTCGGTCACCTTGAACAGGCCGTGCTTGGTCAGCAGCTGGGACTGCCGCCACAGGCTGGGATTGACCGTCGCCGGCGCCGGTCCTTTCAGGAAGTCATAGGCCGACAGGTCCCAGACCACCCGGCCGTCAGCGGCCTTGATCAGCGGATCCTTGCGGGTCGCCACGAAGCCGTGGTCGGCGAAATCGAAATCCTGGCGGTTGGCGAAGTCGGGTCCGCCGGCTGGGGCGGGAGCGGCGAGGGCCGAGGTCGCGGCCAGGGCCAGGACGAGCGGCAGGATCATCTTGCGCATGGGGTTCCTCCGACATGATTAAATTGGCAGTAAACGCGCCAAATTCTCTTGTCCAGGGTCATCAGACCCGCTCATCGGGTCGATAGTCTTTCTGGCGGGCGGCGGACGGGGGAGGCCCCTATATCCCTAGCAGCTACATAGGTCTTGTCGGAGCGCGCCCGTGTCACATCCTGCCGAACCCGTCGCGCGCCCGTCCGAGCACCATCTGCGCTCCCTGATCAAGGGCGTGAGCTGGCGGGTGGTGGGCAGCCTGGACACCTTCGTCCTCAGCTATCTGGTGACCGGCAACGCCAAGTGGTCGGTCTCGATCGCCTCGGTCGAGGCCCTGACCAAGATCGCCCTGTTCTATTTCCACGAGCGGGTCTGGGAGCGCCTGGCCTGGGGCCGCGAGGTCGAGGCGCACTGGCGCTCGGTGGCCAAGGGGGCCAGCTGGCGCGCCGTGGCCACCCTCGACACCTTCATGCTCAGCTGGCTGATCACCGGCAGCGTCAAGTCGGCCGGCGCGATCGCCAGCTTCGAGGTCTTCACCAAGATCACCCTGTTCTATCTGCATGAGCGCGGCTGGAAGCTGATCCCGTGGGGCCGGACTCCGGTGGCGACCGTGGCGCCGGCGCCCCAGGTCGCGCCGCCGGCCAAGTCCGCGGCCATCGCCTAGGTTTTCGTCCCGGCCCTGTTTAGGCTGACCGGCCTGACACGAGGCCTGTCCATGACCACCATCCTGGCGATCCACGCCCACCCCGACGATATCGAGACCCTGGGGGCGGGGACGCTCGCCCTGCTGGCCGCCGCCGGCCACACGGTCGTCATCGCCACGGTCACCGCCGGCGATCTGGGCTCCAATCTCGCCGGGCCCGAAGAGACGGCGCGCATCCGCCAGGCGGAGGCCGCGGCCGCGGCCGAGCTGATCGGCGCCCGCTATCTCTGCGCCGGCGTGCCGGACCTCGGGGTGTTCAACGACGATGTCTGCCGTCGCAAGGTGACGGAGGCTGTGCGCGCCGCGCGGGCGGACATGGTGCTGACCGCCTCGCCGGTCGACTATCACCCCGATCACGAGGCCACGAGCATCCTGGTGCGCGACGCCTGCTTCGCCGCCTCCGTCCCCAACTACCGCACCGGGCCCTCTGAGCCCCTGGCGGCGATCCCCCACCTCTATTTCATGGACCCGATCGGCGGTCGCGACCGCGAGGGCCAGAGGGTCATTCCCGACTTCGGGGCGAATATCGAAGCGGGGTTCGAGACCAAGCGCGCCATGCTGGCGGCCCATGTCAGCCAGGACGACTGGGTCGCGCGTCAGCACGGTATTCCCGACCACCTGCAGTCGATGGAGGCCTGGTGCCGCCGGCGGGGGCGGGACTTCGGCGTGGCCATGGCTGAGGGCTTCCGCCAGTACCGCCATCACCCCTATCCCAGGAGCCCGCTGCTGCAGGAGCTGCTGGGCGAGGCCCTGGTGCGGCCGGTCTAGACGCCGCGGGCGGCGTCGTAGCGCGCCCACATGGGGGCGCAGTCGACCATTTCGCCCCGGGTCATGGCCTCATCGATCGCCATGACCGTCAGGCCCGCCTCCATGGATTCGAAGGGCGTCACGGGGAAGGGTTGGCGGCCCTCCAGGGTAGCCAGCAGGTCGCGGGCCATGGACTGGTCGGCGCCGTTGTGGCTGTCCTCGGTGCGGCCGCCATAGTCGATGCGCTCGGGCTTGCCGCGATCCATGGCCCTGCGGACCATCAGCTTGTTACGCACCAGATCGGCCAGCAGGGTGCCGTCGGTCCCGGCCACGTACCAGCGCCGCTCGGGCAGGGCGACATGGCTGTTGGCGTGGAAGCTCAGCCGCACCTTGTTGGCGTATTCCACGAGCGCGTTCTGGTGGTCGGTCACGTCCATGTCGGAATGGAAGGCGTCATTGGCGCTGGACCAGCCGGCGTCGCGCAGGGCGTAGGCGGGCTGGCCGTCGCTGTAGGTTTTCGGCGCATCCGCACGTTCCGGAACGAAAATACTGCGCCCGCCGAAGCTGGCGACCTTGGCGGGGCGGGCGCCGGCGATGCGGCCGAAGATATCGAAGTCGTGGCAGACCTTGTCGAGCAGATAGGAGCCACCGAACTCCTGCCTGCGACGCCAGTTGCGCGCCAGATAGCCGCCATGCTCGGGCGGTAGATGCTCGGTGGCGTCGATGGACACCACCTGGCCCAGTTCGCCGGAATCCACCCGCGCGATGACCTCGCGCACGATGGACATCGAGCGCATGACCAGGCCGATGAACACCGGCGGCAGGCCGCCGCCGGACAGGCGTTCGGCCAGCGCCAGGGTCTCCTCCTCGGTCCGCACGATCGGCTTCTCCGCAAAGATCGGATAGCCGGCGTCCAGCGCCAGGTTGAGGTGCTCGAAATGCAGGTGGTTCGGCGAGCCGATCATCACGAGGTCATAGGGCCCGCGCGCGAACAGCTCGGCGGGACTGGCGACCTCGATCCCGGGGTCGATCTCCGCGGCGGCCATGATCGGCGCCCCGACCGGGGCCGGATCGACGTGGCAGGCGACGTCCAGGCTCCAGCCCACTTCCTTCATCGCCGACAGCACATGGGCGATGCGCTGGCCCAGGCCGATGACGCCGATCCGGTAGGTCTTCATGGAACGCCTATTTGATGTGGCTAAGAACACCGCGCAGCAGACTGAAAAGCTTGCCGATATCGTCCGCGGACGCAATGAGCGGCGGCGACAGGGCGATGATGTCGCCGGTGGCGCGCACCAGCAGACCGGCCTTCAGCGCATTGACCAGGGTCTCATAGCCGCGGGCGCCCGGTTCGCCGTCGCGGGGCGCGAACTCGATCGCTCCCATCATGCCGATGTTGCGGATGTCGATGATGTGCGGCAGGTCGGCCAGGCCATGGATGGCCTCCTCCCACAGGGGCGCGGTGGCCGCGCAGCGGGCGAACAGATCCTCGCGCTGATAGATTTCCAGCGTCGCCAAGCCGGCGGCGCAGGCCACAGGATGGCCGGAATAGGTATAGCCGTGGAACAGCTCGATCACCGCCTCAGGCCCATGCATGAGCTGATCGTGGACCTCCCGCTTCACGAACACCGCCCCCATCGGCAGGGTCCCGTTGGTGATCCCCTTGGCGGTGGTCATCAGATCCGGCGTGACCCCGAAATACTGGCTGGCGAAGGGCGCGCCGAGGCGTCCGAACCCGGTGATGACCTCGTCGAAGATCAGAAGGATTCCATACTTGTCGCAGATGGTCCTCAGTCGCTGCAGATAGCCCTTGGGCGGCGGCAGGACCCCGGCCGATCCCGCGACCGGCTCGACGATCACCGCCGCAATGGTCTCGCCCCCGTGCAGGGCGACGATGCGCTCCAGCTCGTCGGCCAGTTCGGCGCCGTGTTCCGGTTGGCCCTTGGAGAAGGCGTTGCGGGCGAGGTCGAAGGTGTGGGGCAGGTGGTCCGTGCCCGGCAGGTTGAGGAAGGTGCGGCGGTTGTTGACCAGCCCGCCCACTGAAATCCCGCCGAACCCGACCCCGTGATAGCCCTTCTCGCGGCCGATCAGCCGGGTGCGCTGCCCTTCGCCACGGGCGCGGTGATAGGCCATGGCGATCTTGAGCGCGGTGTCGACCGACTCCGATCCGGAGCCTGTGAAGAAGATGCGGTCCAGCCCTGGCGGGGCCACAGCGGTCAGCGCCTGGGCGAACTGGAAGGCGATGGGGTGGCCCATCTGGAAGGTGGGCGCGAAGTCGAGGGTCAGGATCTGGCGGCCGACCGCCTCGGCGATCTCGGTGCGACCATGGCCCGCGTTGACGCACCAGAGGCCCGAGGTGCCGTCCAGCACCTCCTGGCCCTCCGGGGTGCGGTAGTACATGCCCTTGGCCTCGGCCAGCAGCCGCGGCTCGGCCTTGAACTGCCGGTTGGCGGTGAAGGGCATCCAGAAGGCCGAAAGATCCGGCCGGTTGTCGCCGAATTCACCGTCGCTCATGTCGGGGCTCCTCAATCTGTGATCACGAAATCACGTTCGCGGAAACCCCGCCACCTGATTGAGCCGGGCCCAGCTGCGATCATACCCAGACCGGTTTTTTAGCCCGCCGCGGCGGGCAGGGCGCCTCGCCAGCGTGCTTCCGCGGCATCGGCGTCGCGCCAGCACAGGGCGATCGCGGCCGCCAGGGCGTCGTCGCCGCGCGCGGCGTCGATCCGCTGCTGGAAGGTCTGCTCCAGGGCGTCGCGTTCCGCCGCCATGAGGGCGTGGCCGGCGTGGAAGTCCTTCAGCGTCCGGCGATGGACCTGCTCGTGCCGCCACCACAGGCTCTGGGCGTCGAACCGGTCGCTCGGGGCGGGGCCGTGGTCGGGCAGGGGCAGGCCCAGGACCACAGGCTTGAACAGGCTGAGACAGGGGGCTGAGGTTCCCGTCACCCAGTGGATCGTCCGGCCGGCTCGGATCTCCGAGACCATCGAGGCCACCGACTGGCTGCGGCGCGGGCCCTCTGCGGCGTGCATGCAGATCGTGCGGCCGACGGTCTCGGCGGGGCTCCAGCCCGAGGCGTCGCCATGGTCGCGCAGGATCGCCATCATGGCGGCCGGGGTCAGCTGGTCATTTCCCTGCTCGAGCAGGCCCTGGCCGCGCGCGCAGCGCCCGCGCCCGAAGCTCGCCCGATCGCGCACCTCGTCGATCAACTGGGCCGCGACATCGAATCGGCCTGACGGATCCGTCCAGCCCGCCGCCCGGGCGTGGTCGGCGAATCCGTCGCTCACCCGGTCATAGTCGGTCCCGATGCTGTAGGCGTTGGACAGGGCCCGGACCGAGCCGACCCGTTGCAGGGCCCACCAGCGGCCGGCGGTCTCCAGGACGTAGGCCTCTGTCGCGTCGGCGATGATGAAGCCGTTGTTGTAATAGAAGCGTCCCAGGTGCCCGCAGTCACCGCCCTGACCGTGGCGCTCCAGGAGCTCGATGATGACCTCGACCGCCTGGGCGGCGCTGGCCGCCCGCTCCAGCGCCAGCCGCAAAAGGTCCATGCCGGTCAGGGCCCGCCTGCGCTGGGCCGCAGTCTTGGCGTGCAGGGCCTCGTTGCCGATCACCACCCCGTGCTCATTGGCCCCCATCTCCGCCCCCCACATCCAGAAGGGCCGGGAGATCAGGCAGGCGTGGGTCTCCTCGACATCGGGAATGGAGATGTAGGTGAGCTTGAGCTGGCCGGAGGGATCACGCCGCCGACGACCGTGAACTTCCAGCACCTGGGCCTCGTTGCGCTCGCGGTCGCTGTTCTTGGCGAACAGGGTTGCGCCGCGGGCGGTGGAGCGGGGCAGGGCTACAAGGGTGTCGCACATGGCCCGAGCTTATCCGCGCCGGGCGGCTTGTCGAACCCGCGCAAGGGAGTTCCGTCGCATGTTCGGGAAGTTTGGAGGCCTGACCCGGAATCGAACCGGGGTGCACGGATTTGCAGTCCGCTGCGTAACCACTCCGCCATCAGGCCGCCGCCAGCGTTTTGTGCACGCCAGGACTTGAAGAGGGCGGAGGGCTATCAGAACCCTCCGCGCCATTCAATCTCTCTCGCAAGGTCGCATTGCGTTCCGGTTAAGGGCGGACCTATAAGCGCGCAAATCTCGCGAACAGGTTCGAGGACTCATGTCCGATCTCGCCCAAGCCCGTCTGAACATGGTGGAGAGCCAGGTTCGTCCTTCCGACGTCACCGACGTGCGGATCCACGACGCCATGCGCGCCATCCCGCGTGAAGGCTTCGTGCCGGCCGGCAAGGCCTATCTGGCCTATGCCGACGACGCGGTGGAGTACGCCCCGGGGCGGGTGCTCTTGAAGCCCCGCGACGTGGCCAAGCTGCTGCAAATCCTGAAACCCGCCGAAGGCGAGACCGCACTCGCGATCGCCGCGCCCTATGCGGCCGCGGTTCTGGAGGCCCTGGGCCTGACCGTCACCCGCTATGACGAGGGCGACCTGAAGTCGCCGCCCGGCGCCAACTACGACCTGATCATCTGCGAGGGCGCCGTCGCCCGCGCCCCGGCGAGCTGGACCGGCGCGCTCGGCCTGGGCGGCCGTCTCGGCGTGATCGAGCGCGAGGGGCCGGTCGGCAAGGCCTGCCTCTATGTGCGGGCCGAGGATGGGATCGGTCGACGGACGGTGTTCGACGCCACGCCGCCGGTGCTGCCCGGGTTCGAGCCCGAGGCCGGCTTCGCGTTCTGAGGCGCGCCTGAAGCTTTGTGAAACACCTCGGAAACCTCTGGGTGAAAAAAGCTTAAGGTGCCGACCACTGGCCTCCATGCCAAACGACGGCCATATAGGGCGCGCAGTGTCTCGCCGTAGTCGGGGATTTCGAATGATCAATAGCCGTCGCGGAGGCCTTTTGGCCGCGGTGTCCTGCGCGGGCCTGATTGGCGCGCTCGTGGCCGGGCCTGCCTGCGCTGAAACCTTGGCTGACGCGATCGCGCTCGCCTATGACAGCAATCCCACGCTTCAGGCCCAGCGCGCCACCCAGCGCCAGCTGGACGAGAGCTGGGTGCAGGCGCGCAGCGGCTATCGCCCGACGGTCTCGACGTCCTTCACCGAGACCTATCAGGAAACCCGGACCCCCGGGGGCCGCGGCTACGCCGACACCAATGGCGACGGCATTCCCGACACACTGGTCAGCACCAGCATTCGCACCGCCAACGCCGCCTCCGGCGCCCTGACCCTGACCCAGCCGGTCTGGACCGGCGGTCGCGTGGGCGCGGCGGTCTCGGCGGCCGAGGCCGACATCCTGAACGGTCGCGAAAACCTCCGTAAGGTCGAGAGCAGCGTGCTGGGCGCCGTGATCCAGGCCTATGTCGATGTGCGGCGCGACCAGGAAGCTGTGCGCATCTACGAGAACAATTTCGCGGTCCTGACCCGCCAGTTCGAGGAATCCAAGGCCCGCTTCGATGTGGGTGAGATCACCCGCACCGACGTGGCCCAGGCTGAAGCCCGGCTCGAGGCGTCCCGCGCCTCGCTGCAGTCGGCCAAGGGCCAGCTCGCCACCAGCCGCGGCAACTACACTGCCGTCGTCGGTCAGGCGCCCGGCGAACTGGCTCCGGAGCCGTCCCTGGCCGAACTGCTGCCGGCCAGCGTCGATCAGGCCTTCGACATCGCGACCCAGGACAATCCGTCCATCCGCGCGGCGGAATACGCCGAACAGGCCAGCCGCGCGCGGCTGGCGGGTGCGCGGGCTGAGCGCATGCCCACGGTCGCGATCCAGGGCCGCCTGGGGTGGAGCGGCACCGCCGATCCGCTCGAGACCGACAAGATGTCTCGCGCCGTCACCGGCGTGGCCCAGGTCTCCGTGCCGCTGTTCAACGGCGGCCTGACCACCTCGCGGGTCCGCGCCGCGATCGAGAAGAACAACACCGACCGGATCAATATCGAGACGGCGCGTCGCTCGGCGATGCAATCGCTCACCCAGGCCTGGAGCACTCTGATCTCCACCCGGGCGAACATCATCTCCACCGACCAGCAGGTGAAGGCCGCCCGCATCGCCGCCGAAGGCACGCGCCAGGAGCTGCAGGTCGGCCTGCGGACCACCCTCGACGTGCTGAACGCCGAGCAGGAGCTGCGGTCCGCCGAGCTTTCTCAGGTCACGGCCCGGCATGACGAATATGTCGCAGCCGCCTCGGTGCTGAACCAGATGGGCCGCCTCCAGGCGCAATATCTGACCCCGGCGATCCCGCGCTACGACCCGAAGACGCACTTCGGCAAACTCCGTCTCACCTGGGGCTGGGTGCCGTGGGAGGAACCGATCGGCATCGTCGATTCGGCTTTGACCCCGAAGACTCACGAGCTGCCCCTCGATAAGCCGGCGTCTCCCTCTAAATAGGCTTCGCTAACCGCTGAAGGGACTACGGATTCGCGCGCGGCACGAATCCGCCCTTGCGCACCTTGGCGGAAATTGCAGGATCAAGCCTGGGCGCATACCCTTGCCCCACGGGATTCTTTCATTCGCACGAGCGCCGGTTCTCCCATGTCCGACCAGTCTTCCCAAGAACCGACGATGGAGGAGATCCTGGCCTCCATCCGACGCATCATCTCCGAGGATGATGCGCCCGCGTCGGATGAGGCGCCGGCGGCCGAACCGGAACCCGAGGCCTCGGCTGAGCCGGAGCTTCCGCCCCTGCCGGAGCCGGAGGAAGACGACGGCGTCCTGGAGCTCACCGAGAAGGTCGAGAGCCACGGCGACCTCGACGTCTACGCCGCCTCCTCGGAGCCGGTCGAAGAGCCCATCCACGATCTGACGCCCGCGCCGTCGCTCGGCGAAAGTCTGGTCAGCGATCCGGCCGCCGCCGCCGCCGCCGCCGCCTTCGGCGCGCTCTCCAGCGGCATCCTGATGCCGGCCGAGGGCCGCACGCTTGAGGACGTGGTTCGCGAACTCTTGCGGCCGCTTCTGAAGCAGTGGCTGGACGACAATCTGCCGCGCATCGTTGAGTCCACGGTGCAGGCCGAAGTCGAGCGCATTGCCCGCGGGCGAGTACGCTAAGCTGTCATCTGGCGGGGAAATCCCGCCGTCCCTGGCCGCTGCGATCCAACCTGAAACTTGACGCGGGCGGCGCCTCTGTTAAGCGCCGCCCCCATCACCATGCTTGAAAAATCCTTCGACCCCAAAACCGCCGAGCCCCGGCTCTACTCCGCCTGGGAAGCCTCGGGCGCCTTCGCGCCGATCGCTGATCCGGACGCCGAGCCGTTCGCCATCGTCATTCCGCCGCCGAACGTCACCGGCTCCCTGCACATCGGCCATGCGCTGAACAATACGCTGCAGGACGTGCTGATCCGGTTCGAGCGCATGCGGGGCAAAGCGGCGCTTTGGCTGCCCGGCACCGACCACGCCGGCATCGCCACCCAGATGGTGGTCGAGCGCCAGCTGGCCGCGGCCGGCAACGCCACCCGTCGCGACCTCGGCCGCGATGAGTTCGTCGCCAAGGTCTGGGAATGGAAGGCCGAGAGCGGCGGAACCATCACCAACCAGCTGCGCCGCCTGGGCGCCTCCTGCGACTGGAGCCGCGAGCGCTTTACCCTCGACGACGGCCTCTCGGCCGCCGTGCGCAAGGTGTTCGTGAAGCTGCACAAGGACAAGCTGATCTATCGCGACAAGCGGCTGGTGAACTGGGATCCCCAGTTCCAGACCGCCATCTCCGACCTCGAGGTCGAGCAACGCGAGGTCGACGGCCATTTCTGGCACTTCGCCTATCCGCTGGAGGACGGCTCCGGCGAGATCGTCGTCGCCACCACCCGGCCCGAGACCATGCTCGGCGACACCGCCGTGGCGGTCCACCCGAGCGATGAACGCTACAAGCACCTGATCGGCCGGGCCGTGCGCCTGCCGATCGTCAACCGACCGATCCCGATCATCGCCGACGAATACGCCGACCCTGAAAAGGGCTCGGGCGCGGTGAAGATCACGCCCGCCCACGACTTCAACGACTTCCAGGTCGGCAAGCGGCACAACCTGCCGCAGATCAACATCCTGGATGACTTCGCCCGCATCAACGAGAACGGCCCGCGCGACTATCAGGGCCTCGACCGGTTCGCAGCCCGCAAGAAGGTGGTCGAGACCTTCGAGGAACTCGGCCTGCTGCGGGGGATCGAGAAGACCCGCCACATGGTGCCGCACGGCGACCGCTCGGGCGTCGTGGTCGAACCCTATCTGACCGACCAGTGGTACGTCGACGCCAAGGTCCTGGCCCAGCCCGCCATCAAGGCGGTGGAGGAGGGCAAGACCGTCTTCGAGCCCCGTCACTGGGAGAAGACCTATTTCGAGTGGATGCGGAACATCGAGCCCTGGTGCATCTCGCGCCAGCTCTGGTGGGGCCACCGCATCCCGGCCTGGTACGGGCCGGACGGCAAGATCTTCGTCGCCGAGACGGAAGCCGAGGCCAGGGCCCAGGCCCGCGAACTCTATGGCCGCGATGAGCCGTTGCGCCAGGACGAGGACGTCCTCGACACCTGGTTCTCCTCAGGGCTCTGGGCCTTCTCGACCCTGGGCTGGCCGGAGCAGACCACCGACCTGAAGCGGTTCTACCCGACCAACACCCTGGTCACCGGCTTCGACATCATCTTCTTCTGGGTCGCCCGGATGATGATGCTGGGCATCCACTTCATGGGTGACGTGCCGTTCCATCGCGTCTTCATCAACGCCCTCGTCCGCGACGCGGAGGGCAAGAAGATGTCGAAGTCCAAGGGCAACGTCATGGACCCTCTGGAACTGGTGGACGAGTACGGGGCCGACGCCCTGCGCTTCACGCTCACCGCCATGTCGGGCCAGGCCCGCGATATCAAGCTGTCGCGCGAGCGCATCGAAGGCTACCGCAACTTCGGCACCAAGCTGTGGAACGCGGCCAATTTCTGCCAGTTCAACGGCTGCGCCCGGGCGGAAGGCTTCGACCCTGCCCAGGTGAAGGGCGTCCTGAACCGCTGGATCATCGGCGAGACGGTGCGCACCGCCCAGACGGTGACCGCGGCCATCGAGACCTGCGGCTTCGACGGGGCGGCCAACGGCCTCTACCGCTTCATCTGGAACAGCTTCTGCGATTGGTACGTCGAGCTGGCCAAGTCGATCCTCAAGGGCGAGGACGGCGCCGCCAAGGCGGAGATGCAGGCCACCTCGGCCTGGGTCCTGGACGTGATCCTGAAGCTGCTGCACCCGGTCATGCCGTTCCTGACCGAGGAACTGTGGCGCCAGACCGCCGACCTGGGCGCCGCCCGGGCCGAGCCCATGCTGATCTCCGCCCGCTGGCCGGATCTGTCAGAAGGCCTGATCGATCCCAAGGCTCAGGCCGAGATCGCCACCCTGGTCGCCGCCATCGGCGGCGGCCGCGCAGTGCGCAGCGAGCTGGGCGTGCCCGGCGGGGCGCGTCTGCCGGCCCTCGAAGTCGTCGACGCCTCGGCCGAGGTCCGCCGCATCTTCGAGACCAACAGCGCGATCATCCAGACCATGCTCCGCGTGGACGCGATCAGCTTCGTCTCCGCGCCCAGCGCGGGCGCCGTGCCCTTCATCGAAGGCGCCGACACCTACGCCCTGCCGGTCGCCGAGCACATCGACATCGCCGCCGAGAAAGTCCGCCTGGCCAAGGAAGTGGCCGCCCGCGCCAGCGACATCGCCCACGTGATGAAGAAGCTCGGCAATCCCGACTTCCTGGCCCGCGCCAAGGAAGAGGTGATCGAGGAGAACCGCGAGCGGCTGGAGGAGGCCGAGGCCGCCAAGGCCAAGCTCGAGGCCGCGCTCGCTCGCCTGGAAGGCATGAACTAGGTCGACGCAGGCTTGTCGCGGAACCTGGGCTATGCTCCGGGTTCCGCCGACAGGAGCATCCCATGACCCAGCCTCAGATCATCGCCGGCGCCTGCGGCTATGGCGTCTGGCCGACCAACTCCCTGGAGGGGGCGGTGGCCTGTCTCGATACACCCGTCGCCGGGATCGAGATCGACGTCCACCTGACCGCCGACGGTCATGTGGTCGCCCACCACGACTATCGCATCGCCGCCGACTCCAGCCGGCTGAAGGGGGCCTTCCTCGATGCGCCGGGCCCTCTGCTGCGCGACGCGACCCTGGCCGAACTCCAGGCCTATGATCTCGGGCGGGTGAGAGAAGGGGGCGCCTACGCCCGCCGCTATCCCCATAAGATCGGCCTGGACGGCGTGGTCATGCCGACCCTGCCTCAGTTGCTGGAGGCCCTGGCCGCGGCCCCGGGTCCGCGGCGCTGGATCTTCGTGGAGATCAAGACAGACCCGGCGGACTATCGGGAATCCGCCGATCCCGTTGCGCTCACCGACGCGGTCCTGCGCGACCTCGACGCCGCCGACTGGGCCGCCCACAGCAAGATCATCGCCTTCGACTGGTCGCTGCTGCGCGATCTGAAAGCCCGTCGGCCGGAGATCCTCACCGCCCACCTGACCGTGCCGGACGCCATGAAGCCCAAGGTCACGCCCCTGGCCAACGGCGACTCCCCCTGGACCGATGGCTGTGATCCCCGCCATTTCGGCGGCTCGGAGCTGCGCGCAATCCAGGCCCATGGCGGGCGGGAATGGTCGCCGCACATCTCCGACGTCACGCCCGAGCGGGTCGCGGAGGCCAAGGCGCTCGGCCTGGCGACCGGCGTCTGGGGCGTCTCCAGCGCGGAGGAGATCGCCGCCATGTCCGCCCTTGGCGTGGAGGTCCTGACGGTCTCCGGGCCGGCCTGGAGCGCCTGATCGCCCACGGCAAGGACCTGCCCCGAGGCCGGCGGAAATCTGAAAATCTGTCTCCGGATTAACTTGCGGGCGGCGGCGGTTTGGCCAATCTGGCGCAAACTGGGGGACAGAGTCTTGCGATCGATCCTGCGTGCGGCCGTGGCGGCCATGCTTATTGCGGCCAGCGCCGCGCCGGCGTCCATGTTCGCCGAGGAGCCGGCCAAGGCCGATGCGGCCAAGCCCGACGCCGCCAAGACAGACCTGCCGCCATTCCCCGCCGACGCCACGGTCAAGCAGGTCACCCACGTGGCCGGCAAGACGCTCAACTACACCGCCACCGTCGGCTCCCTGCCGGTGCGCGACGAGAAGGGCAAGAAGATCGCCGAGGTGGTCTTCACCGCCTACACCCTGGATGGGCCGCGCGATCCCAAGCGCCCGGTCACCTTCGCCTTCAACGGCGGCCCCGGCGCGGCCTCTGTCTATCTGAACCTGGGCGCGATCGGCCCTAAGCGTGTCCAGTTCGGCGCCCAGGGCGACAGCCCCTCCGATCCCGCGGTCCTGGTCGACAATCCCGGCACCTGGCTCGACTTCACCGACATGGTGTTCATCGACCCCGTGGGCACCGGCTTCTCGCGTAGCCTGGTGGACGAGGCCGAGACCAAGAAGAACTTCTTCCAGGTCAAGGAAGACATCCATTACCTCTCGCGGATCGTCTTCGACTGGCTGGTCAAGAACGGCCGCATGGCCTCGCCGAAATACGTGGTGGGCGAAAGCTATGGCGGCTATCGCGCCCCGGCCATCGCCTATGATCTGCAGAGCGACCTGGGCGTCGGCCCGTCGGGCGTGATCATGGTGTCGCCCTTCCTGGACGCCCACATGGGCGTCGCCGAGGACTTCTCGCCCATGCCCTGGGTGGTCAATCTGCCCTCCATGGCCGCCGCCAACTATGAGCGCCAGGGCAAACCCCTCAGCCCCGAGACCATGGCGGAAGTCGAGGGCTACGCCCGCGGCGAGTTCGCCGTGGACCTGATGAAGGGCCGCGACCCCGCCGCGGTCGCCCGCGTCGTCGATCACGTCACCCGCTACACCGGGGTCGATCCCGCCCTGGTCCGGAAGATGGGCGGCCGCGTCGACACCGGCACCTTCCTGCGCGAGCTCTATCGCGACACCGGCAAACTCGCGAGCGTCTACGATTCCAACGTCACGGCGTTCGATCCCTATCCCTGGTCCCAGGCTCAGCGGGCCAATGACCCGATCCTGGCCACCATCATCGCCCCGACCACCTCGGCCATGGTGGACTTCATGACCCACACGGTCGGCTGGAAGGTGGAGGGGCGCTACAACGCGCTCTCCAACGCGGTGAACGCCGCCTGGGAGAAGGACTGGTACAACAAGATCGAGTCCGTCTCGGACCTGCGCCAGGCGCTGGCCGCCGACAGCAAGATGAAGGTGCTGATCGTCCACGGCTATGACGACCTCAGCTGCCCCTTCTTCGCCTCGCGCCTGATCGTCGACCAGATCCCCCAGATGGGCGACCCGTCGCGGGTGAAGCTGCAGATCTATCCGGGCGGCCACATGTTCTACAGCCGCCCCGACAGCCAGTCGGCCTTCCGGCGGGATGTGAAGGCGCTGTTCGGCGCCTCCTGATCCGGCGAGCGGCTCAGCGAACAACGCTCTCAAACGGCCGTTTGCGTCGGCCGCTAGGTTATGCTTGTTCACCTATGACGACGCGGAAGTCAGAATCCGTGCTGCACCATTAGGAGAACGCCCATGCCAGAGGCTGCCCTTCCGGCCGGTTGGCCCGCCATGTCCATCGCCCAGGCCCATGGTCTGCTGACCTCGCCGGGCATGCCTTTCGAGATGGAGACCAAGACCATCCGGGGCGTCGAGATGCGGGTCTGGAAGAACCAGCCCCCGACCCTGCGCGCCATCGTCGAGGCCGCCCGCGCCCATGGCGAGAAGGTGCTGCTGGTCTATGAGGACGAGCGGGTCACCTTCGAGGCCTTCTATCGCGCCGTCTCGGCCTTCGGCCGTGAGCTCCAGGCCCAGGGCGTGGTCAAGGGCGACCGGGTCGCCATCATCATGCGCAACCTGCCCGAATGGGTCGTGGCCTTCTATGGCGCGGCCTCCATCGGGGCGATCGTCACCCCCCTGAACGCCTGGTGGACTGGCGCGGAGCTTGAATACGGCCTGACCGACTCGAGCGCCAAGATCGCGATCATGGACGCCGAGCGTTATCAGCGCCTGATCGAGCATCTGCCGCGCTGCCCGGACCTCGCCCGCGTCTATGTCAGCCGGGAGATCGAGGAGATCGCCCATCCGCTGGTCACCAAGCTGGAAACGGTGATCGGCGCCGCCACCGACTGGGCCAGCCTGCCCGATCAACCGCTCCCGGAGGCCGAGCTCGACGCCGACGACGACGCGACCATCTTCTACACCTCCGGCACCACGGGTAAGCCCAAGGGCGCCCTGGCCACCCATCGCGGCGTCAATTCCAACATCCTGTCGGGCGCCTGCGCCGGCGCGCGGGCCTTCCTGCGTCGCGGCGAAAGGCCGCCCGAGCCGGATCCCAACGCCCCCCAGCGCTCGACCCTGCTGTCGGTGCCCTTCTTCCACGCGACCGGCTGTTTCGCCGTCCTGAACCCCTCGCTGTTCGGCGGCGCCAAGCTGGTGCTGATGCACAAGTGGGACGTGATCCGCGCCTTCGAACTGATCCAGCGCGAGCGCATTCAGTCGGCCGGCGGCGTGCCGACCATCGCCTGGCAGCTGATCGAGCATCCCCTGCGCGGCAACTACGACCTGTCGTCCCTGGAAAGCGTCGCCTATGGCGGCGCCCCCTCGGCGCCGGAACTGGTCCGCAAGATCAAGGAAACCTTCCCCAAGTCGGCCTCCGGCAACGGCTGGGGCATGACCGAGACCTGCGCCACCGTCACCACCCACGGGGCGGAGGACTACACCAATCGGCCGATGTCCTGCGGCCCGGCCGTGCCGGTCGCCGAGCTGCAGATCCGCGACCCGGCCGACGGCGTGACGGTGCTGGGGGTGAACGAACTTGGCGAGCTGTGGGCCAAGGGGCCCATGATCGTGAAGAACTACTGGAACAAGCCCGAAGCCACGGCCCAGACCTTCGTCGATGGCTGGGTGCGAACCGGCGACCTGGCGCGCGTGGACGAGGAGGGCTTCTGCTTCATCGTCGACCGGGCCAAGGACATGCTGATCCGCGGCGGCGAGAACATCTACTGCATCGAGGTCGAGAACGTCCTCTATGACCACCCGGCGGTGATGGATGCGGCCCTGGTCGGGATTTCGCACAAGACGCTTGGCGAAGAGCCCGGCGCGGTCGTCACCCTGAAGCCCGGCGCCGAGGCCACCGAGGCCGAGCTTCGCGCCCACGTCGCCGAACACTTGGCGGCGTTCAAGGTGCCGGTGAAGGTCAAGTTCTGGCACGAGACCCTGCCGCGCAACGCCAATGGCAAGATCCTCAAGAACGAGCTCAAGAAGCTGTTCGAAGAGGCCTGAGGTTCGTCGCCCCTCCCTGCGGCGGTCTGCTAAAGGGAGGGGATGACAAAGTCCCGCGCCGATCTGCTGCTGGTGGCCCGCGGCCTGGCCGACAGCCGGGCCAAGGCCCGGGCGGCCATCGAGGCCGGGGGCGTCACCGCCGACGGCAAACCGGTCGCCAAGCCTTCTGAGATGCTCGACGAGGCCTGCGATCTGCAGGCGACCATGCTCCACCCCTATGTCGGGCGCGGGGCCTTGAAGCTGCTGCACGCCCTGGAGCTCTGGCCGGTCGAGGTGAGCGGCGCGGTGGTCCTGGATGTCGGCGCCTCGACGGGCGGCTTCACCGAGGTCTGCCTCGAGCGCGGGGCGGCCAGGGTCTATGCGGTCGATGTCGGTCGCGCCCAGCTGCATGAACGCCTGGCCTCGAACCCCAGGGTGATCTCGCTGGAGGGCGTCGACGCCCGCGACCTCGACGCACGCCTGATCCCTGAAGCGCCCGACCTGGTGGTCTGCGACGCCTGCTTCATCGGCCTGGCCAAGGTTCTGCCCGCGGCGCTCGCCCTGGCGCGGCCGGGCGCCGACCTCATCGCCCTGGTGAAGCCGCAGTTTGAGGTCGGCCCGGGCCGGGTGGGGAAGGGCGGCCTGGTCAAGGACCCCGCCGATCGGGCCCAGGCCGTGGCCGGCGTCATGGCCTTCCTGGAGGCGTCCGGCTGGCCGGTCCTGGCCCATGACGACAGCCCGATCGCCGGCGGCGACGGCAATCTGGAATTCCTGCTGCACGCACGAAAAAGCCGCCCGGACTGATCCGGGCGGCTCCTGCGTTCGTTCAGGCGTCGCGCTTAGTCGACGACTTGGTAGTGGCCGCTGGCGTCGGGGCAGACGCGCACGAAGCGCTTCTGGGTCCGGCCGTCGGGCAGGTAGATCGGGCTTTCCGCCAGGGTGCAGCCGTTGGCGTCGGCCTGCTGGCGGCTGTCGACATTGTAGCTGTCGCCATAGCGGCCGCGCGGGCCGCCGTAGTAGCCGCTGTTGCCGTAATAGCCGCCCTGATAGCCATAGGCCTGGGAGCCATAGCCGTAGTCGTTCGAGCCGTACTGGCTGTTGCCGTAGTAGCCCTGGCGCTGCTCGGGTTCGCAGGCGGCGGAGTTCTTGCCGACCTGGGACCCTACCACGGCGCCGAGCGCGCCGCCCAGCAGGGCACCGCCCTTGCGGCCGCCATGGTGGGAGGCGACGTTCGAGCCGAGGGCCGCGCCCAGGGCCGCCCCGACCAGGGCACCGGTGGTGCCGCGGGTCGTGGTGTCCCGACGGCAGGGGTCATAGCTGTAGTTGCTGCCCGAGCCGTAATAACCGCCGCCCTGCGCCGCGGCGAAGGTCGGGATGGCGAGCGCCGTGGAGAGCGCCATGACGCCCGCGACTCCGGTCAGGGTGGCCTTCGCGATGTTGGAACGGATGCTCATAGAAACTCTCCTTTGGAGACTAGAACGTTTGGGATGACGCTTAGCTGCGTCCGCTGGGCCGCCACACGCCATCGCGGTCGCGGCAAACTTCGAAACCATGGTCGCGGCCGCCATAGGATTCCTGGACCCATTGGCAGTTGTTGCGGCTGTACTTGGTCTGCTTCACGCGGGTCGGATAGGTCGTGCACTTGATGTAGTGCTTGCCGATCTGGTGGCCGGCCACGCCGCCCACCACGCCGCCGATCACGGCCCCGCCGGTCTTGTTGCCCTTGCCGGCGATGGCCGAGCCCAGCAGGGCTCCGGCGACGGCGCCGACGACGGTGCCCTTGGTTGCGGCGTCCTTCTGCTCCTCGCGGCAGACGTCGCCGGTGCCGTAGTCCTTCGAGGACTGGGCGGCGGCGAACTGGGGAACGGCCAGCCCGCCGGCCATCATGGCGGCGGCCAGGCTGAGAACGATCGTGCGCTTCATCGGCTTAAAGTCCTTCGTTCTGTTCCCGAGAGGGGCGCGTCCAAGCGCCGCTTTCGGAGATGAGGTTTGACTGATCGAACCTGAACGGGTCTTGAACAGACCCACAGCGGCGCGTTCAGCTTCGTTCGGTTGGCGAAACCGCCACGGCGAAGCTACCAAGACCGGCCGCCTCAAGAAATGAGCTCTGTCATGCGCCACGCCAGACGGCCCTCGCGGGCCCCCGCCAAGCCGTCCGCGCCCGCGGGTCCGCCCGTCGACCTCTCGATCGAATCTCTGGGCGGGGAAGGGGACGGCGTCGCCGCCGGCCCGATCTATGTGCCCTTCACCCTGCCGGGCGAACGGGTGCGGGCCGTGGGCGGCGGGGAGCGTCGCGAGCTGGACGCGGTGCTGACGGCCTCGCCTCAGCGAATCGAACCGGCCTGCCGGCACTTCGGCGTGTGCGGCGGCTGCGCCCTGCAGCACTGGACCCACAAGGCCTATCTGGCCTGGAAGGTCGAGCGCCTGGTCGGCACGCTCGCCCTGCAGCACATCGAGACCGAGGTGTTGGCGCCCTTCGCCGCCGCGCCGGGCTCCCGCCGGCGTCTGGCGCTGCACGCCCGCAAGGGGAGCCGCGAGGCCGCCCGCGTGGGCTTCAAGGCGCGCAAGTCCTGGGACCTCGTCGAGATCGACGAATGTCCGGTGTCGGACCCCCGTCTGGTCGCCGCCCTGCCGGCCCTGCGCCGCCTGGCCGCGCCGCTGTTCGAGCATCCCAAGTCCGCCCCGACCCTGCACGTCACCCTGACCGGGGCCGGGCTCGATATCGAGATCACCGGCGTCGAGAAGAAGTCGGGCGGTGGCCTCACCGCCGACGCCCGCATGACGCTGGCCGCCATCGCCGCCGAGGCCGACTTCGCCCGGGTGACGATCGACGGCGAGGCCGCCTATCTGTCGCGCCAACCCGCGGTGCGCCTGGGGCCGGTCGTGGTCGCCCTGCCGCCGGGCGCCTTCCTCCAGGCCGTCCCCGCCGCCGAGGCCGCCATGGTCAAGTTCGTGGGCGAGGCCGCGGCCGGCGCCGACCGCATCGCCGACCTCTATTGCGGCGTGGGCACCTTCACCTTCCGCCTGGCCGAGATCGCCCCGGTCTATGCGGCCGAGGGCTCGGCCGCCGCCATCCGGGCCCTGTCCAGCGCCACGGCCAGCGCGCCCGGCCTGAAAGGCATCACAGCTGAGACCCGCGACCTCGCCAAGCGCCCGGTCCTGGCCGAGGAGCTGAAGCGCACCGACCTAGTGGTCTTCGACCCGCCCCGCGCCGGCGCCCTGGAACAGACCGCGGAGTTGGCCCGCTCCAAGGTCTCCCGGGTGATCGGCGTCTCCTGCAACCCCGCCACCTTCGCCCGCGACGCCCGGGTGCTGATCGACGCCGGCTTCAGCCTCGACCGCGTCTTCCCGGTCGACCAGTTCCTGTGGTCGCCGCACGTGGAGCTGGTCGGCGTCTTCACCCGCTGAGGCCTTTCGCGAAAGCCGCTTGCCGAACAGCGTTCAGTCCTTCGTACTCGCCCGAACACTGAAACAGCCGGGCCCGACGAGGTCCGGCGGCCGGGAGCGAGACATGAGCGACGGAGCCGTCGATATCCGGGACGAGGCGCGGGCCAGGGCCTACGCCGTTCCGCTGGACCAGGTGAATCCGGCCCAGCCGGAGCTGTTCGCCGACAACCAGATCTGGCCGACCTTCGAGCGCCTGCGCCGCGAGGACCCCGTCCATTTCACGGCCGAGAGCGACTACGGCCCCTATTGGTCGATCACCCGCTACAACGACATCATGGCGGTCGACACCAATCACGAGGTGTTCTCCTCGGCCGACGGCATTGTCCTGGCCAGCCTGGAGTCCAAGGCCCAGGCCGCCGGCCGCGCGCCGCGCCCCAGCTTCATCTCCATGGACCCGCCCAAGCACGACGTGCAGCGCAAGACGGTCAGCCCCGCCGTGGCGCCCGCCAACCTGCACCGCATGGCCCCGGTGATCCGCGAGCGCGCCGGCCTGATCCTCGACGGCTTGCCGATCGGCGAGGAGTTCGACTGGGTCGATCTGGTCTCCAAGGAACTGACGGCCATGACCCTGGCCACCCTGTTCGACTTCCCCTTCGAGGATCGGCGCAAGCTGACCCACTGGTCCGACGTCATGACCAATGCGCCGGGCTTCGGGCCGGTCACCAGCTGGGACCAGAAGCGCCAGGAGATCGGCGAGTGCTTCGCGGCCTTCACCGACCTGTGGAACGAGCGGCTCAACGCTCCGCCCGGCGGCGACCTGATCTCCATGCTGGCCCATGGCGAGGCCACCCGCGACATGGACATCCATGAGTACCACGGCAACGTCACCCTGCTGATCATCGGCGGCAACGACACGACCCGGAACACCATCTCCGGCTCGGTCTACGCCCTGAACCAGAACCCGGCCCAGTACGCCAAGCTCAAGGCCGATCCGTCCCTGATCACCTCCATGGTCTCCGAGACCATTCGCTGGCAGACGCCGCTGGCCCACATGGCCCGCACGGCGACCCGCGATTTCGAGCTGCACGGCAAGACCATCAAGGCCGGCGACCGGGTGGCCATGTGGTACGTCTCCGGCAACCGGGACGACGAGGTCATCGCCAATCCCGACAGCTACATCATCGACCGCGAGCGGCCCCGCCAGCACCTGTCCTTCGGCTTCGGCGTCCACCGTTGCGTCGGCAATCGGCTCGCCGAGCTGCAGCTGACCATCATCTGGGAAGAGATGCTCAAGCGCTTCCCGGACATCCAGGTGGTGGCCGAACCCACCCGCACCCACTCGGTGTTCGTGAAGGGCTATGAGACCCTGCCAGTCATCATCCCCACCCGGAACTAGCCGAACAGATCGCGCTGATCGCCGGCCTTGGGCGGAACCTTGAACAGGCTCACGTCCAGGGGCGGGATCGGCCGGTCGAGGCCAAGCCGGGCCTTGGCCATGCGGAAGCGCTGCGACAGCATGTCGGCGACCGGGCCCTCGCCCTTCATCCGGGTCCGCCACTGGGCGTCATAGTCCTTGCCGCCGCGCATCTGGCGAACGAGGGACATGACCCGGCTGGCGCGGTCGGGGTGGTCCGTCGCCAGCCATTCCTGGAACAGATCCTTGATCTCCAGCGGCAGCCGCAGGGCCACATAGCCCGCGCCGACGGCCCCGGCCTCGGCCGCCCGCTCCAGCACTGCCTCCATCTCATGATCGTTCAGGCCGGGGATGGCCGGGGCGAACATCACGATCGTCGGCACGCCGGCGGCGCTGAGCGCCTTGATCGCCGCGATCCGCCGCTCGGGCGTCGCGGCGCGGGGCTCCATGCTGCGGGCGAGCTTGCGGTCGAGGGTCGTCACCGAGACCGCGGCGCGCACCAGGTTCCGGGCCGCCATGGGCGCCAGCAGGTCGAGGTCGCGCAGGATAAGGGCCGACTTGGTGATGATCGAGAACGGATGGTTGAACCGGCTCAGCACCTCGATGATCTGGCGGGTGACCCGGACGGTCTTCTCCCGGGGCTGATAGGGGTCGGTGTTGCCGCCGATCTGGATGAATTCCGGCCGATAGCGCGGCTTTGAGAGCTCCGCCTCCAGCAGGGCGGCGGCCTGCGGCTTGAAGAACAGCTGGCTCTCGAAATCCAGGCCCGGCGACAGGCCCATATAGGCATGGGCCGGGCGGGCGTAGCAGTAGATGCAGCCATGCTCGCAACCCCGGTAGGGATTGATCGAGCGATTGAAGCCCACGTCCGGGCTGTCATTGGTCGAGATGATCACCCGGGCTTTTTCGGGCGTGAGGGTGGTCTTCAGCTGGACAGGCTCGGCGTCCTCGGCCGTCCAGCCGTCGTCGAAGGCCTCGCGGGCCTGGCTCTCATAGCGGCCGGAAGCGTTGGTGCGCGCGCCGCGACCGCGGGGCAGAGGCGCGTTCTGCGGAGTGAAGCTCGCCATTGACGTCAATATGGACGACCGAAGGGAACAAAGCAAGAACAGCCGTCGCCACCCTGCCTCCGACAGCCTCAGAGGCGGGCTTCGATCCAGGCCAGGATGTCGCCCATGACCTCTTCCTTGCCGAGGTCATTGAGCAGGTCGTGGACGTGATCCTTGTAAAGTTTCAGGGTTTTATCGGAAGATCCTGCCTTGTCGTAGAAGAGCTGACTGCCAGCGGGCCGGGTCGCCTTGTCGGCCGTGCCGTGCAGGATCAACAGGGGCAGGGTGATGCGCGTGAACGCCGCTTTCAGTCGCTCGTCCGCGCGCACCAGGGCGGCGACCGTCGTCGAGGGCTGGGTCTCGCCGGCGATCAGCGGATCAGCGTCCATCGCCGCGACCACGGCCGGATCGCGGGAGAAGGCGGCGTTGGGCAGCTTCAGCACCCCGGCATGGGGCGCCAGGTGGCTGACGCCCTTGATCACCGCCAGGGCGAAGTCGGCGCCGGGACCTGGAAGGCGAAGCTCTCGCAGATCAGACCGGCCAAATCCGCCTGGTGGTCGAGGGCGTAGACGCAGGCGGTCACCCCGCCGGCGCTGTGGCCCAGGAGATAGACCGAAAGCCCCGGCTCGGCGCCTTGGCCAGGGCGATCAGGCGACCGAGGTCGTCGGCGTATTCCTCCACCGTCTGGACAAAGAACCGCTCGCCCTCCGACCGCCGCGGCCGCGCAGGTCCAGAGCGTAGACCGCGAACCCTTGGCCACCAACTGGTCGGCGATCCACTGATACTGGCCGCTGTGGGCATTGAACCCGTGGCAGATGGCGACGACGGCGCGGGCCGGCGTCGCGGGACGCCAGACGCGGGTGTACAGCTTGAGACCCGTCGAGCCTGGGATGAAATCTTCGGTGGGAGCTTGGGCCATGGCGTCCTCCATTGGCGGAAGCGGCCAGACAATCAGATTGGCACCGGTGTCGCCACCACAGGTGGCGTTCAGATGGCGGGATA
This sequence comes from Phenylobacterium aquaticum, assembly GCF_022695515.1. Lineage (GTDB taxonomy): Bacteria > Pseudomonadota > Alphaproteobacteria > Caulobacterales > Caulobacteraceae > Phenylobacterium > Phenylobacterium aquaticum. Next base: position 96,939 of record NZ_JALDPT010000018.1, read on the forward strand.
CACCTGAGATCACTCAATCTTGAGCATGGCCCGCGAACCCCGGCCCAACCGGAAGGCGGTTCGGCGAGGACTTGACGCGGCCCGCCGACGCGACCCCTTCTGCGGCCATGCTGTCTGCGATCATTCCGACGCTCAATTCCGAGGAGGACCTTCAGGTCCTGCTCGCCGCCCTGGTGCCCGCCGCGGTGGATGGCCTGGTGCGCGAGGTGATCTGCGCCGACGGCGGGTCGATCGACGCGACCGCCGTGCTCTGCGAGGACGCCGGCGCCAAGCTGATCTCCGGCGGTCTGGTGGCCGCGGCCAGGAGCGCGCGCAACGAGCGCCTGCTGATCCTGCCTGCCGACCTGCGCCTGGCGCCGGGTTGGGAGGAGGGGCTGGGCCGCAAGTTGGGTGACCTGAAGGGCGCCGTGCGGATCGAGGGAGCGCGGCCGACCGGCCTGCTGATGGGCCTGCGCGCACCGCCTTGCGGCCTGGTGGTCGATCGCGCGCGGTTGATCGACCGGGCCGAGACGCGGGACGCCTCGGCCCTGATCAAGGCCCTGGGGATCGGCGCCAAGCGGGCCTGACGCCCCGCCCGGTCAGAAGAACAGCTTCCTGACCGTCAGGCGCACCGAGCGGCCGACCGGATCGAGCAGGTCGGGTTGGTAGCTGATGGGGGTGACGCCGGCGGCGGAGCGGACGTTCTGGTGGGCGTCGAACAGGTTGTCGACGGCGAGCGTCGCCCGCGCGCCGCGCAGCCATTTGTGGGTCCGGGCCCAGGGCTGCAGGCCGAGATCGGCGAACAGCCGGACATTGACCGTGGTCAGGTCCGAGAAGTCGAGATTGTCGGCGACGGTCGCCCCGTCGATCCGGGTGCCTTCCTGCCACTTGGCGTTCATGGCCACGCCCAGGCCGCCCCGGGTGTAGTTGGCCTGGAGGTCGACCTGGTTGCGGGGCGAGCCGCCGCCGGCGCCGATCGCGCCGCCGTCCAGCAGGTCGAGCTTGGGCAGGCCCGGCCGGATGGTCACCTCGTCCTTGAAGGCGACGGTGTGATAGAGGCCAATCTGGAACACCCCGCCGCGCGGGCCGCCGCCGAAGCCGCCAAATCCGCCGCCGCGACCGCCGCCGCCGGGGCCGCCTGGACCGCCGCCAG
>NZ_JALDPT010000019.1 GCF_022695515.1 Phenylobacterium aquaticum
GCCTTCGCCGGCCTCGCCGACCGCGCCCGCCGCCGCCGGCTGGACCCTGCCGCCGGCCGGCGGGGTCACGGAGACGGAGCATGTCTGGATCCCCATGCCCGACGGGGTGCGGCTCTCGGCCCGCCTGTTCGTGCCGGACACCGCCGGCAAGACCCCGGTCCCGGCGGTGCTGGAATACATCCCCTACCGCAAGCGCGACGGCTATCGCGGCCACGACAGCGCCTGGGGCCCGCAGCTGGCCAGCCGCGGCTTCGCCTATGTCCGGGTCGATGTCCGCGGCTCCGGCGATTCCGAGGGCGTCATGGTCGACGAATACGACCTGCCGGAGCTCTCCGACGGCGAGGCGATCATCGCCTGGATCGCCCGCCAGCCCTGGTGCTCGGGCGCGGTCGGCATGCGCGGCATCTCCTGGGGCGGGATCAACACCTTGCAGGTGGCCTCCCGCCGTCCCCCGGCGCTCAAGGCGATCCTGGCGCTGGGGACCACCGACACCCGCTATGGCAATGACGCCCACTATGTCGGCGGCGCGCTCGGCCACACCAATCTGCAATGGGCCATCGCGTTTAAGTCGGTCATGGCCGGCCCGCCCGATCCGGCCAATGTCGGCCCGGCCTGGGAGGCCATGTGGCGCCAGCGCCTGGCCGCGACCCCGCCCATCACCAAGACCTGGCTCAGCCACCAGACCAACGACGCCTATTGGAAGCGCGGCTCCCTGGATCAGGACTGGCGCGCGATTCAGATCCCCACCTATGTCGTCTCCGGCTGGCAGGACAGCTATTCCAATCCCGTCGGCCGCATCCTCGAACACCTGAAGGTCCCCAAGAAGGGCCTGATCGGCCCCTGGGGCCACACCTATCCCTGGACCGCCGCCCCCATGAGCCTCGACTGGGCGGTCGAGGAGCTGCGCTGGTGGACCCAGTGGCTCAAGGGCGTCGACACCGGCATCATGGCCGAGCCCATGCTGCGCGCCTTCATGCCCTATGCGACCTGGGCCGAGACCCGGCCCCGGGAGATCCCCGGCCGCTGGGTGGCGGAACCGACCTGGCCCTCGCCCAAGATCCGCCCCCGCATCCTCCACCTCACCCCGGACGGCCTCGCCGACCGGCCCGGTCCCGGCCATACCGCCACCGTCGTCGGCGACAAGGTCGTGGGCCTGACCAAGCCGGAATGGATCGACCGCCCGCCTATCGACCAGGGCCTCGACGACGCCCGTTCGCTCACCTTCGACAGCCCGCCCCTGACCGAAGACCTGGAGATCCTCGGCTATCCGAGCTTCAGGGTCCGCGTCGCCGCCGACGTGCCCGTGGCCAAGCTCGCCGTGCGCCTCACCGAGGTCACCCCCGATGGCCGCTCCTGGCTGGTCAGCTACGGCCTGAAGAACCTGACCCACCGCACCTCGGACACCGACCCCGCCCCGCTCGCGCCCGGTCGCGCCTATGACCTCGACATCCCCCTGATGATGGTCGGCCACCGGTTCCGGAAGGGCAGCCGCATCCGCGTTGCGATTTCGGAAAACCTCTGGCCGCTCGCCTGGCCCTCGCCGCGGATCGCGACCCTCAGCCTGGCCCTGGACCGCTCCAGCCTCAGCCTGCCGGTCCGCCCGCCGGAGACGGCGCCCGCCCCGTTCCCCATCCCCATCCGCCATGCTCCCGCTGACACCGCGACCCCGGTTCCGGAGGTCACCACCGCCCCCATCGCGCCGGGCCATTACCGGATCGAGCTGAACACCCCGCCCGCGCCCTTCACCTGGCCCGACATCCAGACCACCACCGCCCGCGGCCACTGGGAGACTGTCGAGTTCATCGAGGGGCAGCCCAACAGCGGCCTGTGGCGCCAGAAGGTCACCAGCTCCTGGTCCCGCGACGCCTGGGACTGCGCCGTCACCGCTGTCATCGAACTCCGCTCCACCGAGACCGAGTTCCTGCTGACCGAAAGCCTCTCCGCCACCCAGTCCGGCAAGGTCATCTTCGAGCGCAGCGAGGATGCACGGATCTCGCGGAATTTCGTCTAGCTCTCGCCCCTCTTAGCCCTCGCCCCGTTTACGGGGGTCGAGAGCGGCGTATCGCCAAATCGTTGGCGACACGCATAGCCGGACCAAGCGGTCCGGCTCGCTCTCGACGGTTGGGTGAGGGGGCCTTGCTGAATCCACGCCGCCGCTGAAATGCCGAAAGACGCGTCGCTTGGCGACGCGCCCCTCACCCTGCCCTCTCCCCACGACGTGGGGAGAGGGTAAGCGGCTCACCCCACCGCCATCTCCGCCCCCAGCTCCCGCCCCGGTGCGGCGCCAGCAGGGCCTGGGTGTAGGGGTGGCTCGGCCGGGTCAGGACCTCGGCCGCGGGGCCGGTCTCGACCACCACCCCGTGCTGCATCACCGCGATCCGGTGGCCCATCTGGGCGGCCACCCTCAGGTCGTGGGTGATGAACAGGATCGCCAGGCCCAGCCGGTCCTGCAGGTCGCGCAGCAGGTCGAGGATCTGGGCCTGGACCGAGACGTCCAGGGCCGAGACGCTCTCGTCGGCGATCAGCAGGTCGGGATTGGCGGCCAGGGCCCGGGCGATCCCGACCCTCTGGCGCTGCCCGCCGGAAAAGGCCGCCGGCCGGCGATGGAAGGCCGCTTTCGAGAGCCCCACCAGCTCCAGCAGCTCTTCCGCCCGTCGCCGCGCCTCGACGGGCCGGGCGCCGGCCAGCACCCCGGCGCGGACGATCATGTCGCCGACGCGCCTGCGCGGATTGAGCGACCCGAACGGGTCCTGGAACACCATCTGCACGGCGCAGCGCTTGTCGCGCAGGGCCTCGCCCTTGAGCGCCAGCATGTCGACCCCGGCCACATGGGCCTCGCCGGCGGTCGAGGCGATCACCCGCACCAGGATGCGGGCCAGCGTGCTCTTGCCAGACCCGCTCTCGCCGACGATGGCGAGCGTCTCGCCCCGGCGGATCTCCAGATCGACGCCGCCCAGAGCCTGGCGCGCGCCATAGGTCTTGGTCAGGCCCCGCGCGACCAGGGCGTGCTCGCCCGTCACGGGCCGATGCGGCGGCGGGATCATGCCCGGCGCAGCGGCCATCAGCTCGCGGGTATAGGGATGGGCCGGCGCCAGCAGCACCTGGCGCGCCTCGCCGGCCTCGACCAGCTGGCCCTTGCGCATCACCACCACCCGGTCGGCGATCTCGGCGACCACGCCGACGTCATGGGTGATGAACAGCACCCCGTGGCCGTGGGTCTCCCGCAGCTCGCAGACCAGCTTCAGGATCTGGGCCTGGGTGGTCACGTCGAGCGCCGTGGTCGGCTCGTCGGCGATCAGCAGGTCGGGCTCGAGCGCCAGGGCCATGGCGATCACCACCCTCTGGCACTGGCCGCCGGACAATTGGCTGGGATAGGATCGGGCGATCCGCTCCGGGTCCGGCAGATGCATGTCGGCCAGCAGGGCGAGCGCCCGGCGGGTCCGCTCGGCCGCCGGCAGGTCGGTGTGCAGGGCGAACACCTCCTCGATCTGGCGGCCGACCCGCACCACGGGGTTCAGCGCCGCGATCGGCTCCTGCGGGATCATCGCCACCCGGTTCCCGCGGATCTTCCGCAGCTCCGGCTCCGACAGGGCCGTCAGCTCGATCTCGCCCAGGCGGATCACCCCGGCGTCGCGCTTCAGATCGCCGGGAATGGCCCCCATGACCGCCCCGGCCAGCATCGACTTGCCCGATCCGCTCTCGCCGACCACGCAGACGATCTCGCCGCGATGCACGGTCAGGGACACGTCCTCGACCGCATGGGCGCGGTCGCCCCCGGCCGGCAGGGCGATGGACAGGTGCTCGACCCGCAGGATGGGCTCAGCCACGGCGGCCCTCCGCGTTCAGCCCGTCGGCCAGCAGGGACAGCCCCACCACCAGGGACGAGATGGCCAGGCACGGGAAGATCACCAGGTGCGGGAAGGCCAGAGCCATGGCCCGGCCCTCGGCAACCATGCCGCCCCAGTCCGGGGTCGGCGGCGGCAGGCCCAGCCCGAGGAACCCCAGGGCCCCGATGGTGATGGCGCTGTAGCCGATGCGCAGGCAGTAATCGACCAGCAGGGGCGGGGCCGCATTGGGCAGGATGTCCTGGATCAGGATGCGGTGCGCCCGTTCGCCCTGGGCCTGGGAGGCCGCCACATAGTCGCGGCCGGCGATGTCGAGCGCGATGGCCCGCACGATGCGGAAGATCGCCGGCGCGCTGCCGAAGGTCACGGCCAGCACCACATTGGCGTAGGACGCCCCCAGCGCCACGATCACCACGATATAGAGCACCAGCACCGGGAATGAGAGCACCACGCTGGCCAGGAAGGACAGGATGGCGTCGGTCGCCCCCTTGAAATAGCCCGCCGCCAGGCCGGCGCTGACCCCCACCAGATAGGCGGTCGAGGTCGCCAGCACTGACAGCCCCACCACCGGGCGCGCGCCATAGATCACGCGGGACAGGATATCGCGGCCGAGCAGGTCTGTGCCCAGCCAGAAGGTCCCGCCGCCGGGCGCCCGCGCGCCGGGCGAGGCCAGCGGCGTCAGGCTGGCCAGGGGATCGAAGGGCGCGAGCCATGGCGCGAAAGCCGCCACCAGCAGCCATCCGGCCACCAGGAACAGCCCGATCATGGCCGAGGGCTTCAGGAGCATCAGGCGGCCGGCGGGTGTCATGAGTGACGTCCTCCGCCGGGGGCGAGCCGGGGATCCAGCCGCACATAGATCAGGTCGGCGATGGTCTGGCTGACCACGACCGCCAGCACGCTGACCATGGCGCAGGCCTCGACCAGATAGACGTCGGCGTTCAGCGAGGCCTGATAGAGCAGGGTGCCGAAGCCGCGATAGGCGAAGAACACCTCCACCACCATCACCCCGGACAGGATCCAGGGGATCTGCAGCATGATCACCGTCACCGGGGTGATCAGGGCGTTCCGCAGCGCGTGGCCCAGGATGATGCGGGCCGGGCTCGCCCCCTTCAGCCGCGCCATGCGGATATAGGGCTGGGCCATCACCTCGGCCATCGAGGCCCGGGTCATGCGGGCGATGTAGCCGGTGGAGGCCAGGGCCAGCACGCTGACCGGCAGGATCAGCTCGCGCAGCGACAGCCCCGCCGCCATGGTGCTCACCCCCGGCAGCCAGCCCAGGCCGATCACGAACACCGCCGACAGGAAGACGGCGGTGGCGAATTCCGGGATCGAGGTGGTGACGATCGAGACGAGCGAGATGGACCGGTCGAGCGCCGAGCCCTCCTTGGCGCCGGCCGCCACCCCCAGGATCAGGGACATGGGGATCATCACCAGCAGAGCCCCGCCGGCCAGGATCGCCGAGGCGCCCAGACGCGGCAGGATCAGCTTCAGGATGTCCTCGTGATAATAGGTCGAGGTCCCCCAGTGACCGCGCACGAAGTCGGCCAGCCAGCGCAGGTAACGGATGGCGAAGGGATCGAGATAGCCGTTCTCCGACAGCCAGGCGTGGCGCTGGTCGGGCGTCGAGAACTGGCCCAACACCTTCACCGCCACGCCCTCGACGTTCAGCTCAAGCGTCAGGAACACCAGGAACGACACCACCAGCATGGTCAGCGCCAGGCCGCCCGCGCGGCGGGCGAGATCGGTCAGGGTCTCACGCATCGGCGAGCCACACCCTGTCCATGCGGAAATAGTCCGAGGGGTGGGCGCGGTAGTTGCGCACCCGCGGCGACACCGCCGTGAACTTCTCCGCCCAATACGGCTGCACCATCACCGCCTGGTCCTGCAGGATCTGCTCGAGGCCGGCCATGGCCTTGGACCGGGCCACCGGATCGATCAGCCCCATGGCCGTGTCCAGGCCCGCGTCGAACTTGGGTTCGTTGAACCGGCTCTCGTTCCACGAACTGGTCGAGCGATAGGCCAGGTCCAGCGCCATGACCCCCAGCGGCCGGTGCGCCCAATAGGTCAAGCCGAACGGGGTCTTGTCCCACACCGACCAGAATTCCGACGCCGGCAGAACGTTCAACTTTAAACGAATGCCGGCCTCGGCCAGGTTTTGCTGCAGCACCTGGGCGGTGTCCTGCTCGAACCGGCCCTGGGTGTTGCCCAGGGTCAGCTTAAGCTCGACGCCATCGGCGTGCCCCGCCTCGGCCAGCAGATGCCGGGCCTGGGCCACGTCGCGCTTGAAGGCGGGCAGGGCTGCGTAGTCCGGCTGGAAGGGCGCCACATGGTGGTTCTCGCCCACCACCCCATAGCCGCGATAGGCCAGGCGCAGCATCTGGGCGTTGTCGGCGGCCAGCTGCACGGCGCGGCGCACACGCAGGTCGTCGTAAGGCTTCTGGTCGTGCTGCATGCGCATGACCACGGTCTGGGCCGCCTGCTGGCGGATCAGCCGCGCCTGGGGCAGGCGGTGGACCAGGTCCAGTTCGGCGACGCTGACCCGATAGAGGATGTCCACCTGGCCGGCGGCCAGGGCCGCGACGTGGGTCGAGATGTCGGTGCCGAGGTCGATATAGTCGATCTGGGCGAGCGTCGGCGGCGCCCCCCAATAGCCGTCGCGGCGGCGGAAGCTTGCCTGCCGGCCGACCTGGAAATCGGTCAGGCTGAAGGGGCCGGTGCCGATCGGGTTCTTCGGCCAGTCGGCGCCCTTGCGCTCGAAGTCCCGGTGCAGCATCGGGCAGGTGAAGGCGTAGAGCTGTTCGGGCAGGGAGCAGACCGGCCGGTTCAGATGCAGGCGGAAGGTCAGCGGCCCTGTCACCTCGATCCCGGTCAGGGCGGCGAAGGCCGTCCGGTTCACCGACTTCGAGTTCGGCGCGATCCAGCGGTTGATGTTGAAGGCCACGTCCTGCGTCGTGAAGGCGTCGCCGTTCGACCAGCGCACCCCGTCGCGCAGTTCGAAGTCCCAGGTCTTCAGGTCCTCCGAGGGCCGCCAGCTCTTGGCCAGGAACGGTCGGCAGATATTGTCGGCGTCGACCTCGACCAGAAACTCCAGGCAGTTGCGGAACAGGTTTGAGGCCTCGATCCAGGTGGTGAGCGCCGGATCGGTCATCTGCTGCACCGCGCAGACGAAGCGCACCGTATCCTTGCTGATCGGCGCCTGGACCGGGGCGCAGGCGGACAGCCCCACCGCCGCCGCGGCCGAGGCGCCTGAGACCCCCAGCCAGCTCGCCGCCCGCAGGAAGTCGCGCCGCCCGATCTCGCCGCGCCGCAGCTGTCGCAACAGCTCGGGCGCCGCCGGGTGGGGACGACCGCCGTCAAGGTTCACGAGGCCGTCTGTCTCCCCCAAGCTGCGCGGTCCCCCATCCCCGTCCGATCGTCGCGATCGCCTCCCGCCACCCTCGGGTCGGGCGCGGCGCGCCATCCAATGCCTTTTTCAGATACGCCCATCGATATTCAGAACGCGCCCGGTCCGACGGGCCCTGGCGCAGGGATTGGGGGTTGCGCGGGGCAGGGGGTCAAGGGATGGATTGCCGGCCCGCTCAACGCCCCGCGCCTGGAGATCGCCCTGTCCGCCGTCCTGCCAGATGTCCTGGACGACGCCCGCCGCGCGCTCGGACCCGACCCGGCCCGCGCGCTGGCGCTCGCCCGGACCCTGCCGCCGGGACCGGAGACCACCTTGCTGATCGGCGCCGCCCAGCGCCGCCTGGGCGAGGCCGCCGCCGCCGTCGCGACGCTCGCCCCACTCGCCGCCGCTCAGCCCAAGGCCTGGGGCGTGCAGTTCGAACTCGGCGCGGCCCTCGCCGTCCTGGGGCGCGCCGCCGAGGCCGAGGCGGCGCTGGTCCGCGCGGTCGCGCTCAATCCCCGCTCCGCCCAGGCCCGGCTGCATCTCGCAGGCCTGCGCGCCGAGATCGGCGATCTCGAGACCGCCGCCGCCGACTACGCCGCCCTGGCCGCCGAGGCCCCCGACCAGCCACCGCTCTGGCTGAGCTACGGCCACGTCCTCAAGACCCTGGGCCGCCAGGCCGACGCCGTCGCCGCCTATCGCCGCGCGCTCGCCCTGGCCTCCGACTTCGGCGAGGCCTGGTGGAGTCTCGCCAATCTCAAGACCTGGCGCTTCTCGCCCGCCGATCTCGACGCCATGGCCGCCCAGCTCGCCCGCCCCGACCTCGCTGAGCCCGACCGCGCCCCGCTGCACTTCGCCCTGGCTAAGGCCCTGGAGGACGAGGCCCGCTACCCCGAGGCCTTCGACCACTACGCCCATGGCAACGCCTGTCACCGCGCCCGCAACCCCTACGACGCCGACGCCAACACCGCCTTCGTCCAGGCCCAGATCGACCTCTACACTCCCGCCTTCTTCGCGGCCCGCGAGGGCCTCGGCTGCGACGCCCCCGACCCGATCTTCATCCTCGGCCTGCCGCGCTCGGGCTCCACCCTGGTCGAGCAGATCCTGGCCAGCCATTCCGCGGTCGAGGCCACCGCCGAACTGCCCGACCTGACCGCCGTCGCCGCGACCCTGCCCAGGCCCTATCCGGCCAGCCTCGCCGATCTGCCGCCGGCCGCCTTCGCCGACCTGGGTCGCGACTATCTCAGCCGCATGTCGATCCAGCGCCGCACCGACCGGCCGCTGTTCACCGACAAGTTCCCCAACAATTTCATGCACGCCGGCCTGATCGCCCTGATCCTGCCGCGGGCCAAGATCATCGATGTCCGCCGCCATCCCCTGGCCTGCGGCCTGTCGGGCTTCAAGCAGCTCTACGCCCAGGGCCAGGCCTACAGCTACGACCTCGCCGACCTCGGCCGCTACTACACCGACTACGCCCGCCTCATGGCGCACCTGGACGCCGTCCTGCCCGGCCGCATCCACCGCCTGTCCTATGAGGCCCTGGTGGAGGATCCGGAGACGGAGATCCGCGCCCTCCTGGCCTATTGCGGCCTGGCCTTCGAGCCCGCCTGCCTGGCCTTCCACGAGACCCGCAGGCCCGTGCGCACCGCCAGCTCCGAGCAGGTCCGCCGGCCCCTCAACCGCGACGGCCTCGACCAGTGGAAGCGTTTCGAGCCCTGGCTCGGCCCCCTCAAATCCGCCCTGGGTCCGGGCCTCCTCTGACCCGCATCGGTTGGGCGCGCACGCCCAGGATGCCTTTTTTGGATGCCGCCATATCGAAATTCTGCTTCCCGGTTAAGGAGCCGGGGGCGAACCTCCATGACGAAATTATGTATCGGGTCGCCTCAAACGCAGCGCCCCGCAAGACGACATAAATAATGGCTGTGTCCGTCGCGCCTTGCGCGCGGGCGTTATTGTCAACGAGGGGGACTGAAGTGAATTTATCAAATGGAAACGTGCTGCGCCAAAGTCATGGCGCGCGCAAGCTGGCGGTTCTTCTGGCCTCCGGCGCCAGCCTCGCCGCGCTCAGCTGCGGCTCGGCCTGGGCGGCGGACGCCAAGGCCGGGACCGAGCTGACCGAGGTGGTGGTCACCGCCAACCGCTCCGGCGCGGAATCCCTGCAGAACGTGGCCATGGCCATCTCGGCCGTCAGCGTCGAGCAGATCACCCGCTCCGGACAGGGCAACCTCTCCGACCTCGCCAAGTTCACCCCCTCGCTGTCGATCACCGAAGGCGCGCCGGGCTACAACAAGTTCGACATGCGCGGCCTGTCGACCGGCGGTTACGCCAGCTCCGACACCTCCGACCGCTCGCTGGTCGCCGTCTATCTGGACGACACCCCGATCTCTCTGCAGGGCCAGACCCCGGACCTCAAGGTCTATGACCTGGAGCGCGTCGAAATCCTGCGCGGTCCGCAAGGCACCCTCTACGGCGCGGGCTCCATGGCCGGCACCATCCGCTTCGTCACCGCCAAGCCCTCGACGTCCAGCTTCTTCGGCTCCGTCGAGGCTGGCGGCGCCACCACCGAGCACGGCGGCGAGAGCTACAGCCTGCGCGGCATGGTCAACATGCCGATCATCAAGGACCAGCTGGCCATCCGCGCCACGGTCTATCAGGGCGAGGACGGCGGCTACATCGACAATATCGGCCTGCGCAACAAGGCCGACGCCAACCTCAACCGCACGACCCAGGCCCGGGTCGCGGCCCGCTGGACGCCCACCGACAAGTTCACCGTCGACGCCAGCTACACCTTCGAGCAGAGCCACGCCTATGGCCTGAACAGCGGTCTGAGCGGCCTCGGCGACTACAAGGTCTCGACCAATTCGCCGGAAGGCACCCGCGACAGCTTCCAGATGTATTCGATCAATTTCGACTACGATCTGGGCTTCGCCGACCTGGTCTCGACCAGCGCCTACACCTGGCGGCGGATCGGCTTCAACGCCAGCCCCGAGCCGCAGATCGGCTACTTCTTCCAGGACTATACGGGCCTGACCCCCAGCGCGAACGCCTATCCCCTGTTCAAGCAACCGGCCAGCTACAGCCAGGCGGTCACCAATTCGATCCCGCCTGAAAAGTACATGATCTCCAACAAGGTGCATGACTACATGCAGGAGATCCGGCTGGTCTCGAAGAATGACGGCCCGATCAAGTGGACCATCGGCGCCTTCTACGAGCAGCAGCGTCGCAACCTCTACCAGGACATCCCGACGCCCGGCTTCGACAAGCTGTCCTACATGAACTACTTCTACGGGCCCTTCAACACGCCCGACGGCAAGTACAATTCCAAGACCGTCGACGGCGCCTTCAATCCCGACGACATCTTCTCGGGCCTGCAGAACCAGGAAGAACACCAGTTCGCGATCTTCACCGACGACACCTGGCACGCCACCAAGAAGCTCGACGTGACCGTCGGCCTGCGCTGGTTCTCCTTCTCGGAGAAGTACTACCTGTTCGAGGGCGGGGTTTACGGGGTCATCGACCACAAGCCGCTGGAGCTCAACGCCAAGCAGAAGTCCAACGGCTTCAACCCGCGCTTCAACGTCTCCTACCACGTCAATGACGACCTCATGGTCTATGCCGAGGCCGCCAAGGGCTTCCGCTATGGCGGCGCCAACCAGCCCGTGCCGCTCGGCACGACCGGCGTCGCCGGCCAGTGCACCCAGAACCTGGCCAGCTACGGCTACACCGCCGCCCCGCTGACCTTCGGTCCGGACCATCTGTGGAGCTATTCGGTCGGGGAAAAGGCCAAGCTGGCCGGCGGCCGCGTGACCCTGAACGCCGACGCCTATTACGTCGACTGGCAGGACGTGCAGACCCGCCTCTTGCTGAACTGCTCCTACTTCTTCACCGCCAACAAGGGCGCCATCACCTCCAAAGGGATCGAGCTCTCCAGCGTGGTGAAGCTGACCGACGAACTGACCTTCTCGGGCAGCGCCGCCTATAACGACGCCAAGGCCAACGGGGACATCCCGACGGTCGGCGCCTTCGACGGCGACAAGACCCCCTACTTCCCCGACTGGACGGCCACGGCCGCCTTCTTCTACGACAAGCCGGTCGGCGACGGGACCCTGCACCTCCAGGCCAGCTACCAGTACCGCGGCAAGGAGCAGACCACCTTCGACTCCTCGGCCACCACCATCAAGAACGGCGTCCTGACCCGGACCGGCCCCAGCGCCAGCTTCGCGGTCATTCCGACCTCGGAGAATGTCAGCGCCTCCCTGGCCTATGACATCGGTCGCTATGAGGTCGGCGTCTACGCCAACAACATCACCGACGGCGCCAAGGTCACCAACATCGGCCGCGCCACCTATTACAAGATCTACCAGGCCGGCGACCGGCTGACCTACGCCCGTCCCCGCACCATCGGTGTACGGATCAAGGCCACCTTCTAGTCCGACCCGAGAGCTAGGCCGGATCTCCCCGGGCGCGGTGTTCTCGAACACCGCGCCCACTCCGTTTTCGGGGCAAGTTCTGCGTCGCCTCCAGAGTTTATCCCTCTCCCCCTGAGGGGGAGAGGGTAGGGTGAGGGGGTGTCAGCGCGCGCCTTGGCCGCGCGCCTGCCGGACGCCGCGCCGACACCCCCACCCCAACCCCTCCCCGCTTGGGGGGAGGGGCTTATCGTTGGAGCGCAGATGTCCCGCCCCGGTCTCCTCCTCGCCGCCCTGCTGGCCTTCGCCGCCCCGGCCCGGGCCGAAGCCCCGCCCAGCGTCCCCGGCGTCGACGCCCCGGAGCTGGCCCGCCTCGGCCCCCAGGCGGTGGGCGTGCGCACGGTCACCTGGATCCAGCCGGCCCAGCCCGACGTGCTCGCCTTTGACAAGGCCAAGGCCGCGGCCCCCCTCGTCGACCGCAGGCTGACGGTCGAGATCTGGTACCCGGCCAAGGCGGTCCCCAAGGCCAAGGCCGCCGTCTATGCCGACGCCCTGTCGGCCGAGCCGCCCATGCCGCCGGTCGCCTTCACCGTGCCGGGCATCGCGGTGCGCGACGCCCCGGCCGTGGCCGGATCCTTTCCCCTGGTCATCCTTTCCCACGGCTATGGCGGGGCCAGCGCCGGCATGAGCTGGCTGGCCGAGAACCTCGCCTCCAAGGGCTATGTGGTCGTGGCCCCCCGCCATCACGATCCGGACTTCGGCGACGCCGCGGGCTTCCCCGGCCCCCTGATGCGCCGGCCGATCGACATCGCCTTCGCCGCCGCCCAGGCCCGCGCGGGCGCGCGCGCCCGCCAGCCCGGCCTCGCCGCCGCCGATCCCAGCCGCACTATCCTGATCGGCTATTCCATGGGCGGCTATGGCGTGCTGACCGACGCGGGCGCCGGCCTCGATCCCAAGGGTTCGGTCAATTTCGTGCCCGGCGGCCTGATGGCCCCCTTCGCCCGCGGCGGCGCCCGCGCGGCCCAGCTCCGGGTCCCCGACGTGAAGGCGGTCGTCGCCATCGCCCCCGCCGGGATCAGCTTCAACGCCTGGGGCGCCGAGGGCCTCAACGGGGTCACCGCCCCCCTGCTGATCATCGGCGGCGACCGCGACCGCACCGTGGGCTTCGCCGGCGGCATCCGCCCGGTGTTCGACCGCGCGATCCACGCCGACCGCTACCTGCTGGTCTTCCAGAACGGCGGCCACGCCATCGGTATGAACGGCGCCCCGCCGACCATGCGCAATTCCGTCTGGGACATGGACTGGTTCGAGGATCCGGTCTGGCGCCACGACCGCATCATGGCCATCAACCAGCACATGATCACCGCCTTCCTGGACGCTGAGGTGAAGGGCGACGCGAGCCGGCTCGCCTATCTCACCCCCGACACGGTTCAGTCCAACGACGCCAAGTGGCCCGCCAACGGCCCCGCCGGCTACGCCCCCTTCAGCCCCGGCGGACCCGGCGCGACCTGGAAGGGTTTCCCCAAGAACCACGCGCTCGGCCTGGAGTTGCACCACGCGGCCCCCGCGCCCTGAGCCCCTTGGACAAGCTTCGCCGGATCAGGCTTCAATAGGTCCAAGCGGTCGATCAACGCCCGCACGGGGGAGATCGCATGACCGACGTCCATGAGGGCCGCTATCGAATCCTGGGCGGTCCGGGCTCGCCCTATTCGCTGAAGCTGCGCGCGGCCCTGCGCTATCGCCGCATCCCCCACAACTGGATCGTGCCGCCCGGCTACCTGGCCGAGGCCGGCGAGCTCAAGGCCGCCGACAAGGGCATGATCCCGGTCATGCAGACCCCGGATGGCCGCTATTGGGCCGACTCCACCCCCATGATCCTGGCCCTGGAGGACCGCCATCCCGGCGACCGCAGCCTGCTGCCCGATGATCCGGCCGACCGCTTCCTGGCCCGGCTGGTCGAGGACTTCGCCGACGAATGGCTGGTCCTGCCGATGTTCGACTTCCGCTGGGACGCCGAGCTCGACCAGGCCTTCTGCGCGCGGCGCCAGATGGCCGGCTGGCTGGGGGCCATGCCCCACGCCCAGTTTGACGAGATCATCGAACGCTTCCGCGCCCGCCAGACCGGCGTCCTCGCCCGCATGGGCGATCGGGAGACCAACCGCCCCCTGCTACGCGCCACCTATGCCGAGGTGCTCGAGGCCATCGAGGCCCAGCTGGAGGTCAGCCGATTCCTGTTCGGCGGCCGCCCCTCCATCGGCGACATCGGCCTGTTCGGCCAGCTGTCCCAATGCGCCATCGACCCGACCCCCTCGGCGATCATGCGCCGCGACGCGATCCGCACCTATCAGTGGGTCCAGGACCTGGACGACGCTTCGGGAATCGAAGGCGCCTGGCGCGATCCGGCCACGCCGCGCGGCCCCGGCCTGGAGCGCCTGCTGACCCTGATCGGCGAGGTGTTCATCCCCTACATGGCCGCCAACGCCGCCGCCGTGCGGGCGGGCGAGGGCGCGGTCTCCATCGAACTGCGCGGCCAGCCGCTGAAGGCCCGCGCCAACCCCTACCGCGCCTATTGCCTCGGCTGGCTCAAGCTCGCCCTCGCCGACGCCCTCGCCGCCGGCGCCCCGGATCTTGAACCCACCCTGCGCCGCCTCGGCGCCTGGGACACCCTCCAACTCGCCCCCGGCGAACGCGAATCCCTCCCGCCGCTGTCGCCCGAATCCACCGGCCGTCGGACAGGATTGTTCTGATCTTTGGCGCTCCGCAGCCCGGAACCCTCGCCCCACATCGTGGGGAGAGGGCAGGGTGAGGGGCGCGTAGCGCAGCGGAGCGTCTTTCGGCGTGAGAGCGGGCGCGGCGCGGCCGCAAGGCCCCCTCACCCAACCCTCTCCCCGCAAGCGGGGCGAGGGCTATCCACGAAGATCCTCCCCCAGAGGGCGAGCAGCGTAGCCCCCCGCTCAGCCCCGAACAGGCAGGGACCCAACCCCCCTCAAATATCCAGCATCTCCGACACCGCCCGCCCCGTCGCCGCGGCGAACCGGCCCAGCACCCAGCTCCGAAACAGCGAGATCGCCGGGTCGCCCAGGTCTTCGGCGTGGAACTTGAGGTAATAGCCGTAGCCGTCCTCCATCATCGCCTCGAAGGGCCGCACCAGCTTCCCGTCGGCGATCTCCTGGGCGAACATGTCGATGTCGGCCAGCGCTACCCCGCCGCCGGACATGGCATACTGGACGGCCGAGATGGCGGTGTCGAAGGCCAGGCCCCGGTCAGTGTCGACCTCCAGCCCGAACTGGCGCACGAACATCCCCCAGAGCAGGCCGCGCGGCTCGCTCTCCAGCTTCACATGCAGCAGTTCACTGGTCTTCAGGGCCTCGGTCAGTGACTGGCCCTGGATCTGCTCGGCCACCTCCGGCGAGCAGACCGGCGAGACCCGCACCATCCACAACAGGTCCGTCACCCGATCGTCCACGCTCGGCCGGTCATAGACGATCGCCACGTCCAGATCCTCGCGCGGCAGGCCGGTCACGTGGCTGGAGGACACGTCCAGCAGCACGTCCGGAAACTCGCGGCGGAAATCGCGCAGCATGGGCAGGGCCATCTGCTGCAGCAGGGAGGGCGGCATGTGCACCCGAAGCGTCCGCCCGCCGGTGTCGCCGCTGCGCACCGCGTTCAGCGCCTGCTCCAGCCGGTCGAAGGATTTGCGCACCACCGGCAGCAGGGCCGCGCCGGCCTCTGTCAGGGCCAGCCGATGCGGCCGTCGGTCGAGCAGCTGGCGGCCCAACAGGTCCTCCAGGCTGATCACATGCCGGCTCAGGGCGCTCTGCGACACGTGCAGCGCCTGGGCGCCGGCCGTGAAGCTCAGGTTCTGGCCCACCGCGTCAAAGGCGCGCAGCGCGTTCAAGGGCAGCCACCGTCGATTGATCGGGGTGGATTTCGTCTCGCTAGCCATGCGTCCTCCGCCAGCACTCGTTCCGTCGCCGGAACGCCTGACCTTGGCTTAAGCGGAGGCGTGCGAGAAGGGGCAGATTATGGAATGCCCGTATGAGGAAATGCGATGCGGCGCGCCTCATCCTTCGTGCCATGTTTCGTCGCTCGTACAGGAGGGTTCATGAGCGATCTGCGCGCCATCAGGAGCATGCTGGCGGCCCGTCGCCCCGGCCACAGTCTGCCGCAGGGCCTCTACAATGATCCCGCCGTCCACGACTTCGATCTGAAGGCGATCTTCGCGCGCACCTGGCTCCTGGTCGGGGCCGAGGTCGAGCTCCCCAAGCCCGGCAGCTATATGACGCTGGAGGTGGGCCAATGGCCCGTCCTGGTGCTGCGCGACCGCACCGGGACCCTGCGCGCCTTCCACAATTCCTGCCGCCACCGCGGCGCCCCGGTCTGTTCGGGCCACGGGACGACCGCGCGTCTGGTCTGCCCCTATCATCGCTGGACCTATGAGCTGTCGGGCGAGCTGGTTCACGCCGGCCGCATGCCCGAGGATTTCGACCCCTCGCAATACAGCCTCAAGCCCATAGCGCTCGAGACCCTGGCCGGGATCATCTACATCTGCCTCTCCGACGATCCGCCGGACTTCGGGCCCTTCCGTGAGGCCTTCGCCCCCCAGCTCCTGCCCCACGACCTGGCCAACGCCAAGCTCGCCCACACCAGCTACCTGGTCGAGAAGGCCAACTGGAAGCTGGTCATGGAGAACGCGCGGGAGTGCTATCACTGCCCGGGCGCCCACCCGGAACTCTCGGTCACCTTCCCGACCGGCGCCTCGGCCCATTTCGACTATGGCGAGGACAAGCACGCCGAGGACTTCTACGCCCGCATGAAGGCGCTGGGCCTGCCCTCCGACGAGGTCGAGGGGTCCTGGTGGCAGGCGGTCCGCTTCCCCCTCAACGAGGGCTGCGTGTCCATGACGCTGGACGGCCAGCGCTCGGTCGACAAGCTGATGTGCGAGGTGGGCGACGGTGACATCGGCTCCCTGCGCTGGGCGCTGGAGCCGAACAATTTCTGCCACGCCACCGGCGACTTCGTCTTCCTGTTCACCTGCATGCCGACCGGCCCGCACGAGACCCTGGTGACCGCCAAGTGGCTGGTCCACAAGGACGCCGTCGAGGGCGTGGACTATGACCTCGGCCGCCTCACCGCGCTGTGGGAGAAGACCAATCTCCAGGACCGGGATCTCGCCGAGAACAACCAGCGCGGCGTCAACTCCCTGGGCTATCAGCCCGGTCCCTACTCCCCCGACGCCGAGGCCCTGTTGATCCGCTTCGTCGACTGGTACTGCGCGACCGCGCAATCCTTCATCGACGAGGTCGAACCGGCATGAGCGACAAGACGGGTCTGCATCTCGAAACCCTGGCCATCAGCCACGGCTATGATCCGCAGTCGGGGCAGGGGGCGGCCAAGCCGCCGATCTATGCCACCTCGACCTTCGTCTATCGCTCGGCCCAGCAGGCCAAGGATATCCACGAACAGTTCTTCGACGGGCCCGATAGCGAGGGCGCCAAGCGCCTGGCCGGCGAGCCCGAGGCCTATATCTATGGCCGGCTCGGCCACCCCAACCTGACCATGGTCGAGGCGCGCCTGGCCGCCCTGGACGGGGCCGAGGATGCGGCGGCCTTCAACAGCGGCATGGCGGCGATCTCCACCACCCTGTTCGCCCTGGTCCGGCCCGGCGACAGCATCGTCCACAGCCGGCCCTTCTATGGCGGGGCCGACAACCTGATCCACAACGTCCTGACCGGGTTCGGGGTCAACGCCTTCTCCTTCCTCGACGGCCTCAGCGAGGCCTCGATCCAGGCCGCCCTGGACGAGGCCGCGGCCAAGGGTCCGGTCAGCGTGATCTGGCTGGAGACCCCGGCCAATCCGACCGCCGCCCTGGTCGACATCGCCCTCGTCGTCCGCCTCGCCAAGGCCTTGGGGGAGCGCCAGGGGCGCACGCCGATCGTCGCCGTGGACAACACCTTCTTAGGTCCCCTGCTGCAGTCGCCGCTCGCCGAGGGCGCCGACCTCTGCATGACCTCGCTGACCAAGTACTGCGCCGGGCACTCCGACCTCCTGGCCGGCGGCGTCTCGGGCTCGGCCGAACTGATCAAGACGATCAAGGCCCTGCGCACCTTGAAGGGCGCCCATCTCGACGCCCAGACCGCCTGGCTGCTGCTGCGCTCCTTCGAGACCCTGCCGGTGCGCACGGCGCGCGCCTGCGACAACGCCCTGAAGATCGCCACCTATCTGCGCGCCCACCCCAAGGTCCGCGGCGTCACCTATGTCGGCTTCCGTGACGAGCCGGAGGCCGTGGCCCTGCTCGCCCGCCAGTGCCGCGGGACCGGCTCCACCTTCTCCGTCCGGCTGAAGGGCGGGGAGGCCGAGTGCTTCCGCTTCCTCGACCGGCTGCGGGTGCTGCGCCTGGCCGTCAGCCTGGGCGGCACCGAGACCCTGATCTGCCACCCGGCCACCACCACCCACTACGCCGTGCCCGCCGCCGACCGCGAGGCCTCCGGCATCGACGACGGGACCCTGCGCCTGTCGGTGGGGCTGGAGCATCCCGACGACCTGATCGCCGATCTGGACCAGGCCCTGGAGGCGGTCTGATGACCCTCGTCGATCCCCACGCCCTCAACGGCAAGCTGCCCAGGCCCGAGCGCACCGTCGAGGTGTTGGTGATCGGCGCCGGCCCGGCCGGAACCGCCGCCGCCATCGCCGCCGCCCGCCTGGGCGCGCAGGTGCTGCTGGTCGACGAGAACCCGGTCTCCGCCGGTCTGATGGGCCTCGACACCCCGCTCTATTTCGGCGGCCGGATGACCTCGGCCGTGCAGCGCCAGTCGCGGATGATCGAGCAGGTCTTCGCCGCCAATCCCGACCTCGAGACCGCCATGGAACTCGGCGTCGAGATTGCGCTGGGGACCTATGCCTGGGGCGCCTTCGTGAATGGCCCCGGCGTCGGGACCCTGCCGGAGCCGGTCGTCGGCCTGGCCGACGAGGAGCGCGCCTGGCTGGTCGGCTTCAAGTCGCTGATCCTCGCCACCGGCGCCCGCGACATCGCTCTGTCCTTCCCTGGCTGGGACCAGCCGGGCGTCATGGGCGCCAACGGCCTGGCCGCCCTGCTGGACCGCTACGACGCCTTCGCCGGCCGGCGCATCGTCATCCTCGGCTCCGGCGATCTGGCGCTGGACACCGCCCGCCGGGCGCTCGCCCGTGGCCTCGACGTGGTGGCGATCATCGAGGCCCTGGACACGATCCAGGGCGCGCCGGATCGCGCAAAAGATCTTCAGAATCAAGGCGTTGAAATCCTGACCGGCCAGGTGATCCATCGCGCCCTGGGCGGCCTGGACGGGGTCGAGAAGGTCGAGATCGGCCCGGTCTCCGGCCCGACCCGGACCCTCGACTGCGACACGGTCTGTCAGGCCATCGGCCTGGCCCCGGCCATCGAACTCCTGAACATCCTGGGCGGGTCCCTGACCATGGATCCGGGCCGGGGCGGCCATGTCCCGGTGCTGGTCGACACCGTCAAAACCTCACTCGTCCATGTCTACGTCAGTGGCGACTCAGCTGGCCTCGCCGGCTGTGGCGAGGCCGGCGTCGCCCGGGCCGCGGCCCAGGGCGAAGCGGCTGCCCGCGCGGCCCTCGGCGAAGCCTACGATCCCGTGGCCCCGGCCCCGGCGGTAGATGCGATCGCCTACCAGCTCGCCTGGACCCGGGCCCTGATGAGCGTCGGCTCGGACGAGATCATGGTCTGTCAATGCGAGGAGGTCACCCGTGGCGACCTGCTCGGCGTCCAGCCCCCGCGCTACCTCGACCGTCCCGAGCGTATGGCCGCCCGCGACCTCAACAGCCTGACCGCCGACGGCCCGGCGAACCAGGATCAGATCAAGCGCCTGACGCGGGCCTGCATGGGCGCCTGCCAGGCCCGGCGCTGCCGCGAGCAGGTCGCCCTGATCCTCACGGCCGCGACCCAGGCCCCCGCAGGCTCCATCCCCCTGGCCGGCTTCCGCGCGCCGGTTCGCCCCTTGCCCCTGAAGGTCCTGGCCGACTGGAACGAGGCCGCCGAGATGGGCGCCGGCTGGGACGTCTGGTTCGGCATCCCCGAGCAGTGGATCCCCTATCGCGACATCGGCACCGAGCGGGAGGCGATGCACATCGCCATCCTCGGCGGCGACATGCACCTCTGAGGACCCGGCCATGACCAGTTCCAAAGGCGCCTCGGTGGTGATCGTGGGCGGCGGGGTGACCGGCCTCAGCGCCGGCTGGCAGCTGGCCCGCGCCGGCTGCGACGTGGTCGTCGTCGACAAGGGCGTCGTCGGCTACGAAGCCTCCAGCCGCAACGGCGGCGGGGCCTCGCACTATCACAGCCCCCTGTTCGCCGAGGAGCAGCGCCTCTGGCCGCAGATGGACGAGCTGCTCGGCTATCCGACCGAGTACCGCCGCGAGCGGTCATCGTGGCGCTCACCGAGGCCCAGCTGACCCACTACCACTACATGGCCGCCATGTTTAACGAGCTCGGCTACACGGCCGAGCATCTCGACGTGAAGCAGGCGCTGGAGATGGCGCCCCTGGTCAACGACAGGATCCTGGGCGGCATTCACCTGAAGTTCGGCGGCCAGGCCAATCCCCAGCGGACGGTCCAGGCCTATGCCTGGGCCATGCAGGACCATGGCGGGCGCATCCTGCAGAACGCCCAGGTCACCGGCTTCGAGACCGCCGGCGGCAAGGTCACGGCCGTGGTCACCAGCCGCGGGACCCTGGGCTGCGACGCCCTGGTGATCGCCGCCGGGCCCCAGACCGAGGGCCTCGCGGCCCAGCTCGGCGCCTTCGCGCCCATGGCGCCGGCCCGGGCCGAGATGATCATCACCGAGCCGGCCCCGTTGATGCCGATCGGCGGGGTGGACGGCAACGGCCTCTATGGCCGCCAGACCCTGCGCGGCAATCTCGCCTATGGCGGCGGCCCGCACGAATGGCTCGACGTGAGCGCGGCCGGCCCCAGCGCCCGACCGACCACGCCCCTGATGCGCAACCTCGCCAAGCGCGTCGCCGAACTGCTGCCCAAGGCCGAGCACCTGCGGGTGATCCGCAGCTGGGCCGGGGTGATCGAGACCACGCCTGACGGCCGGCCGATCCTCGATCGGCTGAAGGCGCCCGACAATGTGGTGCTGGCCTCGATGTCCGGGGTCGGCTTCGGCCTGTCGCCGGCCAGCGGCCACGCCATCTGCGACCTGGTGCTGGAGGGCCGTTGCACCTTCGCCGAGATCGACAAGCTGGGCGTCGACCGGTTCGCGGGCCTGTCGCCCGACTGGCGGGCCGAGCGCGGCTGGACCCCGGTCGCCCAGGCCGTCTAGGCGGCTGGCGGCGAGGTCCGCTGGATCACGGCGCGCAGGGCGAAGCTCGACTGGATGTGGGCCACATTCGGGATGCGCGTCAGCCGCCGGGTCAGGAAGTGCTCATAGGCGTCCAGGCTCGGCACCACGACCCGCAACATGTAGTCCGACCCGCCGGTCATCAGGAAGCAGCTCATCACCTCCGGCGCCCGCGAGATCTCGCGCTCGAACACCGCCAGGGCCTCCTCCGACTGGGTCGACAGGGTCACCGCCACATAGGCGCTCATGGCGTAGCCCAGCTTGCGTTCGTCGAGCCGCGCGCCATAGCCGGTGATGACCCCGTCCTTCTCCAGCCGTCGAACCCTGCGCAGCAGTGGGGTCTGGGAAAGCCCCACCTTTTCAGCAAGATCGCGCAGGCTGCCGCGGCCGTCCTCGGCCAGGGCGGCGAGGATCCGGCGGTCGATGTTGTCAAGCTTCGGCTCTGAGTTCATTTGGGGCTTCTGAGGCGCAACATGAGTTCAATTATGCCAAATAAGGGCCTTTTGCGAGCGCAGATTGGCAGGAATTGCTCTGCACGCGCCTATATATAGAGACCTCCACTCGTCGGAGGCGTCGCGCGTGCTGAAGGTCCAGAACCCCGTCAACGACAACCTGGCGATCCTGCAGGAGCTGGACCGCAAGGTGCACTGGCTCTCCGCCTGGATGATCCACAACGCCAACCACCTGCGCGAAAGCCGCGACGGGCTGAAGGTCGGCGGCCACCAGGCGTCCTGCGCCTCTATCGCCACCATCATGTCGGCGCTCTATTTCGGGGTGCTGCGGCCCGAGGACCGGGTGGCGGTCAAGCCGCACGCCAGCCCGGTGTTCCACGCGATCCAATATCTCTACGGCCGCCAGAGCCTGGACCAGATCCAGAATTTCCGCAGCTTCGGCGGCGCCCAGTCCTATCCGTCTCGGACCAAGGACAAGGACGATGTCGATTTCTCGACCGGGTCGGTGGGCCTCGGCGTGGCCATGACCGCGTTCTCATCCATCGTGCAGGACTACATGCTGGCTCACGGCCGCATGGAGCCGGGCCGTACGGGGCGGATGATCTCGCTGCTGGGCGATGCGGAGCTGGACGAGGGCAACATCTATGAGTGCCTGATCGAGGGCTCCAAGCACGACCTGCGCAACACCTGGTGGATCGTCGACTACAATCGCCAGAGCCTGGACGCGACCACCTGGGACCGCATGTTCCTGCGCTTCGCCGACGTGTTCGCGACCATGGGCTGGGACGTCATAACCCTGAAATACGGGCGCAAGCTTCAGGCGGCCTTCAAGCTGCCGGGCGGAGAGGCCCTGCGCGAATGGATCGACGAATGTCCGAACGACCTGTTCGCGGCCTTGAGCTTCCAGGGCGGTGCGGCCTGGCGGGCTCGGCTGGAGGCGGATTTCGCCAAGCGCCCGGCGGTGCTGGCGCTGATCGCCGGCTATGACGATGACGAACTGACCGCCCTGATGACCAATCTCGGCGGCCACGACCTCGACCTGCTGCTCGAGACCTTTCAGTCGGTGGACGACACCCGCCCCAAGCTGTTCATCGCCTATACCATCAAGGGCTTCGGCCTGCCGTTCCAGGGCCACAAGGACAATCACTCCGGCCTGATGACCCCGACCCAGATGGAGGCCTTCCGGGGCCGCATGGGGGTGGAGCACGGGCGCGAGTGGGAGGCCTTCGAAGGCCTGCCCCGTCCGGAGGCGGAGTATCGCCGCTATCTCGACAACGCCGCGTTCCAGGCGCGCCCGAAGTCCCGCCCGCAGGCGCCGGTCATCCCGGTGCCGGACGCCGCCAGCTTCCCGCGCCCGACCGGCCGCCAATCGACCCAGGTCGCCTTCGGCAAGGTGCTGAACGATCTGGCCCGCATCGGCGGTCCCCTCGCCGACGCCATGGTGACCACCTCGCCCGACGTGACGGTTTCGACCAATCTCGGCGGCTTCGTGAACCAGCGCGGCCTGTTCGCCCGCGAGCTGCGCCCCGACCAGTTCAAGGACAGCAAGATCGCCTCGCCGCAAAAGTGGGCCATGGGGCCGCAGGGCCAGCACATCGAACTCGGCATCGCCGAGAACAATCTGTTCCTGATTCTGGGCGCCCTGGGCCTGGCCGGCGACCTGTTCGGCGAGCGGTTGATCCCGGTGGGCACGGTCTATGACCCCTTCATCAACCGCGGCCTCGATGCTCTGAACTACGCCTGTTACCAGGACGCCCGCTTCATGCTGGTGGCCACGCCGTCGGGTCTGACCCTGGCGCCCGAAGGCGGCGCCCACCAGTCGATCCACACCCCGCTGATCGGCATGGCCCAGGACAAGCTCAGCTATTTCGAGCCGGCCTATGTGGATGAGCTGGTCGAGATCATGCGCTGGGGCTTCGAGCACATGCAGACCCCGGACGGCGGCTCGATCTATCTGCGGCTATCCACCCGCGCCCTGGATCAGCCGGATCGCACCCTGACCCCGGACCAGATCGAGGCGGTGCTGGCCGGCGCCTATTGGCAGGTCGAGCCGGAGCCGGGCGCGGAGTTCGCCATCGTCTATACCGGCGCCGTGGCGCCCGAGGCGCTCGAGGCGTTCGCGCAGATCCGCGAGGACCTGCCGGGCGCCGGCCTCTTGGCCGTGACCAGTCCCGACCGCCTGCATCGCGGCTGGTCCCAGGCGCTGACCGCGCGGGCCAGGGGGGAGCGGGTCGCCGCCCATGTGGAGCGTCTGCTGGGCCGGCTCGCGCCGGGCGCGGGCCTCGCCACCGTCATCGACGGACCGCCCGCGACGCTCTCCTGGCTGGGCGGGGTGCGGGGCAACCGGGTCGCGCCGCTCGGCCTCGATCGCTTCGGCCAGTCCGGCGACGTGCCGGACCTCTATCGCGCCTATCGCCTGGACGCCGAGGCCATCCTCGACGCCTCCGCCTCCGCCCTGATCGATCCGGTCTGACGCCATGTCCATTGATGTCCTGATGCCCGCCCTGTCGCCGACCATGGAGGAGGGGACGCTCGCCAAGTGGCACGTGAAGAAGGGCGATGTGGTGAAGTCCGGCGATGTGATCGCCGAGATCGAGACCGACAAGGCGACCATGGAGGTCGAGGCGGTCGACGAGGGCGTGGTCGAGGACGTTCTGGTGCCGGAAGGGACCGAGGGCGTGAAGGTCAATACGCCCATCGCCCGGCTGGTGGGGGAGGGCGAGGCGGCGGCGCCTGCTTCTCCTGTTCCTTCTCCCCTTGCGGGAGAAGGTGGCCCTGCGGAGCAGGGTCGGATGAGGGGTCTTGCTGACTCCGCCGAAAAGCCCGTCATCGAGGTTGCGGCTGGGGGAGCGCAACCCCTCATCCGACCGCTCTCCGAGCGGCCACCTTCTCCCTCAAGGGGAGAAGGGTCTGACGGCAGGATATTCGCCTCGCCGCTCGCGCGCCGGATCGCCCAGCAGAAGGGGCTGGATCTGTCGGCCCTGAAGGGCTCGGGCCCGCATGGCCGGATCATCAAGGCCGATGTCGAGTCCGCGACGCCGGGCGCCGCCCGTCCCGCGCCGGCCGCTGCCGGCGGGACGACGACGGCCGCGACCGCCCCGCGTCAGGTGCTGAGCCTGGCCCAGATGGGCATTCCGGACGGCTCCTATGACCTCATCCCGCTGGACGGGATGCGCAAGACCGTGGCGCGCAGGCTCACCGAGAGCTTCCGGGACGTGCCGCACTTCCCCCTGACGCTCGATCTGGAGATCGACGCCCTGCTGGCTGGCCGGGTGAAGATCAACGCCCTGCTGGAGCGCCAGGGCGTCAAGGTCAGCGTCAATGACCTGGTGATCAAGGCCGCGGCCATCGCGCTGCGCCAGGTGCCGGAGGCCAACGCCTCCTACACGCCGGAAGGCATCGCCCTGCACCACCATGCGGACATCGCCATGGCGGTGGCCCTGGACGGCGGGCTGATCACCCCGATCATCCGGGCGGCGGAGACAAAGGGTCTGGCCCAGATCGCCACCGAGGCCAAGGACCTGGCGGCGCGGGCGCGGGCGCGGAAGCTGAAGCCCGAGGAATTCCAGGGCGGGACCTTCTCGATCTCGAACCT
The DNA here is from genome assembly GCF_022695515.1 of Phenylobacterium aquaticum. Lineage (GTDB taxonomy): Bacteria > Pseudomonadota > Alphaproteobacteria > Caulobacterales > Caulobacteraceae > Phenylobacterium > Phenylobacterium aquaticum. The sequence continues at coordinate 25,022 of NZ_JALDPT010000019.1, forward strand.
CGGCATGTACGGGATCAAGGCCTTCTCCTCGATCATCAACGAGCCCCAGGGCGCGATCCTGTCGGTGGGCGCGGGCGAGCAGCGGCCGGTGGTGAAGAACGGACAGCTGGCCGTGGCCACGGTGATGACCGTCACCATGACCTGTGATCACCGGGTGGTGGACGGCGCCGTCGGTGCGCGCTGGCTCGCCGCCTTCAAGGCCCTGGTCGAAGAGCCGCTCGGCCTTATCCTCTGACGTCGAGGTTGCCGGCGACGCTGGTCCAGTAGGCGAAGAGGTCGGCGGCGTAGCTCGGCGCCACATAGGCGTCGACCCGGGTCTCGGCGATCACGTCGAAGCGGACGGCCATGTGCTCGATCACCGTGCCGGCGACGCAACCCGGCGCGAAGGCCGGATTCTCGGCGTCGAACACCCCGCCATGGGTCAGCAGGACGCGCCAGTCGGTGCCGACGAGGACGCAGCGGGCCGCCGCGCCGGAGATGTCGGTGACTGCGCCGTCGGCGCCGGCGATCTCGACCAGCCGATCGAGGATCGTCTGAGCCGGGTCCGTCTCGACACGGATCATCCAGGCGCCCGGCTCACGCCAGATCACCCGCAGGCCGGACGTCGTGATCGCCTGGCCCGCGCCGGGCAGGGCGGCGCCGAAGGCCGCGGCGAAGCGGGCGGAGGTCTCGGCCAGTCCGCTCCACAGCTCCAGGCGGATCAGGGGCTGGGCGGGGGCGGCCTGGAAGCGCGGGGCGTCAGTCACGATAGCGCGCTCCCTCGGGATCGTAGAACACCGGCTCGACCACCCGCACCTTGGCGCTCACGCCGCGGGTCGGGGACCAGGCGGTCAGGGTCTCGCCCATCCTGGTCCGGCCGTCTCGCAGCAGGGCGAGCGCCACGGAGCCGTCTTCGAGAACGCGGGGGCTGGCGGCGGTGACATGGCCCTCGGGCTCGCCGGGAGCGTGGCGGACCAGCATCGAGCCTTCCGGAATCGACCCCTCCGACTCCAGGCCGACCAGCTGCTGGCGGCCGGTCTCGGCCACCAGCGCGGGACGCTGCAGGGCCGGGGCGCCGACGAAGGGCCGGGCGGGGTTCAGCATGCGATGCAGGCCGAGGTCCTGGGGCGTGGTGCGGCCGTCGATCTCGCCGCCGACCACGACATGGCCTTTCTCGATGCGGAGGAACTCCAGGGCTTCGATGCCATAGGGATGGCCGCCGAGGGCATGGCCCGCCGCGTCGATGGCCGTCCAGACGGGCGCGATCTCCTGGCCCGCGGCATAGATCTCGAAGGCCCGCTCGCCGGAATAGCTGGCCGCCAGGATCAGGACGGGGACCCCGGCGATCCGGCCGCGGGCCACCGACATGTGGCGGGGCATGTCGGTCAGCCCCGTGACCTGGGCGACCAGGGCCTTGGCGCGGGGGCCGGCGACGGCGATCCCGGCCCAGTGCTCCTGGACATTGGCGATGGCGACCTTGAGCTGAGGCGCCAGGATCTGGCGGACATAGGCCAGATGGTGGGCCATGCGGTCCGCGCCGCCGGTGGAGCTGGTCAGCAGATAACGGTCGGTGCCGATGCGCCAGACTGTGCCGTCATCCATGACCATGCCGTCTTCGCGCAGCATGAAGGTGTAGCGCCCGCGGCCTACGGCCAGCTTGGCGACGGTGGTCGTGCAGACCCGCTCCAGGAAGGCGGCGGCGTCGGGGCCCGCGATCTCGAACTTGCCGAGTGTCGAGACGTCGATCCAGCCGACGGCCTCGCGCACGGCCCGGGCCTCGCGCATGGAGGCGGCGTGCAGGTCCTCGCCGGCCAGCGGATAGGCGCGGGGGCGCGACCAGTAGCCGACAGGCTGCCAGATCGGCTTGCGCGCGGCGTGCAGGTCATAGAGGGCCGGTCGGCGCAGGGGCGCGGAATGGAAGCCGGTTCCGTGACCGGCCAGGGCGCCGAGGGTCACGGGCGTATAGGGCGGCCGGAAGGTGGTCAGGCCGACCTCGGGAACCGGCCGGCCCTCGCGCGCGGCCAGGCGGGCCAGGCCGATGATGTTGCTGGTCTTGCCCTGGTCGGTGGCCATGCCCAACGTGGTGTAGCGCTTCAGGTGCTCGACCGAGCGGTAGCCCTCCTGCCAGGCGAGATCGACATCCGCCAGGGTCACGTCGTTCTGGAAGTCGACGAACGTATGCTTGAGGTCGGTTCCCGGCGGCGGGGCCAGGGCGGCGACGCTGTTGGACGGTCCGGGATAGGTCTCCGCCGCCTGGGGCGGTCCGCCCTTGGGCATGGGCTTGCCCAGGCCGTGCGCCGCGGCGCCGCCGGCCGCCCAGCCCTCGGCCAGGATTTCGGCGAGATCGTCGAGGCCCGCGGCGGAGCCCGTGGTCGACTGGTTCTGGCGCGCGACATCGGGGGCGAAGGCGCCGCTGGTCTCGTCCCAGGCCAGGGTCCCGCCGGCCTGCATGTGCAGGTGGGCGACGGGGGAGAAGCCGCCGGAGACCGCGATCAGGTCGCAGGCCAGCTTGATCGCCCCGGTTTCAGTGCGGGCTTCGGCGCCGGTCAGGCCGCCGGCCCCTCCGATGGCGCGGGTGACCTGGGCGTTGAAGCGCACCGGGAAGCGATCCTGGGCGGCTTTGACGATGGAACTGTCCGAGGGCGGACGACTGTCGAGCACGGCGGCGATTTCGCATCCGACCTCGGCCAGGGCGAAGGCGGTGCGATAGGCGTCGTCATTGCAGGCCGCGATCACCGCGCGCCGACCCGGCGTCACGCCATAGCGATGGATATAGGTCCGCACCGCTTGGGCCAGCATCACGCCGGGCCGGTCATTGTCGGCGAAGGGCAGGGGGCGCTCGATGGCGCCGGTCGCCAGGATCACGCGCCCCGCGCGCACGCGCCAGAGCCGCTGGGCCGGGGCGTCGGCGGCCGGCGCCTGGCCGGGTTCCGTCACCTTCTCTGAGAGGGTGACGAGGTCGTGGTCCCAATAGCCGACGGCGGTGGTGCGGGTCAGGATGCGGACGCCGCGTCCGGCCAGGGTGGACTGGGCGCCGGCGATCCAGTCGACGGCGTCGGCGCCGTCGATCTGGGCGGCGTCGCGTAGGAGGCCGCCGCCGAGGCGGGAATCCTGCTCGGCCAGAATGACCCGCGCCCCGGCCGCCGAGGCCGCCAGGGCGGCGGCGAGGCCGGCGGGACCCGCGCCCACCACCAACACGTCGCAGAAGGCGGCGCGGTGATCGAAGCGGTCGGGGTCGGCGGCGACGGGGGGCTTCCCGAGACCGGCCGCGTGGCGGATGAAGTGCTCATAGACCTTCCAGAGGCCGGGCTTGCCCAGGAAGGCCTTGTAGTAGAACCCGGCCGGAATGAAGCGGCTGAAGGCGCCCAGCACCGCGCCCGCGTCGAACGCCAGGGACGGCCAGCGGTTCTGACTTTCGGCGACCAGGCCGTCATAGAGGAACAGGTCGGTGGCCCGGGTGTTGGGCTCGAACCGCCCCTCGACGCCCACGCCGACCAGGGCGCTGGGCTCCTCGACTCCGGCGGCGAGGATCCCGCGCGGCCGGTGGTACTTGAAGCTGCGGCCCAGGAGGCCGATGCCGTTGGCGAGCAGGGCCGAGGCGAGGGTGTCGCCCGGGTGGCCCTCATAAAGCTGGCCGTCAAAGGTGAAGGCGATCGTCCGGGTGCGGTCGATCAGGCCGCCGGCCGGCAGGCGGGCGCTGGTCATGCGAGGCCCCCGATCGTCTCGACGATGTCGATCTCGTGGGTGACTGTGTGGCGATGCAGTTTCAGCCAGGCGCCGCAGCCGGCGGTGTGGCGCCACAGCTCCCACGACCAGCCGCGGGGATTGTCGCGCTCATAGAGCCGGCTCACCGCCTCGGCCGGACTGGCGTCCAGGGACAGGACCGCATCGAGGGCGCGGTCGAAGACGAACTCGACCTGGGCGCGGGGGCCGCAATGGGGACAGACGATCCGCAGCATCTAGCGATCCTGCGCCTTGGGGCGCGCCGGCCTCGTCGATGGTCGAGCCGTTGGCGAACCGCGCCAGATTGAACGGGGCGGCCAGCTCGTGGGCCCGGCCGGTCGCCAGGTGGTGGGCGTAAAGCGCGCCGGAGCCCGGCGTGGCCTTGAACCCGCCATAGCACCAGCCGCCGTTCAGATGCAGGCCCTCGATCGGGGTCTCGTCGATGATTGGCGAGCCGTCGAAGCTCATGTCGGTGGTGCCGGCCCAGCAGCGCAGCATGCGCAGCCGCGAGAGCGCGGGGACCAGCGCGATGGCCTGGCCGGCCACCTCCTCGGTGCGCAGCGCCATGCCGCGCTGGGAATAGGTGGGGTACATGTCCGGGTCGCCGCCCAGCACGATCTCGCCCTTGTCGGACTGGCTGATGTAGCAGTGGATCGATTGGGACATGATCACCGTGTCGATCATCGGCTTCACCGGCTCGGAGACGAAGGCCTGCAAGAGGTGGCTCTCGATCGGCAGCTTCAGGCCCGCGAGGCCCGCGACATGGCCGCTGTTTCCGGCCACGCAGATGGCGACCTTGTCGGCGGCGATCGCGCCCCGGCTGGTTTCGACGCCCTCGACCTTGCCCGCGCGACCGAGATGCCGGTGACTTCGCAGTTCTGCAGGATGTCGACGCCGAGCGCATCGGCGGCGCGGGCATAGCCCCAAGCGACGGCGTCATGGCGGGCCGTGCCGCCGCGCTTTTGGATCAGCCCGCCATGGACCGGGAAGCGTGCGTCCGGCGACATATCCAGCACGGGGATCAGCCGGGCGACCTCGGCCCGCGTCATCAGCTCGGCGTCGATGCCCTGGGCGCGCAGGGCGTCGCCGCGCTGGGCCAACTGGGTCATGTCGGAGTCGGAGTGACCCAGGAAGACCGCGCCGCGCTGGCTGAACATGACGTTGTAGTTCAGCTCGTCGGTCATCCCCTCCCAGAGCTTGAGGGAATATTCCAGCATCCGCTGCAGCTGCGGCTGACGGTAGTTGGAGCGGACGATGGTGGTGTTGCGCCCGGTGTTGCCGCCGCCGATCCAGCCGCGCTCCAGCACGGCCACCGACTTCACCCCGTGATATTTCGCCAGGTTATAGGCGGTGGCCAGGCCATGGCCGCCGCCGCCGATGACGACGATGTCGTAGCGGGGCTTGGGCTCCGGCGCGCGCCAGGCGCGGGGCCAGGACGTGTGGCCGGACAGGCCGGCGGTCAGCAGTCCCAGCGTCGAATAGCGCGCCATCTAGGCCCGCCCGCCCGCGGTCTCGATCATGCTGTTCGAAGAAGCGCCCATTTTTCGTCGATAGGCCCTGGGGCCCCGCGCGACCAGCCGCAAAAATTAGATCGGCGGGCGACAAAATTCGATTGGCGCTGAGGGGCCGCCAAACCGTCTCCTGTCGACCCGGTCCGACGTGGCCGGACGAAAGGATACCTCGTGAAGGCCAAGCCCAAGACCCCCGAGAGCCGCTATGTGCTCATCCTGAAATGCCCGGACCGCAAAGGCGTGGTGGCGGCGGTCTCCGGCTTCCTGGCCGACAATGACGCCTCGATCCTGGAGTCCAACCATTTCAACGATGGCCTGGCCGACCAGTTCTACATGCGCACGGTGTTCCGGCCGGACGGCGCCATGCCGCCGATCGAGGCGATGCGGGCGGGGTTCGAGCTGATCGCCCAGCGGTTCTCCATGACCTGGTCGCTGCACGACGCTTCCGAACGGCCCCGGGTGCTGATCGCGGTGTCAAAGTTTGGCCACTGCCTGTTCGACCTGCTGCACCGCTGGCGGGCGGGGCTGCTGCCGGCCGAGATCGTCGGCGTGGTGTCCAACCATGACGACATGCGCTCGTTCACTGAATGGAGCGGCGTGCCCTATCACCACCTGCCGATCACCGCGGCGACCAAGGCCGAGCAGGAGGCCGCCTTCCTGGGGCTGGTCGAGGAGCTCAAGGTCGATCTGGTGGTGCTCGCCCGCTACATGCAGATCCTGTCGCCGCAGATGTGCGCCAGCCTCGATGGCCGCTGCATCAACATCCACCACTCGTTCCTGCCGGGCTTCAAGGGCGCGAAGCCCTATCACCAGGCCCACGAGCGTGGGGTCAAGATCATCGGGGCGACGGCCCATTATGTGACGACCGACCTCGACGAGGGGCCGATCATCGAACAGGACGTGCGCCGGGTGGACCACAGCCAGGATCCCGACCGGCTGGTGCAGATCGGCCGCGATGTGGAATGCGCTGTGCTCGCCCGCGCCGTCGCCTGGCACGTTGAGCGCCGGGTGCTGGTCGAGGGCGGCAAGACGATCGTCTTCGCCTAGGCTTTCCGCCGCAGCGACAGGGCCAGGAAGACCAGGGTGATCGCGACGACGCCGACGCTGGCGTAGTGCTCGGGCGGGTGGTGGCCGCCCGCGCCCTTGAGGAACCAGCCGTCCAGCAGCATCAGGCCGCGCTCAAGGATGATCAGGGCCAGGAACAGCGGGGTGAGTGTGCGGTAGCGCAGGCCGATCACCACCTCCGCGACCCCGTGCGGGATCTGCAGGGCGCCGAACCAGGCGAAGACCGCGATGATGATGCGGGCCCTGTCGCCGAGATCGAGATGGGCGATCACCCGGGACCCGCCGTCCGGCAGGAAATAGTGGATGCAGCCGGGGACGATGGTCCCCACCCCCATCAGGACCAGCCACCAGGCCGAGATCGTCGCGCCGCGGTAGTCGCGGTTGGTGCTGTCGGGCAGGAGCGCCATTGCGTCTTCTCCGTCTAGTCGAGGGCGCCCATCAGGAGGGCGATCTGGGCGAGGGCGGCGATGAGCGCGATCGATAGCCCGACCCAGTGGCGGGGGCTGGCCAGCGTCATGATCACCGGGCGGGTGGGGAAGGAGAAGGTCTGGGGCATGGCCGCGAACTTGAAGTCGTGGGCGCCGCCGAACCGCGGATCGGCCACCAGGATCGCCAGGTCCCGGCGGCTGCGGTAGCGCATATAGCCGATCAGGGTCCATTCCGGGCCGGGCTCGACCCCCCAAGCGTCGACATAGGGCCCGATCTTGCGCGCCGCGATGGCGGGATGGCCGCCCCGCCGGAACAGGGCGGGCAGGAACACACGCGTATAGCCGTCCATGACCGCCCGGGCGGGCCGCATCTGGCCGGTCACCGGGTCGGCGACCTCGGTCGAGGCGACGCGGACCAGGTTGAGCATGAAGAACTCGCGCCCGTCATCGGCCTCCAGGAAGCTGCGGACCACGGCGGGGTCATTGCGGTCGGTGTCGGGATTGTGCGCCCTGATCCTGGCCATGAGATCGTCGATCTCCTTGGGCTTCAGCGGGCCGCGCCAGTTCACGTACCAGGCCAGGAACAGGCCATAGACGGCCAGGGCGACGCCCCAGACCCAGAAGGTATCCATCCCGCGCTCCCCTTGATTGGAGGGCAGGGTCACAAATGACAGTATCTATGTCAATATAGCCGCGAGCGTCAGCCGCCGGCGAGCAGGCGCTTCAGGGCGCGGGCCACGGTCGTCCGGGCCTGATCGACATCGAGCCCCTGGGTGCGGCGCAGGCGCAGCCAGCCGTCGATGGAGGCGATGAGATCGGCGGCGTCGGCGATCTCCGGCGCCGCCTTGGCCTCGGGCAGGAAGGCCAGGAGCTGGGCGCGCTGCTGGGCGGCGAAGGCGGCGCGGGCGCGTTGAAGGGTCGGCGAGCCGTGCAGGCGGATGTCGCCGGACAGATAGTACATGGTGATCAGCTCGAAGGTCCTGGCCCGCTGGCCCGTCAGGATCTCCAGACGCTGGTCGAGATCGCCCTGGGGCGCCGCCATCGGCGCCTCCTCGACCAGGGTGCGGATCTTGGCGTTCAGCTCGTCGAACAGGGACTCCATGTCCTGGAAGTGGCGGAAGACCGTGCGGTGGCCGACGCCGGCATGGACGGCGACCGCCTCGGAGGTCGGGTCGAGGTTCCCGCCGGCGATCATCTCCAGCACGGCGCTGACGATCCGCTCGCGGGTGCGCGCGCCGCGCTCGAAGCGGCCGTCGGGCTTGGTGTCCGCCGCCAGGGTCAGGGTGTCGCTCATCCGCTCGCCATAGGGGCGGGCGTGCAGGCCTGACAAGCGGTTCCGGCCTCGCGGGTCACTGAAGCAGGTCCAGGCAGCCCTCCGCCTGGAGAATCGCCTGCAGACCGGGCGCCTCGGCCGCCGAGGCGTAGCGGGCCTTCAGGGCCGCCAGCGAACGCGCGTGGTACTTCTGGGGGCCCTGGACATAGGCGCCGCCGGGCAGATCGACGCTGAAGCTTTCGGCCCCCTCGGCCAGGGCCTTCGCATTGGCGGTCGTCCAGGGCAGGAAGTAGCGGCCGACATAGGCGAGGATCGGCGCGAGGGTGGGGGCGAGGCTGTCCCAGGTCTCGAAGCCGCCGTCCTGCCGGGGCTCCATCATCCGATGACACCAGTCGAGAACCGCGGGCCCACGCGCGCGCATGCCTGCCCCGCAGGTCGGGTCAACCGAGGCCTCATAGAGCTGGCTCGCCAGGCCGAAATCGCCGAACGACGGCCGGGCGCCGAACAGATAGGGCCGGGTGGCGAGGTGCGCTTCGAGCAGGTCGAGCAGTTCGAAATAATAGCCGGTGATCAGCGGCGCGGTGGCGTCGCTGGAGCCCACGAAGTGACCGCGTCCGCTCATGCGCTCCAGGATGAAGGCCGCCCTCTGGGCCACCTCCTCGGCGCTGGCGTGCGGGGCGCTGAGCCGGGCCAGGGTCTGGGCGGAGGCCAGCTTATCCACCTGGGCGTACCAGCGATGATGGAACATCAGCTTGTTGCCCCACTCGTCGCCGAACTCCTCAAGCAGCGCCGAGAGGAAGGCGAGGGCGGGGTCATCGGGATGGATCGAGGGCGTCGGATGCTTCGCCTCGACCGCCTCCATGATCGGGGTGGAGTCCTGCAGGCCCTCGTCATCCGGCGTGGCCACCGTCGGGACGATCGGCAGGCGGGCGTAGCGCTTGTAGTCCTCGTCGTTCTCGGCCCGGCGGGGGATCCAGGTGTGCGGAATCTGCTTGAAGCGGAAATAGGAGCGCACCTTCACCGAATAGGGCGACATCTCCGATCCGAAGATCCGATAGGGCTTGGTCATCAGCTTTCCTCGGCGAGGCGGCGCAGGAAGATCTCCGCGATCTCGCGCCCATGGGTGTCTTGCAGGAAGTGGCCGGCGTCCGGCAGCAGGTCGAAGCTGGCCTGGGGATAGAGGCCCGCCCACTGGCGGCCCCAGGCCTCGGTGAACACCGCGTCGGTTCCGCCCCAAATGAAGTGAACGGGCTTGCTCCAGGACTTGAGCGTCTCGAACCAGACCGCCTGGTCGGCGGCGGCCCCGCCCGTGGGATTGTCGAAGGGCAGGCTCAAGGGGAACCGGCGGGGCCCGGCCATCCCTTCGCGCCCTAGGCCCTCGAACGGGGCGTCATAGGCGCGGCGCACGGCGGCGGCGTCCGCGCTGAGCGGCGGCGGGGTCTTGGTGGTGATGATCCCGAACAGGTCTCGCGACTGCATGTGGCCCAGCGGCAGCATCATGAACCAGCCGATCGACAGGGGATCGGGGATGTTGATCCCGAACAGGCCGTCGGTCTGCCACTGGCTGTTCCACTGACGCAGGGCGTCCGTGTAGGCGTAGCCCTCGTGATGCAGCCAGGTGTTCATCACCACCAGCCGGTCGAACCGCTCCGGCAAGGTCGCCGCCTGGGCCAAGCCGATCGGCCCGCCCCAGTCCTGGACGAAGAGGGTGACGCCGGTCAGGTCGAGGGCCTCGACCAGGGCGCGATGGGCGGCGACATGGCGGGCGATCGAATACCAGCCGTCGTCGATCACCTTGTCCGAACGCCCGAAGCCGATGTGGTCGGCGGCGATGCAGCGCCACCCCTCGGCGACCAGGCGGGCGATGATGTGGCGGTTCAGGAAGCTCCAGGTCGGCATGCCGTGCATCAGCAGGGCGACGGGCCCGTCGCGCGGCCCCTCGTCCACATAGGCCAGCCTCAGGCCTTCGACGCTCAGATAGCGCGGGGCGTAGGCGAACTCCGGCAGGCCGGCGAAGGCCTCCTCCGATGTGCGGAGGAAGCGGACGCCGTCTGGAGTGCTCAGGGACTGGGTCATGGCGTCAGACTATTCTAGTGGCATAGGCAATGTCGATAGATAGCTGGTGGGCCGGCCACTGCGGGGACTGAGGTGGCCTATACTCAGTTTGGGGCAAGACGCCGCCCTCGGCGCGACGTTTGGAAAGGTCAAACGCCGGCGCGCCTCCGACCTGAAATTGCAATTTGCAATATAAGGGCGAGTTCTGGGCCGGCAGTTCCTCCGCATGATTTGAGGCGAGGAGCTTTCGGTACGAAAGACTCTCCTAATGGGCGAGCTGTGCTTGCCTTTATCGGGGTCATTGCCATGGTGAACGCTGGATGGTCGCCGTTTTACTGCGGCCTCCACTGACGGGGCCGCGGGGGTTGGGCCGTCGGGATTGAGGCGGGGGTGGCTTTGTCCAACGGGTGCGAGCGATGAGCGTCGGCGCGGCGCCGCGCGTGGTGGTCGCCGTGGGCACGCGGCCGGAGGCCATCAAGCTGTTCCCGGTCATCCGGGCGCTGAAGGCGGACCCGGACCTGAGGGTCACGGTCTGCGCGACCGGCCAGCATCGCCAAATCCTCGACCAGGCGCTGGAGATCGCCGGGATCGCTCCGGACGTGGATCTCGACGTCATGAAGCCCCGCCAGGGGCTGGACGCCCTGTCCGCCGCCCTGCTGACCGGCTTCGGCCAGATGCTCGACGAGGTCCAGCCGGACATGGTCGTGGTCCAGGGCGACACCACCACGGCGGCGATGTGCGCCCTGTCCTCGCACTATCGGCGCATCCCGGTGGCGCATGTGGAGGCCGGGCTGCGCTCTGGAGACCTGCATCATCCCTGGCCGGAGGAGGCCAACCGCCGGATGGTCGGCCAGATCGCGGCCCTGCACTTCGCCCCGACCCAGAGCGCGGCGGAAAACCTGCTGCGCGAGAACATCGGCGCCGACGCCGTGCATGTGACCGGCAATACGGTGATCGACGCGCTGTATCTGACGCTGGCCGAAATGGACCGGCTCGACCACCTGACCGCCGAGGTGCGCCAGATCCTGGCGGAGGCGCAGGGGCGCCGCATCATCCTGGCGACCACCCATCGGCGGGAGAATTTCGGCGGCGGCCTGGAGCAGATCGCCCTGGCGCTCGAGCATCTGGCCCGGCGGCCCGATGTGATGGTTGTGGCCCCGGTGCATCCCAATCCGCAGGTGACCCGGGTGATGGGCCGGCTGGGCGACCATCCCAATATCCGCCTGATGCCGCCTCAGACCTATGTGCCGTTCCTGCATCTGATGGCGCATTGCGATCTGATCCTGACCGACTCCGGCGGCGTGCAGGAGGAGGCGCCGGCGCTCGCCAAGCCGGTGCTGGTGCTGCGCGACAAGACCGAGCGGCCCGAGGGGATCGCGGCGGGCACCGCGCGGCTGGTGGGCGCCAACGCCGCAGTCATCATCGCTGAGACCGAGCGCCTGCTCGACGATCCCGCCGCCTATGCGCGCATGGCCGGCGCGGGCAGCCCCTATGGCGACGGTCTGGCGGCCGGGCGGATCGCGGCGGTCATCCGCGCGGACCTGGAGGCCCGCGGCCGCCTGCCGGCCGTCCACAGCGACGCCCGGGTGGCCTGATGGCCCGCGGGCGGCGCCGGAGAGGGATGCGCTGGGGGCGGGTCTTGCTCTTCCTGGTCGCCGTGCTGGCCGGTGTCGCCGCCCTGGATCCGAGCCGCCCGGCCGGCCGACACCCGGCCAGCGCCGAGGCCGTGCCGCATCTGACCAAGCCGGCCGCCCCGGCGCCGAGCACGCTCATCCTCTATACGAACACCGGACCCTGGGGGGATCTGGGCGAGCTCTACGCGATCTTCGCCGCCAATCTCGCCGGCCGCTTCGGGACCTATGAAGCCAAGCCGGTCAGCGCCTTCGCCCCCGGGGACCTCGACCGACACACGGCGACGATCTTCATCGGCTCGACCTTCGAGGAGAAGCTGCCGGCGGCCTTCCTGGAGGCCGTCGCCCACAGCGCCCGGCCGGTCCTCTGGATGCAGTACGGCATCGACCAGCTCGCCCGCGCCACCCCCGACTTCGCCGAGCGGTTCGGCTGGACGCCGCTCGCCTATGATCCGCCGGCCGCGGTCGCCGAGGTCCGATACAAGGGCGCGTCCCTGACCCGCCAGCCGACCGACGATGGCGGCGTGACGGCCCTTCGGCTCGATCATCCCGACCGGGTCGATGTTCTGGCCCAGGCGGTCCACGCCGGCGGCCGGGAGGCCCCGTGGGCGGTGCGGTCGGGATCCCTGACCTATATCGGCGAGAACCCGTTCAGCTACATGTCGGAGACCGATCGCTACCTGATCCTCTCCGACCTGATGTTCGACCTGCTGGCGCCGAAGACGCAGGAGCGGCATCGCGCCCTGGTGCGGATCGAGGATGTCAGCCCGAACTCCGACCCGGCCAAGCTGAAGGCGATCGCCGACTATCTGTGGTCGGAGCAGGTCCCCTTCTCGGTGGCGGTGATCGACACCTATGCCGATCCCCTGGGCGTCGAGACCGGCAAGCCCCGCCGCATCGATCTGGCTCATGCGCCCAAGGTGGTCGACGCCCTGCGCTACATGGCGGCCCATGGCGGGACCCTGATCATGCACGGCCACACCCATCAGGCGGGGCGGATGCGCAATCCCTATGACGCGATCACGGGCGACGACTTCGAGTTCTACCGCGCCCATGTCGACGCCAAGAACTACGTCCGTTACGACGGCCCCCTGGCCGAGGACTCGACGCCCTGGGCCCTGGCGCGGATCGACGAGGGTTTGGCGGTCTGGGCGGCGGCCGGCCTGCCGGCCCCGACCTATTTCGAGTTTCCACACTATGCCGGCTCAGCCGCCGACTATGTCGCGGTCCAGAACCGGTTCGGCCAGCGCTATGACCGGGCGATCTATTTCCGCGGCACGCTGTCTGGACACCCCGACGCCCGGCGTCAGGACGGCCAGTTCTTCCCCTATCCGCTGCGCGACGTGTACGGCTCTTGGGTGATCCCGGAGAACCTCGGGAACGTCGAGCAGGTGGGATACAATCACAACACCAGCCGCACCCCGGCCCAGATCGTGGAGTCCGCCCGGCTGAACCTGGTGGTCCGCGACGGCTTCGCGAGCTTTTTCTACCACGCCTATCTGGGCCCGACCCAGCTGAAGCAGATCGTCCCGCCGATCAAGGCGATGGGCTACGCCTTCGTCGCCCCGGCGAGCCTGACCCCGCCCGGCGCCGGCCTATTCCGCGGCCATGAGCTTGGGGGCCGGGACCAGCAGCTTCAGGCGGGTCGCGGTTTGCAGGACATCCGGATCGCCGGCCGGCTGGGCGGCCAGCGCCGCCCGCAGCTGGGCCTCGGTGATCACGCCGCGGGCCAGCAGATATTCCCCAAGCCGCTGATCCGATCCCCAGAACCCGGCCAGGGCGGCGGCGAGCGTCTTGTGATCCAGCGCCTCCTGGCGGACGAGCAGGTCGCCCAGCAGCACATGGGGTCTGCGCACCGCGGCCCAGACCTTGGCGGCGTCGGCGGCGTGCAGGGCGCCGCGATCGACCAGCCGGTCCATTGCCGCATGAGCGGCGCTCAGGGCCCCGTCGCGCCAGCCGAATCTCAGGGCGAAGGCGATGTCGCTGAGCGGCGCATAGACATAGGCGACCCTCTGGCCGCTGCGGGGCGCGAGAAGGGTCTCTAGGGCGCCGGGCCGTCTTGTCGAGCGGTTCGGCCAGGGCGACCTGGGTGACCCCGTCGCGGCGCGCCACCGGCACGGCGCGGAACCGGGCGGCCTGGCGGGCGGTCAGGAGATGCAGCAGGCGCGGCTCGACCTTCATCACGTCCAGGCTGATCGGCTGGCTGCCCGCCTGTTCGGCGAAGGCCGCGGCTAGCGCTTCCTCGGTCACAGCCCCGCGCTCGACCAGCAGCAGGCCCAGCGGGCGGTAGCGATGCTTCTGGGCCATGAGGGCCGTGTGCAGGTCGTCGCCGCTGACCTGGTTCCAGTGGCGAAGGAGTTCGCCCAGCCGGGTGCTGCGGTGGCGCAGCTGCTCCAGGCCGGGGAAGGCGTGCTGGGTCTTGTCCCAGGCGATCGCCCGGCCGGTGATCAGATGGCCGACGAACAGGCGCATGGAGCGGCCGAAGGCGGCGAAGCCGATCAGGTTCGAGACCACGATCCGCACCGGGCTGAGCAGGGCGAAGCCGATCCCGTGGGCCCGCGCCGTGAACCAGGCCCGGTGCAGCATGCGGTTCAGCAGGAACAGGGCGTTGACGACCAGCAACGCCACCACCCAGCTCCGGTCGATCAGCGGGGGCAGGGCCTGGGCCGCCTGCCAGACCGGGGTGAGGGCGGCGATCAGCGCCACGCTGATCAGGATCAGATAGGCCAGCGCCCCGACCGGCGCGGTGAACAGGGCCTTGCGGTCGCGGAACAGGAAGTAGCGGTTGGCGAGGTCTCCGAACCAGCCGAGCTGGGCCCAGCCCATATAGGAAATGCCCAGCATCCAGCGGGCCTTCTGGCGGACGCTGGTGCGCCAGGTGTGCGGGAAGAACTCCTTGGTGGCGACCAGCTCGCGCCGCAAAACCCGAACCTGGCCCTTGCGGAACCAGGCGGGACGGAACCGCGCCGTGCGGGCGTAGTAGCGGATGAAGTCCGAAGAGAAGCCCAGCGCCTTCAGCCGGTGGCCGATGTCGTAGTCCTCGGTCAGGCTGGCGGTATTGAACACCTGGCCGGCGCGTTCGGCGCTGAGCGCCTGCAGGGCCTCGCGGCTGAAGGCCGTGGCCACCCCGGCCGAGGGGGTCATGCGGCTGAGCAGGGCCCGGACCGGCAGGTCCTTGGTGTGGAACTCGGCGAACTCGTCGAGATAGTGGCAGGCCACCCACTGGTTCCAGCGGCGGTTCATGGACAGGACCGGCAGCTGGATCATGCCGGCGCCCTCGATGAACCAGTTCATCACCCTCAGGCCGAAGGGGTGCACCACGTCCTCGGCGTCGTGCATGGCGAAGATCTCATAGACCTCGCCGGTCTGCGCCTCGCGGGCCGCGACCCCCTCGAGGATCCAGTTCAGGCAATCGGCCTTGCAGGTGGGGCCATCGGCCCCGACCCGGGCCAGGTGCACATTGGGAAAGGCCTTCTGGACCCGCTCGACCTCGCGACGGGTGTCGGGGTCGTTCTGATAGACGCCGACGAAGATGTCGAAGCGGGTGTAGTCGAAGGCGTTGATCGTATTGACCAGCATGTTGGCGATCACCTCGGCCTCGCGCCAGGCGGGGACCATGATGGCGATGCGCTGCTCGGGCTTGAGCCGCAGCCGGTCTTCCGAGGGCTTGCGGCGGCCCAGGCGCCGGATGGGGCGGGTCAGGCGCTCCAGCCAGTAGCAGAGGTCGATGAAGAGATCGTCGGTGGAGGACAGGCAGATCAGCACCGCCACCACAATCAAGAGTAGTTTGAGGGCCAACCAGTAGGTTAGGAGGGCGTGATCGGCCCCGGCCGACAAGGCCGCGAGGTTCAACTCAAATCCAGATCCGAACAGACCGCTCACTTATAGTCACCCACACCCCGTTAACCTTCTTAGGGTCGGGCGGCAGGCCGCACAACGCCGCTCGCGGATGAGGCGTGTTTTCTGGTGAGGCGGGACGACCGCAGGCGCCCGGAGACCGTTCCCCGGGCGCCCGGTCGCGGGTCAGCCGGCGGCGAGCTGGGCCTTCCGCTCGCGGCGGCGGCGGGTGAGGATGTGCTCGGTGTAGCCGTTGGGCTGGGTGCGGCCCTCGAACACCAGGTCCAGCGCCGCCTGGAAGGCGATCGACTGGTCCGGCGCCGGGCTCATCGGGGTGTAGGCGGCGTCGCCGGCGTTCTGGCCGTCGACCACCTTGGCCATGCGCACCAGGGTCTCGCGGACCTGGGCCTCGGTGCAGACCCCGTGGTGCAGCCAGTTGGCGATGTGCTGGCTGGAGATCCGCAAGGTGGCGCGGTCTTCCATCAGCCCGACATTGTGGATGTCCGGCACCTTGGAGCAGCCGACGCCCTGGTCGATCCAGCGGACGACGTAGCCCAGGATGCCCTGGGCGTTGTTGTCGAGCTCCTCCTGCACGTCGGCGGCGTTCCAGTTGGAGCGGGCCAGCGGCGGGGTCAGCAGTTCGTCCGTGCCCGTGGCCGTGGGGTGCGCGCTCATCTGCGCCTGCAGGCCCGGCACATCGACCTCGTGATAGTGCAGGGCGTGCAGCACGGCGGCGGTGGGCGAGGGCACCCAGGCGGTGTTGGCGCCGGCCTTGGGGTGGCCGACCTTGGTGGTCAGCATGGCCTGCATCATGTCGGGCGCGGCCCACATGCCCTTGCCGATCTGGGCATGGCCCGGGAAGCCGGTGGCCAGGCCGATCTCGACATTGCGCTTCTCATAGGCCGGCAGCCAGGGCTCGGCCTTGATGGCGTCCTTGCGGACCACGGGGCCGGCTTCCATGGCGGTGTGGATCTCGTCGCCGGTGCGGTCGAGGAAGCCGGTGTTGATGAACACCACACGATTGCGGGCGGCGTGAATGCAGGCCTTGAGGTTGGCGCTGGTGCGGCGCTCCTCGTCCATGATGCCGATCTTGACCGTGTTGCGGGCCAGGCCCAGCAGATCCTCGACCAGGTCGAACAGACGGACGGCCAGCGCCACCTCGTCCGGGCCGTGCATCTTGGGCTTCACGACATAGATGGAGCCGGCCGGGCTGTTGCGGCGGGCCCCCTTCAGGTCGTGCAGGGCGGCGGTGACGGTGATCAGGGCGTCGACCGCGGTCTCGAAAGCCGCCTCGCCGTTGAAGGTGACGGCGTCGGTGGTCATGTGGTGGCCGACATTGCGCACCAGCATCAGGCTGCGGCCACGCAGGCTCAGCTCGCCGCCGGTCGCCGACTGATAGACGCGGTCGGCCTCGAGCCGGCGGGTCTCGGTGGCGCCGCCCTTGGCGAAGCTGGCCGACAGGTCGCCCTTCATCAGGCCGAGCCAGTTGCGATAGACGCCGGTCTTGTCCTCGGCGTCGACCGCGGCGACCGAGTCCTCGCAGTCCTGGATGGCGGTGAGCGCGGCCTCGACCAGAACGTCGGCGACCCCGGCCGGATCGTCCTTGCCGATGTTGCTCGACCGGTCGATCAGGATCTCCAGATGCAGGCCGTTGTGGCGCAGCAGGACGCCTTCGGGGGCGTAGGCGGACCCGCGCCAGCCGACGAACTGACCGTCGTCGGCCAGGGTGGTTTCGCGCCCGTCTTTCAGCTTCACGATCAGGCCGCCGGCGATGACCGAATAGGCGGTCGCGTCGGCGTGAGAGTCGGACGACAGCGGCGCGACGCGGTCCAGAAGATCGCGCGCAAAGGCGATCACCTTGCCCCCGCGGACCGGATCATAGCCCTTGGTTCCGGTCGGCGGCTCGATCGCATCGGTGCCGTAGAGGGCGTCATAGAGGCTGCCCCAGCGCGCATTGGCGGCGTTCAGAGCATACCGGCCGTTCGAAACCGGCACGACCAGCTGCGGGCCGGCCAGCTTGGCGATCTCCGGGTCGACGTTCTCGACGCCGATGTGGAAGGCCTCGGGCTCTGGCAGCAGATAGCCGATCTCGCGCAGGAAGGCGGTCTCCTCGGCGACCGAGAAGTCCTTGCCCTTGCGGGCCGCCCACCAGGCGTCAATCTGTTGCTGCAGTTCGTCCCGACGCGCCAGCAGGGCGGCGTTGCGCGGGGTGAAGTCGGCCAGTACGGCCTCGAGCGCCGCCCAGAACGCTGCGGGCGCGATATCGGTCCCGGGCAGCAGTTCGCGTTCCACAAAGCTATGCAGAAGGTCGTCGACGGACAGGGTGCTGGTGATGTTCATGCGCGTACCGGGCTCTCGAAAAAGGTGTCCCAAGGTCCGCCGCCGCGGCGACCGACCGTAAGTCTCGGTCGCTTTACTGCACGGAAGCGCGCCGCTTTGAAGCCCCCCGGGGCAAGGAATTTTCCGAATGACTTCGGCGCCGCACAATCAGGCGATCCGGACTCAGCTGTCCGAAAAGCCGAAGGGAAGGCTCGTCCGGCGGATGTCGTCGGACAGGATCTGGCGGCCGATCGGCGGGGCCGAACGGGCGGTGCATTCGGTGCGGTGACACAGGCGGCAGGTGACCCGATCGGGGTCGCGGTGTCGGCCCCGAGGCCCGGCTGGTCGCGGGTGTAGATCAGCCGGCCAGCGTGCTCGGCGGCGCAGCCGAGCGCGATGGCCCGCTCCACCCGGGGCGTGCCGAAGGCGCCGCCGCCGGCGGTGACGGTGCGGGCGATCGAGAAGAATTTCTGACCGTCCGGCAGCTCCAGCCACTGGGTGACGATCTCCCGCGGCGTCTTGAACACCTGGTGCACCGACCACAGCGGACAGCCGCCGCCGTGCCGGGCGAAGGGGAAGCCGGCGCCGTCCAGGCGCTTGGAGACGTTGCCGGCCGGATCGACCCGGATGAAGAAAAACGGCACCCGCTCGTGCCCCGGTTTCTGCAGGGTGGTGAGCCGGTGGGCGGTCTGTTCGAAACTGGCGCCGAACTGGCGGGCGAGCGCCTCGACGTCATAGCGCCTCGCCTCCACCGCCCGGGCGAAGGCGGCGTAGGGCATGATGATCGCCGCCGCCGCATAGCTCGCCAAAGCCCGGCGGGTCAGGCGCTCGCCGCTCTCGGTGTCGAAGCTGCCCTCGGCCAGCACCGCGTCGACCTCGCCGCGCAGCTCCAGATAGGCCAGCTGCAGGGCGAGCTGGAAGGTCTGGCTGGCGGTGTCCAGGCCGTCGTCCAGCAGGATCTCCTTGCGGTGCTGGTCGAGCCTGCGGATCGAGCCGACCATGACGCTGGAGGGCAGGCGGCGCGTGCGCAGGCCGTGCCGGGCCTTGAGATAGCCGGCCAGATTGTCGTGCCCGGCGACCGCCTCGGCCAGGCGCTCGGCCGCATCGTCCAGGCTGGGGAAGCAGTTGCGCCGCGCCGCCAGGAACCGCCGGGACTCGGCCACGGGGTCGGGCGCGTCGGAGCTGCGGCTGCCGGTGGCCAGCGATTCCGCCCCCCGGTCGGCCAGCGCCAGCTGCTCCTCGCGATAGGTCGTGTACAGCCGCAGCAGGGCCTCGGTGATGCCCGGGAAGTTGGTCGCGACGTCGGTGGTCTCCAGCGACTGCAGGTCGATGTCGGCGAACATCGGGTCCTTCAGCACCGCCTGCAGCCGGGCGGTTTCGTCCGCCCCGCCGCCGCCGGCGAGCGTCGCCATGTCGATCTTGTAAGTCTGGGCGAGCCGCAGCAGCACCTCTGCGCTAAGCGGCCGGTGATTGCGCTCCAGCAGGGCCACATAGGAGGCCGAGACATCGAGGTCCGCGGCCATGTCCGCCTGGGTCAGGCCCAGGTCGCGCCGCAGCCGGCGCAGGCTCGGTCCCACATACAGCCGTCGTTCCGTCGCCATGCCCTGCACGCCCTGAAATGTAGGGACATTACAACATTACAATCAAAATCTGTAAAGTCATACATCTAGACCTCGCTCGCCCTTTCGCACTGCGGCAAAGGCGGCGTACGGGGGCGGCCAAGATCCGGGCCTTCCTGTTTTCCCCCGGCTGATCGCGGAAGAGGCACATGTCCTATCAAGACCACATCATTCAGATGAGCCAGCTCATCTCGAGCAAGAACGGCACCTGGGACGGCATCAACGCCGAGTCCGTGGCCCGGATGCGTCTCCAGAACCGCTTCAAGACCGGCCTGGAAATCGCCCGCTACACCGCCGACATCATGCGCAAGGACATGGCGGCCTATGACGCCGACTCCTCGCAGTACACCCAGTCCCTGGGCTGCTGGCACGGCTTCATCGGCCAGCAGAAGATGATCGCGATCAAGAAGCACTTCGGCACCACCGATCGGAAGTACCTCTACCTGTCCGGCTGGATGGTCGCGGCCCTGCGTTCGGAATTCGGCCCCCTGCCCGACCAGTCGATGCACGAGAAGACCTCGGTGCCGGCCCTGATCGAAGAGCTCTACACCTTCCTGCGCCAGGCCGACGCCCGTGAGCTCGGCGGCCTGTTCCGCGACCTCGACGCGCCGCGCGCGCGACAAGGCCAAGGAAGCCAAGCTGCTCGACCAGATCGACAACTATCAGACCCACGTCGTTCCGATCATCGCCGACATCGACGCCGGCTTCGGCAACGCGGAAGCCACCTATCTGCTGGCCAAGAAGATGATCGAGGCGGGCGCCTGCGCCCTGCAGATCGAAAACCAGGTCTCCGACGAAAAGCAGTGCGGCCACCAGGACGGCAAGGTCACCGTGCCGCACGAGGACTTCCTGCAGAAGGTCCGCGCCTGCCGCTACGCCTTCCTCGAGCTGGGCGTCGAGAACGGCATCATCGTCACCCGCACCGACTCGCTCGGCGCCGGCCTGACCAAGCAGATCGCCGTCAGCCATGAGCCGGGCGACCTGGGCGACAAGTACAACAGCTTCCTGGACTGCGAGGAAATCTCGCCGGCCGACATGAAGAACGGCGACGTCGTTCTGAACCGCGGCGGCAAGCTGCTGCGTCCGAAGCGCCTGCCCTCCAACCTGTTCCAGTTCCGCGAAGGCACCGGGGCCGAGCGCTGCGTGCTCGACTCGATCACCTCGCTGCAGAACGGCGCCGACCTGCTGTGGATCGAAACCGAGAAGCCGCACGTCGAGCAGATCGCCAGCATGATGGACAAGGTTCGCGAGGTCATCCCGAACGCCAAGCTGGTCTACAACAACTCGCCGTCCTTCAACTGGACCCTGAACTTCCGCCAGCAGGTCTATGACGCCTACAAGGCGGCCGGTAAGGACGTCTCGGCCTATGACCGCGAAAAGCTGATGAGCGTCGACTACGACACCACCGAACTGGCGATCGAAGCCGACGAACGTATCCGCACCTTCCAGGCGGACGGCGCCAAGCGGGCCGGCATCTTCCACCACCTGATCACCCTGCCGACCTACCACACCGCGGCCCTGTCGACCGACAACCTGGCCAAGGAATACTTCGGCGCGGCCGGCATGCTGGGCTACGTCCTGGGCGTTCAGCGCCAGGAACTGCGCCAAGGCATCGCCTGCGTGAAGCACCAGAACATGTCGGGCTCCGACATCGGCGACGACCACAAGGAATACTTCGCCGGCGAAGCGGCCCTGAAGGCCGGCGGCGTCCACAACACGATGAACCAGTTCGCCTAAGACCTGGACCATCTGAACAGGCGGGACGGCCCGGTGCGAAAGCGCCGGGCCGTTTTGCTATGGGCGGTCGGGCCGCGCGCGGCCCTGGATCCCGGCGCCGGATTTGCCCGCCAGGGGCAGGGACGATAGAGTCGAAATCGAACCCGTTCAGGGAGACTTCGACAATGATCTCCGTGTCCGTCCTGGCTCTGCCTGGAGGCCTGGCCTCCAGCCTGGCCATCACCTGCGACGCGCTCGACACCGCCAACCGGATCAGCCTGAACGGGGGCCGGTCCGCGCCCTTCGCGGTGCAGACCTTGAGGCTTGGCCGCGAACCTCTCCCGACCTTCGGGCCCGGCGATCTGGTGATCGTGCCCGGCCTGGGCGGTCAGTCGGAGGAGGAGCTGACGGCGCGTCTGGCGGCCCCCGCCGCGCGCCGGGCGATCCGCATCGTGACCCAGGCCCATGCGGCGGGGGCGACGGTCGCGGCCTCCTGCGCCAGCACCTTCCTCCTGGCCGAGGCCGGCCTGCTTGCGGGCCGCGAGGCGACCACCACCTGGTGGCTGGCGTCCCTGTTCCGCCGCCGCTATCCGGACGTGGCCCTGAACGTCGACCGCCTCGTCGTGGCCGACGGACGGGTCCTGACCGCAGGGGCGGCCATGGCCCAGATGGACCTGATGCTCGCCCTCATCGCCCGCTTCGCCAGCGGCGGGCTCTCGGAGGCCTGCGCCCGCTACCTGCTGTTGGATCAGCGGCGGTCCCAGGCGCCCTATATGGCCGTGACCTTCCTGGCCGGGCAGGACGAGACCATCGCCCGGGCCGAGACCTGGGTGCGGGCCCATATCGAGGACGACTTCAGCATGGACGATCTGGCCGCCGCGGTCGGCCTCACCCCGCGCACCTTCGCGCGGCGCCTGCACCAGGTCTGCGGCCTGTCTCCGGTGCGCTTCGCCCAGCGGGTGAGGATCGAGGCGGCGGAGCGGCTCTTGGAGACCACCCGTCTGTCGGTCGATGAGGTGGCTCGCCGGGTCGGTTATGCCGAGCCCTCGACCCTGCGCCGCCTGATCCGCCGCGAGTCCCGCCGGTCCCCTGCCGAACTGCGCCGCGCGGTCTGAAGCCCATTGGACGAAACCCATCGCGATCGCCAAGGTAGGTCATGAGTGCGACTCCCCCGGTGAAACGGCCCAAATCCCGCAAGGCGCTGAACGCCGCCAATCTGGAGGCCCTGGGCCCGGAGCGCCTGGCCGCCATCCTGATGGACGAGGCCGACGGCCGGCCGATGATCAAGGGTCGGCTGCGCCTGGAGCTGGCCGCCGCCATGGGGCCCGAGGCCCTGCAGGACGAGCTCAACAAGCGTCACGAACCCCTGCAGTTCTCCCGCACCCGCATCCACTGGCGAAAGCAGAAGGAGTTTCGGCGCGACCTGGAGCTTCAACGTCGAACGATCGTGGGCCCCCTGGCCGAGGCCGATCCGGCCCGGGCGCTGGAGCTGCTCTTGAAGTTCGTGGCCCTGGAGCGGGGCCTGCTGTCGCGGGCGACTGACGCCAAGGGCGAGATGGCCGACATCTTCTCGACCGCCTTGGCCGACCTGCCAGCCGTCGCCGCACAGGTCGCAACCCCGATCCCCGACCTGACCGAGACCCTGATCGATGCGCTCGCCATGGCGCGGGTGGGGGCGGGGGGCGAGGTGGTCGCCGCCTGCCTGCCGGCCCTGGACGCGGCGGGCGTCGAGCGCCTGCGGGCCCGGATCGAGATGGAATCCGCCCCGCCGCGCCGGGCCAACGCCATCTGGCGCGCGCCCCTGCAGGCGGTGCTGGAGGCCCAGGGCGATGCGGCGGCCCTGGCCGACAGCTTCTCGGCCGGCGAACAGCTATTGCCCCCGGTCGGCGCCCGGATCGCACGGGCCTATCTGGCGGCGGGCGATGTCGACAAGGCCAGGGCGGCGCTCGACCGGTCGGACCCCTATGCCGACGCCGTGGCCGCGGCGCGCCGGCCGGGCGCGGTCGAGCCGGACGCCGGCGAGATCGCCTGGGACGCCGCCCGCATCGCGCTGCTGGAGGCCAGCGGTGAGGCCGACGCCGCCCAGGCCCAGCGCTGGGCGAGCTTCGAGCGCGGTCTCACTGCCCCGGCGCTCCGCGACTATCTCAAGCGCCTTTCCGGCTTCGACGACGTGGTCGCCGAGGACAAGGCCCTGCTGCACGCCCGCATCTATCCGCGTTTCGCTCCGGCTCTGCGGTTTCTGGTCGACTGGCCCAGCCTGGAGACCGCGTCCGTCCTGGTGCTGGAACGCCGCGAGGACATCGACGCCACCGACCCCCTGCTGCTGGAGCGCGCCGCCCGCGCCCTGGAAGGCCGCTATCCGCTCGCCGCCATGCTGCTGCTCCGCGCGGCCATCGCCCACGTCGCCCGCTTCGCCCGCCAGGAATTCTTCGACGACGCCCAGAGGTGGCTCTTAGAAGCGGAGTCGCTGGCGGCGGGGTTGAGCCTGGATGACGAGATCGAGCCGCATGCGGACTTCGCCGCCCGGATCGCGGGTCATCGGCGGTGGTGAGCGCGCGCATGTTTATCGTCGCGCGACCTCGGTCCCTTCGCACCGGCTGGCCGCCTAGACTTTCGACCAGAGGGGTTGGGTGCGCATTGAGTCCAATCTGCGGCCGTGGCAACCTTGTGCGGTGAAGGTCACAGCAGACAATTTTGAGCAATTGCGGGCTTGGTTCGAATACATGGGCCGCGAGGCGTTTCCGACTGCATTCGATTCACCCGACACTGATCCTGTCGCAGTCTTGGACCGGCTCGCCGCGACTTCCAAAGCGAAGGCGCGCCAGGGCCTATCAATGGCGATAGGCGACATCATCGAGATGACGAGCCGTTGGCCAGCGCAAAAGGTCGTGCTGGCCGACCGGCGTTTGCTTGAGGACGGCCTGCCGAGCCTCTCTGAAATGCGATTGCGCTTCTCCGGGGCAGTTCAGCGGGTCATGCGTCAAGGCCGGATAGCCACCGAGGCGGAATACCATGCTGTCCGGAATGCGGTTGAGGTGCTGGGGCGGGAAGATGGGCCGCTATGGCGTCTGCTTCTTGCCTATGAGGAGCATCGCCCACGTCATTGAGTATTCGCTGGGGTCGCGAGCGCCCGAACATGTCGGACCTAGAATTGGCCATCAGCACGCCTCACCCACCATCCCCCAGCCCCCCCGCCTCCGCCAGCGTCGGGAAGTCCGTATAGCCCCGCGCCCCGCCGCCATAGTACGCGGCCCTCGGCGCGTCGATCAGCGGGGCGTTCACCTTCAGCCGCTCGACCAGGTCGGGATTGCCGATGAACGGCCGGCCGAAGGCGATCAGGTCGGCGGTGTTGTCGCGGCGGGCCTGGAGGGCGAGGTCGCGGTCATAGAGGTTGTTGGCGATGGTCGCGCCCTTGAACAGGCGGCGCAGCTTCTGCAGGTCGAAGCTGGGTTCGCAGGTGCGTGAAATACCGGTGTCGCCCTCGACCAGGTCCAGCCAGCCGACCTTCAGGTCGTTCAGCCGGCCGACAAGATAGGTGAACAGGGGCTCGGGATCGCTGTCCCAGGCGTCATAGGCGTGGCCGATGGGGGCCAGGCGCACGGCGACCCGCTCCGGGCCCCAGACCTCGATCAGGGCCTCCAGGATCTCGATCATCAGCCGGCAGCGGTTCTCGATCGAACCGCCATAGCGGTCGGTGCGCTTGTTGGTCATGTCGCGGACGAAGGCGTCGATCAGATAGCTGTGGGCGCCGTGCAGCTCGACCCCGTCGAAGCCGGCCGCCTTGGCGCGGACCGCGGCGCGGTGGAACTGGGCGATGACCTCGGGGATCTCCTCGAGGGTGAGGGCGCGGGCCTCGTCATAGGGGGCCAGGCCCTTTTCGGTGAACACCTGGCCCTCCTGCTTCATCGCCGTGGGCGCTACCGGGGCCAAGCCCTGCGGATGCAGGGAGGAATGGCTGAGCCGGCCCGCGTGCCAAAGCTGGCTGAAGATCAGTCCGCCCTTGGCGTGGACCGCGTCGGTGGTCAGCTTCCAGGCGGCGATGTGGGCGTCGTCATAGAGGCCGGGAATATAGGCCCCTCCGCGCCCCTCCGGCGCCACGGCCGTCGCCTCAGTGATCAAGAGGCCCGCCGAGGCGCGCTGGGAATAGTAGGTCGCCTGCAGCGGGCCGGGGCTGCCGTCCATGGCCGCCCGCGTCCGGGTGAGCGGCGACAGGACGATGCGGTTTTGCAAGGTCAGGCCATTGAATTGGCAGGGGTCGAACAGGTCCGTGTCGCTCATGGCGCGCCTCCCAGGCTCTTGTTGCGGTGAGCTTGCCCGCTTCCCCAGGGACAGATGCAAGCCTGTCCTTGGGTCATGATTGACAGGGCCCGCCCTGGCGCACACGCAGGAGCGAACAAGGCCCGCCCGCCAAGAGGCCGGGCCCAGACCGGGAGCCCGCGCCGTGACCTATCCGACCCCCAATGTCTCCACCGACCTGACCGGCCAGACAGCCCTGATCACCGGCGCCTCCTCGGGCCTGGGCGTCCGCTTCGCCAAGGTGCTGGCGGCCTGCGGCGCCAAGGTCGCCCTGACAGCGCGGCGCACCGACCGCCTGGAGGCGCTCGCCGCCGAGATCCGCGCCGAGGGCGGGGAGGCCATCGCCCTGGCGCTCGACGTCACCGACGCTGACCAGCTGCTGGCCGTGGTCGGCAAGGCCGAGGAGGCCCTGGGGCCGGTGACCATCCTGGTCAACAACGCCGGCATCCCCGACGCCCAGCGGGCGGTCAAGATGTCGGTCGACCTGATCGACCAAGTGATCGGGGTGAACCTTCGGGCGCCCTATATTCTCTCCTGCGAGGTGGCGCGCCGGCTGATCGCGGCCAAGACGCCGGGCCGTATCGTCAACATCGCCTCGGTGGCCGCCTTCGAATACAGCGGCAACGGCGCGGCGCTCTATTCCATCACCAAGTCGGCGGTGGTGCGCATGACCGAGGCCCTGGCCGTCGAGTGGTCGAGCGCCCGGATCAATGTCAACGCCATCGCGCCCGGCGCCTTCGCCTCGGAAATGATGGACGGCATGCTGAAGCGGGTGGGGGACATCTCCCAGCACTTCCCCCGCAAGCGGCTCGGCGACCCGGCCCAGCTGGACTCGACCCTGCGCTATCTGGTCTCGCCGGCCTCGGACTTCGTCACCGGCGCCACGATCCGGGTCGATGACGGCCAGAGCGGCCGCTAGGGTTTGGCCCTGAGGTCGGGTCGGGCTTGCGCCCGGACCCGGCCGCCATCCATATGCGCGACGAACTCGGGCATGGAGTGCGTGCTATGGCGACAGACGGCAAGATGGCGGAGGCGGGCGCGGACCCCCTGCGCCTGGAGTCCCAGCTCTGCTTCGCGCTCTACAGCGCCAGCAATCTCATGACCCGGGTCTACCGGCCGCTGCTGCAGCCGCTGGGCCTGACCTATCTGCAATATCTGGCCCTGCTGGCCCTGTGGGAGCAGGCGCCCCAGACCTTTGGGGATCTGGCCCGTCGGCTGGGGCTGGATTCCGGCACCCTGACGCCGCTGTTCAAGCGCATGGAGGCCGCCGGCCTGATCACCCGCACCCGGGACCTGGCCGACGAGCGGCGCGTGACCATCGATCTGACCGCCAAGGGCCGCGAGCTGAAGGCCCGGGCCCAGGCCGTGCCGCCGGCCGTGGTCTCGCAGATCCCGATCCCGCTGGAGGATCTCGCCGCGCTGAAGGCCCAGGTCGAACGCCTGGTCGGCGGCCTGCGGGTGGCCGAGAGCGCCTAGATCCCCGCGTACCACTGATAGCCGCGGTCTTCCCAATAGCCGCCCTTGCCCTGGCCGAGCTTGGCGAAGCTGTCGATCAGCTCGATGCGCATGACGTACTTGGCCATCTTGTAGCCGAGCTGGCGCTCCAGCCTCAGGCGGATCGGCGCGCCATGGGCGACCGGCAGGGGCTGGTTGTTCATCTCATAGGCCAGGATGGTCTGGGGGTGGTGGGCGTCGGCCAGGTCGATGGTCTCGTAATAGTCGCCGGTGCCGTCGAGGGTCAGCTCCAGGGTGTCGGCGCAGAAGAAGGCGACATACTTGGCCTGGGGCTTCACCCCGGCGCGGTCGAGCAGAGGGCCGAGCGTCGCGCCCTTCCACTTGGCGATGCTGGACCAGCCTTCGACGCAGTCGTGGCGGGTCACCTGGCTGCGGGCCGGCGCCTGGCGCAGTTCGTCGAGCGACAGGCTCAAGGGGCGCTCCACCAGGCCGCCGATCTCCAGGCGCCAGGCCTTGAAGCCGTCGGCGACGTGGGCCTGATAGTCCTCGCTGTCAGGATTGGTGGTGCCATTGGCGCGGAAGTCCGGGGCGATGGCGCTCTCCGGATATTCGCGGGCCAGAGCGTTGCGGCCGAGCAGCAGGCGCTGGACGTGGAAGTTCATCCCCTCGGCGAGGTTCAGGCGCTCATTGACCTGGGGCGAGGCGGCGAGCTTGTCGCAGGCGGCGAGGCCCGTGGCCGCGCCGGTCAGGGCGCCGCCGAGCAAGAGGCGGCGGGTGGGATCGGAACCGCTCATGGCTTTTCCCTGCGGATGACGAACCAGCCGGTCAGGATCGAGCGCATCTCGTTCACCGGCCCGGCGGCGATGACCATGGCCACATGCACGACGAAGAAGCTCACCAGGCCCGAGGCGACGAGGAAGTGGATCGTGCGGGCCGACTGCCGCCCCCCGAACAGATCGGCCAGGACGGGGAGGCGGGCGTACATGGCCGGCGACATGACGAGGCCTGTCAGCAGCATCAGGGGCAGCAGGCCGAAGATCACCGCCAGATAGGCGAGCTTCTGCAGGATGTTGTAGTCGCGGGCCTCCTCGCCATGGGCGAAGCGCAGGCGCAGGTGGTCCAGGACCGAGCGGCCGAGGCCGCGCAGCTCCTCACGAGTGGGCTTCAGCATCGCCCGGGTCCGGCCTGTGCCGAGCGCGAAGCCCAGATAGATCAGGCCGTTGATCACCAGCACCCAGGCGAAGGCGAAGTGCCAGCGGCGGCCGGCGCCCAGGTCCAGATAGCCGGGCAGGGTGGCCCAGCTCGGGAAGGCGCGGGCCTGCAGCTGGTCGCCGCCGGACTTGGACGCCCCAAGAACGCCCGTGGTGTCGAGCCGGGCGCCCGCCACCGTCAGCTGGCCTTTCAGATCGCCGTTCGCCGCCGTAGTCGCCTCGATCGCCGCGAACGGCCGGTCGAAGTGCGAGACCTCGCCCCAGTAGAAGGCCGGGTGGGCGTTGAGGATCTGCAGGCCGCTGAGCAGCAGCACGAGCAGGCAGAGCGCATTGACCCAGTGGGTGGCGCGCACCAGCAGGGGATGGCGATAGATCGCCGTCACCCCCTTGGATGTGCGTTCGCGAACCTCGGTCATCTGCGCCCTCCCGTTTCGTCCGCCTTACATCGGCGGCGCGGAGCCCTTGTCGCCCACGGCCACCGCGCCGGTGATCAGACCGCCGCCCGGCTTCGGGAAGGCCATCAGGAACACCTTAGCGCCCGGCTTGACCATGGTGCGGTCGCCATTTGTGATCTGCACCACCGGCACCTTGGCCGGGACCACGATCTTGCGCTGGCCGGTGGGATAGCTGACCTGCAGCTCCTGGCCCTTGGCGCCGGCGGTCACCTTGCCGACCGTGCCATTGGTCATCATCGAACCCTTGCGCAGGTTCCAGGCGTAGTGGCCCTCGCCGATCTTCACGCCGGGCGGGAAGACGTGGACTTCCAGCGACTTGCCCGAGCCGTCGGCCTGGGGGATCTCGGAGGTGCCGATGAAGCTGCCTTCCTTGATCTCGCTGATCGCGACGGGCTTGGTCACCTGGACCGACCAGTCGGGGGTCAGGTCGATGCTGAGCGGACCGCCGGTCTTCTGCTTAATGGTCAGCTGGGTGGCGCTGATCGCGCTGACCTGGCCGCGGATGGCCTGGGGACCGGCGGGCGGCGGAGCCTGGGCGGCGGCGGCGGTGCTGAGGGCCGCGAAGGCGGCGATGAGAGCCAACTTCATACAGTTCATGAACAGGTCCTTCTAAGGGGGCGCCGCCGGGCGGCTGACCATGAATTGCACGTTATTTAATCGTATGCAATCGACCTGACTTGACCTCCCCAAGGTCAAGACCGACCTGATGGGGCGACTTCAATCAAGGACGCCGCCCCATGACCGCTCCCCTCGTCGTCCACCACCTCGGGATCTCCCAGTCCGAGCGGATCGTCTGGCTCTGCGAGGAGCTGGAAATCCCCTATGAACTGAAGGTCTACCAGCGCGATCCGGTCACCCGCCTGGCGCCCGCCGAGTACAAGGCGCTGCATCCCATGGGGGTCGCGCCGGTGATCACCGACGCCGGACGGACCCTGGGCGAGTCGGGGGCGATCGTCGACTACATCATCGGCCGCTACGGCCAGGGCCGGCTGGCGGTCGCAGCCGATCAGCCGAACTACGCCGACTATGTCTTCTGGCTGCACTTCGCCAACGGCTCGTTCGTGGCGACCGAGATGCTGGGCCTGGTGGCCAATGCGCTCGGCGTGCCCGCCGATCATCCCGGCCGCGGCTTCATGAACGCCCGCTCGGAACGGGTCTATGACATGGTCGAGCAGCGACTGGGCGAGACCCAGTATTTCGCGGGCGACGCGCTCACCGCCGCCGACATCATGATGGTCTTCGCGCTCACCACCATGCGCATGTTCACGCCCAAGGACCTCTCGGGCTTCCCCAACATCCTCGCCTATCTCCAGCGCATCGGCGCGCGGCCGGCCTATCGCCGGGCCATGGAGAAGGGCGATCCCGGCCTGCCGCCGCTGCTCACCTGATCCATTCCACACCTCCGACCCCGCTGAAGGATACGCCCCATGAAAGTCGCCGCCGTCAAAGCCCCGGGCGGGCTCGACAAGATCGTCATCGAGGACCGCGCCCAGCCGGTCGCCGGACCCGGCCAGGTGCTGGTCCGCGTCCGCGCCAGCTCGCTCAACTTCCATGACTTCGCCGTGGTCGCCGGCATGATCCCCGCCGCCGATGGCCGCATCCCCATGTCCGACGGGGCCGGCGAGGTGGTCGCAGTGGGCGAGGGCGTCACGACCTGGAAGGTCGGCGACCAGGTGCTCTCGACCTTCTTCCCCAACTGGCCGGCCGGCGCGCCCGTGCTGGAGCGCCTGCTGGGCGTGCCCGGCGACCAGGCCGACGGCTTCGCGGCGGAATATGTCGCTTCGCCTGCCACCGCCTTCACCCGCATCCCCAAGGGCTGGACCCTGGAGGAAGCCTCGACCCTGCCCTGCGCGGCCCTGACCGCTTGGCGCGCCCTGATCGTCGAGGCCAAGATCAAGCCGGGCGACGTGGTCCTGACCCAGGGTACGGGCGGCGTCTCGATCTTCGCCTTGCAGTTGGCCAAGGCGGCCGGCGCGACGGTCATCGCCACCTCCTCCTCGGCCGAGAAGCTGGCGCGCCTGAAGGATCTCGGGGCCGACCACCTGATCAACTACAAGGACGATCCGGCCTGGGGCCAGACGGCGGCCAAGCTCACCGGCGGTCGCGGGGTCGACGCGGTGGTCGAGATCGGCGGGCCGGGCACCATGAACCAGTCCCTGCACGCCTCGAAGATCGGCGGCCATATCTCGCTGATCGGCGTGCTGACCGGGGTCTCCGGCGAGATCGCCACGGCGCTCGCCATGTCCAAGAACATCACCATCAAGGGCGTGACCGTCGGCTCCCGCCAGGAGCAGGAGGAGATGATCGCCGCCATCGAGGCCAACGGCATCAAGCCGGTGATCGATTCCACCTATCCGCTGGACCAGATCGCGGCGGCCTTCGCCCACCAGATCTCGCAGAAGCACTTCGGGAAGATCTGCCTGTCGATCTGAGGCGGCGTTGCAGCGCTTTAGCCCTCTCCCCGTTCACGGGGAGAGGGTTGGGTGAGGGGTCCTTGCTGGCTCGCCACCTCACCTGAACCGCAAAAAGACGCCCCGCTTCGCGGCGCGCCCCTCACCCTTCCCTCTCCCCGCAAGCGGGGCGAGGGTGGGAGGCTTGAAGTCCCAGCCGCCACCCAGCACTTGACCCGGGCCCCGCCCGGGCGAGGATCGCGGCATGACCCAGACCTCCGACATTTCCGCCGAACAGACCCGCCTGGCCCTGAAGCGGCCCGACCTGCTGCGGGAGGCGGCCTATGTCGGGGGGGAATGGATCACGGCCGAGGCCCGCATCGCCGTGACCAATCCGGCCACCGGGCGGGTGCTGGCCCATATTCCCAATCTCGGATCCGAGGCGACGCTTCAGGCCGTGACGGCGGCGACGGCGGCGCAGGGGGACTGGGCGGGGCGACCGGCCAAGGCCCGCGCCCAGGTGCTGCGCAAATGGTTCGACCTGATGATGGCGCACCAGGAGGACCTCGCCCGGCTGATGACCGCCGAGCAGGGCAAGCCGCTCAGCGAATCCCGCGGCGAGATCGCCTATGCGGCCGCCTTCCTCGAATGGTTCGGGGAAGAGGCCAAGCGGGCCTATGGCGACGTGATCCCCGGTCATCAGGCCGACCGCCGGATCCTGACCCTGAAGCAGCCGGTGGGAGTGGTGGCGGCGGTCACGCCCTGGAATTTCCCCGCGGCCATGATCACCCGCAAGGTCGGCCCGGCTCTGGCGGCCGGCTGTTCGGTGGTGCTGAAGCCCTCGGAGCTGACCCCGCTTTCGGCCCTGGCGCTCGCCGTGCTGGGCGAGGAAGCCGGCGTGCCCAAGGGCGTGTTCAATATCGTCACCGGCGAGGCGGCCCCGATCGGCGAGGTGCTGACCACCGATCCCCGCATCGCCAAGTTCACCTTCACAGGCTCGACCGCCGTCGGAAAGATGCTGGCGGCCAAGTGCATGGACACGGTCAAGCGGGTGTCTCTGGAGCTCGGCGGCAACGCCCCCTTCGTGGTGTTCGCCGACGCCGACCTGGACGCAGCGGTTGAGGGCGCCATGGCGTCCAAGTTCCGCAACGCCGGCCAGACCTGCGTCTGCGCCAACCGCTTCTATGTCGAGGCCCCGGTGGCGGCGGAATTCGCCCGGCGGCTTGCGGGGCGGGCCGCGGGTTTGCGGATCGGCGACGGCCTGGCGGGCGAGACCGATCAGGGCCCGTTGATCGACGGCCGGGCCGTCGCCAAGGCGCGCCGCCATGTGGAGGACGCCCTGGCCGGCGGGGCGCGGCTGCTGACCGGCGGCACGACCCTGGACGGACTGGGCGCCTTCTTCGCCCCGACGGTGCTGGCCGACGTCGCCCCCGACGCCCTGCTGACGCGGGAGGAGACCTTCGGACCCGTGGCCGGGATCACCGCCTTCCAGGACGAGGCCGAGGCGATCGCCCTGGCCAATTCCACCCGCGCGGGCCTGGCGGCCTATCTCTACACCGCCGACCTCAAGCGCGCCTGGCGGGTCAGCGAGGCGATCCAGTCGGGCATGGTGGGGCTGAACACCGGCCTGATCTCCACCGAGGTCGCGCCCTTCGGCGGGGTCAAGGAATCAGGTCTCGGCCGCGAGGGCTCGCGCTACGGCCTCGACGAATATCTGTCGATCAAGTCGATCTGCCTAGCGGTCGACTGAGGCCCTAGGACACCGCGGCGTAGAAGGCGTCGAGCTGTTCCTGGCTGATATTGGCCAGCTGGGTGGTGGACAGGCCGCTGATCTGCTCGGCGTTCAGCGCCATGATCTCGTTGACGGTCAGGCCGGCGATCATGGTCGGCGTCAGGCCTGAGACCTGGGTCGAGGTCAGGCCGCTCAGCTGCACGCCCGACAGCATGCCGAGCTTCTCGGCGTTGAGATTGCTGAGCTGGCCGGGGGTCAGGCCGCTGAACTGGGTCGAGGTCAGGGCGGCGAACTGGGTGGTGGTCAGATTGTTCAGCTCGGTGAAGCTGAGGTTGCTGGCCTGGGTCGAGCTCAGCGAGGCGATCTGGGTCGGTGACAGGGCCCACAGCTGGCTGTCCGACAGGGAGCGCAGCTGCATCCGCACCAGGCCGGTCAGCTGGGTGACGGTCATGGCGGCGATCTCGGTCGGGCTGAGATAGCCGAACTCGGTCGTCGAGAACAAACCGATCTGGCTGGCCTTGAGACCCCCAGCTGGGTGACGGTCATCTGGGCGATCTGCGACGCCGTCAGGCCGGTGATCGCCGCCGGCGACAGAGAGCCGATCTGATAGCTCGACAGGTTCGAGAACTCGGTCGAGGTCAGGGACGCGACCTGGGCGGCGGTGAGGCCGCTGACCTGGTTGGACGACAGGCCGGCCACCTGGGTGGTGCTGAGCTGGGTGATCTGGCTGGTGCTGAGCGCGCCGATCCAGGTCGAGGCCACGGCCCCGTCCAGCAGCTGGGTGGGGGCGAGCGCGGCGATCTCGGTCGAGGTCAGGCCGGGGACGGCGGTCGTCGACATCGCCCCGATCTGGGTGGCGCTGAGCGCCGCGAACTGAGTGGGCGTGAGCGCGGCGACCTGGGTCGGGGTCATGCCGGCCATGCCGGTGGTGGAGATCGCCGCGATCTGGCTGGCGCTGAGCGCGCTCATGGTGGTCGCCGCCAGGCCCGCCACCTGGGCGCCGGTCAGGCCGTGGATCTCGCTGGTGGTGAGCGCCGCCAGCTGGCTGGTGGTCAGCGCGCCGATCTGGGTGGAGGTCAGAGCGCCCACCTGGGTGGGCGTCAGGGTCGTGAACTGGGCCGTGGTCAAGGCGGCCAGGACGTCGGTCTTCAGCGAGGCGATGGCGGTCGAGGAGATCGAGGCGACCTGGGCCGGGGTCAGATAGTTCAGCTGGGTCGTGGTCAGGGTCGCCACGTCGGTCGAGGTCAGGCCGTAGAGGCCCGCGGCGGTGAGGGCCGCAAGCTGGCTGGTCGACAGCGTCGTGAACTGGGTCGACGACAGGGCCCCGGTCTGGGTCGAGGTGAGCGCCTGGATCTGGGTGGTGGTCAGGGCCGCGACCTGGCGGGTGGTCAGACCGCCGATGGCCGTGGTCGACAGGGCCGACATCCTGCTGGCGCTGAGCGCCGCGAGCTGGGCCGAGCTGAGCCCCGCCACCTGCTGGTCGGTGAGGCCGGCGACCCCGTCCGCCGAAAGGGCGATCACGTCGGCCGTCGTCATGGCCGCCAGTTGGGCGGCGCTGAGCGCCGAGACCTCGGCGCTGGCCAGGCCGCTGAAGGCCGTGGCGGTCAGGGCCTGGATCTGGGTGGTGGTGAGGGCCTGGACCTCGGTGGTGTTCAGGCCCGACATCTGGGTCGAGGTCAGGCCGGCCACCTGGGTGGTGGTGAGGCCGGCGATGGTGGTGGCCGACAGGCTGTTGACCGCGGTGCTGGTCAGGCCGCCGATCTGGGCGGCCGACAAGCGCGCCAGCTGGGCGGCGCTGAAGGCGCCGATCTGGTCGGTGGAGAGCGCATTGATCTGGGTCGAGGTCAGGGACGCGACCTGGGTGCCGGACAGGCTGGAGATCGCGGTGCGGGTCAGGCCGGGCGCGGCGGAGGCCGTGAGGGCCGCGAGCTGAGACGCCTTGAGCGCGCCGATCTGGGTGGCCGAGAGGCCGGCGACCTGGGTGCTGACCAGGCCGGCGACCTGGCTGGTGTTGAGCAGGCCGATCTGGGTGGCCGACAGCTCCGAGACCTGGTCCTTGGCGAGCGCCGCCATCTGGGTCGAGGTCAGGGCCGCCAGCTGGGTGGTGGTCAGAGCGGCGAGCTCGGTCTGGGTCAGGCCCTGGATCGCCGTGGTGGCGATGGCCGCCATCTGCGAGCTGGTCAGGGTGGCGAGCTGGCTGGGGCTGAGGGCGCCCACGGCGTCGAGGGTCAGGCCGGCGATCTGGGTGGTCGACAGGGCCGCGAGCTGGGTGGTGCTCAGCGCCTGGACCTGGGTGGTGTTGAGCGCCGCCATGCCGGTGGCGGTCACGCCCCGGACCTGGCTGGTCGACATGGCCGCGACCTGGGTCGCGCTCAGCGCCGCGACCTGGTCGGAGGAGAGCGCGTTGAGCTGGGTCGAGGTGAGCGCGGCGACCTGGCTGGCGTTCAGGCTGGCCAGCGCCGTCGGGCTGAGGCCCGGGGCGGCGGTCGAGGTCAGGACGGCGACCTGGGCGGGCTTCAGGGCGTCGATCTGGTCGACCGACATGGCCGCGACCTGGGTGCTGACCAGGCCCTTGATCTGGGTGGTGGTGAGATTGCCGATCTGGGTCGTGGTCAGATTGGCGATCTGGTCCTCGATCAGGGCGCTGACCTGGGTCGAGGTGATGGCGCCGAACTGGCTGGCGTTCATGGCCGACAGCTCGGCCTGGGTCAGGCCCTGGACGCCGGTGGTGCTGAGCGCGGCGATCTGGGTGGTGGCGAGCGCCGCCAGCTGGTCCGAGGAGAGGGCCGCGACCTCCTCCGAGCTCAGGCCCTTGATCTGGGTGGTGGCCAGCGACCCGAGCTGGGAGGCCGACAGGGCGCCGAGCTGGTCCAGCGACAGCGCGCCGAGGCCAGTGGCGCTCAGGCCGCGCACCTGGGTCGTGGTCAGGGCGGCGATCTGGGTGGTCCCCAGCGCGCTAACCTGGGTGGTGGCGAGCGCTCCGAGTTCGGCGGCGGTCAGGGCCGCCAGCTGGCTGGAGGTCAGGTTGGCGATCTGATCCTGAGTGAAGCCCTTCACCAGGGTGGTCGACAGGCCGGCGATCTGGGTGGTGGTCAGGGCGTCGACCTGGGCCACCGACATGGCGGCGACCTGGGTCGTGGCCAGGCCGCGGATCTGGTTGGCCGAGAGCGCGGCGATCTGGGTGGCGTTGAGCGACGGGATCTGGTCGACCGTCAGGCCGCCGATCTGGGTCGAGGTGAGCGCGCCGAACTGGCTTGAGGTCAGGGCGCCCAGCTGATCGGCGGTCAGGCCCTTGAGTCCATTGGTCGAAAGCGCGGTGATCTGGCCGGTCGACAGCGCGGCCAGCTGGGCCGAGGTCAGGGCGCCGACCTCGTCGGCCGTGAGGCCCGCGAGCTGGGTGTTGACCAGGGCCGAGACCTGCGAGGTGGTCAGGGCCTGCAGCTGGTCCGAGGACAGGGCGCCGATGCTGGCGGCGCTGAGGCCGCGCACCTGGGTGGTGGTCAGGGCCGCGACCTGGGTGGTCATCAGCGCCTGGGTCTGGCTGGCGGTCAGCGCCCCCAGCTCCTGGCTGGTCAGGGCGGCGACCTGGGACGCGGTCAGGGCGCCGATCTGGTCCTGGGTCAGGCCCTTCACCTGGGTCGTCGCCAGCGCGCCGATCTGGGTGGTGGTGAGCGCAGTCAGCTGGTCCCAGGACAGGGCGGCGATGCTCTGGGCGGTCAGGCCCCGGGTCTGGGTGGTGGTGAGCGCCGAGAGCTGGGTGGTGGCGAGCGCCGGGATCTGGTCGAGGCTGAGCGCGCCGATCTGGGTGGCCGACAGGGCGCCCAGCTGGCTGGAGGTCAGGGCGGCGAGCTGGGCGGCGGTCAGGCCCTTCACGCCGCTGGAGGACAGGGCGCCGACCTGGGTCGTGGACAGGGTCGACAGCTGGGTCGAGGTCAGGTTGGCGACGTCGTCGCCGGACAGCCCCTTCATCTGGACCGGCGTCAGCACCGCGACCTGGGAGGTGGTCAGGGCCTGGAGCTGTTCCGCCGACAGGGCGCCGACCGCAGTGGCGCTGAGCCCCTGGACCTGGGTGGTGGTCAGGCCGGCCACTTCCGAGGTGGTCATGGCCGCGATGTGGCCGGGGGTGAAGGCGGCGAGCTCGGCCGCCGTCAGGGCGGCGATCTGGGTCGGGGTCAGGGCGCCGATCTGATCGTCGGTCAGGCCGATGATCTGGGTGGTGGTCAGGCTCGCGACCTGGGTGGTCGACAGGCTGTTCAGCTGGTTGGCGGCCAGGGCGGTGATGCCCGTGGCGCTCAATCCCTGGACCTGGGTGGTGGCCATGGCCGCCAGCTGGGTGGTCGACAGGGTCTCGATCTGGTCCGGCTGCAGGCCGCTGATCGCCGTCGAGGTCAGGGCCGCGAACTGGGTGGTGGCGAAGGCGCCGATCTGGGCGCTGCTCAGGGCGGCCATCTGGGTCGAGGTGAGCACGCCGAACTGGGTGCTGGTCAGGGCGGCCAGCTGGGTGGTGTTGAGCGCCGCCAGCTCGAGCGCCGGCATGCCGCGGACCTGGGTGGTGGTCATGCCGGCGACCTGGGTCGCCGACAGGGCGCCCAGCTGGTCGCTGCTCAGCGCGGCGATCTCGGCGGCGGTCAGGCCGCGGATCTGGGTGGTGCTGAGCGCGCCCACCTGGGTGGTGGCGAAGGCGCCGATCTGGGTGGTGGTCAGCGCCCCGACCTCGGTCGAGGTCATGGCCGAGAGCTGGCGGGTGGTGAGGGCGGCGATCTGGGTGTCGACCAGGGCCTGGACCTGATCGGTGCTGAGCGTCGCGATCTGGGTGGTGGCCAGAGCGCCGACCTGGGTCTCGGTCAGGCTGCGGACCTGGGCGATGGACAGGCCGCTGATCTGGGTGGTCGAGAGGCTGGAGAGCTGGGTGGTGGTGAGGCCGGTGACCTGGGTCGTGGTCAGGCCCCGCACCTGGGCGGCGCTGAACGACGCCAGCTGGGCCGGCGACAGGGCGGCGAACTGGTCGGTGGTGAGCGCGCCCAGGCTCACTCCGGCCAGGCCCTTGACCTGGGTGGTGGTGAGCGCGGCGATCTGGGTGGTCTGGAACCCGGTCACCTGGGTCGCGGCCAGGGCGCCGAGATCGGCCGCCGTCATCGCCGCCAGCTGGGTGGTGGTGAGCGCGCCGATCTGGGTGTCGGCGAAGCCCTTGACCTGGGCGGTGCTGAGCGAGGCGATCTGGGTGGGGGTCAGGGCCCCCAGCTGCCCAAGCGAAAGGGCGCCCAGGGTGGTCGCGGACAGTCCGGCGATCTGGGTGACGCCCAGGCTGGCGATCTGGGTGGAGGTGAGCGCGCCCACCTGGGTGGTGGTCAGGGCGCCGAGGCCGGCGGCGGTCAGGCCCTGCAGCTGGGTGGGGCTCAGGGCCGCGACCTGGGTCTCGGTCAGGCCCTGGACCTGGGCGCGGTTGAGCGCGCTGATCTGGGCCCCGGACAGGGCGCCCAGCTGGGTCGCGCTGAGGCCGGTGATCTCGGTGGTGGTCAGGCCCCGGACCTGCAGGGTCGAGAGGCCCGAGAGCTGGGTCGCCGAGAGGGCGGCGAACTGATCGGTCGACAGGTCGCCCACCCCGGCGGCGGTGAGGCCGGCGACCTGGCTCGCGCTCATGGCGGCGACCTGGGAGGTGGTGAGCGCCGCGACCTGGGTGTCGGTGAGGGCCCCGATCTCGGCGGCCGTGAGGCCGGAGAACTGGTCGAGGCTCAGGCTGGCGATCTGGGTCTCGGACAGGGCCTTGATCTGCAGCGAGGTCAGGCCGCTCAGCTGGGTCTGGTCGAGGGAGGCGAACTGGGTGGCGTTGAGCCCCGCCAGCTGGGCGGCGCCCAGGGCGGCGATCTGGGTCGAGGACAGGGCGTCGATCGCCGTGGTCGACAGGCCCGCGACCTCGGTCGTGGTGAAGGCCTTGAGCTGGGGCGCGCTCATGGCCGCGATCTGGGTCGTCGAGAGCGCCGCGAACTGGTCGGCGGACAGGGCGCTGATGCTGGCCGCGGGCAGGGCGGCGACCTGCTGGGCCGACAGGCGGCCGACCTGGGTGGGGGTGAGCGCCGCGATCTGGCTGGTGGTCAGGGCCCCGACGTCGGCCGCCGACAGGGCCGACAGCTGGCTGTCGGTCAGGCCCTGGATCTGGGTCGAGGTCAGGCCCTTGACCTGGGCGGCGGTGATCGCGCCGATCTGGACCGTGGAGAGCGCGCCGAGCTGATCGGCGCTGAGCGCGCCCAGGCCCGAGGCGCTGATCCCGCGCACCTGGGCCATGCTGAGGGCCGCGACCTGGGTGGTGGCGAAGGCGCCGACCTGGGTGGTGGTGAGCGCGCCGATCTCGGTCGCGGTCAGCCCGGCGAGCTGGTCGAGGCTCAGCGCGCCGATCTGGGTCCCGGTCAGGCTCTTGACCTGGTTGGGGGTCAGATAGCCGACCTGATCGGCCGACAGGCCGGCCAGCTGGGTGGTGGAGATGGCGGCGATCTCGGTGGTCGGCAGGCCGCGGATCTGGGCGGCGCTGAGGGCCGCCGTCTGATCCGGCGTCAGGCTGGCGAACTGGTCGAGGCTCATCCAGGCCAGGCCGCCGCTGGTCATGCCGGCGATCTGGCGGGGGGTGAGGGCGGAGACCTGGGTGGTGGCGAGCGCGCCGATCTGGGTGGCGGTGAACGCCCCCACCGAGGCGGGCGACAGGCCGGCCAGCTGGGTGGTGGTGAGCGCCGAGATCTGGGTCGCCGACAGGCCGCGCACCTGGGTGGTCGCCAGGGTGGAGAGCTGGGTCGAGCTGACGGTCGCCAGCTGGTCGGCGCTGAGGGCGGCGATGTCCTGGGCGGAGAGCGCCTTGATCTGGGCGGTGGAAAGGGCCGCGATCTGGGTGGTGGAGAGACCGGCGACCTGGGTCGAGGTCATGGCCGCCATCTCGGTGGAGGTCAGGGCGGCGAACTGGCGGTCAGACAGGGACTGCAACTGGGTGGTGGTCAGGCCGCGCACCTGGCCCGAGGTCAGGGCCGCCACCTGGGGCGTGGTGAGCGCCGCCAGCTGGTCGCTGGAGAGCGACGCCAGCTCCGTCGCCGTCAGGCCGTTGATCTGCTTGGTCGAGAGCGCCGAGATCTGGGTGGTGGTCAGCGCGGCCAGCTGGTCGCCCGACAGGGCGGAGAGATCGGCGGCGGTGATGCCGGCGAGCTGGGTGGATCCCAGGCTGGCGATGTCCTCGGGGTCGAAGGCGGTGAACTGGGAGGCGTTCAGCACCGACAGCTGGGCGGCGCTGAAGCTGATCTGGCTGGGCGTCAGCGCCGAGATCTGCACCCGCGTCAGGGCCGTCATCTGCCGGGTCGACAGGGCGGCCAGCTGGGTCGCGCTGAGCTCGGTCATCTCCGTCGCGGTGAGCGCAGCGATCTGAGTGGCCGACAGGCTGGCGATGTCGGAGGTGGTCAGGCTGACGATCGTGTCGCGGCTCAGCGCGGCGATCTGGGCAGGGCTGTAGAGGGAATAGGCGGCGATCATCGGCGCACGCCTTCGCCGGCCGGGGCAGGGGCCCGACCTGTCGAACTGAACGCGTACTTAGCCCTGTCCAAGGCCATGGGGTTCCTTGCGCGGCGCCGGCTTTCGACGTCGCATTAACCAAACCCACGCAAGAGTTGTGCCAACCGGCGTCGCCCCTAAGGCTATGAGGCGGCTCAGGAATTCGGGGTCGCGCCGGATGGGGCGGCAGCTTCTGCCGGTTCGGGGCGGCCGGTCGGGTAACCAAGTCCGCCATCGGGGCGGGGCGAGTCGCCCCGGCGTCTTCGCGGCCCGCGGCTCTGCCTGATCCCTGGCCAGTTCCTGCGCCAAGCCGTCAAAGCGCAGGCGCCTGGATCAAAAGCGGCCCGCCCCTCCACGGACGGTTGGCGCAGGGGAGGCCCGGCTTCGTAGGTCTGGGCCCCGTTGGGGTCAGGGAGCACGCCGCATGGAACAGACAGGTCAGAAGACGACGCGACGGCAGTTGCTGTCGACCATCGGGGTCCTGGGCGGGACGGCCCTGCTCTACAATATGATGACCACCCTGGGGTACGCGGCCGAGACCCAGTTCGCGGGCCCGCCGAACCTGTCCGGCGCCAAGAAGGGCGCCTCGGTCATCGTGCTGGGGGCGGGCCTGGCCGGCATGCTGGCGGCCTATGAGCTGACCAAGGCCGGCTACAAGGTCCAGATCATTGAGTATCAGGGCCGCGCCGGTGGCCGGAACTGGTCCCTCTATGGCGGCGACACCTATACTGAGCTGGGCGGGGCGACCCAGAAGGTGGGCTTTGCGCCCGGCAACTATCTGAACCCCGGCCCCTGGCGGATCCCGCACCATCACCGGACCCTGCTGCACTATTGCAAACAGTTCGGTGTGGCCCTGGAGCCCTTCATCCAGTTCAACCACAACGCCTATGTCCACAATACCGACGCCTTCGGCGGCAAGCCCCAGAGGTTCAAGGCCCTGGCCGCCGACTTCGAGGGCAATGTCGCCGAACTGCTCGGCAAGGCGCTGGACCAGAAGAGCCTCGACGCCGAAGTCACGGCCGAGGACCGCGACCGCCTGAAGGAGGCGCTGCGCGAATGGGGCATGCTCGACAAGGACATGCGCTACGCCAAGAACCTCCGGTCGGCCGAGCATCGCGGCTTCGACCGGCCGCCGGGCGGCGGGGTCAATGGCGCGCCGACGCCCTCGGACGTCTTCGCCCTGCATGACGTGCTGGATTCCGGCATCTGGCGGAACATGGCGTTCTTCATGAACAGCGAGTTCCAGACCACCATGTTCCAGCCGGTCGGCGGCATGGGCATGATCGGCAAGGCCTTCGCGGCCCAGGTCCAGCCGCTGATCACCTACAACGCCAAGGTCACCAAGATCGACCAGGACAAGAAGGGGGTGAAGGTCACCTATGCCGACACCGGCACGGGGACGGTCACCGAGGCCAAGGCCGACTGGTGCGTCTGCACCATCCCGCTGACGGTGCTCAGCCAGATCGAGAGCAATCTGTCCGACGACCTGCAGGCCGCCATCGCCGCCGTGCCCTATTCCAACTCGGTCAAGATCGGGCTCGAGATGAAGCGGCGGTTCTGGGAGGAGGACGCCTCCATCTATGGCGGCCACAGCTTCACCAACCAGGAGATCAGCCTGATTTCCTATCCCAACAACAACTTCTTCAAGGACGGGCCGGCGGTGCTGCTGGGCGCCTTCGCCAGCGGCATGGGCGGCTATCACTTGGCCGGCATGACCCCGGAACAGCGGATCGAGGCGGCGCTCGCCCAGGGCTCGGTCTTCCACCCGGAGAGCTATCGCAAGGAGTTCCTGAGCGGCGCCTCGGTGGCCTGGAACCGCGTGCCGTGGATCCTGGGCTGCTGCGCCCGCTGGACCGAGGAGACCCGCAAGGCGCACTACCAGACCCTGGTCGCCATGGACAATCGCGTGGTCCTGGCCGGGGAGCACGCCTCTTACGTCGGCTGCTGGATGGAGGGGGCGCTGCTCTCCTCGATCGACGCCATCACCCGTCTGCACAAGCGCGCCCTGGAGGCCTGACCATGACCCATCGCATGATGTTCCGCATGATCCTGGGCGCCGCCTCGTTCGCGCTCGCCGCGCCGGCCCTGGCCGACGAGCCGGGCCCCGGCGGCAGCAAGCCGCCTGTGCCCGTGACCGGCGAGCAGGTCTATCAGATGGTCTGCCAGGCCTGTCACATGGCCGACGGCAAGGGCGGTGTGGGGGCGGGCAAGGTGCCGGCGCTCGCCAGCAATCCCAAGCTGAAGGTCGCGGCCTATCCGATCATCATGGTCAGCAAGGGGCGCGGGGCCATGCCCTGGTTCTATGACACGCTGAGCCCCGCCCAGACCGCGGCGGTGATCACCTATGTCCGCACCCACTTCGGCAACGCCTATCCGGAACCGGTGACGGCGGCGGACGTGAGCAAGCTGGCGGGGCCTCCGCCGGCGGCGGGTCACTAGGGCGGGGTCAGCGCGCCTTCAGGGCGGCGAGCACCACGGGCGTCAGGCCCGCGGCGATCACCTGGGCGCCCTGGGCGTTGGGGTGGAGGCCGTCATGTTGGCGCAGGCCCGGCCCGACACCCGCCAGCAGGTCGGGATAGAGGGTCAGGTGGTGGGCCTTGGCGAGCCGGGCGTAGAGGCCGGTGAACTCCTGGGCGTAGGCGCGGCCGATGGCCGGCGGCGGCTTCAGCCCGGCCAGGATCACCTGGATGCGGCGCTTCTGCAGGCGGGTGATGATGGCGTCGAGATTGGCGGCGGTCCGCTTGGGATCGACGCCTTGCAGCAGGTCGTTGCCGCCGAGGGCGACCAGGCACAGGGCGGTGTCGGACTGGACGCTGAAATCCACCCGCGCCAGGCCGCCGGCGGTGGTGTCGCCCGAGACCCCGGCGGGCCGGATCAGCACCTGGGCGCCGGCCTTGGTCAGGGCGTCCTGCAGCCGCGCGGGAAAGGCCTGGGCGGCGGACAGGCCGTAGCCGGCGGTGATCGAGTCGCCGAGGATGGTCACCACGCGCGGCGCCGCCGCCAGGGCAGGGCCCGCCGCGAGCAGGGCGGGCAGCAAAAGAAGGTCTCGTCGCGCGATCATGGGGGCGTGCCTTTGGCGGTCGCTGTCCTATCTAGGGTCATAGCGACCTTTCGCAATGCGAGGCCCTCCTTGTCCGACGCCCATCCGCCGCTTCGTCTGGAAGCCGTATCCCTCACCCTGCCGTCCTCGGCGGGCCAGGTCGAGATCCTGCGGGGGCTGGAGCTCTCGGTGGGGGCCGGTGAGCGGCTGGCGGTCACCGGGCCGTCGGGATCGGGCAAGTCCTCGCTGATCTCAGTCGCCGCCGGGCTGGAGCGGCCGACCTCCGGGCGGGTGTCGGTGTTCGGCCAGGACCTGGGCGGTCTCGATGAGGACGGCCGCGCGCGGCTGCGGCGGGGCCGGGTGGCGCTGGTGTTCCAGTCCTTCCACCTGCTGCCCAACATGACCGCCGAGGAGAACGTCGCCACGCCGCTGGAGATCGCCGGGGCCGCGAAGCCCGAGGAGACCGCCCGGACCTGGCTCGACCGGGTGGGGCTCTCGGCCCGGCTGCGGCACTATCCGCACCAGCTGTCCGGCGGCGAGCAGCAGCGGGTGGCCCTGGCCCGCGCGCTGGCCGGGCGGCCCAGCCTGCTGTTCGCCGACGAGCCGACCGGCAATCTCGATTCCGCCAATGCGGCCCTGGTCGCCGACATGATGTTCGACCTGGTCGCGCAGACCGGGGCGGCCATGGTGCTGGTGACCCACGACCCGGACCTGGCCCAGCGGGCCGACCGGATCGCCCACATGCGCGACGGGCGGCTGGTCTCTTGAGCTGGCTATCCTGGCGTTTCGCCCGGCGCGAGCTGCGCTCCGGGGTCAAGGGCTTTCGGGTGTTCCTGGCCTGCCTGGCGCTCGGCGTCGCGGCCATCGCAGCCGCGGGCTCGACCGCCGAGGCCTTCCGCCGCGGCCTGGCCTCCCAGGCGAGCGAGATCCTGGGCGGCGACCTGGCGCTCACCGTCGAACAGCGGGAATTCACGCAGGCCGAGCGCCAGGCGATCCTGGCCCAGGGCCAGGTCTCCTGGGCGGCCAGCGCGCGGGGCATGGCCGAGGCGCCGTCCGGCCTGCGCCGGCTTGTC
Source organism: Phenylobacterium aquaticum (assembly GCF_022695515.1). Classification (GTDB taxonomy): domain Bacteria; phylum Pseudomonadota; class Alphaproteobacteria; order Caulobacterales; family Caulobacteraceae; genus Phenylobacterium; species Phenylobacterium aquaticum. The sequence goes on from NZ_JALDPT010000019.1 coordinate 69,354, forward strand.
GAGCTGCGCGGCGTGGCCGGGGGCTATCCCCTGGTCGGCAAGCTGGAGCTGCAGGGGGCGCCGAGCCTGGAGGCCGCCCTGCGGACCGATCCGGACGGGACGGCCGGGGCGGCGGTCGAGCAGAGCCTGCTGGACCGCCTGGGCCTGAAGCTGGGCGACCGGTTCCTGGTCGGCAATGTGCCGCTGATCGCCCGCGCGGTGCTGATCCAGGAGCCGGACCGGCTGTCGCGCGGCTTCGCCCTGGGGCCGCGGGTGCTGACCCGGCTGAAGACCGTGCAGGATGGCGGGTTCCTCGCGCCGGGCCTGCCGTTCGGCGAGACCGCCCGTATTCGCCTGCCGCCCTCGGTGTCGCCGGAGCAGGCGACGGCGACCCTGCGCAAGCTGGCGCCCAAGTCCGAGCTGCGGATCCGCGACCGCAATGACGCGGCGCCGGGCATCCACCGGCTGATCGACCAGCTGGAATACTTCCTGGGCTTCATCGGCCTGGCCTCCCTGGTCGCGGGCGGGCTCGGCGTGTTCGGAGCCGTGTCGGCCTATCTGGACTCCAAGACCGGCTCGATCGCGGTGCTGAAGGCGCTGGGCGCGGACGGGGCCCTGGTGCGCAATATCTACCTCCTGCAGATCGGCCTGCTCGCCCTGCTGGGCGTCGCCCTCGGGGTGGCGGTCGGGGGCGCGGCGCCGCTGGCGCTCGGCGCCATGGTGCAGGATCAGCTGCCGGTCCCCGCCCTGTTCGCCGTCTATCCGATCCCGCTGCTGAAGGCCGCGGCTTTTGGCCTGGCCTCGGCCGCCGCGTTTTCGCTCGTGCCTCTGGCCCGCACCCGCACCACCTCGCCGGCCATGCTGCTGCGCCGCGACCTGAAAGGGCCGGTGTCGCTGGGGCTTGAGGCGGTGGGGGCGGGGATCGCCGGTCTGGCGCTGGCCGGCCTGGCGATTGTGACCGCGCCGACGCCCATCGCCGCCGTGATCATGATGGCGGGCGTGGCCGTCGCCTTCGGATTCCTTTGGGCCCTGGGGCTCGCGGGCGCCTGGGGCGCAGGCCAGGTGCGGGCGCGCACATCCGGACCTCTGCGCATGGCGCTCGCCAATCTGGCCGGTCCGGGTTCGGCGGCGCGGACGGCGGCGCCGGCCATCGGCCTGGGGGTCGGTCTGCTGGCCGCCGTGGTGCTGATCCAGTCGAGCCTGCTGCGCCAGGTCTCCGAGGTCGCGCCGCGCACCGCGCCGGCGCTGGTGTTCACCGAAATCCCCGGAGAGCAGGTCGCCGCATTCGACGCTGCGGTGAGCCGGGCCTTCGGGGCGCCGCTGACGGCGGACAACTATCTGCGGGCGCCCTTCGTCACCGGCCGGATCGTCCGGGTGCGGGGCGAGACCGTCGATCCTGAGAAGATCCCGCCCTCGGACCGCTGGGCCTATGACAACGACATCTCGCTTTCGGCCCTGGGGCCGGAGCCGGCCAATGCCGGGATTCTGTCGGGCCGCTGGTGGCCCGCCGACTATTCCGGCCCGCCGCTGATCGCGGTCGAGACCCAGGCGGCCAAGGGCGGCCATCTGAAGGTCGGCGACCCGATCACCGTCTCGATCCTGGGCCGCGAGATCGACGCCAAGGTCGCGGTGATCCGCAAGGTGGATTTCGGCGGCTTCGGCGCGAGCTTCCCCCTGGTGCTGACGCCCAACGCCGTGGAGGGCGCGAACCTGCGCCATGTCGCCATCGCCAAGGCGTCCAAGGCCCAGGAGGCGGCGGTGACCCTGGCGCTGGGCCGGGACTTTCCGCAGGTCAATGTGATCTCGGTGCGCGACCAGCTGGAGGCGGCCACCGACCTGTTCAACCGCTTGGCGCTGGCGATCCGGGGCGCCGCGGCCGTTGCGGCCCTGGCGGGGCTGCTGGTCCTGGTCGGCGCCATCGCGGCGCGGGCTCAAGGGAGGGCGCGGGAGGCGGCGATCCTCAAGGCCCTGGGCGCCAGTCGGGCGCAGATCCTCAGCGCCTATGTGCTGGAATATGGCGCGGTGGGCGTGATCGCCGGAGCGGCCGGCGTAGGGCTCGGCTATCTGGCCGCCTGGCCGGTGGTGACCCTGGTGTTCAAGGCCCATTGGGGCGTGGACTGGGCGGGCGTCGGCGCCCTGGTCGGCGGCGCGGCCCTGGTGGCGGGGCTGGGCGGTCTGGCGGCCTCGGTCCAGGCCCTGTCCAAGCGGCCGGCGGAGGCGCTGCGCGCGCCCTGACCGGCGGCGCTCAAGCTGATAGGCTGGCCGGGCTTGCGACAGGGACGCCCATGCTGATCCATCCCACCGGCCGGTTCGACAATCACCCTGCGGACAATCGGCACATCGAGGTTCTGCCCCTGGCCGCGGCCATGGGGGCCGAGATCCGCGGGGTCTCAATCGCCGCGCTGAGCGACGAGGCCTTCGCCGAGGTGCGTGCGGCCCTGTTCCGGCACAAGATGATCTTCTTCCGCGACCAGGACATCAGCCACGCCGACCAGGCGGCCTTCAGCCGCCGCTTCGGTCCCTTCGCCGAGGACGCCTACACCAAGGGCGTGCCCGGCCATCCGGAGGTCCAGCCGCTGATCAAGGAGGCCGACCAGAGCGTCGGCATGGTGTTCGGCGCCGGCTGGCATACCGACAGCGCCTTCCTGGCCGAGCCCCCGGCGATCAGCATGCTGTATGGCGTGGAGATCCCGCCCTATGGCGGCGACACCATCTTCGCCAATTCGGCCCTGGCCTACGCCATGCTCAGCCCGACGATGCAGGCGATGATCGCGCCCCTGAAGGTCCATATGTCGATGGCCAAGGTGGTGGAGACGGCGCGGGCCAATCTTGACGCGGACGAGACGCCGCTCGGCCGGGTGGCCGCGACGCGGGACATGAACCGCCTGCCCGACGAGATCGCCAGGAAGGTGGCGGGGACGATGCATCCGCTGGTCCGCACCCATCCGGTGACGGGCGAGAAGGCGCTCTATTGCGACGAGACCTACGCCACGGGGATCGACGGCCTGACGGCGGCCGAGGCCGCGCCGCTGCTGAAGTTCCTGGTCGAGCATATCACCCAGCCGGCCTTCACCTGCCGCCTGCGCTGGGCGCCGGGCACCTATGCGGCCTGGGACAACCGCATCTGCGTACACCAGGCCTTCAACGACTATGACGGCTTCCGGCGCGAGCTCTATCGCACCACTATCGCCGGCGAGGCGCCCCGCTAGTAGGAGCGCGGCAGGCCGAGCACATGCTCGGCGACATAGGCCAGGATCAGGTTCGTGGAGATCGGGGCGACCTGGTAGAGCCGGGTCTCGCGGAACTTGCGCTCGATGTCGTACTCCTCGGCGAAGCCGAAGCCGCCATGGGTCTGGATGCACATGTCCGCCGCGTGCCAGGAGGCCTCCGAGGCCAGCATCTTGGCCATGTTGGCTTCCTCGCCGGCCGGCTCGCCGCGCTCGTAGCGGGCGGCGGCTTCGCGGGTCATCAGCTTGGCGGCGCGGACCTCGGCATAGGCCCGGGCGATGGGGAACTGGATCCCCTGGTTTTGGCCGATGGGCCGGCCGAACACGACCCGCTCCTTGGCGTAAGCCGTGGCCTTGCCGACGAACCAGCGGCCGTCGCCGATGCATTCCGAGGCGATCAGGATCCGTTCGGCGTTCATGCCGTCGAGGATGTAGCGGAAGCCCTTGCCCTCCTCGCCGATCAGGCAGGACGCGGGGATCTCGAGATTGTCGAAGAACAGCTCGGTGGTGGCGTGGTTGAACATGGTGCGGATGGGCTTGATGGTCAGGCCCTTGCCCACGGCCTCGCGCATGTCGAGCAGGAAGACGGAGATGCCGTCGGTCTTCTTCGCCGCCTCGTCCTTGGGGGTGGTGCGGGCCAGCAGCACCATCAGGTCGGAGTGCTCAGCCCGGCTGATCCACACCTTCTGGCCATTGACGACGTACTTGTCGCCCTGGCGGATGGCGGTGGTGGAGATCGAGGTGGTGTCGGTGCCGGCGGTGGGCTCGGTGACGCCGAAGGCCTGTAGCCGGATCTCGCCCGACGCGATCTTGGGCAGCCACTGGGACTTCTGGGCCTCGCTGCCGTGCCGCAGGACGGTGCCCATGGTGTACATCTGGGCATGGACGGCGGCGGCGTTGCAGCCGCTGGCGTGGATCTCCTCCAGGATCGCGCAGGCGGCGGTCAGGCCCAGGCCGGAGCCGCCATAGGTCTCCGGGATCAGCACGCCCAGCAGTCCGGCCTCGGTCAGGGCCTGGACGAAGGCGGTGGGATAGGTCCGCTCGCGGTCGCGCTCGCGCCAATATTCGCCGGGGAAACCCGCGCAGAGCTTGCGCACGGTCTCCAGGATCGGCTCCAGGTCCGCCGCGCTCGGGATGGTTCCGTCCATGCGATTCAGTCCTTCCGCTCGTCGCCCGTCTTGTCGCTGAGGCAGGGGCCCGGCGCCAGACCCCGCGTGTCTAGCCGACCTCACCAAGCGTCAGGGGAGGGGCTTTCCGCGGCGCCGCTTTTCCGGTCGTCGGGCCGGTTCGCGCGGTCCGGCGCGCGATTGGCTGGGCGGCGCAGCGGCCCTTGGGCCTAGAGTCCGGGTCGGAGTCGGGGCGGGAACAGGGCGATGATGGACAGGCGGTCGTTTCTGAAGGACTCGGCGGGGATGGCGGCGGCGGCCGGCGCGGTTCCGGCGGTCGCGCGGGCGCAGCCGGGCGGGGCCTATGACGTCGCCGTGGTCGGGGCTGGCGCCTTCGGGGGCTGGATCGCCCTGGTGCTGCGCGAACGGGGCTTGAAGGTCCTCTCGATCGACGAATATGGCCCGGCCAATCCCCGCGCCTCCTCGGCCGGCGAGACCCGTTCGATCCGGTCCGGCTATGGGGCGCAGGCGATCTATTCCAGCTGGGCGGCCACGGCGTTGAAGATGTGGAAGCTGCGCCAGGCCGAGTTCGGTCGCACCATCCTCTATCCCAATGACCGCATCGAACTGGCCAATGCCTGGTCGCCGTCGATGCTGGCCCAGCGCAAGATCTTCGACGACCTGAAGATCCCCTATGAGGTGCTGGACCAGGCCGCCCTGCGGGTCCGCTATCCGCAGATGAACTTCGACGATGTCAGCTTCGCCTTCATCGAGAAGAGCAGCGCGGCGGTGATCAAGGCCCGCGAGAGCATGATCGTGGTCTCCGAGGTGTTCCAGAAGAAGGGCGGCGCCTTCCGCATCGCCCGCGCGGTTCCGGGCGCGGCGACGGGCCGGCACATGACGACGCTCAAGCTGAATGACGGAACAGAGGTGGCGGCGGGGCAGGTGGTGTTCGCCTGCGGGCCCTGGTCGGCCAAGATGTTCCCGAAGCTGATGGGCCGGAAGGTCGATGTCTATCGCAGCGAATATTACTACTGGGGCGTCCCGGCCGGCGACGACCGGTTCTCCTGGCCGAAGCAGCCGGCCTGGCACGACCATATCGTCGGCGGCTACGGGTTCGGCAGCATCGAGCGCGGCCTGAAATATTCTCCCGCCGCCCTGGGCCGCGTCGCCCAGGACCCGGACACCGCGGAGCGCCTGGCCACGGACTACCTCCTGAAGCGCGGCCGCGACTATATCGGCCACCGCTTCCCGGACATGCGCGACGCCCCGATTCTGGAGACCCGGGTCTGCCAGATCGAGGCCACGGCCGACGACCACTTCGTCATCGACACCCACCCGGACTACGACAATGTTTGGCTGGCCAGCGGCGGCGGCGGGCACGGGTTCAAGCATGGGCCGCTGGTCGGGGAATATGTGGCCGACCGGCTGATGGGCAAGGCGACCGACCCGGAGACGGACAAGCTGTTCCGCCTGGCCTCGCGACCCGACCTGCAGCCGACAGGCGCTGGCGCGGCCTAGCGGGTGAAGGCCTCGTCCTCGTCGGCGTGGGCCGGGGCCTTGAGGCGCGGCTCGGTCTCGTCGGCGGGGATGACGTCGACGGCGACCTTGATGATCTGATCGCCGGGGCCCAGTACGACGCCGCCAATGGGGGCGACGTCGGCATAGTCGCGGCCGATGGCGAGCACGATATGGTCCTCGGCGACGACCAGGGCGTTGGTGGGGTCGAAGCCGACCCAGCCCGCCTGCGCGCCGCACCACAGGCTGACCCAGGCGTGGGTGGCGTCGGCGCCCTCCAGGCGGGGTTTGCCGGGCGCCGGATAGGTCCGCAGATAGCCGCTGACATAGGCGGCCGGCAGGCCCAGGCCGCGCAGGCCTGAGATCATGATGTGGGCGAAGTCCTGACAGACCCCGTGACGGGCCTTGAACGCCTCAATGGCCGGGGTGGAGACCTCGGTCGACTTGGGGTCATAGGCGAACTCGGCCTTGATCCGGCAGGCCAGGTCGAAGGCCGCCTCGAGGATCGGGCGGCCCGGCGTGAAGCTGTGGGCCACATAGGCGGTGATCGCCGGCTGCAGGGCCGTCATCCGGGTCGGGTAGAGGAAGTGGACCGGCGAGCTGAGGTCGAGCGAGGCCGAGGCGAAGGCCTCCTCCCGCACGCTCTCCCAGGCCGGGCCGCCGAGCGGCCAGACCGGCGGCGGGCGCGTGACTTCGACATGGGCCTTGGCGAGGATCTTCAGGGCCCGGTGCGGGGATTCCAGGGTGGCGGTGACCACCTGTTCGCCGAACGGACCGATGTGGCTGGCCAGGAGGGTGGGTTTGGGCGTGATGGTGAGGTGGCTGTCCATGACCTGCTGGTGCGCGTCCCGCCACGGCGCCAGGCGAAAGGCGCAGCGGGCGAAGGTCACCGGCTTCTCGTAGAGATAGGTGGTCAGATGGCGCAGCTGGTAGATCACGCCAGCCCGCCCAGCTTCTTGGTCGGCGTCGCGTTCGACCCCTGCAGGAAGTAGCGGTCGGCGATGGCGTTCGACAGGGACATCAGGAGACGCTCGATCTCCAACGCCTTCTCGGCCGTCAGCTCGGCGGCGTCGGCCGTCTCCACCTGGCTGGCCAGATGCACCATCTGCCGGGTCGGGATCTCCGGCATGCGTCGTTCTGCAGGTGGGCAGGGAGGCGACGTGGCCCTTGAGCGTCAGGATCTGGAAGGCGACGGACCGGGGGTTGAACGGGTCCAGCATGGCCAGGTCTCGCACGGGGGTGAGCGCGATCCCCTCCAGATAGCGGGAGCGATAGGTGATCTGGCTGTCGATCAGGTCGAGCAGCAGGTCGAGATCGTCGACGCTGGCCTCGTCCTTGGCGAGCTGGCGCATCACCCGGCAGGTGTTGACCCCGCGCTCAACCCGCCGGCCCATGTCCAGGAAACGCCAGCCGGCGACCCGGTTCATGTTCTCGTGGGTCAGGCCGGCCAGGGTCGACAGGGCCTGGAGCGCGCCCTCGGCCCGGGCGAGCGCGTCGGCCTCGGTCAGGATGTCGTCGCGCTTGCCCTTCAGGCGGGATTCCAGATTGAGCAGCAGCTTCCAGAAGTCCTCGGACAGCCGCTCGCGCATGCTGGCCGCCGCGCGCCGCGCCGCCTGGACCAGACGGATCACTGAGCCATAGGCGGCCTCGTCGTGCAGGGCGGCGGAAACGAAGTCGGCGACTTCGCCGCCGTCTATGGCCTCGTCCACCGCGCCCCACTCGACCAGCAGGCCGCGCAGCTTCGACAGGGTCTCGCCCGCGCCATGCACCGCGGCGTCGGCGTCCATCAGGCTGGTGCACAGGCTGCGGATCAGGCGAAGGGTCGCCTCGGCCCGCTCCAGATAGCGGCCCAGCCAGAACAGGTTGTCGGCGGCGCGGCTGGGCAGGTGGCCCATGATCCGGCGCACCTTCACGTCGTCGCGGTTGGCCAGCAGGGAGATCCGCTCGACCGGGCGGTCGGATAAGACCCAGACATCGGCGGCCTGGGCGCCTTCGCCCATGGAGAGCGCCCGGGCGTCCTGCTGGTCCGACACGCGACAGAAGCCGCCGGGCATGATCTTCCAGCCGTCCTCCGTGGCCGTCGCATAGACCCGCAGGACGAAGGGGCTGGGGCGCAGGGCGCCGTCCCGCCAGGCGGGCGTGGTCGACAGGCGGACGACCTCCTGGCCCACGAAGTCTATGGGTCGGTCGGCCATGGCCTCGCGCAGGGAGTCGCGTTCGGCCGGCGTCAGGTCGGCCAGCATGCGCGGGCCGCGGGCCAGAGCCGGATGACCCTGGCCGCCAAAGGCGCGGGCGATGGCGAGGTTGTCGATGTTGCGTTCGACCTGCCGGCGTTCCGACGGCTGGCCGCACCACCAGGTGGCGACATTGGGCAGCTTGAGCGCCTCGCCCAGCAGGTGGTGGCTGAGCGCCGGCAGGAAGCCCAGCAGGGCGCGGGACTCCAACACGCCGGAGCCCGGCATGTTCGACACCACCACGCCGCCGGCGCGGATCGCCTCCATCAGGCCGGGGACGCCGAGGCGCGAGGCGCTGTTCAGCTCCAGCGGATCGATGAAGTCGGCGTCGACGCGCCGCCACAGCACGTCGGCCCGCTTCAGCCCGGCGATGGTGCGGACATAGACCTGGCCCTCGCGCATGACGAGGTCGTCGCCCTCCACCAGCAAGAAGCCGAGATAGCGGGCGAGGTGGGCCTGTTCGAAATAGGATTCGCTGAACGGGCCGGGGCTCAGGAGGCAGATGCGCGGATCGCTGCGATGGGCGGACCGGGCCAGGCTGGCGCGGAACTCGCTGAAGAAGGGCGCGAGCCGCTGGACGTTCATGGCGTTGTAGAGATGGGGGAAGGCGCGGGAGAGCACCATCCGGTTCTCCAGCGAATAGCCGGATCCCGAAGGCGCCTGGGTGCGGTCGTCCAGCACCCACCAGCGGCCGTCGGGACCGCGGCCCAGGTCGGCGGCGTAGAGGTGCATGGACCGGCCGCCGGCCGGCTTCACGCCCCGCATGGCGCGGACGAAGTCGGAGCCGCCGGTGACGGCGGCGGCGGGGAGATGGCCCTCGCTGATCAGGCGGGCGTCGCCATAGAGGTCGTTGAGCACCGCCTCCATGAGGGTGGCCCGCTGCTCGACGCCTTCGGCGATCTGGGCCCATTCCGCCTCGCCCAGGATCAGGGGCAGGGGGCTCAGCGGCCAGATGCGCTCATTGTCGTCGCCATAGATCCGGTGCGAGACCCCGGCGTCGCGGATGTGACGGGTGGCCAGGGCGAATCGGTTCTCGAACTCCTGCTCGGGGAATTCCGCCAGTTCGCCGAGGAACCGCAGCCAGGCGTCGGGCGTCGAACCGTCCGGCTGGACAAGCTCGTCGGGGATGCCCGGCAGCGGGCGATAGCCGCTGAGCCAGCGATCCAGCCGGGCCTGAGACGCCGCCCTGGCGGCGACGCGGTCCTGTACGTCAGTGCGGTTACCGGGCAACGGGCGTCCTCAAGTCCAAGGTCAGCGGAAACTCGCCAGTCCGGGCTTCCGCCGGCATGACGATGGCGCCCGGCGTGTGGCCGTGCTCCTGGAACCGCGCGAGTCGCCTTGATTGCGCCTCGTAGGCGTTCACCGGGAAGGTATCGTAGTTTCGGCCGCCTGGATGCGCGACATGATACACGCACCCGCCGAGCGACCGGCCGTTCCAGCGGTCGAGGATGTCGAAGGTCAGGGGGGCGTCGACCTCGGCCGTGGGATGCAGGCCGCTGTGCGGCTTCCAGGCCTTGTAGCGCACCCCGGCGACCGCCTGGCCCGACACGCCGGTCGAGGTCATGGGCAGGGGGCGGCCGTTGCAGGTGATCATGTGGCGCTCGGGCGTGAAGCCGGTGGCCAATACCTGCAGCCGCTCCACCGAGGCGTCGACGAATCGCACCGTGCCGCTGCCGGCGTTCTCCTCGGCCATCACGTGCCAGGGCTCCAGCGCGTGGCGGATCTCCAGCTGGACCCCGCCGTGCTCGACCCGGCCGTGGGCGGGGAAGCGGAACTCCCGCTGGGCCTCGAACCAGATCGGGTCGAAGTCGTAGCCGGCGCCCCGCAGGTCGGACAGCACCCCCAGGAAGTCGGCCCAGACGAAGTGGGGCAGCATGAACCGGTCGTGCAGGGCCGTGCCCCAGCGGACCAGGGCGCCGTCCTGCGGCGTGCGCCAGAACCAGGCGATCAGGGCGCGCAGCAGCAGCTGCTGGGCGAGGCTCATCTTGGCTTCCGGCGGCATCTCGAAGCCGCGGAATTCGACCAGGCCCAGGCGGCCGGCGGGGCCGTCCGGGGAATAGAGCTTGTCGATGCAGATCTCGGTCCGGTGGGTGTTACCGCCCACATCGGCCAGCAGATTGCGGAACAGCCGGTCCACCAGCCAGGGCGGCGGCGCCTCGCCCTCGCCGGGCAGGGGCACGGCGGCCATGGCGATCTCAAGCTCGTAGAGCGCATCGTGCCGCGCCTCGTCGACCCGCGGCGCCTGGCTGGTCGGGCCGACGAACAGGCCGGAGAACAGATAGGACAGGGACGGATGGCGCTGCCAGTAGAGCAGCAGGCTCTTCAGGAGGTCCGGGCGGCGCAGGAAGGGCGAGTCGGTCGAGGTCGCGCCGCCGACCACGATGTGATTGCCGCCGCCGGTGCCGGTATGGCGGCCGTCGATCATGAACTTGTCGGCGCCCAGGCGCGTGCGCCGCGCCTCCTCATAGACGCCGTTGGTGATCTCGACCGTCTCGCGCCAGCTGGTCGCCGGGTGGACATTGACCTCGATGACGCCGGGGTCGGGCGTGACCTTGATGTTCTGGATGCGGGGATCGGCGGGGGGCGGGTAGCCCTCGAACCTCAGGGCCTGGCCGGTCTCGGCCGCGATCGCCTCGACCTCGGCGACCAGCTCCAGATAGTCCTCCACCGTCTCCACCGGCGGCATGAAGACATAGAGCAGTCCGTCGCGGGGTTCGAAGGTGATGGCGGTCCGCACATAGCCTGAGCGCTGCGTTGGCGGCGCCTCGTCCTCGTCCGCGCCGGCCCGGGATGTAAGCAGGGCGTCGTGCGGCGGCAGGGGCTCGCGCGGCTCGAAGGGGTCGCGTTCCTTCAGATAGGGATAGTCTTCGTCCGACAGGCGGGGCAGGTCGCCGAGCGGCAGGCGGAATCCTACGGGCGAGTCGCCCGGGACGAGGAACATCCGCCCGCGGCGCAGGCTCCAGGCCTCGGTGATCCAGCCGCTCTCCTCGCCCTCCCGCCAGCGGCGGATCGGCAGGACATAGCCGCGGGGCCGCTTGAGGCCGTCGTCGAAGATCTGCAGCAGGCGGGCGCGTTCGGCCGGGTCGTCGAGGGGCAGGCTCTCGTCGTCGAAATTGGTCGGCAGGGATCCCTCCTTGCCGACCCAGTGCAGGGGATCCTCCAGGGCGGTGATCACGCAGGCGGGATCGAGGTTCAGGGCCTGGGCGAAGCGCGCCGCGAAGCGCGAGGCCTGGGGCGCGCCGGTCGGCGGGCTGTCGCGGCGGGTTTCGGGCTCGCCGCCGATCGCGCCGGCGTCACGCCAGATCGGCTCGCCGTCCGTCCGCCAATAGAGGGCGAAGGCCCAGCGGGGCAGGGGCTCGCCGGGATACCACTTGCCCTGGCCGTGATGCAGCAGACCGCCCGGCGCGAAGCGCTCGCGCAGGCGGCGGATCAGGTCGTCGGCGATCCGGCGCTTGGTCGGTCCCACCGCGTCGGTGTTCCATTCCGCCGACTCGAAGTCGTCGATCGAGCAGAAGGTGGGTTCGCCCCCAAGCGTCAGCCGGACGTCCTGCTTGAGGAGGTCGGCGTCGACCTGCTCGCCCAGCTGGTCGAGCGCCGCCCATCGGTCGGCCTCGAAGGGCTTGGTGATGCGGACCGGCTCGATCAGGCGGGTGACCGACATCTCGAAATGGAAGTCGACCTCGGCGGGTCCGACCACGCCGGTGATCGCCGCGGCCGAGCGATAGTGGGGCGTCGCGGCCAGGGGGATATGGCCTTCGCCGCAGAGCAGGCCGGAGGTGGCGTCCAGGCCGATCCAGCCGGCGCCCGGCAGATAGACCTCGGCCCAGGCGTGCAGGTCGCAGAAGTCGACCGTCGTGCCGGACGGGCCGTCTAGCGCCTCGATGTCGGCCTTGAGCTGGATGAGGTAGCCGGAGACGAAGCGGGCGGCGAGGCCCAGCTTGCGCAGGATCTGCACCAGGAGCCAGGCGCTGTCGCGGCAGGAGCCGGAGGCGAGCGCCAGCGTCTGTTCCGGGGTCTGGACGCCCGGGTCCATGCGGACCTGATAGGCGATCTCGCTCTGGATGCGGGCGTTCAGCCCGACCAGGAAATTGATGGTGCTGGGCGCCTCGGCGTCGAGCGAGTCGACAAAGGCCGACAGGGCCGGGCTGTCGTCATCGATGACCAGATAGGGGGCGAGCTCGCCCGCCAGCTCCGGCGGATAGGCGAAGGGCAGGGTCTCGGCGTAGGACTCCACGAAGAAGTCGAAGGGATTGATCACCGACATCTCGGCGGTGAGGTTCACCTCGACGCTGAACTCGCGGACCGTCTCGGGAAAGACCAGCCGGGCCAGCCAGTTGCCGAACGGGTCCTGCTGCCAGTTGATGAAGTGCTGTGCGGGCGTGATCTTCAGGGCGTAGCTGGGAATCCGGGTCCGGCAGTGGGGCGCCGGGCGCAGCCGCACCACCTGGGGCCCCATCTCGACCGGCCGGTCGTAGCGGTAGCGGGTCAGGTGGTGCAGGGCGACAGTGATCGACAAGATGTTCTCCCGGGCCGACATGCGTCTTGCGCGCCGTCCCGCCACTTGCGCAAGACGCAGCGGGTGTTGGCCAGTCGAACCTGTCTGGGACCGCGATCACCGCACAGTGTGCTGAACCGCTGGGCGGATCACAGGGGTGATCGCGCCCGAACCTCGCGACCGGCCTGGCCGGTGGTGTCCGTGACCGCCGCGGGCAGGCCCTCGGCCTCGGTCTCATAGCACCAGACGCGGAACCCCGTGAGGATATGAGGGCCGAAAGAGCTGACCATGGCGACGTCGGCCGCGTCCCGGCCATGGGCCAGCACGATGCGGCCGATCCGCGGCGTGTTGTTGCGGGGATCGAAGGTGCGCCAGGCGCCGCCCAGATAGACCTCCATCCAGGCGCTGAAATCCATCGGGTCGATCCGCTGGACCCCGATGTCCCCCAGATAGCCGTTCACATAGCGGGCCGGGATGTTCATGCACCGGCACAGGGCGACGGCCAGGTGCGCATAGTCGCGGCAGACCCCGGTCCGCTCCTCGTGGGCCTCGTACGCCGTCCGGGTCGCCCGGGCGTTCTGATAGTTGAAGCTGATCTGGCGGTGGGCGTAGTCGCAGATCGCCTGCACCCGCGCCCAGCCCCGGGGCGTCTCGCCGAACAGGTTCCAGGCCAGCTGGCTCAGCCGGTCGGTCTCGCAATAGCGGCTGCCCATCAGATAGACGAGGCAGTCGTCGGGCAGGTCGGCGACCTCATGCTGCTCGGCGTCGGGGACGCAAGGATCCACCGCGCCGCTATCCTGGATGACGCTGTCGCTCCACAGGGTCAGGTCGCCGGGCGGGGCGATGAACCGTCGGCAGCAGTTGCCGAACATGTCGCGGTAGGTCGAGGTCGGGATCTCAGGCGTCGTGAGGAACGTCTCGGGGATGCGCACATCCGCCTCGCGACCGTCGCGGAGGCTGAGCAGGGTGACCATGGCGGTCGGAACCTGGCAGTTCACCGTGATCTCGTAGCCGTATCGGATCAGCATGGACGTCTCGCAAATGGGTTGGCGTCGCGGCTGAGACGAGGTCGCGCCAAGACAGGTTCGGGGGAGGTCACAGCCCAACGCGCGAGCGGGGCGGAGGATGCGCCGGGTTCGCGCGGCGATCGTAACATGTCATGGCTCTGGCCCACGGTGCGCCGGCCTTTCCGGCCGCGCGTCAGATGGCGAACCGGAACCATGGGCATGACGACACCAGGCGCGCCTTCAGATCCGCCGTCGACGCCGTTGCTGGGCGCGGACGAGCCGGGGCCCGTCATTGTGCTCAATGAAGGCGCCCCGTCGCCCCTGCTGCTGCTGGGGGATCATGCCGGGTCGGACATTCCCCGGGCCCTGGGCGATCTCGGCCTGACCGAGGCCCAGCGGCGCGATCACATCGCTCTGGATATCGGGGTGGCGGGCCTGGGGGCCGGGCTTTCCGCGCGCCTCGACGCCGTCTTCATCCGGCAGCGCTATTCGAGGCTGGTGATCGACTGCAACCGGCGCCCCTGTGTCGAGGCCTCGATCCCGGGGGTGAGCGACGGCGTGAAGATCCCCGGCAACCACGGGCTCGGGCCCTCCGCGGTCGCGGCCCGCATCGCCGAGATCTACCAGCCCTATCAGGACGCGATCGCCCGCACCCTGGACGGCCGAAGGGACCGGCCGACCGTGCTCGTCTCGCTGCACAGCTTCACCCCGGCCATGCAAGGCCAGGACCGGCCCTGGCGGCTGGGCGTGCTGCATCGGGACGACTCGCCGTTCTCGACCGCCGTTCTGGAGCGGCTGAGGTCCGACCTCGGCGAGGCCGTCGGGGACAACCAGCCCTATCGGATGGACGAGGTGGACAACACCGTGCCGCTCCACGCCGATGCGCGGGGTCTGGACTATCTGGAATTGGAAGTGCGGCAGGACCTGCTGGCGACGCCGCAGGCGCAATCAGACATGGCCGAATGGCTCGCGCCCCGCCTGGCGGCGGCGCTCAGGGATATCCTCGGCGGCTAGAGCCCCAGCGGAACGAACTGGAACAGCCACTGCAGGGCCACGGCGGTTCCGGCGAGCACCGCGACGGCCAGGCCGAAGCAGGCGCCGTGTTCGACGAGGCTGGTCCGCTGATGGCTCGAAGCGTCCTGAAGGGACATGTCGTTTCCTCCGTCATGCCGGCGAACTCTCGAGGGTTCGCCGTCCACGGGGAAGATCATGCGGCCAATTCGGGCCTATGGCCACATATTTTGCTGCGACCTATGGCGCAGCTGAGCCCTGGGGGGCGAAAGGCGCCTCCGACAGCGGCTTGTCCGACAAGAGGTGGCGCATGACGGAGCGCAGGACCAGGGCGATGGCGGCGCGATCGCCGCCGGGGTGATTCACGGCGCGGGTCACCATGCCGTCGAAGATCATGCTGAGAATCTCGCCGCGGGCGTCGAGCTCGGCCTCGCTGCAGCCGGCGGCGCGCGCGGCGTCGAGCACCGTGCGCCCCAGGGTCCGCTCGACGGCGTCGGCCTCCTGGACGATCGCCGCGACCCGCGGATTGCGGGCGGCTTCCGCCAGGACCTCGAGCACCAGGGCTGCGCGGTCCGGATCATAGTTGCGCTCGATCGCCTCGGGGCAGCGCTGGATGACCATCTCGGTCAGGGCGCCGTCGCCGTCGCTGAACTCGGCGAACTTCTCGCGCATCTCGGCCAGGTCCTGGGCGACGATCGCCGCCACGATGGCCTCCTTGTTCTCGAAATAGCGATAGATTTGGCCGACGCTGAGGCCCGCAGCCTTGGCGATTTCAGCCATCGACGCGCCGTGGAAGCCCGCCCGGCGCACGCAGGCGCAGGCCGCATCCAGAATCTGTTGCCGCCGTAGTTCGGTTTTGGGGCGGGAAGCTTCAACCGCGTCAATCATTGCAATCGTCCCGAAATGGTGCAGCGCAACAAAAATTCAGCTCCTGGCGTTGACTTTGGGTAAGCGCAGCCATATTTGCCCCGCCAGACGAGAATGAACGTTCATTCTCAAATCGGTCATGACCTCGGTTTCGTCAAGAGCCTTGCTCGGCGGGCCCATCGCATCAGGTGTCGAATGCGTCTCAAAACTCTCGGCGCGCCGCCGCGGTCCTCGCCATCGCTCTCACCCAGGCCGGCTGCGGCGCCAAGGGCGCGCCGGGACAGGGCATGGGCGGTCCGGCCCCGGTTGGCGTGGTGGTCGCGGCCTACCAGCCCGTCGGCCTGACCGCGGACCTGAGCGGCCGGACCTCGGCCTATCTGGTCGCGGACGTCCGGCCCCAGGTGAGCGGGGTGGTCAAGGCCCGGCTCTTCCAGGAAGGCGCCTATGTCCGGGCCGGCCAGTCGCTCTACCAGATCGACCCGGCGACCTATAAGGCCAGCTACGACAGCGCTCAGGCCAGCCTCGCCCAGGCCCAGGCCCAGCTGACCACCGCCAAGCTCAAGGCCGACCGCTACAAGGACCTGGTGGCGATCAACGCCGTCAGCCGCCAGGACAATGACGACGCCCAGGCGACCTATCAGCAGGCGCTCGCCAATGTCGCGGCCCAGCGGGCGGCGGTGCAGCAGGCGAAGATCAACCTCGACTACACCCATGTGACGGCCCCGATCTCGGGCCGCATCGGCAAGTCCACGGTGACGCCGGGCGCCCTGGTGACGGCCAATCAGACCACCGCCCTGACGACGGTCCAGGACGTCAGCAAGATCTATGTCGACGTCACCCAGTCGGCCGCCGACCTCCTGAAGCTCCGCCACGACATGGCCGACGGCAAGCTGGGCCGCAGCGGCTCGGCTGAGGTGACCCTCACCCTGGAGGACGGCTCGACCTATCCGACCCCCGGCCGGCTGGAATTCTCCGACATCACGGTCGATCCCGGCACGGGCTCCGTCGGCCTGCGCGCGGTGTTCCCCAATCCCGACGGCGTCCTGCTGCCGGGGCTCTATGTGCACGCCAAGCTCAGCAAGGGCGTGGCGTCCACCAGCATGCTGATCCCCCAGGCGGCGGTCACCCGCACGCCCACCGGCGACGCCACGGTCTATGTGGTGGGCGCCGGCGACAAGGCCGAGATCCGGCCGATCACCACGACCCAGACGCTTGGCGACAAGTGGCTGGTGACCTCGGGCCTCAAGCCCGGGGACCGGGTGATCGTGGAGGGCCTCCAGAAGGTGCGCCCCGGCGGGGCCGTGAAGCCCGCCGTCATCGCGGCCCAGCGCTAAGGGGCCCGCCATGTTGTCGCGTTTCTTCATCGACCGGCCGATCTTCGCCTGGGTCGTCGCCATCGTCATCATGCTGGCCGGCGCGCTCGCCATCACCCAGCTGCCCATCGCCCAGTATCCGAACGTCGCCCTGCCGCAGGTGGCGATCCAGGCCAACTATCCGGGGGCCTCGGCCAAGACCGTCGAGGACAGCGTCACCCAGGTCATCGAGCAGAAGATGAAGGGCCTGGACGGCCTGCAGTACATGTCCTCTGCCAGCGATGGGACCGGCGGCGCGACGGTCACCCTGACCTTCAAGGCCGGGACCAACATCGATATGGCCCAGGTCCAGGTGCAGAATAAGCTCCAGACCGCCACGGCCCTCCTGCCCCAGGAGGTGCAGCAGCAGGGCCTGAGCGTGGTCAAGTCGGCCCGCAACTTCCTGATGGTCGTGGCCCTCTATTCCGACGACCCCAAGACCACCAATGGCGACCTCGCCGACTATATCGGCAGCCACCTGCAGGACCCCCTGAGCCGCGTCGAGGGCGTCGGCGACGTCCAGCTGTTCGGGGCGCAATACGCCATGCGCGTCTGGCTCGATCCGGCCAAGCTGGCGAGCTATGCCCTGACCCCGTCGGACGTGGTCACCGCGATCAAGGCTCAGAACGCCCAGGTCTCGGCCGGCCAGCTGGGCGGCACGCCCGCCCTGCCGGGCACGGCGCTGAACGCCACCATCACCGCCCAGTCGCGGCTCCAGACGCCCGAGCAGTTCCGGGCGATCATCCTGAAGAACTCCACCGGCGGCGCGATCGTCCACCTGGGCGATGTCGCCCGGGTCGAGATTGGCGCGGAGAGCTACGCCTCGAAGGCCAAGTTCAACGGTCACCCGGCCGCGGGCCTGGCCATCAAGCTGGCGCCCGGCGGCAATGCCCTCGACACCGCCAAGGCGGTGAAGGCCCGCGTCGAAGAGCTGTCCAAGGCCTTCCCGGCCAACATCAAGTACGTGGTGCCGGTCGACTCCACGCCCTTCGTCCAGAAGTCCATCGAGGAGGTCGTGAAGACCCTCATCGAGGCGGTGATCCTGGTCTTCCTGGTGATGTTCCTGTTCCTGCAGAACTGGCGCGCCACCCTGATCCCCACCATCGCGGTGCCGGTGGTGCTGTTGGGCACCTTCGGAATCCTGGCGGCCTTCGGCTACTCGATCAACACCCTGACCATGTTCGGCCTTGTGCTGGCCATCGGGCTGCTCGTCGACGACGCCATCGTCGTGGTCGAGAACGTCGAGCGGGTGATGAGCGAGGAGGGGCTGTCGCCGATCGAGGCGACCCGCAAGTCGATGTCGGAGATCACCGGCGCCCTGATCGGCATCGCCCTGGTGCTGGCCGCGGTGTTCGTGCCCATGGCCTTCTTCGGCGGATCGCAGGGGGTGATCTACCGCCAGTTCTCGATCACCATCGTCTCGGCCATGGGCCTGTCAGTTCTGGTCGCCCTGATCCTGACCCCGGCGCTCTGCGCGACCCTGCTCAAGCCCACGAGCAAGGGCCACGCCTACGCCACGAGCGGCTTCTTCGGCTGGTTCAACCGCAATTTCGACCACGCCAGCGAACGCTATCAGTCGCGGGTGCGGCGCATCCTGGGCCGCGGCGGCCGGACCATGGCCATCTATGGGGCCATCATCGTGGCCATGGGCGTGCTGTTCGTCACCCTGCCGTCCGCCTTCCTGCCGGAGGAAGACCAGGGCACGATCTACACCCTCGTCCAGTTGCCCCCCGGCGCCACCGAGGAACGCACCCAGGCGGTGCTGAAGCAGGTCGCCGACCACTATCTGAAGGACGACGCCGCGGCGGTGAAGTCGGTGTTCACGGTCTCCGGCTTCAGCTTCGCCGGGGCGGGCCAGAACGCGGGCCTCGCCTTCGTGCGCCTGAAGGACTTCCAGGATCGCCACGGCGCCAAGCTCAGCGCCCAGGCCGTCGCCGGCCGGGCCATGGGCGCCTTCTCCCAGATCCGCGACGCCATGGTGTTTGCGGTGGTGCCCCCGGCGGTGCCGGAGCTCGGCAACGCCTCGGGCTTCGACTTCCAGCTGCAGGACACCGGCGGCGTGGGCCACGAGGCCCTGATGGCCGCCCGCAACCAGCTGATGGGCATGGCCGCCCAGGATCCGGACCTGACCGGGGTCCGCCCCAACGGCCAGGACGACACCCCGCAGCTGCAGATCAATGTCGACCAGGCCCGGGCCGGCGCCATGGGCCTGACCACGGCCGACATCAACGCCACCCTCTCGACCGCGCTCGGCGGATCTTACGTGAACGACTTCATCGATCGCGGGCGGGTGAAGAAGGTGTTCGTCCAGGCCGACGCCGCCTACCGCATGCGGCCCGAGGACCTGGACAAGTGGTACGTGCGCAATGCGTCCGGCCAGATGGTCCCGTTCTCGGCCTTCGCCACCTCCAGCTGGACCGTCGGCTCGCCCCGGCTGGAGCGCTATAACGGCCTGTCGTCCGTGAACCTCCAGGGCTCTCCGGCCCCCGGCAAGAGCTCGGGCCAGGCCATGGCGGCCATGGAGCGGCTGGCGGCCAAGCTGCCCCAGGGCATCGGCTTCGAATGGACCGGCCTGTCCCTGCAGGAACGGGAGGCGGGCGCCCAGGCGCCGGCGCTCTACGCCCTGTCGATCCTGGTCGTCTTCCTGCTGCTGGCCGCCCTCTATGAGAGCTGGACCATCCCCTTGTCGGTCATCCTGGTGATCCCGCTGGGCGTCGTGGGGGCGCTGCTCGCCACCACCCTGCGCGGCCTGTCCAACGACATCTATTTCCAGGTCGGCCTGCTCACCACCATGGGCCTGGCGGCGAAGAACGCGATCCTGATCGTCGAGTTCGCCAAGGACCTGCAGAGGGCCGGCCGCCCCTGATCGAGGCCACGGTCGAGGCGGTCCGCATCCGCCTGCGGCCGATCCTGATGACCTCGCTGGCCTTCATCTTCGGGGTGTTTCCGCTCGCCATCTCCAGCGGGGCCGGGTCCGGCAGCCAGCACGCGATCGGCACCGGGGTGATCGGCGGCATGCTGTCGGCCACCATACTGGGGGTGTTTTTCGTGCCCCTGTTTTACGTCCTCGTTCAGCGCCTGTTCGGCAAGAAGACCGACGCCGCCGACGAGATCGCCGTTCCCCATGAGGCTCTCTGAGATGCGCCCCTTCACCCTCGCCGCACAGCTGCTGGCGGCCGTCTCGCTCGGCGCCTGCACGCTCGCGCCCCGCTATGAACGTCCCACCCTGCCGGTCGCCCAGACCTGGCCGCAGGCTCAGGCCGCGACCGCCCCTCAGGCCGCTGTCGCAAGCGACCTGGGCCGGCGCACGGTGTTCCTCGACCCGCGCCTGCAGGGGGTCATCGACCTGGCCCTCAAGGAGAACCGCGACCTGCGGGTCGCCGTGCTCAATATCGAGAAGGCCCGCGCCCAGTACCGGGTGCAGCGCGCCGAGCTGCTGCCGGCCATCACCGCCAATGGCGGGGAGACCCGGTCGCATACGGCCGCGTCGGTCTCCCAGACCGGCCGTGCGGTCGACACAGAGACCTATAGCGCCACGGTCGGCTTCACCGCCTATGAGCTCGACCTGTTCGGCCGGGTGCGCAGCCTGAACCAGGCGGCCCTGCAGAGCTATCTGGCGACGGAGGAGACCCGCCGCGCCACCCAGATCAGCCTGGTGGCCGAGGTGGCCAGCGACTATCTGGCGCTCGCCGCGGACCAGGAGCTGCTGAAGGTGGCCCAGGACACCCTGGCCACCCGCGAGGACTCCCTGCGCCTGTCCCAGAAGCGGTTCGAGGCCGGCGCGACCTCGCAGCTGGATCTCAGCCAGGCCCAGACCCTGACCGAACAGGCCCGGGCCGATGTCGCCACGGCGACGGCCCAGGTGGGGCGCGACCGCAACGCCCTGCGCCTGGTGGTCGGCGCCGAGATCCCGGCCGAGCTGTTGCCCCAGGGCGGACTGAACGCCATCGCCATCCAGGCGGACCTGCCCGCCGGCCTGCCGTCCCAGGTGCTGACCCGCCGTCCCGACGTGCTGGCGGCCGAGCACAGCCTGGAGGCCCAGAACGCCAATATCGGCGCCGCCCGGGCGGCCTTCCTGCCGCGCATCAGCCTGACGGGTTCGACCGGCGCGGCGAGCACCGACCTGAACAACCTGTTCAACGCCGGCACGGGCAGCTGGAGCTTCACGCCCCAGATCAGCCTGCCGATCTTCTCGGGTGGCGCCAATCTGGCCAATCTCGGCGTCGCCAAGGCCGGCAAGGGCATCGCCGTGGCCCAGTACGAGAAGGCGGTGCAGACCGCGTTCCGCGAGGTCGCCGACGGGCTGGAGACCCAGGCCACCATCCGCGACCGGGTCGCCGCCCAGGACCGGCTGGTCGCGCGCGCCGACCACGCGAGACCCGTCGCCGCAGGCCCCGCTATGACCGCGGCGTCGACAGCTATCTGACCCTGCTCGACGCCCAGCGGACGCTCTATGGCGCGCG